>DASWNW010000058.1:0-10891 GCA_036399015.1 Thermoanaerobaculia bacterium | reverse complement strand
GCAACGGGCTGCACACCTGGCTCGTCAGCGGCTGCCGCATGCGCCTCCTGGAGCGCTTCGACCACCGCACCGCCGTCGATGAATTCCTCGCCTTCCAGCCGACTCTCTTCTTCGGCGTGCCGACCATGTACGTCCGCCTGCTCGACACGCCGCCCGAGACCGCGCGCGCGATCGGCGCGCGCATGCGCCTCTTCGTCTCCGGCTCCGCGCCGCTGCCGGCGCAGGTGCTCGAGCAGTTCCGCGAACTCTTCGACCACACCATCCTCGAGCGCTACGGCATGACCGAGACGTTCATGAACGTCAGCAATCCGTACGTGGGGGAGCGGCGGGCGGGGACGGTCGGCTTTCCGCTGCCGGGCGTCTCGGTGCGCATCGAAGAGGGGGAGCTGCTGGTGCGCGGCCCGAACGTCTTCGCCGGATACTGGCGCCGTCCCGACGCCACCGCGGCCGCGTTCAACTCCGACGGCTTCTTCCGCACCGGCGATCTCGCCAGCGTCTCACCCGACGGCTACTACACGCTGCTCGGACGGCGGAGTGAGTTGATCATCTCCGGCGGCTTCAACATCTATCCTCGCGAGCTCGAGGAGCTGCTGCTCGAGCAGCCGGGGGTGAGCGAGGCGGCGGTGGTGGGGGTGGAGGACGCGGTGCGCGGCGAGGTGCCGGTGGCGTACCTCGTCGGCGACTTCGACGAGGCGGAGCTGGAGCGGGCCTGCCGCGCCCAGCTCGCGTCGTTCAAAGTGCCGCGCCGCTTCGTGCGCGTCGAGGCGATCCCCAGGACGGCCCTGGGGAAGGTGCAGAAGCACCTGCTGCCGCGTTGAGCCCTACTGGTCGACTACCATCTCGCGCCAGCGCAGGCCGTCGGTCTCGAAGGTGACGTAGGTCCGCAGCGACAGCGGCTCGCGCGGGTTCGCGACCAGCGTCTGCACGGTGCTGAAGAGCGTGTACTTTTTCTCCTCGTTCGCCTGGATGGTCTCGTTGAAGTTCCGGCGGGCGGGGCGGACGGAGTAGGTGCTCATGTTCGGCGCGGTGATCTCGATCTCGCGCAGGTTGAGCGTCTCGGCGGCGCGATTCCGGATGAAGACGTCGAAGGTGATCGGCGCCTCGGCCGTCCCTCCGAAGAAGACGTTGCCGGCGATCTTCACCTCGATGTCGGGCTGCATGATGCCGGACGGACGCTCGCCGGCGGTGCTGCCGCCCGAGGCGCAGGCTGCGAGGACAAGGACGACAAAGGGGACGGCGAAGCGACGCATGGAATCCTCCAGTTCAGGAGCCCCACGTTACCGCAAAACCGGGCGCGCGCGTTGTTGTTCGCGAATCCTTTGCACGCGCGCGGCGAGCTCGGGAACGTGGAACTCGCCCTCGTAGACCAGAACGCTCCCGCCCAGCACCGCGAGCGGCTCCCCTCGCGCGATCGAGAGGTACTCGCGGCCGCCGCGTGGCGGCAGGACCGCCGCGCTCAGGAAGACCGTCCCGCGCAGCACCGGCGGAAGCGGCGCGACGCGCACGCCGCCGGCCGTCCATCCGAGGGCGGGGTCTCCGCGCCGCCCCAGAGCTCGTTCACGTAGGCGATGTAATCAGGGGGCGGCGACCATCCCGGCGAGGAGATGGAAGAGGAGGACCACCGTCGTCACGGCGCGCGAGCGGACGAGCAGCGGCGCGGCGCCGCGAGCAGCAGCAGCCTCTGTTTCGCGCGCGCGGTGCAGGCGGTGACTATGAGCATGGCGATGCTCGCCTTCATCGTGAAGACCAGCGGGAAATAGAACGTCGGACGCTCCGCATTCGCCGCGATGTAGCGAAGTACTTCGGAAAGTACGGCGCGAACCGGAAGCCGTACGTGGCAAAGAGGACGGCGACAGCCCCGCGCGCCAGTGGCGCCACAGCAGCGGCGCGCTCACCGGCAGCACGAGCGGGCCGGAGTGCTTGGTCGCTCGCGATCAGGGACGTGCGCCGCATCGACCGCGGCGAATCATGGCACGAGCCGGCACGGCTACGCGGCGACTTCGTTCCTGGTGTCCCTGGTGATGCGGCCGTCGCGGATCTCCACGACGCGGCTGGCGCGGCGGGCGAGGGCGGGGTCGTGGGTGATGATGACCAGTGTCCTGCCGCTCTGCCACAGCTCGTTGAAGATCGACATGATGTCGGTGCCGGAGGTGGTGTCGAGGTTTCCGGTCGGTTCGTCGGCCAGGAGGATGTCGGGGTTCATCGCCAGCGCGCGGGCGATGGCCACGCGCTGCATCTGGCCGCCGGAGAGCTCGGTCGGCTTGTGATCGACGCGGTCGCCGAGGCCGACTTTCTCCAGCAGCTCGGTGGCACGCTTGCGGCGCTCCTTCGGCGCGACGCCGCCGAAGAGCATCGGCAGCTCGACGTTCTCCAGTGCACTCAGGTGGGGGAGGAGGTTGAAGCTCTGGAAGACGAACCCGACGCGGCGGTTGCGGATCTCCGCCAGCTCGTCGCGCGTCACGCCGGCGACGTTGTCGCCGCCGATCTGGTAGGTGCCGTCGGTCGGCGTGTCGAGGCAGCCGAGGAGGTTCATGAGGGTCGACTTGCCGGAGCCGGAGGGGCCGACGATCGCCACGAACTCGCCGGCATAGATGTCGAGGTCGATGCCCTTCAGTGCCTCGACCTTCACCTTGCCGGTGTCGTAGACCTTGCGAATGTTCGACATGCGGATGATGGTGTCGTTCGTGTTCATGTGCGTCGTCCTATTCGTAGCGTAAGGTCGCGGCCGGGTCGATGCGCGAGGCGCGGCGCGCCGGGAAGTAGCCGGCCAGCAGGCCGATGACGCCGAGGATCGCGGAGGTGGCGGCGCCGATCTCGGGCGAGAGCGTCGGGCGGCCGAGGAAGGCCATGACCTCGTTGTTCTCGACCGGGAGGAAGGAGGCCGCGGCGACGAGAAGCGTGGCGATGGTGATGCCCAGGGCGCCGCCGATGAAGGTGTAGACCAGCCCCTCGAGGACGAACGGCCAGATGATCCAGCGCGATTTGGCGCCGAGGGCCATCTTCACGCCGATCTCGCGCGTGCGCTCCTTGACCACGGCGTACATGATGTTCGCCACGCCGACGCCGCCGATGACGAGCGTCAGCGCGCCGACGATGCCGAGGAACATCTGGATGCCGACGATCATCATTCGCCCCTGCTTCGACGTCTTGACCATGTCCCAGGTGCCGAAGGCGCGATCGTCGGTGGGGTCGTAGCCGTACTTTTTGCCGAGGATCTCGTTGACGCGCTTGAGCGCGCCGGCCATCTGCTCCGGCTCGTGCGTCTGGATGACCAGCACGTTCAGCCGGTCGCGCCCGAACTGCGCGCGCCAGGTGGTGTAGGGGATGACGGCGTGCGACTTGTCGGGGCCGCCGTACACCCCCATTTGCGTCTTCTTCTGCATGACGCCGATGACGGTGTAGGGGGAGTTGTTGATGAGCACCGTCTTCCCGACCGGCTCGATCTTGCCGAAGATGTCGGTGGCCAGCTCGTCGCCGAGGAACACCACGCGGCGGCGCTGCTTCTCATCCTCGGCGTTGATCCAGCGGCCGCCGGCGACCGGGTAGTGCACGCGGCTGTCGCCGTACGAACGGTGCGCTCCCATCACGCGGCCGTTTACGGTCTTGCGCTCCCACTGCATGGCGGTGCGCCAGGAGACGACCTCGCCGTGCACGCTCTTGAGCTCCGGCATCTGCGCGCGCAGCATCTCCACGTCGTCGATGCGGGGGCGGATCGCCCGTCCCGCCGGCATCCCCCTCCACGCCTTCGTCGTCTCCCCCGGCCAGAGCACCGCCAGGTTCTCGCCCGTCGAGCGCCGGTTCTTGTCCATCTGCCGCTTGAGCCCCTCCCCGAACGCTAGGAGAAGGAGGATGGCCACGGTCCCCCACGCGATCGCCGCGATGGTGAGAAACGCGCGCTTCTTCTGCAGCGAGCTGGCGCTGGAGAACTGGGCGAGGATGACGTGGAGGTCGTTTTTCATAGTTGCTGGTTGCTAGTTGCTGGTTGCTGGTTGCTGGTCATGGAGCTGTTGCCGCACAAGCAACCAGCAACAAGCAACAAGCAACAAATTCATAGCTTCATCGCCACCACCGGATCCAGCCGCGAGGCGTCCCGGGCTGGGAAGTAACCTGCTACGAGTCCGACGAGGCCGAGGGCCACGGCGGTGAAGAGGGCGACGACGGGGGAGACTACCGGCTGGCCGACGTATTCGTGCAGCGACACCGGGAACAGCGCGCAGATGCCGAAGGAGATGACGAAGCCGACCAGGCCTCCGAAGGCGGTGATGAGCATGGTCTCGAGCAGGAAGCCGTTGAGGATGGCGCGCGACTTGGCGCCCAGGGCCATCTTGATGCCGATCTCGCGGGTGCGCTCCTCGATCACGACGTTCATGATGTTCGACACGCCGATACCGCCGACGATCAGCGTCAGCACGCCGATGATGCCGAGGAAGGCGTTGAAGGAGAGCATGAACACGTCGAAGAACTGGAACTGCTCGGTCGTGTCCCACATCGACAGCGCCTCTTTGTCGTCCTTCGCGAAGCGGAGGCGCTTGCCGAAGGCGGCGCTGACGCCGTCGATCACCTTCTTGGTGATGTCGGGCGTGGCGGCCTGGAAGACCATGTTGTCGACGTACTTGTCGCCGGAGAGGGCGCGAAAGGTGGAGGAGGGGATGAAGCACTTCTCGTTGTCGCGGCCGCTGTAGCTGGAGTCCTGCTGCTTCTTCACCAGCACGCCCACGACCTGGAACGGCGACTGGTTGACGAGCACGATCTTGCCGATGGCGTCGCCGGGGCCGAAGATGTTCTCCTTCAGCTTGTCGCCGAGGAAGATCACCCGCCGCTGCTCGCGATCGTCGATCGGGTTGATGAAGCGACCGCCCGGCGAGGGGATGAGGTTGCGCATGCTCCCGAACTCGGTGGTGACGCCGGAGACGTCGACCGACATCGTCTTCGAGCCGTAGTCGAGCCGCATCGACGTCATGTACTCGCCCGAGATCGCCTTCAACCCCGGCACCTCGGAGCGCACGGCCGCGATGTCCTCCTCGGTGATCCGCAGCCGCCGCCCTTTCCCCAAGCCCTCGTAGGGGATGGAGGTGAGCCCCGGCCAGGCGATCACGATCCGGTCGCCGAGCCCGGCGACGTTCATGATCAGCCGCTTCTTCAGCCCCGTCCCGAACGCGAGCATGAGACTGATCGCAACGGTTCCCCAGATGATCCCGAACACGGTCAGGAACGTGCGCAGCTTCTCCGTGCGCACGTCGCGAAGGAGTTGGCGGAGGGCGTCTTTGAGGGTAGCCATGTTGGTTGCTAGTTGCTGGTTACTGGTTGCTCGTGCCGTTGCGCTTCGTCGCCCGTCAGCCGAGGCCGCACAAGCAACCAGCAACCAGCAACGAGCACCTGCGGCGCAGCCGCACTACGAAATCTCCTTCGGCGGCCGCTCCACCACCTTCTGCCCCTTCGACAGCCCGGACACGATCTCCACGTTCAGGCCGTCGGAGATGCCGGTCTTGATCTCGACCTTCTTCGGCTCTGCCTTCGGGTCGGCGCCCGGGAGCTCGACGAAGGTCTTGTTGCCGCCGTCTTCGAAGGTGACGAGGCGCTCGGGGACGACCAGGACGTCTTTCTTTTCGCGGATGATCACGTCGGCGTTGGCGGAGTAGCCGGCGCGGAGGGTGATCTTCTGGTTCGGGTCGAGCTCGATCTCGACGTCGAAGAGGGTCGCCCCTTCCTTCTGCTGCGCCTGCGGCGCGATGCGCTGGACGTGGCCGGTGACGACGTCGGTCGGGAGCGCGCCCACTTTGATGCGGGCCAGCATGCCGACCGAGAGCTTGCCGACGTCGATCTCGTCGACGGTGCCCTTGAAGATGAGGTCGGACATGTCGGCGATGGTGGCCATCTCGGTGCCGGGCTGGTAGGAGGTGAGGGGGACGATCGGGTCACCCTCGTTCACGGCGCGGGTGAGGACGGTGCCGGCCGCCGGCGCGCGGATGATCGACTCCTGGCCGCCCGCGGTGAGACGCCCGCGGCGGGTGAGCTCGCGGTCCTGCTGCGCCTTCATGAGCGCCACGCGCGCCAGCTCGAATGCTTCCCTCTTCTGCTCGACCTCCGATTTCGGCAGGACGCCGCCCGCGGAGAGCTCATTGGCGCGCTGGTAGTCCCCCTCGGCGCGGCGGAAGGAGGCGGTGGCCGACTCGACCCTGCGGTCGACTTCGGTGACCTCGAGCGGGGTGGGGTCGGGAGCGATCTCGAACAGCGGATCGCCGGCCTTGACGGTGTCGCCCACCTGGACGAGCGCCCGGCGGACGATCCCGGAGATCTTCGACTTCACCTGGAACTTCTGGCGCGGCTGGATCTGGCCGACCGCCACCGCCTTCTCGACGATGGTGCCCTGCGTGACCTCGACTTCCTTCAGCCCGCCGTCGTTCTTCTTGCCGTTCCGCGCCACCGCGTAAACGCCGACGCTGGCAAGGGCGAGGACAATCAGTAACGCGAGGATCTTTCCGAGTCTGGACATGTCTTTCCTCTCCTGACTGAAGACCGATACGCCAGCAAGTACGAAAAGTTTCAGAAGAAGTTAGTGAGCGCGCGCCGTTGGCGCGCGCGGGGGCGCGCTTCGCGCCCGGAACCGTCGCGCGCTGCACCGCGCGCGACGGGGGAGCCACGCGCCCGCACGGCGCGTGGGGTTGTCTGGGCATTTGCGACTGGCGGAGCCCGACAAGCGAGAGCGAACCCTTCGCGACGCGTCCGCTCTCGCGAACACCTGTCCCGCGAGCCGCACCCCCCAGACACCCCCGTGGCGCTTGCGGCGCCACGGTTCCCCCGTGCGCGCCGTGCAGCGCGCACGGTTCCGGCGCGCGCGGACGCGCTAACTAATCCAGCGGTTGAACCGCCCTCGTCTGATCGATGTGAATCACCGCATCGAACTGCTCGCGCAGCGTCGCGGTGAAGTAGTGCGCCGTCGCCTCGTGCATCGGGAGGTAGATCACCCCGACCGCCCTCTGCTGCCTGGGCGTGGTCACCGTGCGCTCCTCCACGTCCTTCAGGATCAGGTAGAAGCTGGGGATGGCGAGGGCGTGGAAGATCGCGCCGTGGCTGCCGCGCATCGAGGGGCGGAGCTGCTGCACCTCCGGCTCGCCGCCCCATTCGTGGGCGGCCATCACCGTGCCGCTGTGGGTGGTGAAGCCGACGGTGAAGCTGGCGCCGGTGGGCCAGTTCTCGCGGGTCAGCTGGCCGATGTTCCACTCCTGGAAGCGGGCGCGGCTCGTGGCGCGGGCGTCGCCGACGTGGCTGTTGTGCGCCCAGACCACCATGTGGTCGCGCCCGTTCTTCCGCATCAGGTACTTCTGCAGCGCCGCCATCGTCGCCACCATGTGGCGGTCGCGCAGGTTCCAGGTCGACACCCTCCCTCTCTGCTCCTCCCGGTAGTACTCCTCGGCGTTCCGGACGACGCGCTCGTGCTGCTCCTTCTGGAACTGCTCGTCCGGCGTGGTCGGGTTCGCGAGCTGCTTCAGCGCCTCGCGCGACTCCTCCATGCCGTAGAGGTCGAGCCCGTACACGCCCACCTTCGGCGCGTTCGCCGGCAGCGATGCGTTGTGGGTGCGGATCCATTCGACGAGCTCGGCGAACTCCCGGTTCCGCCACATCCACCGCGGGAAACGGTCGAATCCGCCCAGCGCCGCCTCCGCCGTCGTGTCCTCCGAGATGCCGCGGACGTAGCGATCGACGCGCGCCGCGTCCGACCAGTCGGCCTCGAGCGCGAGACCGGTGAACCCTTTCTCCGTGATCAGGCGGCGGGTGATCTTCGCCCGCTCGACGTAGAACTCGTGCGTCCCATGCGTCGCCTCGCCGAGGAGCACCAGGTGGGCGTCGCCGATGGCGCGGATCAGCGGGTCGTAGTTCTCGAGCGGATGAGCGTGCTCGGCGAGCGCGGGCGGCGGGTCGGGCGGGGCGGTGCTGCAGGCGGGGAGGAAGAGGAGGACGAGGAGGAGGGGAGCGAAGGAGCGCATGCTCCTTTCAACGGCGGCGCCAGAACTCCACTCCGTTTTCGTTGAATGCCGGGCTGAAGTTCTTCTCCAGGTACTGCCACACCAGCGGCGCCCGCTCGCGGCTCCCCACGCCGTCGATCGCGGTGTATGCGGTGGGGAAAGTGATGAGTGCGGCGCGGACGCTGCGGTCTTTCTCCAGCGCTGCGATCACCAGCCGCTGCTCCTCCTCCGACTCGTACAGCGGCACCTCGACGTAGCGGATGGGACACGGCTTGTCGAAGAGGTAGTAGAGCGTCGCCGCGTTCGCAAAGTCGTAGAAGGTCTCGTCCGGTTTCAGCGTGGAGAGGAAGCGCTGCGTCGCGCCGAGCGCCTCGTGCGTCATCGGATCGACGATGGCGTGGCGGGCGCGGGGGACGCCGGTGTACTCCGCCCACGAGGCCGGATCGATGCCGCCGCTGCGCCGCAAGGGCGAGCTGAGGTCGAAGACGAGCGCGAACGGCTTCGCGTAGAAGACGAGGGCGACCGTGAGCGCAATCGCCGCCGCGCGCGAGCGGCGCCGCAGCGCCAGCAGCGCGCCGACGAGGAACGGCGCGAGGACGAAGGCGAAGTAAAAGTGGCGGCGCAGCACGAAGTCGGCGCCGGCGAGCACCATCCAGCCCGCCACCAGCCACACCGCGTCCTTCCGGCTCGCGCGCAGGGGCGAGCGCGCCAGGACCACCGACGCGCCGATCAGCGCCGCGAACCACATCAGGATCGCGAAGGGCTCAGAGGCGGAGATCGCGCTCGTCATCTCGGCGAGCGTGCGCACGCCGTGCGGCAGGTCGAGCGGCGCGATGACGTAGACGCCGCCGGTCCCGATGACGTCGAAGAGGGTCGTGGTGACGTAGTGGGGGAGGAAGCCCATCACCGCGATGACCACGGTCACGGGGATCGCCACGGCAGCGGCGCCGAGGAGCAGCCGCCCGACCGCGCGCAGGCGCAGCGCGGCCAGCAGCGAGATCACGGCGCTGCAGAGGGCGAGGTCGAGGCTGAACAGGGCCGCGAAGACCGAGAGCGCGCCGGCGCCGGCGAGCCAGCGGGGGGCGCGGAGGCGCGTCGCGGCGGCGGCGCAGGCGAGCGCGAAGAGCGGGACGACCGAGCGGATCCAGAGCGATGCGGCGGGGAAGAGCGCGAGCGACAGGAAGACGGCCAGGAGCGAGAGCTCGGCGCTCGTGGTGACGGCGAGCGTCGTCGCGTAGATGGCCGTGGCGGTGAGGGCGGCGAGGAGGCGGCGGGAGGCGAGGATCGCGCCGAGGTCGTCGCGGATGAGCTTCATGGCGGCGAGATCGAGCCCGCCGTCGGTGAGGATGCCGTGCATCGGGATGATGTCGCGGTACGGCAGCTCCCCCCGCGCCATCTCGGAGGCGGGGAGGAGGGAGTGGCCGTCCTCGAAGAAGTCGAGGAGAGGCGGCGAGTTCACGCCGGCCAGCGCGAGCGGATAGGCCGCGGCGGCGATCGGCAGGGCGCTCCAGGCGGCGGCACGGAGGACTCGGCGCGGATCGAGGCGGACCAGGAGCAGGGGAGTGCCGATGAGCCAGATCAGCGCGAGCGCGCCGGCGACCATCGGCGGCAGCCAGTGCATCTGGAAGACGAAGGCGAGCGGCGCGAAGGCGAAGGCGGCGCCGGGCCGGTCGCTCTTCGAGAGCCATCCGACGGCGAGCCGCAGCGCGAAGAGGACCAGCGCCGCGCGGAAGAAGGTGGCGGCGGGGGTCTTGCCGAACCCGGTGTCGAGGAAGGCGAAGTAGAAGTTGAAGACGCAGGGGACGAGGAGGACGTCGGAGCGGGTGAAGCGGGGCTCGAGCTTCCGCGCCGCGTAGATCAGCGCCGCCGCGACGCCGTGCAGCACGACGTGCCGCATCGTTCCATAGTGCATGAGGGTGACGGGGGCGGAGGCGAGCGTCGCCGAGAAGGCCCACGCAGCCCACCCGTGCAGCACGAGCCGGCGGGTCGCCAGCGCGACGAGGAATGGCGTCAGGATGACGAGCGCGAACTGCCAGAGCGGCCCGGAGGGGTCGAGGCCCATCGCCGGGAGGGCGGCGGGGAGGGCGTCCGGCCGCGCCGGCCGCTGCACGCGCGGCATGAGGCCGATCGCGATGGAGAGCCCCCAGAGCGCGATGGCGGCGCGGACGATCCAACTCACGGGCGGCATTGTAATGGGCGTCTGCGCGCCCGGAACCGTCGCGCGCTGCACGGCGCGCAACGGGGGATCCACGCGCCCGCAAGGCGCGTGGGGGTGTCCGGGGTGTTGCGGCTTGCGGAGCGATTGAGGCGAGAGCGAACCCCTCGCGAGTCAGCCGCTCTCGCGAAAGACGTTTCCCGCAAGCCGCAAACGCCCAGACGCCCCCGCGGCGCTTGCGGCGCCGCGGTTCCCCCGTTGCGCGCGGTGCGGCGCGCAATGGTTCCGCGCGCGTAGACGCGCTAGATGGGCGGTCCGGGCGGCACGGCCGGCAACACCGGCGCCTTCCACTCCTCCGGGCGCTCCAGAAAGCGCCCGATCTCATCCCGCATCGCGCGGCGGCTTGCCTGCTCCGCTTCGTCGCCGTTGGGCGTCAGGCGCGCCGACAGTCGCCGCAACGCATCGAACGCCTCCGCCCGCACCTGTGGGGCGGTCTCCACGTCGCGCGCGAGCAGCGCGAGGCGCGTCATCAGCACCGTGCGGGTGGCGCGGGGGATGCGGCCCTGCTGGGTGGTGGCGTCGAGCAGCGCGTCGGTGACGTCGCGGAACGTCACGTTGTCATCCTGTTGCGTCAGGCGGGCGGCGCGGGCGGGGTCGAGCAGCGCCGAGATCGTGATGTCGGCCGAGGTCATCGCCGCGGCGATCGGGTCGAAGACCGGGTCGGTGTGGCGGGGGAAGAGCTCCGTGTTCGCGTCGCCGTGCGCGTAGGCGG
>DASWNW010000057.1:0-35915 GCA_036399015.1 Thermoanaerobaculia bacterium | reverse complement strand
TCAAGGCCTTCACCATGGAGCCATTCGAGATCGGCCGCTTTCGCGAGGCCACCCGCCGCCATCTCCGCTGGAACCTCTCCGCGCAGCGCATCCAGGCGCTGACCTCGCCCGTCATGGAGCTGCTGGCCGGCCTCTGCATGGTCGCCCTCTTCTATTACGCGCAGTCGCGTATCGCCTCCGGTGCGCTCTCCACCGGCGAGTTCGTCAGCTTCCTCACCGCGCTCGCGCTGATGTACGCGCCGATCAAGAAGCTCAACAAGGTGAACCTCTCGCTCAACACCGCCCTCTCCGCCGCCGAGCGCGTCTTCCGGATGCTCGACGTCCCGAACGACGTCACGGAGAAGCCGGACGCGGTGGAGCTGAAGAGCGTCGGCCGTGGCATCCGCTACGAGGGCGTCACCTTCACCTATGGCCGTGCAGACAACCCGCCCGCCGAAGCGGGCGGAACGCCGGTCCTCCGCGACATCACTCTCGACGTCGCACCAGGCGAGATCGTCGCGCTCGTCGGCGGCAGCGGCGCCGGCAAGTCGACGCTCGTGAACCTCCTCCCGCGCTTCTACGACGTGACCGGCGGCAGGATCACCGTCGACGGTGTCGACATCCGCGATGCGCAACTGGTCTCGCTGCGGCGCCTGATGGGCTTCGTGACGCAGGAGGTGGTGCTCTTCAACGACACCGTCCGCAACAACATCGCCTACGGCCGCTCCGACGTGGAGGAGCAGCGGGTGATCGACGCCGCGCGCGCGGCGAACGCGCACGAGTTCATCTCCGCATTGCCGCGGGGCTACGACACCCAGATCGGCGAGAGCGGCGTGCTCCTCTCCGGCGGTCAGCGCCAGCGCCTGGCCATCGCCCGCGCGCTGTTCAAGGATCCGCCGATCCTGATCCTGGACGAGGCCACTTCCGCGCTCGACACCGAGTCGGAGCGCCTCGTGCAGCAGGCTCTCAACAACCTGATGCGCGGCCGCACGACGCTCGTCATCGCCCACCGCCTCTCGACCATCCGCAGCGCCCACAAGATCGTGGTGCTCGACAAGGGGCGCATCGTCGAGGCGGGGACGCACGAGGAGCTGCTCGCGCGCCGCGGCGTCTACCGCAAGCTGTACGACCTGCAGTTCGTCGATGATGAGGTGGTCGCGTGATACGGATCGTCTACCTGGTGGCCCCGCTCGTGGTGCGCATCCTCAACTCCATGGTGCGCGTCGAGCACGTGCATGCCGAGCGGCTGGAGCGGGTGCCGCAGTACATCCTCGCCTTCTGGCACATGCACCTGCTGCTGATGCTGCACTCGAAGTTCCGCCATCCGATCACGGTGATGAGCTCGCAGTCGAAGGATGGGGAGATCAGCGCGAAGGTCTTCCGCTGGTACAAGGTCGGCGTGGTCCGCGGCTCGTCGTCGAAGGGCGCCAGCGCGGCGCTGCGGGAGTTCGTCCGCCGCGCGCGGGAGGGGAGCAACCTCGTCTTCACGCCCGACGGACCGCGGGGGCCGGCGCGCGTGGCCAAGCCGGGCGTGATCTTTGCCGCACAGATGACCGGGCTGCCGATCGTGCCCATCGCCTTTGCCTGTAAAAAAAAAAGTTGCTGGGCTCCTGGGATCGGATGATCGTGCCGTGGCCCTTCACGAAGACGATCTACCTCTACGGGGAGCCGATCGTCGTCCCGCGTGACGGCGACGTCGAGGAGTACCGCGCGCGCGTCGAGCGTGCGCTGAACGACCTCACCGAAGAGGTCGAAGAGATGGTGAAAAACAGATGATTCAGTCGATGACCGGCTTCGGGCGCGCTTCCGGCGCCCTCTCGCCGCGCTACTTCGCGACGGTGACGACCAAGAGCGTCAACCATCGCTTTCTCGAGGCAGGCGTCCGCCTGCCGGAGTACATGTGGGACATGGAGGCGCCGCTGCGGGCGCTGGCGTCGGAGTTTTTCTCGCGCGGGAAGGTCGACCTCTCGATCCGCATCCAGCGGACGCAGCAGCCGGAGTACAACGTCCGCATCAACACCCAGATCGCGAACTCCGTGATCCCTCAGCTCCGCAAGATCGCCGAGGAGCTGGGACTCGGGTCGTCGATGACCGGGAGCGATCTGATGCGCGTGCCCGACCTGCTGGTGGTCGAGGCGCTCGACGCCGAGGTCACGGACGAGGAGCGGGAGGCGCTGCTCGCGCTGGTGCGCGAGGCCTTCACAGCCATGCGCGAGCTGCGGGCGCGCGAGGGGGTCTCGCTGCGCGACGACATCACCGCCCGCGTGCAGGCAATCCGGTCGCTGACCGGGCAGTTGTCGGCGCATCGCGACGAGGTGCGGGGCGAGCTGCTGGCCTCCTACCAGCAGCGGGTGCAGGAGCTGGCGGCGATGGCGAACGCCGAGGTCACGCAGGAGCGGATCGCCCAGGAAGTGGTGGTGATGGTGGAGAAGGGGGACATCGCCGAGGAGCTGACGCGGCTCGCCCATCATCTCGACCAGATCGAGAAGGCCATCGGCGGCAAGGAGGCGGCGGGGAAGAAGCTCGATTTCCTGTCGCAGGAGACCATCCGCGAGATCAACACCATGGGCTCGAAGTCGCGCTCCGCGGCCATCCGCACCCTTGTCGTAGAATTGAAGACGGAGGTGGAGCGGATCCGCGAGCAGGTACAGAATGTCGAGTAATTTCCACTCGGATGGGACGCTGTTCATCGTTTCGGGCCCGTCCGGTGCGGGAAAGACGACCCTGATCGACCGCGTCCGTTCGAGCCTGCGCGACGTCAACATCGAGCTCTATTTCTCCGTCTCCCACACCACCCGCCAGCCGCGCGCGGGGGAGATCGAGGGCATCAGTTACTACTACGTGTCCGAGGAGACCTTCCGCGACATGGTCGCGCGGGGGGAATTTCTCGAATGGGCGCACGTTCATGCCAATTTGTACGGTACATCCCGCCGCGAGGTCCTTGGACGGCTCTCCGACGGCCAGGATGTGATCCTTGACATCGACTATCAGGGGGCGAAACAGATCGCGGAAGACCCCGCGCTGAAACCCCGCTCCCTGAGCGTCTTCATCTTCCCCCCGTCCCTGGACGTGCTCGAGCGACGCCTGCTCGGCCGCGGCCTGAACACGAGCACGGAGATCGACCTGCGCCTGCGCAAGGCCATCGACGAGATCAGCGAGGGGAAGGACTTCTACGACTACATCATCATCAATGACGACCTGGACATCGCGGCGGAGTGCCTCAAGGCCGCGATCATCGCCAAGAAACTACAGACCAAGACCGCGCTCGAAGCTATCGGCAGGATGGCCGAGCGATTCAAAGAGGAGGATCGCAATGGAAGGACTGCCGGAAGGAATTGACAGCAAGTTCCGCTACGTGCTGCTGGTGTCGAAGCGCGCGGAGCAGCTGATTCAGGGAGCCGCGTCGCGCGTGCGCAGCAAGCACGCCAAGCCGACGCGCGTGGCCATGGAAGAAGTGGAAAAGAACCAGGTGAAGTGGCAGCTCACGCCGCCGACGGAAGAGACGACGGCGCTGGAAACCGCGGAGTAGTTCTCGGTTGTCGGTTGTCAGTTGTCCGTGGAGTATCGCCCGGGCCGAACGCCCCAGATAACCGACAACCGACAACTGACAACACGCCCATGCACATCGTCCTCGGCGTCACCGGCGGAATTGCGGCGTACAAGACGCCCGAGCTGGTGCGCCGGCTCCGCGACGTCGGCGCGGACGTGCGCGTGATCCTGACGCCGAACGCCGCGCGCTTCGTTTCCCCCCTCTCCCTCGCCGCCGTCTCCGGGCACGGCGTCATCACCGACCAGTGGGGCGACGCCACTCACGGCGGCGTCGATCACATCGAGCTGGCCCGCTGGGCGGAGCTGCTGCTCGTCGCCCCCGCCACCGCCAACGTGCTGGCGAAGCTGGCCGTCGGGCTCGCCGACGACGCGTTGACGACGTACGCCCTCGCGCATCGCGCGCAGGTCGCGGTCGCGCCGGCGATGAACACGCACATGCTCGCGCACCCGACCGTCGCCCGGAACATCGAGACGCTGCGCGGGCGCGGCGTGGAGATCATCGAGCCGGTGAACGGCCTTCTCGCCTGCGGCGAAGAGGGAGCGGGCAAGATGCCCGACGTGCCGGTGCTCGTGGAGCTCGTGAAGTCGTACTTTGTCGCGCGCGACCTCGAGGGGAAGAGCGTCCTCGTCACCGCCGGTCCGACGCGCGAGCCGATCGACCCGGTGCGCTTCATTTCCAACCGCTCCTCCGGCCGCATGGGCTATGCGATCGCCGAGGCGGCGCGGCGGAGGGGAGCGACGGTGACGCTCGTCTCGGGGCCGGTGTCCGTCCCCGCGCCCGCCGGCGTCGCGATCACGCGCGTCGTCACCGCCGGCGAGATGCACGAGGCGGTGCTGAGCGCCGCCCCCCATCACCAGGTCGTCATCAAGGCCGCGGCCGTGGCCGATTTCGCGGCGGACGCGGTGGCGTCGCAGAAGATCAAGAAGAGCGACAGCGGGACGCTCACGCTGACCCTGAAGAAGAACCCCGACATCCTCGCCGACGTCGCCCGCCTCGAGCCCCGCCCCTTCATCGTCGCCTTCGCCGCCGAGACGAACGCGGTCGAGGAGAACGCCCGCGAGAAGCTGCAGCGCAAAGGCGCCGACCTCATCGTCGCCAACGACGTCGCCGATCAGACGATCGGCTTCGACTCCGAGCAGAACGAGGTCCTGGTCATCGCCCGCGACGGCACCACCACCCGCATCGCCAAAGCGGCGAAGAGCGTCGTGGCGAACCGGCTGCTCGACCTCATCGTCGCCCGCCTCTAGGCGTCGGTCCGGTCGCGGAAGGCATCAGTCCCGTCCCGGAAGGCATCAGTCCCGTTCCGGAAGGCATCGTTCCCGTCCCGGAAGGCATCAGTCCCGTTCCGGAAAGCATCGATCCCGTCGCGGAAGGCATCGGTCCCGTCGCGGAAGGCATCGATCCCGTCGCGGAAGGCATCGATCCCGTCGCGGAAGGCTCGTCGAGGTGCTCTGGAGGAGAGTTTCCGGCGCGCGCGGGACGCGCGCCGTCCGTGACTACCGGTACCCCTCGCACTCCAGCAGCTCTTTGTCGGTGATCTTCCAGTAGCTCTCGTCGCCGCAGAGGTCGACTTCCTCGATCACGCACTCGTCCCCGTCTTCGTCCACCACCTGGATGTCGTACAGGTCGCAGGAAATGTTGGTGAGCGTCAGCGAGTCACCCTTGCTGAGGATTTCGTCCTCGAGCTGGTCTTCCCCCCAGCTCCGGTCGTCGGAGGAGGAGAGATAGATGTGGTGGATGTCCCAGTTGCTGGCGTTGATGATCTTCACCGTCGCCTTGCGGGCGCCGAAGGCGGGCAGCGTGAGCGCGCAAAGCAGCAGCGCGGAGAGAGACAGTTTGATTGAATTTTTCATGGTTGAGGACCGCCCGCAAGTATAGACGATAATCGCCGCGATGAACCCGGACCTCCTCCACGAGCTCCACCTCCTCCGCGACTTCGGCTTCACCCATCTCGATCTCACCGCGCCGCCGCGCGTGCCGTCGGCCGAGGCGGCCGCCGCTCCACTGGAGACGGCTGGGGACGACGATCCGTGGCAGTCGCTCGTGAATGCCACCCACAACTGCAATGCCTGCAGGCTCGCCGGCACGCGCAAGAACGTCGTCTTCGGCGTCGGCAACCCGAACGCCGACCTCATGTTCGTCGGCGAGGCGCCGGGGCGCGACGAGGACGAGCAGGGGGAGCCGTTCGTCGGCCGCGCCGGCCAGCTCCTCACCGACATCATCAAGGCGATGAAGCTCACCCGCGACGACGTCTACATCGCCAACGTCGTGAAGTGCCGCCCGCCGGAGAACCGCAACCCGGAGCCCGACGAGCTCGATGAATGCCGCCCCTTCATCCGCCGCCAGATCGAGCTGATCCAGCCGAAGGTCATCGTCGCCCTAGGCAAGATCGGACTGCAGTCGCTCACCGAGAAGAACTACGCGATTTCCGCCGTGCGGGGGCAGTGGCTCGACTACGACGGCATCAAGCTCATGCCGACGTACCACCCCGCCTACCTGCTCCGTACGCCCGCCGCCAAGAAGGACGTCTGGAACGACATGAAGAAGGTGATGGCGGAGCTGGGCATCAGCTTGTGACGCCGTACGCAGAGATCGCCGTCCCCGCCGGCTTCCACGCCACGCTCACCTACGCCGTCCCCGAGGCACTCCGCGACGCCGTCCGCCTCGGCGCGCGCGTGGAGGTCCCCCTCGGCACGAAGGTCACCACCGGCTTCGTGGTGGCGCTGCTCGACGACGCCGCCGTCGAGGCGAAGAAGCTGAAGAAGATCCGCTCCGTCCTCGACGACGACGAGCCGGCGCTGATCCCCGAGATCATCGATCTCTGCCGCTGGGCCGCCGAGTACTACCTCGCGCCGCTCGGCGAGATGCTCCGCGTCGCGCTCCCGGCGAACATGGCCTCGCGCGGACGGCGGGAGGCGACGCTCACCGCCTCCACGGATGACATCGAGCGGGCCCGAGGGCAGAAGCAGGTGCTCGACGGCGACCTGCCGCTGCTCGCCGAGCTGGCGAAGCGCCCGCTGCCGCTCAGCACGATCTACGAAGAGCTGAAAGTCTCGCGCGGCGCGGTCGAGCGCCTCCGCGGCGCCGGCGTGATCGCGGTCAGCGAACGCTTTCGCGACGCGGAAGGGGTGCGCTACGACCGCTTCGTCGTCCTGGAGAGCGATCCCGGCGGCCTCACCGCGAAGCAGCAGGCGGCGGTCGAGCTGCTGCAGGCGCGCGGCGGGGAGCTCTCCGTGCGGGCGCTCGAGCACGGCGGCTTCGGCGCGGCGGTCCTCTCCGCGCTGGCGAAAAAGCAGGTGGTGCGCATCGAGCGCCGCCCCCGGCGCCACACCCTCGACGCCTTCCTCGCCGGACTCGACGCCGCGGCGGCGGGGGAGATCCGCTACTCCGCCGAACAGGTCGCCGCGATCGACGCCGTCAAGGGCGGCCTCGGCGACTTTGCGCCGTTCCTGCTGCAGGGCGTCACCGGCTCCGGGAAGACCGAGGTGTACGTCGAGCTGATGAGGGAAGTGGTGAAGCGGGGAGAGCAGGCGTTGCTGCTCGTGCCGGAGATCTCGCTCACGCCGGTCTTCGCCGCGCGTCTCAAGGAGCGCTTCGGCGACCGCATTGCGATCCTGCACAGCAACCTCTCCGCGAGCGAGCGCTTCGACCAGTGGTGGCGCGCGCGGCGCGGCGAAGTGGACGTGGCCATCGGCCCCCGCTCCGCACTCTTCACGCCCTTCCAGCGCCTCGGCCTCATCGTCGTGGACGAGGAGGGGGACAGCGCCTACAAGCAGGAAGAGACGCCGCGCTACAACGCCCGCGACCTGGCCGTCGTCCGCGCCGCGAACCGGAAGATCCCGGTGATCCTCGGCTCCGCCACGCCGTCGCTCGAGTCGCGCGAGAACGCCGCGCGAGGCAAGTACACGCTCCTCCAGATGAAGAGCCGCGTCGAGGCGCGCCCGCTGCCGGAGGTAGAACTGGTTGACTTGCGCAAAGAGCGGGCGGAGAAGGAAGACAAAGGCTTCGTCATCTTCAGCGGCCGGCTCCGGGAGGTGCTGCGCGCGACGTTCGACGCCGGCGAGCAGGCCATCATCCTGATGAACCGGCGCGGCTACGCGCCCTACCTGCTCTGCCGGGAGTGCGGCCACGAGTTCCGCTGCCGCGACTGCAGCGTCACCCTCACCGTCCACCGCAAGGTCAACCAGCTCATCTGCCACTACTGCGGGCTGCACAAGCCGATCCCGGCCAGGTGCCCGCTCTGTCAGGGAGAGGTGCTGCAGCCCATCGGCTTCGGCACCGAGAAGGTCGAAGAGCGGTTTCGCCGCGACTTTCCCGACGTGGCGGTCGACGTGCTCGACCGCGACTCGACGCGCAAGAAGGGGTCGCTCGTCGCCATCCTGGAGCGGTTCCGGCGCGGCGAGACGCGCGCGCTCATCGGCACGCAGATGCTCAGCAAGGGGCATCACTTCCCGAACGTCACCCTCACCGGCGTGCTCAACGCCGACTCGATCCTCGGCTACCCCGACTTTCGCTCCGCCGAGAAGACGTTCTACCTGCTCACCCAGGTCGCGGGGCGCTCCGGACGGGGAGAGTTGCGCGGGACGGTGATGATCCAGACCGCGTTTCCGAATCACTACGCGATCCAGCACGCCCTCCGTCACGACTACGAGTCGTTCTACGAGGCGGAGATCCAGTTCCGCCGGACCTTTCACTACCCGCCCGTGACCTCGATGATCGCCATCCTCTTTCGAGGCGAGAACCTGACCGACGTCGAGCAGGCCTCGCGCGAGTCGGGGCGGATGCTGGAGGAGGCGGTGGAGCCGCTCGTGGGCACGCGCATCCAGGGGCCGGCGCCGGCGCCGCTCGCGCGCATCAAGGGGGTATGGCGTTTCCAGATCCTGCTGCGCTCCCCGCAGCGGACCGCCCTCCGCCGCGCCGTCGAGGCGGTGCTGCTGCCACGCAAATGGAAGGGGGTCGAGGTGGCGATCGACGTCGACCCGATCAACATCCTCTGACGCTCGTATGCGCGCGCGGGCGTGGGGCGGAGGTGGTAGAGCGGGAGTTCGACGCGGGGGCTGACCGGTGCATCCGGCGCGGTCCGCGCGGCGAGCGACCCGGCATCCGAATCGTCTGGCCGGTGCACGACCTCCGCGATCACAGCGGCCGTTTCGTCCTCCTCGGCAGGGCCATCACCCGTTTCCTGCTGAAGCGCGCCGACGCCGTCATCACCCATTGCGACGGAGTGCTCCCTCCGGCGGCGAACGCCGTCACCATCCCGCACGGCCATTACATCGGCTGGTATGAGAACCGGGTCGGTCGCGCCGAGGCGCGGCGCCTCCTCGGCGTCGGCGAACGCGAATTCGTCTTCCTGTTTCTCGGCTGGATCCGGAGGTACAAAGGGGTGACGGAGCTGGTGGACGCGTTCCAGCAACTGGAGGGCGCGCGGCTCCTCATCGCCGGCACCGTCCCCGAACGGCGGCTCCTCCGCTGGCTGCAGCGGCGCGCCGGGAGGAGCGTGACCGTCGTGCCGCGGGCGATCGCCGACGACGAGGTCCAGCTCTACATGAACACGTGCGACGCCGTCGTCCTCCCGTACCGCCGCAGCCTCACCTCGGGTGCCGCGGTGCTCGCGATGTCGTTCGCCCGCCCCTGCATCGCCCCCCGCATCGGCCGCTTCGGCCAGATGCTCGACGAGCGCGGCGCGTTCCTCTACGAGCCCGGCGGCCTCCTCGAGACAATGCGAAGCGCCATCCAGCGCCGCGCCGATCTCCCGGTGATGGGGGAGTACAACCTCGCCCGCGCCCGCGCCGCGCAATGGGACTGGGACGGCATCGCCGCACGGACGCTGGAGGTCTACCACTCGACTTTGTTAGCGAAGGGGTCGATTTAAAGGGGTCGCCGATCAGGAGCGTCAGCGTGAAGTGCGGTCGGCTTTGACGAGGATCACTTCACCAGGGGCGACGCTCGCGATTGCGTCGTGCAGTTCGGAAAGTAACGCACGTAAGTGAACGATCCGGGTGTCTGGCACTTCGATCACCACCACTCCGATGTTGAACCGCGTCATGTTCTGCTGGTACCGCATGCGCTGGTCGATCGTGACAAATACGTCGAACTGGACGGCCGCGCGCGCGAGCAACTCGCCGTTCCTGAAAGCCGACCACCCCTCTTCCTGAGCGGTACGAATGGAGAACGCTGGTAGATCGCGCCGCAGTTTCCGCGGCATGTTCTCGTCGAACAGGACGCGTCTCACGCGATCTGGGCCAATGCAGCCTTGCCTGCTTCTTCCAGAAACGCGACGGCTTGTTCGCGCGACACGCTGGGATAGTTGTCGAGAAACTCCTCCAACGGATCTCCGCCCTCCAAGTAATCGAGGAGAATCCGCACAGGCACGCGCGTTCCGACGAAGACGGGTGTTCCTCCGAGAATCTCGGGGTCGGAGTGGATGATTTCCCGCAGGCTCATGTGCTGATCCTTTCTTTCAGGATAGCGCCACTACCGCAGCGTTGCGCAGAATGCGTCGAGCAGCGCCTTGCCCTCGGGCCACGGTCCGTGACCGGACGCCGTGTTGATGTGCCCTGCACCCTCGACGGTGACGAGCGCCGCGCCCCACGCCGCGGCGTACTCGCCGGCGCGGGTGATCGAGCAGTACGGGTCGTCATCGCTCGCGATCACCAGCGCGCGGAACGGCAGCGGCACCAGTGGAACCGGTCCGAATGACTGGACCCGCTCGTCCGCGGCGGCACTGGCCGGGTCGGCTGGTGCGACGAGGAACGCGCCCGCGATGGGCGTCCGGTACTCCCGCGCCCACAGCGCGACCGCCGTCACGCCGCAACTGTGCGCCAGGAGGACCACCGGCTGTTCCGCGCTTTGCACGGCGCGCTCGATCGAGGCGGGCCACTCCACGACGTCCGGCCGGTTCCAGTCCCGCTGTTCGACGCGCTGCATCGAGCGGTCGTCCCGCTCCCAGATCGACTGCCAGTGGCCTGGTCCGGAGCCGGTGTAGCCCGGCACGGTCATCAAGCGCAATCTCACCGCCCCCTCAGGCCATCGGCTCCCGCCGCAGCGGGGTCTCGAGCTTCACCAGCCCCTCGTAGATCCGCTCGTCGATCTCGGGGTCGATCTCGCGGACCAGCTCGATCAGGCGCTGGAGGCGCTGGAGGACGGACAGGACCGCCGCCCAAAGCGGCTCGGCGTTGGAGCGCTCGAACGTCTGGAAGGGAAAGCGGCGGCCGAAGGTGTCCTGGTCGGCGGAATGGAGGGCGGTCACGGCCTGGCTGATGCCCCAGCCGATCCTGCTGCCGAGGTCGTTGGGCGGGTGGGGGTGGTGCCGGTGTCGCCGGGCGATGTCGGCGACGCGATCAAGCGACTTGCAGAGCGCGCGGAACGCCGCCTCGAGCGCCGGGTGACGGGGGTCGCTGGCAGGGAGGTCCGAGTAGGGGAGCCAGAGCTTTTCGACCTTGTGGCGGACGTCGCCCTCGAGCTTCTGCACGATCCAGGGGATGCCCGGGACGTGCCGCATCCGCTCGTTGTGCGCGTGCGTTTCGAGCAGGGATGACCGGGGGGTCTCTTCAGTTGCCAGCATGGACATTAGTTTGTTAGGGTCACGGCCACATGACCGCCGACCCGACGCAATTCGAGGAGCCGATCGTCAGAATCCGGCGTCGAATCGAGGAGCTCTCTGCGATGGAAGCCGAGCCGGCGAGACAAGTCGAGCTCGCCGACCTCCAGCAGAAGCTTACCAAAGTCTCCTCTGAAATCTATTCGAACCTGACCCCCTGGCAGAAGACCCTCGTGGCGCGCCACCCGCAGCGCCCCTACACCCTCGACTTCATCTCCATGCTCATCGAGGAGTGGGCCGAGATCGCCGGCGACCGCAAATTCGCCGACGACCCCGCCGTCGTATCCGGCTTCGGCCGCTTCCGCGGCACCGCCGTCTGCGTGGTCGGCCACCAGAAGGGGCGCAACACGAAGGAGAAGGTCATCCGCAACTTCGGCCAGCCGCGCCCGGAGGGCTTCCGCAAGGCCCTGCGGGTGATGAAGCTCGCCGAGAAGTTCCGCCTCCCGGTCCTCAGCTTCATCGACACGCAGGGCGCGTACCCCGGCATGGGCGCCGAGGAGCGGGGGCAGGCGGAGGCGATCGCGGTCAACCTCAGGGAGATGGCGGCGCTGCAGGTGCCGGTGATCGTCTCGGTGATCGGCGAGGGGGGCAGCGGCGGCGCCCTGGCCCTCGGCGTCGGCGACCGCGTGCTGATGCTCGAACATGCCGTCTACTCGGTCATCTCGCCCGAAGGCTGTGCCGCGATCCTCTGGAAAAGCTCCGCGGCCGCGCCCGAGGCGGCGGCGGCGATGAAGATCACAGCCCAGGACCTCAAGCGGATGGCGATCATCGACGAGATCGTCCCCGAGCCGCCCGGCGGCGCCCACAGCGACCCGCTCGCGGCGGCCGAGCTGCTGGCCGCGCCGCTCGAGCGCGCGCTCGGCGAGCTGACGAAACTGCAGCCGGCGCAACTGCTCGAGGAGCGCTACCGGAAGTTTCGGCGCATGGGAGTGTTCGAGAAGTAACGGAGCCTCCCCTGAACAATCTCATTCGTCTCTTCGCTGCCGGTTTCTGCGCCGCGCTCGCGCTCCCGCTCCCGGCGGCGGAGGATGTCCGGCTGGTGCCGCTGTTCCGGCATGGAACGCTGGCGCATGCCGACTACTACGGGGCGGCGGTCAGCACCGCGGACGTCGACGGCGACGGCCGATTGGACATGATCACCTGCAGCGGCCTTTCGCCGTTCGCGGTGAGCCTGCGCCAGGGCGCGTACCACCCGATCTGGTACGGGCCGAGCTGCGGCTGTAATGCCGTCGCGGCCGGTGACCGGAATGGTGACGGCAGCGTCGAAGTCGTCGCGACCTCTCCCGCCGGCACGCTGTCGATCTTCGACACCCGGTCGCTCGGCGGGGGGACGACGATCTCGCTGCCGGGTGAGCCCACGGATGTGGCCATGGCGAACGTCGACGACGACGCGGCCCTGGAGATCGTGGTCGTCGGCAGTGCCGGCACGTGGGTCTACGACGGCCGGACGCTCGCCCTGCAGTGGGACGCGACCGGCTATGGCGGAGGACGGGTACGGATCGGGGACGTGGACGGCGACAGCCGCCCCGAGGTGGTGGTCAACGGTTCGACGGCGTTCGTGCTCGACGCGGTGGCGCAGACGGAGAAGTGGGGCTACCTCGGCGGCTTCGGCGGCCCCTGGACGCTCGGAAACACGGACGGCGACGCCAAGCTGGAGATCGTCTTCCGGTCGGGAGCGATCAAGATCCTGCACGCCGACACGTTCGTGACCGAGACGATGCCGTACACCCCCTACTACCTCGACGGCCTGCTCGTGGCCGATGGGGACGGCGACGGGACGACCGACATCATCACGGCGCACTACCACGTCGAGGGGCGAAACCCGGTCGACGGCTCGGTGAGGTGGTCGATCCCCACCGGCTACGCCGGCGTGGCGCGGCGCATGGCCGTGGCGAACGTCGACGACGATCCGTCGCCGGAGTTGATCTGGGCGGGGGCGGTCTACGATTACGACTCGGCGCCATTGGCGGTGTGCGATGCCGCGTCGGGGACGATCGACTACACCTCACACCAGTCCCAGAGCCCGTACACCTTCGCGTCGGGCGACCTCGACGGGGATGGGACGCTGGAGTACGTCGTCGCCGCCGGTGCGGCGGCGCCCGGCGATCCTCTCGTGCAGATCTTCGATCCGGCAAGCGGTCTGTCCGAAGGGGAGCTGTCGAACGCCGGCGTGCCCTCCTTCTCGGAGGTCCGCGTTTTCGGCATCGGGCAGGTCGACGCCGACCCGGCGCTGGAGATCGTCGGCGCCGCAGGCTCTTACCTCATCACGTGGGATGCGGGGACGAAACTGCTCGAGTTCAAGAGCAGCGCTCCGCTCGTGCGCGAGGCGGTCGTCGCCAACGTCGACGGCGACCCCGTGGACGAAATCGTCATCACGACGATCAGCGGGCTGTCCGTACTCGACGGGGCGACGAACATCATCCAGAAGTCGGTCGCGATCAACGGCGGCGCGCGTGACCTCCAGCTCGCTGACCTCAACGGAGACCTGAAGGACGAGGTGGTGGTCGCGGCAGCGCACGATCTCTACGTCTACGAGACGGCGACGTGGAGTGTGCTCGGCCAGCAGCCGTTCCCCAACCTGCAGTGGGTGGCGGCAACGGCGGCGGACGGCGGCATCGTGGCGGGGGTCTCCTCGTACAACGTACGCGTCTATCGCGGCGGCGCGCTGACCGCGGCCTGGTCCTGCAGTGGCGGCTCGTCCGCATACGCCGGGATCGCGGCGCTCGGCGGCGAACAGTACATCCTGGTCCGCGATGTCAACGCCAGCGGTGGCGCGATCCGGGTCTATCCAGCCGGCGCGGACTCGTGTCCCACGCCGCTCGTGCGCACCATCGGCAGCAGCAGCATTTACGGGCTGGAGGCGTCCGACGCGACAGGGGACGGCCGCAACGAGCTCATCACGATGGGCTACACCAGCCTCCAGGTGGCGCTGCTCGGCCTTGCCACCGAGCCGCGCGGCGACGTCGATGGCGACGGCACGGTGACTACCGGCGACCTCGACGCCACGGCCGACTACCTGTTCGGCGCCGGGCTTGGCAGCTCTCCCTCGGCCGACGCCAACGGGGACGAGCGCATCGGCGTCGACGACCTGTTCCTCCTCATCCATTACGAGCTCGCCGGCGGCGCTCCTCCGGCGCCTTAGGGGCCGCGCGCCCGGCATGTTATCTTGGCGGCTGGAGCCCGTTCGGTCCGGGAGCTTCTCGTGCACAATTTGCGTTCAATGGCCACCCTCGCGGTGTGCCTTGCCTTAGCGGTTCCTGCGTGCGCGGACGACGCGCTGCGGATGATCCCCGTCTTCCGTCACGGCACGGCGTTCTACGCGCCGCACCATGGTGTGGCCGCCGATCTCGACGGCGACGGCGGGAACGAGCTCGTGTTGTGCGAAGGGAGCGGCCCGCTCTCCCTCGGCCGGCGCGATGGCGGCGCCTACGCCGTGGAGTGGAAGGGCGCTCCGGTCGGCTGCCAGGCCATGGTCGTCGGTGACCGCGACCGCGATGGCGGTCTCGAGCTCGCCGTCGTCTACCAGAACCAGCTGATGATCTTCGATCCGCGCGGGCTCGGCGGCCCCGTCGTCGCCATCACCCTGCCGGGCATCGCTGCCGACGTCGCGCTGGGGAACGTCGACGGCGACGGCGCGCGGGAGATCGTCGTCACCAGTTACGAGAACAACGCGACCTGGGTGTACGACGCCGAGACGCTGGAGATCCAGTGGACGGCGACCGGTTACGGCGGCTCGACCGTCCGCATCGCCGACGTCGACGGCAATAGCTTGCCGGAGATCGTCGTGAACGGCTCCACGGCCAGTGTGCTGGACGCGGCCGCCGAGGTGCAGAAGTGGGGATATGTCGGCGGGTTCGGTTACAACTGGGACACGGGGAACGTGGACGCCGACGCAAAGGAGGAGATCGTCTTCTATTCGGGCGGCACCATGACCGTCCTCAGCGGCGACACCTTCGGCACGGTCAGCTGGCCGGGGCCGGGAAACAACTACTACGCCCTCTCCGTCGAGGATGGTGACGGCGATGGGGCGAACGAGATCGTTGCCGCGCGCGGACTGCTCGTCGGCGGCTACCGCCCCTCCGACGGGGTCGAGCTCTGGGCGATCGAGATGCCCGGCTACGGCTACAGCGTCAACTCGCTCGTCGTGGCGAATCTCGACGGCGACTCCGGCCGCGAGGTGGCGGCGATCTTTTCCTCCTCCGACAGCGCCGTCGCGGTCGTCGACAAGGCCACCAACACGCTCGAGTGGCAGTCGATCGATTCGCAGGGGCCGTTCCGCATCGCCGCGGGCGACCTCGACGGAGACGGCCGGTCAGAGAACGTCATCTCCACGCGGAGCGCGGAAACCGGCCGCGGGAAGATCGAAATCTTCGACGCCGCGACCAATACCCTGAAGTCCACCATCCACGTCACAGAGCCGGGCTACTACGGCTACATCGAGAACCTCGCCATCGCGCAGGCCGACGCCGACCCCGCCCTCGAGATCGTGGCCATCGTCTACCAGTACCCGATGGCGCTGGTGAGCTGGGACGGCGCCACCGGGGCTCGGGAGTTCACGAGCAACACCGGCGCGGTCAGCCTGCTCTCCACGCTCACGGTGGCGAACATCGACGGGGACGCGCTCGACGAGCTGATCGTCGGCACCGACGACAGCAAGCTCCTGATCCTCAACGGCGCCTCGAACTTCGTGCAGAAGAGCCTGCAGCTCACCTCGGACCTCATGGATGCCGCCGTGGCGGACCTGGACGGCGACTCCGACCTGGAGCTCGTCACCGCGTCGTACTACGACAATCTCACCGTCTACGACACGAACAGCTGGGCGACGCTCGGCTCCGCCACGCTCTGGAACCTCTTCGACATCGACGCCACCGCTGCCGGTGGCGGTACCGTGGTGGCCACGTCGCACTACTACGGTCTCACCGTATTCAAAGGCGCCGCGCTCACGTCCGAGTACTCCTGCAGCAACACCAACTCGCAGGTGGCGGTGTTCGGAGAGATCGCGGGCGAGACCCGGCTGATCGCCGCCCGCTCCGGCCGGCTGGTGGTCCTGCCCTTGACGGGTCCCTGTCCCGATCCGCTCGCCGAAACCCTCACCGCGTTGAGCGTCACGCGGCTTCAGATCGCGGACGGCACCGGTGACGGCCGGAACGATCTGCTCGTGAGCGCGGCCAACGGCGCCCACGTGGCCCTCCTCGGCCTCTCCAGCGAAATGCGCGGCGACGTGGACGGCGACGAGCTCGTCACCTCCGACGACGTCGACGCCGTGACCGACTATCTCCTCGGCGGCGTTCCGGGCATCTCTCCCTCGTGTGACGCCAACGCCGACAACCGGGCTGGTATCGAAGACCTGTTCCGGCTCATCGACCACGAATTCGGCAGCGGTACGGAGCTGCAGCCGTGAAGCGGACCTCATTCATGTCACGTATCCTCTCGTCGCTCGCCGCGCTCCTCCTGGCGGCCCCGCTCCTCGCGCAGGACGTCATCACCGCCGGCAGCATCCACGCCGAGGCGGGCGGCGCGGTCACCGTTCCAGTCTCGATCCGCGACAGCAGCTCCACGCCGCTCGGCGTGAACCTCAGCGCCGACAAGCGCATCCAGGCCATTGCCTTCAAGGTCACGGCCTCGCCGGCCAGCGCCGTTACCTCCGTCGACTTCGAGCCGGCGGGGGTGCTGCAGAACATCGAGCCGCTCTACGAGCGGATCGTCGACGGCGCCGACTCGGCGGCCTACATCGGCTCCTTCTCCATGAACGCCGCCGCGATCCCGTTCACCCTCGGCGCGACCGCGCCCGGCGATCGGATCGGGTCGCTGCTGGTCACGCTCGCCCCCGGTCTCGCCGACGGCACGAAGGTCGCGCTGACGTTTCATCTCACGCTCACCGCCCTCTCCAACCAGCAAGGGACGATCGTCGAGAGCGCGTACGACCGGAAGCTGAAGCTCGTCTCCGGCGCCATCACCATCGGCGGCACGCCCACCACGACCACGCTCGCCTCTTCGCTCAATCCGTCCGAGCAGGGGAACGCGGTGACGTTCACCGCCACCGTCTCGCCGGCGGGAGCGGGCACGATGCTCTTCCGCAACGGCAACGCGGTCCTCGGCACGGCCAAGGTTGCCGCGGGCGTGGCCACGCTGACGACGTCCGCGCTCCCGGCAGGGACGCACTCGATCCGCGCCTTCTACGAGGGCACCGGCGGCAGCCGCTCCAGCACCTCGGCCGCGCTGACCCAGACCGTCAACGCGCCGCCCGTCAATCCGCCCGCCTCGATCGTCGCCACCGCCGCGAGCGCGACGTCGGTGCTGGTGACCTGGCCCGCGGTCCCGAACGCCGTCTCGTACGAGATCTCCCGCCGCTCCAACGGCGGCCCCTTCGAGGTCGCGGGGACGAGCAACAACACCAGCTTCACGGATGGCGCACGCACCGCCGGCACGACCTATCTCTACGTCGTGCGCGCCGTGGCGAACGGCGGCGGCAAGTCATCCCCGAGCCCGTCCGACACCGCCACCACCGTCGTCTTCACCGACGACCCGGTGACGCCCGCCGTGCGGATCAAGCGGACACACATCAACGAGCTGCGCACGGCGGTGAATGCCTACCGCGCCACGGCCGGACTGGCCGCCGCGGTCTTCACCGACCCCACCCTGACCACCACCACGCTCGTCCGCCGCGTGCACTTTGACGAACTGCGCGCGGCGCTCCAGGCCGCCCGCACGGCGTACGGCTTGCCGGCCCTGTCGTTCACCGATCCCATTCTCACGGGACTGAAGGTGAAGGCGGTGCATCTGCAGGAGCTGCGGACGGCGGTGAAGTAAGACAACGTTCCTCGGAGTTCCTCGGGTTCCTCGGAGTTCCTCGGCGATTCAAGCGACGAACGCCCCGAGGAACCCCGAGGAACTCTCCGAGGAACCCCGAGGAACCCGCTTCAATCCAAACTGCGTTACCCTCGGACCAGTGATTCACGACCTCTGGACCCTCACTCCCGCCCCTCCGGACAACCTGCGCATCCCGGTGGCCAACGCCACGCTGCGGTCGCTGCTCATCCGGCGGGGCGTGTCGGATGAGGACTCCTTCCGCCGCTTCGTCGCGCCGGCGATCGGCGATCTCCACGACCCCTCCACGATCCACGGCATGGACCACGCCTGCGAGCGGATCGCGCGCGCGGTGCGGGACGGGGAGGGCATCGTCATCTACGGCGACTACGACGTCGACGGCGTCACCTCGATCGTAATGCTCCAGAGCGTGCTGCGCTCCCTCGGCGCGGACGCCGGTTTCGTCGTCCCGCACCGCCTCGTCGACGGCTACGGCCTGAAGATGGAAGTGCTCGAGCGCGTCCTCACGGAGCGCAACGTAAGGCTCGTCATTACAGTGGATTGCGGCATCACGAGCATCGAGCCGGTGCGCCACGCCATCGAGCGCGGCATCGACGTCATCATCACCGACCACCACCTCCCGCCCGGCACGCTCCCCGAGGCGGCGGCGGTGCTGAACCCGAAGCAGCCGGGCTGCGAGTATCCGTTCAAGGAGCTGGCGGGCGTCGGGGTCGCGTTCAAGCTCTGCTGCGAGCTGATTCGCCGCAACGGACGGAAGGTGTCGGTCGAGTCGCTGCTGAAGATCGCCGCGATCGGCACCGTGGCCGACGTGGCACCGCTGGTGGGCGAGAACCGCACCATCACCTCCCTCGGATTGGCCGGTCTGGCCGACGTCCGGAACCCGGGCCTCCGGGCGCTGCTGAAGCGTCTCGGGCTGGCGGGACGGCCTCTACGAGCTGTAGATGTGGGCTTCAAGATCGGACCTCGCATCAACGCCGCCGGACGCCTCGCCTCGGCCAATACCGCCATCGACCTTTTCGCCGCCACCGACGAGGAGGCGGCGTGGGAAATCTGCGCGGAGCTCGACCGGATGAACGCCGAGCGGCAGCAGATCGAGCTGCAGGTGCGCGGGTGCGCCGAGGCGCTCATCGCCGGCGGCGAGCGGGTGCTCGTCCTGGCGGGGGAGAACTGGCATCGGGGCGTCCTCGGCCTCACCGCGGGACGCATCGCGCAGCGCTGCCACCGGCCGGCACTGGTGATGACGATCGAGGGGGAGCAGTGCGTCGGCTCCGCCCGCAGCATCTCCACCGTCGACCTCCATTCGGAGCTCGAGGCGGTCTCGGATCTCTTCACCCACTTCGGCGGCCACGAGTTCGCCTGCGGTTTCTCGCTCCCGCTGCGCAATCTCCCCGCGCTGCGCTCGCGCCTCCACGAGCGCTTCGCCCGCTTCGACGAGGCGGTCTTCCGCCGCGAGGCGCACGTCGACGCGGAGCTGACGCTCGCCGACATCGACCAGGAGTTCGTCGCCGCGCACGAGATGCTGCAGCCCTTCGGCGCCGGCAACCTGCAGCCGCTCTTCGCCCTCCGAGGCGTCACCGTGACCGCCACCCGCACGTTCGCCGAGGATTGCTGCGAGCTGTCGCTGGAAGACGCCACCGGCCGCGGCGTGGCGGTGCTCTGGCCGAGCGTGAAGCAGCTCGCGCCGGTCCTCACGCATCGCGTGGATCTGCTCGTGACCGTGGAGCCCGACCGGTATCACGCCGCGCGGCTGAACGTCGTCGACGCTCGGCGGTCGTAGGTCATGCGACGCGCACTCGTCGCACTCCTGCTCGCGGCGGCGGTCTCGCTGCACGCGGAGGTACTCGACGACTTTTCGGATGTCAGCGACTGGATCGCCGCGCCGTCCGACGGGGTCGAGCTGCGCATCAGCGCCGAGGACGGAGCCATGCGGCTCGACTTCGATTTTCGCGGCGGCGCCGGGTATGCGATCGCGCGGAAGCCGCTTCGCCTCCAACTGCCGGCCGACTATCAGTTCACCTTTCGCATGCGCGGCGAGGCGCCGCCGAACACGCTCGAGTTCAAGCTGCTCGATCCGAGCGGAGAGAGCGTCTGGTGGCAGAACCGCCGCAACATCACCTTCCCGCGCGAATGGCAGAAGCAGCGCGTCCTCAAACGGCATCTCGAGTTTGCATGGGGTCCCTCCGGCGGCGCACCGCTGACGGAGATCTCGGGGCTCGAGCTGGTGATCACCGCCAGCAGCGGCGGGAAGGGCACGGTGTGGATCGACGATCTGGCGCTCGAAGCACGGTCCGCGCGCCCGCCCAACCCACCGCCGCCGCAAGGTGGCTGGCGGGCGAAGACGAACCGCGCCGAGACGCTGACGCTCGACTTCGGGAGGCCGCACGAATTCGGCGGCTTGACCATCGACTGGCAGTCGCACGCCACCGACTACGACGTCGACGTCTCCGATGACGGGAGTGAATGGGAGACGGTGGCGCGCGTGCGCGGGAGCCGCGGCGGCCGCGATCCGCTCTTCCTGCCCGACAGCGACGCCCGTTTCCTGCGGCTGCGGATGCTGCGCGGGCCGCGGCCGTTCGCGGTGCGGGGGGTGACGTTCGAGCCGCTCGCGTTCGGGTCGTCGCGCAACGCCTTTTTCGCACGCGTCGCGGCAGGGGAGCGGCGGGGGCTGTATCCCCGCTACCTGCGCGACGAGCAGTCGTACTGGACGGTCGTCGGCGACCTGCACGACGAGCGGGAGGCGCTGCTGAACGAGGACGGCACGCTGGAGCTCGACCGCTCGTCGGCGTCGCTCGAGCCGTTCCTCTTCGTCGACGGACGCCTCGTGACGTGGGAGGACGCGCGGATCACGCAGTCGCTCGCCGGCGGCGTGCTGCCGATTCCGAGCGTGGAGTGGCGGACCGCTGACGCCGGCCTCACCGTCACGGCCTGGGCGCACGCGAAGAAGCTCTTCGCGCGGTACCGCGTCACGAACCCGGCGGCGTTCGCGCGTGACGTGACGCTGTTCCTCGCCGTGCGGCCGTTCCAGGTGAACCCGTCGTGGCAGTTCCTCAACGTGCCCGGCGGCGTCAGTCCGATTCACGAGTTGTCGTACGAACGAGGCGTCGTGCGGGCGGAGCACCTCCGCATCGCCGCCGTCACCCGCCCCACCGCCTTCGGCGCGACGACGTTCGCCTCCGGTGACATCACCGAGTTGCTGCTGCGCAACGCGCTGCCGGCGGAAACGGCGGTGCGCGACGAGTTCGGCGCGGCCTCCGGCGCGCTGCGTTACGACCTCACGATTCCGGCGAACGGCTCGCGGGACGTCTACATCGCCAGCGACGTCGTCGACCTCATCACCGCGGAAACCTCGCTCGAGGATGCCGAGCGGGCCTGGTCGGAACGGCTCGGCCGCTTCACGCTCGAGCTGCACGGCGCGGAAGGGGAGGCCATCGCGCGCGCCGTGAAGAGCAACGTCGCCTACATCCTCATCAACCAGGACGGCCCGGCGATCCAGCCCGGCTCGCGGTCGTACGACCGCTCCTGGAGCCGCGACGGCTCGCTCACCTCCGACGCGCTGCTCCGGCTCGGGTACGCCGACGCGGTCAAGCCGTTCGTCGAGTGGTATGCGCCGTTCCAGTTTCCGGACGGGAAGGTGCCCTGCTGCGTCGACGCGCGAGGCGCCGATCCGGTGCCGGAGCACGACAGCCACGGGCAGCTCCCGTTCCTCATCGCCGAGTACTACCGGATGACCGGCGACCGCGCACTCGTGGAGCGCCTCTGGCCACACGTCGAGAAGGCGGTGGCGTACATCCAGTCGCTGACGGCGCAGCGGAAGACGCCGGAGTACCGGCAGCCGGAGAAGCTCCCGTTCTACGGCCTCGTGCCGGAGTCGATCAGCCACGAAGGCTACTCGGCGAAGCCGATGCATTCGTACTGGGACGACTTCTTTGTCCTCCGCGGCCTGCAGGACGCCGCGTTCCTCGCCGGCGTGCTGGGGAAGCAGACCGATTACGCGGCGCTCGCGGAAGCGTTCCGCGGCGACCTGCACGCGTCGATCGAGGCGGCGCGCGCGCGGCACGGCATCGCCTACATCCCGGGCTCGGTGGAGCTGGGGGACTTCGACGCCACCTCGACCACCGTCGCGCTCTCTCCGGGAGACGAGCGGGAGCGGCTGAATCCCGCGGCGCTGGAGGCGACGTTCGAGCGCTACTACGCCGAGGCGATGCAGCGCGTCACCGGAAACCGGTGGGAGGGCTATACACCGTACGAGTGGCGCACCGTCGGCTCGCTCATCCGCCTCGGCCACCGCGAGCGGGCCCACGAGCTGGTCCGCTTCTTCCTCGGCCACATCCGTCCGGCGGCGTGGAACCACTGGGCCGAAGTCGTGTTCCGCGAGCCGCGCACCCCACGGTTCATCGGCGACATGCCGCACACCTGGGTCGGATCGGACTTCATCCGGTCGGTCCTCGACATGTTCGCGTACGAGGAAAACGGCGCCCTCGTCATCGGCGCCGGCGTCCCGCTCGAATGGACCGGCGGCAACGGCGCCGTGCTCCGCGGCCTGCGCACGGCCTACGGCACGCTGAACGTGACGATCCGCGACGGCGTGGCCACCGTGAGCGGCGACGCGAAGCCGCCGCGCGGATTCGTGATGCGCGCCGCGCCTACAACGCCCGCCGCGCCTTGATCACTTCGGCGTAATACCGCGCGCTCGACTTCGGCGTGCGCTGGAGCGTCTCGTAGTCAACGTGGATGATGCCGAAGCGTTTTGCGTAGCCGAGGGCCCACTCGAAGTTGTCGAGGAGCGACCAGACGTAGTAGCCGCGCACGTTCACTCCCGCGGCCATCGCCGCGCGGACGGCGCGGATGTGGTCGCGGAGGTAGTCGACGCGGAGCGGGTCCTCGACGCGGCCGTTGAAGGCGACGGGGGGATCGTAGAAGGCGGCGCCGTTTTCGGTGATGTAGATCGGCAGGTCGCCGTAGCGGTCGCGGGCCCAGGTGAGGGTGGCGGTCAGTCCTTCCGCGAAAACTTCCCAGCCGGTCTCGGTCACGGTCGCGCGCGGGTTGTCGACGCGGGTGGCGCGCTCGATGAGGACCGAGTCGTCGTGGCGGGTGATGCCGCGCTTGTAATAGTTGATGCCGAGGAAGTCGATCGGCGTGCGGATCTCGTCGAGGTCGGAGGAGGGGAAGTCGGGCCACGCCTCGCCGTAGCCGTCGATGAGCTCCTGCGGGTACGAGCCGAGGAAGACGGGATCGAGGTACTGCCGGTTCATGTACGCGTCGGCGCGGACCACCGCGGCGGCGTCCTCGGCGGAGTCCGTGGCGGGATACTTCGGCTCGAGGTTCACCACGATGCCGATCTGATTGCGTCCCGTGGCGCGATACGCCTGGACTGCCTTCGCGTGCGAGCGCAGCAGGTTGTGCATCGCCCGCGGCGTCTCCCAGACGCTGCGATGCCCCGGCGCGAGCGGACCGTGCAGATAGCCGCCGTCGGTGACGACCCACGGCTCGTTGAGCGTCGCCCACATCGTGACGCGGTCGTCGAGCGCGCGGAACATCACCTCGCCGTATTCGGCGAACCAGTCCGCCACGTCGCGATTCAGCCAGCCGCCGCGGTCGTCGAGCGCCGCGGGCAGGTCCCAGTGATAGAGCGTCGCATTCGGCTTGATGCCGGCGGCGAGCAGCTCGTCGACGAGACGGCTGTAGAAGTCGACGCCGGCGGCGTTCACGCGGCCGGTGCCGTCGGGGAGGATGCGCGACCAGGAGATGCTGAAGCGGTAGGTGGTGAGCCCGAGCTCCTTCATCAGAACCACGTCGTCGCGGTAGCGGTTGTAGTGGTCGCAGGCGACGTCGCCGGTCTCGCCGTTGTGCACGCGCCCGGGCGTGCGGACGAAGCGGTGCCAGATGCTCGGTCCCGCGCCGTCGGCGAGGGGAGAGCCTTCGATCTGATAGGCCGAGGTGGCGGCGCCCCAGAGAAAATCATCCGGAAAGAGGTCGTCGTTCTTGTGCATAAGGTCGGTTGCCGCTCGTTGACAGGAGCCGGTGGCGGGGGTAGTGTACCGCCACCGATGTAAACGGTTACACCCGAATGGCAATCACCCGCCGCGCAATCCAGGAGAGCACCTCGGCGAAGCCGCCGAGCGGAGCGACGATTCGCGACGTGGCGGCCCGCGCCGGCGTCTCGGTGGCCACCGTTTCCCGCACGCTCAACGGCGTCGGTCCCGTGCACGACGACACCTCGCGCCGCGTCCAGGCGGCCGCCCGCGCGCTCCGCTACGTGCCGCACGCGGCCGCGCGCAGTCTCAGCATCCGCCGCAGCCACACCCTCGGCGTCCTGCTGCCCGAAGTGCACGGCGAGTTCTTCTCCGAGGTCATCCGGGGCATCGACGTGGCGGCGCGGGCGCGGGGATATCACGTCCTCGTCTCCAGCTCGCACGCCGACGCGACGGAGATGGCCAGCGTGCTGCGCGCGCTGCGCGGCCGGGTGGACGGCCTCATCGTGATGTCGCCCGACGTCGAGCTGGGGCGCCTCTCGCGCGCGCTCACGGCCGACACCCCGGCGGTGCTGCTCAACTCCGCGACCAGCTCCCGCCCCACCATCCGCATCGACAACTACTCCGGCGCCCGCAGTATGACCGAGCACCTCATCGCGCTCGGCCATCGCCGCATCGCGTTCGTGAACGGCCCCGAGCGCAACGCCGACGCGGCCGAGCGGCGTCGCGGCTATGCGGCGGCCATCGAGGCCGCCCCCGCGCCGAAGCGGGTGGCGATCGAGCTCGCCGGCGACTTCACCGAGGAGTCGGGATACCGCGCGGCGGGGGAGGTGCTGGCGATGAAGCCCCGCCCGACCGCCCTCTTCGCCGCGAACGACGCGATGGCCATCGGAGCCCTGCGCGCGCTGCGCGAGGCGGGCGTCGCGATCCCGGCGCAGATGACGCTGGCCGGCTTCGACGACATCCCGACCGCGCGCTACGTCACGCCGCAGCTCACCACCGTCCGCGTCGACATCGCGGAGATGGGGCGGCGGGCGGTCGAATACCTCGTGGCGTTGCTCGACCGGAGCGACGACACCACCAGACAGGACATCGTTCCGACGACGCTCGTCGTCCGTGAATCGTGCGGCGCGCCCGAGGCGCACCGCGAAATGCCGACGCAGAAGCTTCGCCGTTCAGCAGGTAAGGAGGAGACTCGATGATTCGCAAGCCAGGGCTGTCGTTGTTGATTCTGCTGTTGTGTCTTTCGATGACCGCGGTCGCGGTCGCACAAACCACCACCGCCACGCTCCGCGGGAGAGTGATGGACGAGAGCGGGAACGCGTTTCCGACCGCCGAGGTGACGGCCACCGCCGTCGGAACCGGCTACCGCCACACCGCCGTAGCCGGCACGGACGGCTCGTTCCTCATGAGCGGCCTGACGCCCGGTGCGTATCGCATCGAAGTCGTCGCGCCCGCCTACCGCGGCACGTCGCGCGACCTGACGCTGCTCGTCGGCCAGACCATCGAAGTCGACTTCCGCCTGCGCCCCGACACGGTGCTCAGCGAAGAGGTGACGGTCGTCGGAACGGTGCCGGTGGAGATGGAGACCTCCGAGGTCGCCACGAACGTCACCACGCACCAGATCGAGAACCTGCCGCAGAACGACCGCAACTTCCTCAACTTCGCCGCGCTCGCTCCCGGCGTGCTGCTGGGCACCGACGAGCTGCGCAAGGAAGTGCGCGCCGGCGCGCAGGGCTCGTCGGCGATCAACGTCTTCATCGACGGCGTCAGCTTCAAGAACGACGTCATCCAGGGCGGCGTCGTGGGGCAGGACGCCAGCCGCGGCAACCCCTTCCCGCAGAACGCCGTGCAGGAGTTCCGCGTCATCACCCAGAACTTCAGCGCCGAGTACCAGAAGGCCTCCAGCGCCATCATCACCGCCGTCACGAAGTCGGGCACGAACGAGCTCGGCGGCGACGCCTTCTACCTCTTCCAGGACAAGGGCCTCGTGGCCGAGAACCCCTTCACCCACGCCCGCCCGGAGTACGAGCGCGCGCAGTACGGCGTGAGCCTCGGCGGCGCGATCATCCCCGACCGCATGCACTACTTCGTCTCGTACGAGGCGAACGACCAGGACCGTGAAGAGACGGTCTCGCTCTCGACCGGCTGGGAGAGCAACCCGACGCTGCGCCAGCAGCTCCAGGCCCACACCGGCACATACGTCTCGCCGTTCCGCTCCGACCTCGCCTTCGGGAAGCTGAGCTTCCAGCCGACCTCCAGCCAGTTCATCGACTGGAGCGGCAACTTCCGCAAGGAGACCGACATCCGCAGCTTCGGCGGCTCGACCTCGCGCGAGTCGGCCGAGAACGTGCGCAACGACGTGTGGGGCACGAACCTGCGCCACATGTACACGGCCAACACCTGGCTCAACGAGCTCTCGATCAGCATGCAGGCGTTCGACTGGAACCCGGAGCCGCTCGACTCCAGCTCCATCGGGCGCGTGTATGAGAACCTCGGCGGCGGCACCGTGCTCCGCATCGGCGGCCGCGACACCGAACAGGAGATCGGCCAGGAGCGCCTCTCGTTCCGCGACGACGTCAGCTTCTCGAACCTGACCCTCGGCCCGGGACACCACAACCTCAAGGTCGGCGGCAACGTCGACTTCCTCGACTACACCGTCACGAAGTACTTCGAGGAGAACCCCCGCTACTTCTTCCGCGAAGGCATGAGCGCCACGATCCCGTACAAGGCGCGCTTCGGCTTCGGCGATCCCGACATGTCGGCGGAGAACACGCAGTACGGCATCTACGCGCAGGACGACTGGTCGGTCTCCGACCGCCTGACGCTCAACCTCGGCCTGCGCTGGGACTACGAGTCCGACATGATCAACACGGACTACGTGACGCCGGCGGACGTGCGCGCCCGCCTGGCTGACAACTTCCCGGCCCGCTTCTTCTCGGACGGCAACGACCGCGAGCCGAAGACGGACATGTTCCAGCCGCGCCTCGGTTTCTCGTACGACATCAGCGGCAACGACCGCACCGTCGTCTTCGGCGGCGCCGGCCGCTACTACGACCGCCAGCTCTTCAACCTCACGCTCGACGAGTCGTTCCGCCTGCAGCACTTCGTCGGCGACTTCTACTTCTCCGAGACCGGCAACGACACGGTCTTCGGCTTCCCGACCGTCAAGTGGGATCCGAAGTACCTGACCGCCGCCGGGCTGCGCGACCTGCAGGCGCAGGGCATCACCGGCAAGCCGGAGATCTACCTCATCCCGAACGACCTCGGCGTGCCCTACTCGAACCAGTGGAACCTCGGCGTGCGCCAGAGCATCGCCAACATGGTGGCCTCGCTCACCTGGGCGAGCGTCCGCAGCTACAACGGCGTCGGCTTCGTCTTCGCGAACGGCGTCGGCGGTGAGGTCGACCCGGCGTACAGCAACGTGCTCGCGGCCGACGACGACGTCCGGACGTGGTACGACGCGGTCTACCTGACGCTCGACCGTCCCTTCGCCGGCCGGTTCGGCTTCAACCTCGCGTACACCTGGTCGGACGCGGAGCAGATCGGCAACACGGATCTCTACAACTTCGACCGCCAGCGCATCGCCGACTACGCCCGCTACGGCACCCCCGGCACGATGGAGCACCGCATCGTCGCCAGCGGCATCGTCGGGCTGCCGTGGGAGACACGCCTCAGCACCCTGATGCAGTACAGCTCCGGCGACCGCTTCCGCGTGCACGACTATCCGAACGGCTTCTGCGGCGACAGGAACTGCTACGTCCCGCGCGGCAGTGAGGGGCCGAGCTACACCACGGTCGACTTCCGCCTGGACAAGGACTTCTCCTTCCGCGGCGCGTACCGCCTCGGCGTCAGCGCCGAAGTCTTCAACGCGTTCAACGAAGAGCGGGTGACCGGCTTCGACGAGTGGGGCGTGAACAACCCGAACGAGGGCAAGCCGAACAACATCATCTCCGGCTCGCAGCGCCGGCTCCAGTTCGGCATCCGCGTCGGCTTCTGACGTTCCATTGCATCCTGCGTCGGTCCCCTCTCCACGCGAGAGGGGACCGGAAGGGAACCGACGATGCTGCGACTGGTTTCGGTGTTTCTCCTGCTCACGCTGCCGGGTTGCACCGCGGTGCGGCCGCCGGTGCGCGACGCGGCGCCCGAAACGTTGTCGCAGGCGCAGCTCATCGACAAAATCGAGCGGGACACGTTCCATTGGTTCTGGGACACGGCCAATCCGCGCAACGGGCTGGTGCCCGACCGCTGGCCGACGAAGTCCTTTTCCAGCATCGCGTCGGTCGGCTTCGGCCTCACCGCCTACGGGATCGGCGCCGAGCGCGGCTGGGTGACGCGCGAGCAGGCAGCCGAACGGGTGCTGACCACGCTCCGCTTCTTTCTCGACGCGAAGTCGGGGGATGCGGCGCGGGGCATGAGCGGTTACCGCGGCTTCTACTACCACTTCCTCGACATGGAGAGCGGCGCGCGCTTCGAGACGGTGGAGCTGTCGACCGTCGACACGACGCTCATGCTGGCCGGGGCGCTGTTCTGCCAGTCCTACTTCGATCGCGACAACGAAACGGAACGCGCCATCCGCGAGGCGGCCGAGGAGCTGTACCGGCGAGCGGAGTGGACGTTCTTCCACGAGCGCGCGCCGCTCGTGAGCATGGGCTGGACGCCCGAGCAGGGGCTCCACGACTGGGACTACACCGGCTACAACGAGGCGATGCTGCTGTACATCCTGGCCATCGGCTCGCCGACCCATCCGATCGATCCGTCGGCGTGGGCGGCGTACACGAAGACGTACCGCTGGGGAACGTTTTACGGGCAGGAGCACCTGAACTTCGCGCCTCTTTTCGGGCACCAGTACTCGCACGTCTGGATCGACTTTCGCGGCATCCGCGATCCGTACATGCGGGGGCGCGGCATCGACTACTTCGAGAACTCGCGGCGCGCGACGCTCGCGCAGCGTGCGTATGCGATCGACAACCCGTCGGAGTTCCGCGGCTACGGCGAGAACATGTGGGGCCTCACCGCGTGTGACGGCCCGCTGGACGGCGAGCTGACGATCGACGGCAGGCGCCGCGAATTCAAGACCTACCACGCGCGCGGCGCGGCGGAGGGGGAGATCCGCGACGACGGCACGATCGCGCCGACGGCCGCGGTTTCGTCGATCGCCTTCGCGCCGGAGATCGCGATCCCGGCGGCGGCGGAGATGATGTCGCGTTTCGGCGCGCACGCCTACCGCAGGTACGGCTTCATCGACGCGTTCAACGAGACGCTGACCGTCCCCGCAAAGACGCAGCACGGCGAGGTCGTCCCGGGAGTCGGCTGGTTCGACACCGACTACCTCGGCATCGACCAGGGCCCCATCGTGGCGATGATCGAGAACCACCGCAGCGGTCTGGTGTGGGAGACGATGAAGAAGAACCCTCACGTCGTCCGCGGGCTGAAGCGGGCCGGCTTCACCGGCGGCTGGCTGGAGGGGAGATGAGGCGTGCGCGCGGCACGCGCCGCGTCGCGGCTGCCGCGCTCCTGCTGCTCCTTTCCTGCGCGCGCGACCACCGGACGGACCGTCTCGAGTTCTGGGGCCTGGGACGCGAAGGGGAAGTCGTCGCGGAGATGATCCCGGAGTTCGAGCGGCGCAATCCGGGGATCAAGGTCGTCATCCAGCAGATCCCCTGGAGCGCCGCGCATGAAAAGCTGGTCACCGCCGTCGTCGGCGACTCCTCGCCCGACGTCGCGCAGATGGGGAACACCTGGGTGCCGGAGTTCGCCGCGATGCGCGCGCTCGACGACCTGGGGCCGTTCGTCGCGCAGTCGAAGGTCATCGACCAACGCGACTACTTCCCGGGGATCTGGGCCACGAACGTGGTCGGCGGCGTGCTGCACGGCGTCCCCTGGTACGTCGACACACGGGTGCTCTTCTACCGCAGAGACATCCTCGCGCAAGTCGGCTATCCGAACGGACCTCGGACGTGGGGGGAGTGGACGGACGCGATGCAGAAGATCGTGTCGCGCAAGCTCGCGCACTATCCGCTGCTGATGCCGACGAACGAATGGGACCCGCCGGTGATCCTCGGCCTCTCGAACGGCTCCGGCATCCTGACGCCGGACGGCACGCGCGGAGCGTTCCGCCAGAAGCCGTGGAGCGAGGCGTTCCTCTTCTACATCTCGCTCTACAAGAACGGCTACGCGCCGGCCACGAGCAACGCGCAGATCGCCAACCTCTATCAATCGTTCGCGCAGGGCGAGTTCACGATGTACATCACCGGCCCCTGGAACGTCGGCGAGTTCCGCCGGCGTCTGCCCGCGGAGTTGCAGGACAAATGGTCGACCGCGCCGATGCCGGCCGCGCCGGGGAGACCGCGCGGCATCTCCATGGCAGGTGGCGCGAGCCTGGTGGTCTTCCGGTCGTCGAAGAACAAGCCCGCCGCGCGCAAGCTGATCGAGTTCCTTTCCGAGCCGGCGCAACAGGTGAAGTTCTTCGAGCTCACCGGCGACCTGCCGGCGCGGCGCAGCGCGTGGCAGTCGCCGACGCTGAACGCGGAGCCGAGCTTCCCGGCGTTCCGCACGCAGCTCGAGTCGGTGGCGCCGCTGCCGCAGGTGCCGGAGTGGGAGCAGATCGCCACGGCCATCTACGACCGGGGTGAAGCGGCGGCGCGGGGGACGGTGCCGGTCGACGCGGCTCTCCGGCGCCTCGACGCGCGGGCCGACGAGCTGCTCGAGAAGCGGCGCTGGATCGTCTCGAGGGACGGGCGATGAATACCGAGGGGCGGGCGGCGCTGCTGTTCCTCGCACCGGCGCTCGTACTGCTGATCGTCTTCTTCTTCGTGCCGGTGGTCGCCGGTCTGGCGCTCAGCCTCACCGACTTCGACCTCTACACCATCGGCGACGCCCGGAACCTCCGCTTCGTCGGGCTGCGCAACTACGGCGACCTCCTCACCAGCGGCATCTTCTGGACAGCGTTCGCGAACACGATGTACTTCGCGCTGGTGGGCGGGCCGCTGACGGTGGCGGTGTCGCTGGGGGCGGCGCTGCTCGTCAACGCCAAGCTGACGCGGTTCAAGCCGCTCTTCCGGACGATCTACTTCGCGCCGGTCGTCACGACGCTCGTCGCGGTGGCGATCGTCTTCAAGTACCTCTACCACCCCCGCTTCGGGATGCTCAACCGCTTCCTCGACTTCCTAGGCCTGCCGCAGCCGGACTGGCTCGGCAACCCGCGCCTGGCGATGTTCGCGATCATCCTGTTGGCGGTGTGGAAGGGCTTCGGCTACACGATGCTCATCTTCATCGCCGGGCTGCAGCAGATCCCGGAGGAGCTCTACGAGGCGGCGCGTCTCGACGGGGCGGGGGCGTGGCGGCAGTTCCGCCACGTGACGCTGCCGATGCTCGCGCCGACGTTCCTCTTCGTCGGCATCGTCGTGGCCATCGGGCAGTTGCAGATCTTCGCCGAGCCGTACGTCATGACCCGCGGCGGCCCGTTGAACAGGACCGTCACTATCGTCATGCTGATGTACGAGCAGGGCTTCAAGTTCTGGGAGATGGGCTACGCGGCGGCGGTGGCGTTCGTGCTCTTCCTGGTGATCGGCGCCGCGACGCTGCTCCAACTGAAGCTGCAGGACAACCGATGAACAGGATCCTGCTCCACGCCGTCCTCATCGCCGGCGGCGCGATCACGCTCTTTCCGCTGTTCTGGATGGCCTCCGCCTCGCTGATGACGGCGGGGGAGGCGACGACGTTCCCTCCGCGGCTCATCCCTCAGGAGCCGACGCTGGAGCACTATCGCGAGCTGTTCGTCCGGCTGAACATCGGACGCGCGTTCCTCAGTAGCGCGATCGTCGCCAGCGCCGTGACGTTCTTCTCGGTGCTCTTCGGCTCGATGGCCGGGTACGCGTTCGCGAAGCTGCGCTTCAGCGGCCGGCAGCGCATTTTCGGGCTGATGTTGATCGCGCTCGTGATCCCGCCGCAGGTCGGCATGCTGCCGCTGTTCCTTTTGATGAAGGCGCTCGGCCTGGTCAACAGCTACTGGGGGGCGATCATCCCGTCGATGGTGACGGTGTTCGGCATCTTCCTCATCCGCCAGTTCATGCTCTCGGTGCCGCAGGAGCTGCTCGAGGCGGCGCGCATCGACGGCGCGAGCGAGTGGCGGATCTACTGGACGGTCGTCCTGCCGCTGGCGCGGCCGATCCTGGCGACGCTGGCGACGTTCATGTTCATGTCGACCTGGAACGACTTCATGTGGCCGCTGATCATCCTCTCTGATCAGTCGCACTACACGCTGCCGGTCGCGCTGGCGAACCTCTCGGGGGAGCACGTGCAGGACGTGGAGCTGATGATGGCCGGCTCGGTGGTGACGGTGCTGCCGGTGCTGGCGGTGTTCATCCTCCTGCAGCGCTACTACATCGCCGGCGTCATGCAGGGGAGCGTCAAAGGCTGACGCGGGCTCCGCTCTCGTCGAAGACGTGCACCCGCTCCGGCGCCACACCGAGCGCGATCGTCTCTCCGACGCGAGGCGTCTCCTCAGGGGCGAAGATCGCCACGAGCTTCTCGCCGCCGGCGCTGGCGTACACGATCGACTCGTGACCGATCGGCTCGACGATGTCCACCACCGCCTGGATCGTGCCGCCGTGCGTCAGGTGCTCGGGGCGGATGCCTGCGGTGACCTTCGTGCCGTGGGGGAGGCTCACGCGCAGGGGGATCGAGAACGAGGACGCGCGCAACGCGCCGTCGTCGATGGTCATGCCGACCAGGTTCATCGGCGGCGTGCCGATGAACTGCGCGACGAACGCGTTTGCCGGCCTTTCGTAGACTTCGCGCGGCGTGCCGACCTGCTGGATCTTTCCTTCGCGCATGACGGTGATGCGGTGCCCCATCGTCATCGCCTCGATCTGGTCGTGGGTGACGTAGACAGAGGTGGTGCCGAGGGTCTGCTGGAGGCGGGTGATCTCCCCTCGGGTCTGCACGCGCAGCTTCGCGTCGAGGTTCGAGAGCGGCTCGTCGAAGAGGAACACCGACGGCTGCCGCACGATCGCCCGCCCGACCGCCACCCGCTGCCGCTGCCCGCCGGAGAGGTCTTTCGGTTTGCGCTGCAGGAGGTGCGCGATGTCGAGGATCTCCGCCGCGCTCTGCACCCGCTGGTCGATCTCCGCGCGGCTGACCTTGCGCATCTTCAGCCCGAATTCGAGGTTCTCGCGCACCGACATGTGGGGATAGAGCGCGTAGCTCTGGAAGACCATGGCGATGTCGCGATCGCGCGGCGGCAGGTCGTTGATCCGGCGTCCGCCGATGGAGATCGAGCCGGAGGTGACCTCCTCGAGGCCCGCGATCATCCGGAGCGCCGTCGACTTTCCGCAGCCCGACGGCCCGACCAGCACCATCAGCTCACCGTCGTCGATGTGGAGGTCGAGGTTCTCGATGACGCGCACGTCGCCGTAATGCTTCGCAACGCTGGAGAAGGTGACGTCGGCCATGAAAGCCATTGTCGCAGGGTGGCGGGTGGGGCGTCACGCCGCGTCACTTCATCTGCAGCGCCGGCTTCACGAACCCGCGGTGGCAGGTGGTGCAGTTGACGGTCGCGTCCGACGTGTCGATCTCCTGCATCGCCGCCAGGCTGGCGTTGATGTCCCGGACGAGCTTGATCATCTCGCGCGTCGCCCGCTTGGGGCGTTTCTCGTCGGCTTCCCAGCGCTCCTCGACGTGGCAGTGCTCGCAGCCGACGCCGAGGGACTTCGAGTAGCCGGTGTCCATGATGCGGAGGAAGCGGGCGGCGGGCACGTCCTTAAGGAGCTGCACGTTCCGGAAGACCTCGCCCGCGGGGCGGTTCTCCTTTCCGGCGATCTGCCGCAGCAGCTCCTTCACCTCCGGGCTGTCGTCCGGGGTGGCGCTGGCGGCGACGAGGAGCGCCGCGAGAAGGGCAACGGTACGCATGACGGAATCGTACGCCTCCACGGAACGAATTGATGGCTGAGGATGTTACGTCCCCCAGAACATGCAGCGCACCGTACGTGTACTCCGCATCGCGCTGCCGATCGCCTTCCTCGCCTTCGTCGGAATCATCGTCGCCAACTGGAACTGGCTGGGCGGCCGCACCTCGCGGCAGCCGAGCGACACCGTCACCTCCACCCAGCGGCCGAATGACTCCGCGATCGCGGAGGGGCGCGCGTTTCGCGACGTGCAGACGATCGGCGGGAGGGTCGTGTCCGAGATCGTCGCCACGCGCGTGGTCTCGTTCGAATCGGGCTGGACGACGCTCGAAGGAGTCACGCTCACGCTCTACCGTCAGAACGGCCTGACGTACGTCATCGCCTGCCCCGAGGCGGAGTTCAACAGCCAGACGAAAGAGGCGCAGGCGAAGGGGGGCGTGCGCGTCACCTCCAGCGACGGACTCGAGATCCGGACCGCCGAGATCCGCTACGACGGCACGCGCCTCACCAACAACATCCCGGTCGAGTTCAAGGTCGACCGCTGGAACGGCAAGGCAGGGGCGCTCGACCTCGATGTTCCGGGCGAGACGTTGCGCCTGCACAAGCGCGTTGACGCGGTGATGGCTCCCCAGCATCCCGGCGAGGATCCGATGACGCTCGCGGGCGACGAGGGCATCTTCCGCCGCGCCGTGAACACCGTGGAGTTCAACCAGCAGGTGCAGATGAACCGCGGCCCGGAAAGTCTCCGCTCCGACTTCATGATCGGCCGTTTCACGCAGGACCGGAAGCAGCTCGTCGGCCTCGAGGGGCGCGGCAAGGTGGTCATCGTTACCGCGGCCAACACCGTCCCCGGCGACGACTTCGGCGGACGGAAGGAGATCACCTGCGACGTGTTCAACACGGAGCTGGGGCCGGACGGGCAGATCAACGCGATCAACGCCATCGCGGCCGAGAACATCGCCCGCGCGGTCCTCGACGGGCCGCCGAAGCGGGACATCAGCGCCCGCACGTTCCGCATCGCGCTCGCGAACAAGGCCGTCAGCGAGATCAAGGCCGACTGGGCGGTGGTGATGAAGGAGTTCGGCCCGGAGACGCGGCAGATCAACGCCGAGCACGTGACGGTCTGGTTCGACCAGGGGACGCGCCGCGCCCGCAACGCCTACCTCGAGGGCGCCTTCAAATACGCCGACGCGAAGACCACCGCCTCGGCTTTCCGGGCGAATTACGACATCACCGGCGACCGGATCGTGCTCACCACCGATCCCGGCTGGCAGGCCACCGTTACGACGGATGGCCAGGTGCTGAAGGCGAAGCAGATCGAGTTCGCGCCTCGGGCGCAGACGGCGCGCGCGTCTGGTTCGGTCATCGCGCAGCTCGTCGGGAAAGGGAAGGGGGGCGGCGCGACGGCCGACGGCACGAATCTCTTCCCGTCGCAGAAACCGGTCTTCGTCAATGCCGACGAGCTGATCATGCGCCAGCAGCAGAAGATCGCCCACTTCACCGGCAACGTGAGGGCGTGGCAGGAGAACAACACCATCCTCGCGCAGGAGATGCTGGTGCAGGGGGCCGGCGACTCCATCACCGCCAAGGGCAACGTGCGCACGCTCCTCTACAACACCTCCACCGAGGCGGGGAGGAAGACGCCGATGCAGTCGACGAGCGACCAGCTCATCGCCCGGCGCAACGACCGGCGGGTGGAGCTGATCGGCAAGGTCTCGATCGTCGACGAGACCCGGAACCTCAAGTCCGAAAAGGCGACCCTCTTCCTCGACGAGCAGCGCAAGGTGCAGCGGATGGAGGCGGAGAACGCGGTGAACATGGCCGAGACGACCACCGGCCGCAAAGGCACCGGCGACAAGGCGGTCTACCACGTCGACAAGAAGATGATGTACGTCTTCGGGAAGCCGGCCACGATCAGCGATCCGAAGGGGAACGTGGCGGGGCAGCAGATCGTGTTCGACATCGCCAAGGATCGCGTGCAGGTACTGAGCTCCGACGGGAAAACGAAGGGGACGTACAAGCACGAGGGCCCGTAGGGAGTCGCAGAGTCTCAAAGTCTCAGAGTCGCAGAGGAGTAC
>DASWNW010000056.1:0-33940 GCA_036399015.1 Thermoanaerobaculia bacterium | reverse complement strand
GTGTTGCGTGTTTGAGTTCGTCGTGACTCAGAACACCTTTCTGCCCCAAGCCATCGCGACTTTCAGCTATTCACTGCTTCGACTCAGCTGACCGCCCGCGGCTCGCATCCGTCTCTTCATTTCTGCCGCGCAGGCTCCTAGCGCAGGCGCGAGGCGGTCGTCTCCTCGATATAGATGATGACGTCGAACGCGCGTTGCAGCGCCACCTCCCAGCGCATCTCCGCGTAATCGGCATACCAGGTCGATCCGATCGCCCAGGTGGTGTTCGGCGTTTTCAGGAAGCGGTCCACCGCCTCGGACGGCGGGTTCCGGAGGTCGAGGAAGAAGAGCGGCCTGGCGGCCTTGCGGAAGAAGGCGTCCCAGCCGTTGGGGAAGCTCTCGACCCGCTGCGGGCCGAGGCCGGACAGGCCGATGGCCGTGAAGCCGCCGCGATCGAAGACGAACCCGAAGATGACCATGTCATCGCCGAACCGGAGGCGCAGCCACGACCCCTGCCAGTACGGCGCATCGGTGGCGACGTGGCGGTTGTGCGCCCACAGCACGATTTTCTCGCCCGGATGCGCCACGTCGGCGAAGTACTCGACGTTCTGCGCCATGAACCTGTCGCGGCTCCCGCGGTTCGACCAGATGTTCTCGGCCTGCACGACCACGTCGGCGTACCGCAGGTGGCGCTCGAACTCCTCGGCGCTGGAGCGTGCGGTGTAGTCAGCCCGCCGCTGTTCGAGCGCGTTCCTCGCCTCCACGAGGCTCGCCACGCAGGCGTTGCGCATCTGGGCCGACAGGACGCGGTAGTCGCTGGGTTTCTTGCCGCGGATGCAGGCGTACCGCGCGCCGAAGAAGGGGGAGCTCGAGGCATCGATCCGCGCGATGTACGCCTCCACCTGCGGCACCGCGTAATGGGCGAACTGCGCGTCGAAGCCGCGGAAGCGCACCGGCGGTTTGTCGCCTCGGCGGAGGTTGTACTCCCGCATCCAGTGGATCATGTCCAGCACTTCGTCGGTGTCCCACGTCCAGAAATACATGCCGGTGAGCGCGGCGCCGGGGTCGCCGATGCCGTGCAGGACGTAGTTGTCGACGCGGTCCGCCTCGGGGAGGTTCGCCTCGATGGCGAAGACGGTGAAGCCCATCTCCTCGACCAGATACTCGAGGATGCGGTGCTTCATCGTGAACATCTCGCGCGAGCCGTGCGTCGCCTCGCCGAGGGAGACGATGCGCGCGTCACCGACGAGCGTGCGGAGCGGCGCGAGATCGGCGAGGCCGCTGCGCGCCTCCGTCGTCGCGAACGGGATCGCGTACGTCTGCAGCCACTCTTCCGGCGTGATCGGCGTCGGGTCGGGGTGGCGCACCGCGCGGCGGCGGGACGAGGCGGAGAGAGGGTCGGCGAGAAGGATGGTCACGACGGCAAGCAGGAACAGCAGGCGGCGTGTGGTCATGGAAAAGTGGCGTGCGATCTCGATGCCTAACCAATCGCGTTCGTGCGCGACGTCGGTATCGAATTTCAGGCGCGTTCTACCGGCGCACATGCGGTTCCTCACGGAACACCTGCGGTTCCACGGCGAACCTGTGCGGTCCGGGTGTGGGCGCGACTGGAGCAGCGCGACACGCTTGACACGAGGACCGGCGAGCAGTTGCGCAAAGGCGCCTGGACGCTCGACCCCTCCGGGAAACTCGACGTCGCGCAACGAGCTGGGCGAACGTGATCGTCTCACTGACGCCGTACGGGAAGCAGAAGGACCGGATTTCCAGCAGACCGTCGGCGGGTACGCCGGTCATCCGCCGACGTGGCGCTGAACCTCCGCACCGACGACTTCGGCCGCTTCATCCGGTTACGGGAGACCGAGTTACGCCGACGACGAGAGCGAGAGACAGCAACACGGCCGGCCACTTGGTGAGTGGCCACCGTCTAGAAACCGCGGCACCGTGGTGTGGCATGACGAGCGAATGCGTTTCGGGCGGCGCGACTTAGCTGCTACTCTGCGCTGCCGGTGGCGAAGCACGAGAAGACACTCGAACAAATCCTTGATGGCAGAAGCGATGCTAACGTTCGGTTCGAGGATCTGCGCTCGCTACTGCTCGCGCTAGGGTTCGTAGAGCGCACGCGCGGAAGTCATCATATGTTCGTGAAGTCTGGTATCGAAGAGCAGGTGAACCTGCAGCGAGACGGCGCCAAAGCCAAGCCGTATCAGGTGAAGCAGGTCCGCGGTGTGATCCTCCGGCATCATCTTCGGGAGAGCTGACGTGGAAAACAGGTACGAGATCATCATTTTCTGGAGCGATGAAGACGCTGCATTCATCGCAGACGTACCGGAACTTCCAGGCTGCATGGCTCATGGGGCGTCACATGCCGAAGCGCTCGGCAACGCAGAACAGGCGATTGCACTGTGGCTGGAAACAGCGCGCGACCTTGGGCGACCCGTTCCACAACCCAAGGGACGACGGCTTCTCTACGCTTAATTGCTACACGCGGGCTGCACGCTGAAGCTGGTGCGGCCCGGCTCCGGCCCGGCAGCCGAGCTGCCCGCTTCACGACGGGCAAGCAGGAAAGTGGCGTGCGACCTCGACGCCTAACCAATCGCATTCGCCCACGTAAAACAGCAGCATGAACACCCTCGCCGCCGCCGCGCTCGTCCTCGCGCTTGCGCTACCGCAGTCCGCAAAATTCGTGGTGCAGAGCGACACGCTCGACATGAAGACCGGCGAGCAGTTGCGCAAAGGCGCCTGGACGCTCGATCCCTCCGGGAAACTCGACGTGGCGACCGTGGAGGTGAGCCCCGGCGAGACCAAGCGGTTCTGCTTTCTCTCCGGCGACGCGTCGTGGTGCACCGACGTCCGGCTCGGCGACGCGCACGACCTCACCATCGAATTTCAGGGGCGCTCCTATCCGACGCGCGTCGCCGGCGTGCTCCCCGATCCGCTGTTCTCGCCGGAATACGTCCTTCGCAACAAAGGGACGGCGCAGTTCCTGATTCCGGAGGCGTACGAGCTGGCGAACGTGATCGTCTCGCTGACGCCGTACGGGAAGCAGAAGAACCGCATTTTCCAGGAGACCGCCTATTACGGGGAGGTACAGGCGCATTTCGGCGCGTACGCCGGCCATCCGCTGATCGCGGCGCTGAACCTCCGCACCGACGAGGACTTCGGCCGCTTCATCCGCTTCCGGGAGAACGGCGCCTACTTCGAGTTCGACGGCGACGCGCTCGTGCGGCGCGGGCCGTACCGCAATCACTGGCGGCAGGCCGACAACGTCTTCGCGGCGAACCTGGAGCTGGTGGAGGACTTCGCGCGCGTCAGCGGGTTCCGCCGCTTCTTTGCGGCGCACCGGGAGTATTACGCGTCGCTCGTCGAGGGCTTCCGGAAGGTCGCGCCGCTGCAGGCGATGATCGACTGGCTGGAGTCGCGCTTCGGCGGCGGCCTGCGTTACGACTCCTACAAGGTGATCTTCTCGCCGCTGGTGGCCTTCTCGCACACCGCGCATCGGGGCGAGACGGCGGAGTACAAGGAGTCGTTGATGTTCGTCGGCGCGCCGCACGTCTTCGGGAAGGGCGACCTGGCCGCGGCGGAGGTGGCGCGGATGATCTTCACCGAGATCGATCACAACTTCGTGAACCCCGTCTCCGACCGCCACCGCGAGGAGGTCGACGCGGCGATGGCCAACGTCGCCTTCTGGAACGACACCGCGGTGAGCGGCGGCTACACCAGGCCTTACGACACCTTCAATGAGTACATGACCTGGTCGGTCTTCTCGCTCTGGGCGCGCGACACCTACGACCGCGACACGTTCCGCCGCCTCGTGAAGATCAACCGCTACGACATGCTCGAGCGAGGCTTCCCCCGCTTCACCGCCTTCGACAAGGCGCTGCTCGCCGCCGTGCCGCAGGAGAAGAACGCCAACGTCGCCGAGGCGTGGCCGGCCATGCTGAAGTTCGCGCGCGAGCTGCAGGCGAAGTAGGGGCGGCGCATGGAGAGGGGCGTGCGATCCCGATGCCTCACCGATCGCAGGTGGTGCCTGCCGGCGCACATGCGGTACCTCGCGGCGCACTAGTGGTTCCTCGTGGCGCACTAGTGGTTCCTCGTGGCGCACTAGTGGTTCTTCGCGGAACACATGCGGTTCCTCGAGGAACACATGCGGTTCCCTCGCGGCGCACTAGTGGTTCCTCGTGGCGCACTAGTGGTTCCTCGAGGAACACATGCGGTACCAGGAGAAACACATGCGGTACCTCGAGGGACACACACGGTACCTCGAGGGAAATGCGGTTCCCGGCGGAACACACGCGGCGCCTCGCTGTACACATGCGGTTCCCGGCGAAACACATGCGGTTCCAGGCGGTACACACGCGGTTCCAGGCGGTACACATGCGGTTCCTCACGGAACCGAACCCTCACTCCTTCTTTTTCGGCTTGGAGGGGTCTTCGGCGAGCCACGTCTTGAGGCGCTGCCACCGCGAGCGCTTCTTCGGCTCTTCGGGAGGCTTCTCGGCGACCGTTTCTGCGCGCGGCTTGCGGGCGACGCGGGTGATCTCGGACTTCGGCTTCGTGGCGGCGTCGAGCTGTTGCTGCGCGGCCTCGCGCTCGGTCCGGGCCACCACGCTTTCGGGATAGCGCGCGAGGTGGGTGTCGTACGCGCGGATCGCCTCCGCGTGATTGCCCGCGGCGGTCAGCGCGCGCGCCGCCTCGAGGGAGCGGCGTTTGGCGGCCGTCTCCTGCAACTGCTCCGCGGTCATCGGCGGGGCCGGTTTCTGCGCGGCGATGTCGCGCCGGAGCGCGACGACCGAGCCGCCGAGGGCGGCGGTGAGGAGCAGCGTGACGAGCCAGAAGAGGGCCGGGTGGACGCGGCGGCGGAGGAGGTGGACCGGCCGCGGCTCGATGAGCGTCGGGAGGGGAGTGGTCGTGTCCCCCTGCAACACCGCGAGCGTCTCGAGCTCCCCCGACTTCCGCATCGACGCCCGCGCGTCGCGCACCAGCTCCAGCTCCGCGAGCGCCTCGTCCGCCGCGGCGTAGCGATCCTCCGGCTTCTTCTCCAGCAGCTTCGCGACCACCCGTGCGATGGCCTCGGGGACCGACGGGTTCGTGACGTTGACGCGCGGCGGCACGAGGTTCACCACGTTATAGAGGATGCCGCTCAGCTCCGGCGCCGCGAACGGCTTCACGCCAGTCAGCATCTCGTACATCACCACGCCGGCGCTGAAGAGGTCGGAGCGGGGCGACACCGGGGCCGTCTTCACCTGCTCGGGTGACATGTAGTTCGGCGTGCCGACGAGCGAGCGCGTCGCGGTGAGGCTGGAGTGCAGCGGGCGCGCGACGCCGAAGTCGGCGATCTTCGCCTGGCCGCCGGTCGTGAGGAGGATGTTCGCCGGCTTGACGTCGCGGTGGATGATGCCCTTCGAGTGCGCGTACGCGAGGCCGCGCAGGACGTCGGCCGCGAGCGAGAGCGCCTCGTCGAGCGGCAGCGGGCGTGTGCGGCGGAGGCGCTGCAGGAGCGACTCGCCGTCGACGTACTCGGTGGCGAGATACGACACGACGTCGCCGTCGTAGCCGACGTCGTACAGCGTCACGACGTTCGGGTGCTGCATCGAGCCGCAGAGCTCGGCCTCGCGCTGGAGACGCTTGTAGAACTCGGTCTGGTCGTCGTCGTCCTCGAACTTCTGCTCGAGGTGGACGGTCTTGAGCGCCACGCGCCGGCCGATGCGGCGGTGGCGGGCCAGGTAGACCTTCCCGATCGATCCCTTTCCGAGGAAAGACTCGACCTCGTAGTCGCCGTAAACCTGCGTCACAGGGGGTAAGAGTAGCGCGTCACGGTCACGAGACTGTTACGGCGGCGCCCGCGGCGCCGGACGGACGTAGACTTTACGCTCCCGGAGGACAACCCATGCGCATCAGCTCTGCCGTCATCGCAGCAGCGTGGTTGATGTCGAGTGCCGCCGATCTCCGTGCGGATTTGCAGTGCGTCACCGGTCCCGAGAACGACCGGCGCCTCGCGGCGCTGCACGCGAGGCCGCGGGACAGGGAGCAGGCGCGGGTCGCGGCGAACGCCGCCGCCGCCCCGGCGCTGATCAACGGCGCGATCTACCTCCCCGCGAACGAAGAGGTCGCGCCCGGATACCGCCCGTTCGACCTGGAAGGGCAGTCGCTCACCTTCCGCCCCGGCACCGCCGGCGGGTACGCCGTCTCGCGCGAGTCGCTGCAGTACGTCGAGCCGGCGGCAGCCGGACAGCTCGTCGGCAGCTTCATCCCCGCCGACCTCGGCTTCACCTTCTCCGCGTTCGGACGCAGCGTGCAGCGGGTCTACGTCTCGGCGTACATGGGGATCACGTTCGACGAGCCGAAGGCGGACGCCGGCGTCGGCTTCGGCGAGCTCGAGACGCTGCTCCGGCCGCAGCCGCTCATCGCGCCGTTGATGCAGACCACGCGGTCGCTCCGTCCGCTGCCGGTCGTGCACGTCGACCGTACGCCCTCCTCGCTGATCGTCACCTGGCGCGGCGCGGCGCATCAGTGGTTCGGCTACGACGTGCAGGCCGCGCTGCACCAGGACGGCTCGATCGTGTTCTCCTACAAGTCGTTCCGGAACATGCGCTGGGGAACGCCGGTCGTCGCGGCCGGCACCGGCGCCGGCGATCTGCCGCGGCGCGTGCTGTTCTCGCAGGCGATCGCTCCCGGAATCACCGCGGCGCCGACCGAGCCTCCGCTGCGGGACATGCTCGACCTGACGCACGTCGAGGTCTCGCGGATCGCGGAGTCGGAGATCTTCTCGATCCGGATGACGCTCGCCGCGGCGATCGACCGTTCGAAGCTCCAGGGCAATCAGTCGCTGAAGTACCACTTCATCCTCGGCAACGAGTTCGCCACCATCACCGTGAACCGCACCGAAACGCTGGTGACCGCGTTCAATACCTTCCAGGCGGCGCCGGACGGTGTGACCGGTCGCGTGGAGGGGAACACCGTCGAGATCTTCGGCCTCCAGAGCGCGCCGCGCACCACACGCACCGAGCGGCTGAACGTCGTCACGTTCCTCGGCACCGCGTCCCGCGCGACCGACGTCGGGACCCACACGGTGACGCTCGAGCCGGCGCCGCGCGGCCGTTTCGAGGTCGATCTCTCCGCCGTCAGCGACGGATCCGAGCGGCCGCTGCCGATCTTCGAGCCGTTCGTCCTGCCGAACCTCGATCCGTACGCGCTCTGGGACCAGCTCAAGGCGGCATACAACCTGACCGACGACGGCATCGATGGGGTGGCCATCTACCAGACCTTCTTCACCGACCTGGTGCTCTACGCCACGGCGTACGCGACGATGGGGAACGCCCAGATCGACGGCATCCACCCGCCCGACCCCGAGCGCGGCAGCACGATGCCCCGGATGCCGAACCTGATGCACATGAACCAGCTCGACTTCGACGAGAACGCCGACGACCGGATGGCGTCCGTGTTGATGCTGCACGAGTTCGGTCACCGCTGGCTGTACACCCTGCAGTTCGCCGAGGGCGCGACGAAGAGCAATGCGCTCAGCCCGGCGAGCTACCATCCGGCCGCGTACGTCGACACCCGTTCCGCGTTCGCGCTGTACGGCCCGCGGGAGTCATCGGTGATGGGCGGCGGCTACTTCACGAGCCTCGGCGGGAATCGCTATCGCGCGAGCAGCCGGCAGTACGGCTACAGTTGGACCGATCTCTACCTGATGGGGCTCGCCGGTCCGGAAGAAGTCCCCTCCTGGTTCTACCTGGCGGGCACGGACCCGGAGCTGCCGGATGCCTACTTCCCCACCGATGGGATCGAGGTCACCGGGACGAAGCGCGACGTGGAGCTCTCGCAGGTCGTCGCCGTCCAGGGGCCGCGCAATCCGCCGCAGGCCACCAGCCAGCGTGCGTTCCGCGTCCTCTTCGTGCTGGTGACCGACCCGGGAAGCGAGCCGACCGCGGCGGAGATCGCGAAGATCGAGTGGCTGCGCGAAAAGATGGAGCGTGACTTCTCGCTCGCCACCGGCGGACGAGGGCGCCTCACCACCGATCGGGCGGGAGTGAAGAAACGGCGCTCGGTGCGGTGAGACGGGAATGCCCGGCGCGGCGCTCGTTATATAACCACCCTGTATGACGACCACCGAAGCCCCGCCGAGGCAGCTCGATTTCATCCGCGAGATCGTGGAGGAAGACCTCCGCGGCGGGAAACACCAGGCCGTGGTGACCCGCTTTCCGCCCGAGCCGAACGGCTACCTGCACATCGGCCACGCGAAGTCGATCGCCCTCAACTTCGGCATCGCCGCCGAGTACGGCGGCCGCTGCAATCTCCGCTTCGACGACACGAACCCGGAGAAGGAAGAGGCGGAGTACGCGCGCGCGATCGTCGAGGACGTGCACTGGCTCGGCTACGAGTTCGGCGGCGAGCCGCTGCACGCGTCCGATTACTTCGACCAGCTCTACGACTGGGCCGAGCTCCTCATCCAGGAGGGGAAGGCGTATGTCGAGTCGCTGTCGGCCGAGGAGATGCGGGCGTATCGCGGCACGCTGACCGAGGCGGGGAAGGAGTCGCCGTACCGCAACCGGAGCGTCGAGGAGAACCTCGACCTCTTCCGCCGGATGCGCGCCGGCGAGTTCCCGGACGGCGCGCACGTGCTGCGGGCGAAGATCGACATGGCTTCGCCGAACATCAACATGCGCGACCCGGTCCTCTACCGCATCCGGCATGAAGACCACCACCGCACCGGCAGCAAGTGGTGCATCTATCCGATGTACGACTTCGCCCATCCGCCGTCGGACGCCATCGAGCACGTCACCCATTCGCTCTGCACACTGGAGTTCGAGGCGCACCGTCCGCTCTACGACTGGCTGGTGGAGACGCTGCCGGTGCCGGCGCGGCCGCGGCAGATCGAGTTCGCGCGGCTGAACCTCAACTACACCGTCATGTCGAAGCGGAAGCTGCTGCGGCTCGTGCAGGACGGCATCGTCCGCGGCTGGGACGACCCCCGCATGCCGACCATCGCCGCGCTCCGCCGCCGCGGCTACACGCCCGCCTCGATCCGCAACTTCGCGGAGCGGGTCGGCGTGGCGAAGCGGGAGAACGTCATCGACGTCGGTCTGCTCGAGTTCTGCGTCCGCGAGGATCTGAACAAGATCGCGCCGCGCGTCATGGGCGTGCTCCGTCCGCTGAAGGTGGTAATCGAGAACTATCCGGAGGAGCAGGTGGAGGAGCTCGACACGCCGAACAACCCGGAAGACGCCTCGGCCGGCACGCGCAAGGTGCCGTTCTCGCGCGAGCTGTACATCGAGCGCGACGACTTCATGGAAGAGCCGCCGAAGAAGTTCTTCCGCCTCGCGCCGGGAAGGGAGGTGCGCCTCCGCTCCGCCTACTTCATCACCTGCACTGGCGTGGTGAAGGACGACGCCGGGAACGTCACCGAGCTGCGCGCGACGTACGACCCTGCCACGCGCGGCGGCGACGCGCCCGACGGACGCCGGCCGAAGGCGACTCTGCACTGGGTCTCCGCCGCCCGCGCCCTCGACTGCGAGGTGCGGCTCTACGACCGCCTCTTCGTGGCCGAGGATCCGGAGGAGGGCGGCGACTTCATGGCGCATCTCAACCCGAAGTCGCTGGAGGTGGTGGCGGACGCGAAGCTCGAGCCCTCCGTCGCCGGCGCCGCCCCGCTCACCCGCTATCAGTTCGAGCGCCTCGGCTACTTTTGCGTCGACCCCGACTCGACGGCTGAGAAGCTCGTCTTCAACCGCACCGCAACGCTGAAGGACACCTGGGCCAAGGTGGCAGCGGGATAGGAATTTCGAATGAAGAATTTCGAATGAAGAATTGAGACCGCGGACCGTTTTCGCTCTTCATTCTTCATTCGAAATTCGAACTTCTTCATTCCGTCCCGCCGCACGGCGACGAGGGGAAACCATTGAATAAGCCACTCCTGACGCTCCTGATGACCACCGCCGCCACCCTCTTCGCCGCCGACACTCCCACCCCTCCCGTTGCGAAGCCGGTCCCGAAGACGTTCACCATCCACGGCGACGAGCGCGTCGACGAGTACGGGTGGCTGCGCGACAAAAAGAACCCGGAAGTGATCGCGCATCTCGAGGCGGAGAACGCGTACGCCGACGCGGTCATGAAGCCGACCGAGGAGCTGCAGAAGAAGCTCTACGAGGAAATGCTCGGGCGCATCCGGCAGACCGACGTGCAGGTGCCGTATCGCAAGGGCGCCTACCTCTACTACACGCGCACGGTGGAAGGGCAGCAGTACCCGATCCACGCGCGGCGGAAGAACGAGACGACGGCCGAGCAGATCCTCCTCGACGTGAACGAGCTCGCGGCCGGCAGGAAGTACATGTCGGTCAGCGCGTTCGAGATCTCCGATGACGGGAACCTCCTCGCCTACACGATCGACGACACCGGCTACCGCCAGTACAAGCTCTTCGTGAAGGACCTGCGCACCGGGAAGGTCAGTCCGCTCATCGCCGACCGCGTCGATGCGGTGGAGTGGGCGAAGGACAACCGCACCCTCTTCTACGTCACCGAGAACGACGCCAAGCGCACCGACAAGCTGTTCCGCCACGTCTATGGCAGCAGCGAGCACACGCTGCTCGTCGAAGAGAAGGACGAGCTGTACGACCTCGGCGTCGATCGCTCGCGCAGCGGCGACTGGATCTTCGTCACGTCCGACAGCAAGACCACGAACGAGACCCGCCTCATCGACGCCGCAAAGCCCAACGTGGCGCCGGTGCTGATGGTGCCGCGCAAGACCGACCACAAGTACTACCCCGACCATCGCGGCGACCGCTTCTACATCATGACGAACGACGCGGGGATCAACTACCGCGTGGTCACGGCGCCGGTGCGCAACTTCGCGCGCGAGAAATGGGTCGAGCTCGTCCCCTACCGCAAGGGGGTGCGCATCGAGTCGATCGACCTCCTTGCCAATCATCTCGTCGTGCGCCTGCGCGAGGGCGGCCTGAGCGAGCTGGAGGTCTACGACCTGCGGGAGAACGACCACCGTTCGCACCGCATCGAGTTCCCCGAGGCGGCGTACGCGCTGCTGCCGTCGCCAAACGAGGAGTTCGTCACGACGAAGTTCCGCTATACCTACCAGTCCTTCATCACCCCCTCCTCGGTGTTCGAGTACGACCTCGACGGCCGGAAGCAGCGCCTGCTGAAGCGGACGGAAGTCCTCGGCGGGTTCGATCCGAAGAAATACGCGGTGGAGCGCTTCTTCGTGACCGCGCAGGATGGCGCGCGGATCCCGGTGGCGATGGTCTACCGCAAAGACATCCAGCCGAAGAAGAACAACCCGCTGTACCTCCAGGCGTACGGCTCCTACGGCGTCTCGACGCAGGACGGCTTCAGCTCGAACCGCTTCTCCCTCATCGACCGCGGCGTGATCTACGCGCTCGCGCACATCCGCGGCGGCGGCGAGATGGGGAAGGAGTGGCACGAGCAGGGGAGGATGATGTCGAAGAAGAACACCTTCACCGACTTCATCGCCGTCGCCGAACACCTCATCCGCGAGGGCTATACCTCGAAGGAGAAGCTGGCCATCACCGGCGGCAGCGCGGGCGGACTGCTCGTCGGCGCCGTGGTGAACATGCGGCCGGAGCTCTTCAAGGCCGCCGTCGCGTACGTGCCGTTCGTCGACGTGATCAACACCATGCTCGACCCGACCATCCCGCTGACGACGCAGGAGTACATCGAGTGGGGCAATCCGAACGAGCGCGAAGCCTACTTCTACATGAAGAGCTACGACCCGTACGGGAACGTGGAGAAGAAGGCCTATCCGGCCATGCTCGTGCGGGCGTCGCTGAACGACAGCCAGGTCGGCTACTGGGAGGCGGCGAAGTGGGTGGCGCGGCTGCGCGCGATGAAGACCGACGACAACGAGCTCCTGCTGCGGGTGAACATGGGGGCGGGGCACGGCGGCGCCAGCGGACGCTACGACAAGCTGCGTGAGGACGCACACGATTACGCCTGGGTGCTGAGGCAGTTGGGCGTCGGCGCTGTGATTGCACCCTGACGGGCTCGTGGAGGAGCCTCTTTCCGTTCTGATGGCCGGCGGCCTCGCGCCGGAAGAAGCCGCGCGCATCGTGCGGGAGGCGGCGAGGTCACTCAACTCCGTTCATGGGGAGCTCTGGCCGAGCGCCATCATCGTGAACGGCGAGGAGGTGCGGGTCGTGCCGCCCGGTGCCGCCGATCGGACGCGGTACGGGCAATACTCGGCCCCCGAGAAAATCCTCGGCAAGCCGGCGACGGCCGCATCGGACGTCTTCTCTCTGGCCGCGATTCTCTATCACGCCGTCTCCGGTCATCCGGCGTTCCGCGGCGACAGCCCGGCCGCGGTCATGCTCGCCGCCTGCACCGACGTCCCTCGTGAGGTGCCGGAGCACGTGCCGGCGGCGCTCGCGAGCGTGATCCGCCGCGGCCTCTCGCGCGATCCGGCGGAGCGGTTCCCGTCGACGTCGGCGTTCGCCCACGCGCTGGAGCCGGTGGTTGTCCGCGACAACTTTCCCGGGCGGCGCGTGCTGGTCGCGGACGACGACGCACCGATCCGCGATCTCTACACGCAGGTGGCCGGCCGCGTCGGCGTCGAGACCGACGTCGTCTCGAGCGGGCGCGACGCGATCGCCGCGCTGAAGACCCGCAAGTACGACCTCGCCCTCATGGACCTGAACATGCCGCGCCTCAGCGGCTGGGAAGTGCTCGACTTCCTCCGCGACCGTCCCGAGTTCCGTCCGCGGCGCCTGTTCATCGTCACCGGCTTCTCCGAACAGCAGATCAGCGCCGCCGATCGCGAGATGGTGACGGCGGTGCTGTACAAGCCGGTGGCGTTCGAGGAGCTGCGCGCGCTCGTCGCGGAGTGCCTGCGCGGCGGCGCGGTCGACGTGAGGGCGATCCTCCGCACGACCGGTCACCGGATGTCAGCCTGAGACCGGGACGAGCCTCCAGGAGCGGTGCGCCGCGCTCTCGTCGATCTTCTCCAGCGTCCAGGCTCCCTGCATCACCTTCCCGCTGAACCAGAGGTCGAACCGCTTGCGCTCGGAGCTCCCTTCGATCACCTCGTACGCGCCGCTGTCGGCAATCGTGACGCGCCCCTTCCACGCCTTCGGCACCTCCGCGCGGTAATACGCCGGATCGATCGGAAACTGCCCCGCCGGCATCGCAATGAGCTGCCCCTCGCCGCCGCGGTCGGGACGGAGAATCCAGCGTTTGAACTGGCCGTGCATTTCCATCCAGAGCTCGTTGCCCGTTTCGGTGTTCGTGACGAGAAAGAGGCGGCGACCGGACTGGGAGCCGGGTTTGGGAAGGACGTTGGTTCCTCGGGTTCCTCGGGTTCCTCGGAGTTCCTCGGTTCCTCGGGTTCCTCGGGGGCGTTCAGGTTCATCGCCTCTCCCCGAGGAACCCCGAGGAACCGAGGAACTCCGAGGAACCGAGGAACCCCGAGGAACCGAGGAACCCCGAGGAACCGACGCCTGCCCCGGCAACTTCTGCTTCACCTTCAACACCGGCGCGAAGAGATCGCCCACCTTGCGCAGCCGTTTCACCGCCTCCTCCGGCGTGAACGCGAGCGGCTTTCCCCGCTCCAGCTCCTCCCACGTCACCGGCATCGAGACCGTTCCCTTCGCCCGCAGCGAGTAGACGGCCACGGTGGTCTTGTAGTCGGCGTTCTGGCTCCAGTCGATGAACACCTTCCGGTGCCGCAGCGTCTTCGACATCTTCGACACGACCAGCTTCGGATAGCGCCGCGCCATCTCGTCCGCGACGACGCGGGCAAACGTCTCGGTCAGCTCGTGCGTCGCGCCGCTGTTGAGCGGCACGTAGACCTGCACCCCCTTGCCGCCGGACACTTTCGCGAAGCACTCCAGCGTCAGCGCGTCGCGCAGCAGCAGCGCCACCTGGGCCGCGTCGTGGATGTCCGCCCCCTCGCCGGGATCGAGGTCGAAGACGACGTGCGTGGCGACGTCGATGCGCGGTACGACGTGCAGGAACGGATGGAGCTCGATGCCGCCCGCGCCGGCGACCCAGAGCAGCGTCTTCGCGTCGTTGACCACGATGTAGTCGATGGGCGGCCCCTCGCGGCGGGGGACGGGGAAGCGCCTCACCCAATCCGGCGTGAACGACGGCGCGTCCTTTTCCCAGAAGTACTCGCCCGGGATCGCGTCGACGTAGCGCTGGAACGACAGCGGCCGGTTGCGCAGGTGCGGCAGGATGTACCTGCTGATCGCCTTGTAGTACGAGACCGCGTCCGCGCGCTCCATGCTAAGATTTCACCAACCAGCACAACGCGTGGCAGCCAGGGAGGGTGTGATGGGCGAGGTGAGGCTGTTCCAGATCTGCTATGAGGGCGAGCTCACGGTCGAAGTGTCGCATGTGATGCGGCGGCTGGGCGCGGAGCCGAGCTTCGACCAGAGCTGGCAGGTGTTCCTGCCCGAGGGGCGGCACGCGGCGCCGCTGGTCCGCTACCTGCGGGCGCAGCTCGCACCGGAGTCGCGGCTGCTGGTCGCCTGCGCGCAGTTCACCACCATGCGCGACTTCCTCCTCGTGCGCCACAGCCTCACGCCGGGCGCCGACTACTCCGAGCTGCACGATGCGCTGGAGCGCCTCGGCACCGTGATCCCGCTGCCGTTCGAGTCGACGTTCATCGTCCAGTCGACCGACCGCACCGACGTCCAGACCCTCGGCGCCGCCCTCGGCGAGCTCTGTCCGGACGAGTCGCTGATGGTCACCGGCGTCAGCCACGACTGGGCCTACTGCGACTCCGGCGTCTCGCGCATGTTCGTCGCCGACGCGGTGGAAGAGGCGCAGTTCAAGGCGTTCTAGATCACTTCACGCCGCGCATCATCTTTCGGATCGGCCGGATCAGCAGCGCCAGGATGACGGTGGCGATCACGAGGTTGACGAACGCCGCCTGGAAGACGTCCGTGAACGGGCGGTCCTGCAGGAAGCCGGCGACCCAGCCGGCGACGTAGTTGCCCATCGCGGTGGCGAAGAACCAGACCCCCATCATCAGTCCGACCAGGTGCGCCGGCGCGAGCTTCGTGACCATGCTCAGGCCGACGGGGCTCAGGCAAAGCTCGCCGACCATCTGCAGGAAGTAGAGGCCGATCAGCCAGAGCGGGCTGACGCGGCCGCCGCTCGCCTCGAACGCCCGTGCGGCGGGGATCACGAGGGCGAACGAGAGGCTGAGGAAGAAGAGGCCGAGGGTGAACTTGGCGGGGCTGGAGGGCTCCGCGTTGCGGCGCGCGAGCCGGAGCCAGAGCAGCGCGAAGACGGGCGAGAAGAGGATCACGAACAGCGGCTCCACCGACTGGAACCAGCTCGAGGGGAACGTGAAGCCGAGGATGGTCAGGCGGGTGGCGCGATCGGCGAAGAGGGTGAGGCTGGAGCCGGCCTGCTCGAATCCGGCCCAGAAGAGGAGCGCGAAGAGAGTCAGGATGCCGATGGCGCCGATGCGCGCCCAGTCCGAGCCGGTGAGCGGCGCGGCCTTCGGCGGTCCCTCGACCTGCGGCGCCTCATCCCCGGTGGCGGCGACCACATTCGGTGTCACCTCGTCCTGAGAAACGGGCGTCAGGTACTTCCGGCCGGCGACGAATTGGATGATTCCGACGATCATCCCGAAGCCGGCGGCGGCGAAGCCGAGGTGCCAGCTCGACTGCTGCCCGAGCCAGCCGCAGATGAGCGGCGCGATGAAGGCGCCGAGGTTGATGCCCATGTAGAACATGGAGAAGCCGGCGTCGCGGCGGGCGTCGTCGCGGCGATAGAGCGAGCCGACCATCGAGCTGACGTTCGGCTTCAGGAGGCCGGTGCCGATGACGATCAGGCCGAGGCCGAGGTAGAAGAACGGCATCCCCGGGATGGCCATGCTGAAGTGGCCGGCGGCGATGACGATCCCGCCGATCAGCACCGCGCGGTAGTGGCCGATCAGGCGGTCCGCCACCCAGCCGCCCGGGATTCCGGACAGATAGACGGCCATGGTGTAGAGGCCGTAGATCGTCGCCGCGCGGCGCTCCCCGAAGCCGAGGCCCGGCTGCGAGACGGAGCCGACCATGTACAGCATCAGCAGCGCGCGCATGCCGTAGTAGCTGAAGCGCTCCCACATCTCGGTGAAGAAGAGCGTGGCCAGCCCGCGCGGATGTCCGAACCACTGCTTCTCTGCGATCGCGTTCATGCGGCGACGGTACTCAGGGGAGCGGCCTGTGGTCGCCGGTAACGGCCCGAGCGGTCCTGCCGGAGTCACGAACGGTCGACATTCGATCCAATGTGGCTGCGTCCGGCAGAGTTCTTGTATCGTGCGCCCGCACATCCGGAGGTTGCATGGCGACGACGACTGAGAAACACCCTCGTGGACTGTACGTGCTGTTCGGGACGGAGATGTGGGAGCGCTACAGCTTCTACACCGTCGGGGCGATGCTCTCGCTCTACCTGCGCGACGCGAACGAAGGCTTCGGCTTCTCCAACGCCCGTTCCGCGTCGGTGGTCTCGACGTACAACATGTTCATCTACTTCACGCCGCTCATCGGCGGCCTGATCGCGGATCGCCTGACCGGCTTCCGCAAGGCCATCATGATCGGCGGCGTGTCGTTCATGATCGGCCATGCATTACTGGCCGTTCCCGACAACCTGTTCATCTGCTACCTCGCCCTGACGTTCCTGGTCATCGGCAACGGCTTCTTCAAGCCGAACGTCTCGTCGATGGTGGGCAACCTCTACCGGGAAGGCAGCCACCTCAAAGACAAGGCCTACCTGATCTTCTACATGGGCATCAACATCGGTGCGCTGCTCGCGCCGCTGGTGGCCGATTACATCCAGCCGAAGTGGGGCTTCCACCCCGCGTTCTTCATGGGTGCGGTCGGCATGGTCATCTCGCTCGTCGTCTTCGGCATCAATCAGAAGTGGGTGCGCTACGCCGACCGCCGCAAGGACGAGGTGGGCGACTTTGCGCGTCCCGACACCTCGCGCGGACATCAGGAAGCCGTCGCCGTCACCGAGGATCTGCCGCCGACGCCGGAGGCCGTGGCCATGGCCGCGGTGCCGGAGTGGAAGCGGATCATGGCCCTGATCGTGATCTTCCTGATCGTGATCGTCTTCTGGATGGTCTTCCACCAGAACTCGATCTCACTGACCTGGTGGGCGGAAGATCACTCGGTTGCGCTGCCCGGCATCCTCTCGAACGCCATCAACCCGCTCTTCATCATCATCCTCTCGCTGCCTCTGGCGGCGTTCTGGGGCTGGCTCGACAGGCGGAACCTGGAGCCGTCGACGCCGGTCAAGATGATGTTCGGCATGATCCTGACCGGGCTCTCGTTCGTGATCCTCTACTTCGCGGCGAACTCGGGCGGCTTCACCAAGCCGGTCTTCGAGGTCGTGCGCGCGACGCCGACGGAGACATGGGTGGCGATCGCCCCGGAGGCGCGCCAGCACCTCGGCATCACCGCCCCTTCGGCGAAGCTCGAGGGCGACCGCGATGCCTGGCGCGTCACCACCACCGGCGGCGCTACCGTGAAGGAGGGGGAGTTCGTCCGCTTCGAGGGGCAGGCGGGCGAGCAGATCACCGTCGCCCCGACACAACGCGTCTCCGCCTGGTGGCTGATCGTCGCCTACTTCGTCCTCTCCCTCGGTGAGCTGATGCTCAGTCCCATGGGACTCTCGCTCGTGTCCAAGGTCGCGCCGATCCGTATGCGCGGCGTGATGATGGGCGGCTGGTTCGCCGCCACCGCCATCGGCAACAAGCTCACCGGCGTGGCGGGCTACTGGGATCTTTGGAGCCACTCCTACTTCTTCATCCTGCTCGCCTCGATGGCACTCGGAATGGCGGTCGTGCTGCTGGTCCTCCTCCGTCCCCTGAAGAAGGCGATGCCCGGAGTTTAGTGAAGGTCGAAGAAAACGTTCCTCTCGCGCCGCTGACCACCATCGGTATTGGTGGTCCGGCGCGATTCTTTTTCCGCGCCGGGGGCGTCGACGAGCTGCGGGAGGCGCTGGAGTGGGCGCGCGACAGCGAGCTGCCGGTGTTCATCCTCGGCGGTGGCAGCAACCTGCTGATCTCTGACGCCGGCTTCGACGGGCTCGTGATCCAGCTCGACCTGACCGGCATCACCGTCGAGAGCGAGGACGCGGAGCACGTGATGGTCAAGGCGGCGGCCAGCGAGCCGTGGGACCCGTTCGTGGCGTACACGGTCGAGAACGGGTGGGCGGGCGTCGAGTGCCTCTCCGGCATCCCCGGCTCGACCGGCGCCACGCCGATCCAGAACGTCGGCGCGTACGGGCAGGACGTCAGCGAGACCATCGTGCGCGTCGAGACGTACGATCGCGTGCTGCGCATCGTGGTCTGGTTCACGAACTGGGATTGCCGCTTTGGCTACCGCTCCAGCCTCTTCAAGAACTACGAGCGGGACCGCTATGTGGTCCTCTCGGTGACGTTCCGTCTGCGGCGCGGCGGCTCCGCCACCATCCGTTATCCGGAGCTGCAGAAGTTCGTCGAGCAGCGGGGCGTGCTGCCGAACGATCTGGAAGGGGTACGCGACGCCGTGATCGCCATCCGCAAGCGGAAGGGGATGGTCATCGATCCGGATGATCCCGACACCCGCAGCGACGGCTCGTTCTTCATGAACCCGGTGCTCACCGCCGCGCAGTACGAGGAGTTCGCCGCGCGCGCGCCCGAAGCACCGCACTATCCGTCGGGCGACGCGGTGAAGCTCTCGGCGGCGTGGCTGATCGAGCACGCCGGCTTCACGAAAGGGTTCGTGCACGGCAACGTCGGACTGTCGTCGAAGCACTCACTGGCGGTGATCAACCGCGGCGGCGGCACGGCGGCCGAGGTGCTGGAGCTGGTGCGGATGATCCAGGAGAAGGTGCGCGAGTCGTTCGGGGTGGAGATTCATCCCGAGCCGAATTTCATCGGCTTTGAATGAAGGCGTCAGGAACCGTGCGCGCGAGGCTGTGCCGGTCAGGCCGGTGGCGGCTCGCTGGCCGGGACGTGGCGCACCAGCGACTTCCGTGCTTCCTCCCGCTCGCGCATCCGCTGCTTCTTCCGCTCGAGCGAGCCGACGTCCTGCCGGAGCGCACCGCCGCGCATGAGCGTGTTGATGGCCAGCGCGTACTGCGGGTCGGCGGCGTCGAGCTTGAGGCCGGAGCAGTAGACCATACCGCCGGAGCCGGGATTGAGGTGGCTCCAGACGATCGTGGCGGGAACGACGATGGTGACGTCGCCGCGCCTGCACGACAATTTCGCGCGCGTTCCGATCCGCACCGGCTGCGGATGCGAGATGGCGATCCCGCCGAGCCCGAGGTTCAACACCGACACGTCGGCGGGGCCGAAAGTGCCGGTCAGGGGCTCGACGACGGTGAAGCGCTCCCCGCGCCTTAAATCAACTACTTCGATTGTCATGTCAGGATGCGGTGAATCTTAGCGGTTTTCTCCGAAATTCGCGAGCTTTTCGCGCAATTCGCCGCTCCTTGTTAACCCGCCGCCCTCTTCCTTCGTAGTAGCACCAGCAAACGGAGGCACCACGAACATGGAATGGATCCCAATCGTCGGAATCATCTCTTCGAGCACGATGGTCGTGCTCGTCGTCTACTTCGTCACCCAGGGGCGCGCGCGGCGCGTGCAGGCGCAGGTGGAGATGCAGAGCCGCCTCATCGACCGTTTCGGGTCGGCGCCGGAGCTCGTGCAGTTCCTCCACTCGCCGGCCGGACGTGAGTTCGTCGCAGGGGTGCAGGGTGCGCCGGCCGCGCTGACGCGCGAGCGGCTCATGAGCGGCTTCACCCGCTCGATCGTCCTGACTTCGCTCGGCTGCGCGTTCGTCTACCTCAACGTGATGTGGGAGGACGACTTCGCCATCCCAGCGGCGATCCTGCTGTTCCTCGGCATCGGCTACATGATCGCGACGTTCGTCTCGTACAAGCTCTCGGCGAAGCTGATGGGCGACATGCACCGTGAGGCATGACGATGTTCGCCGCCATGACGCTGCCGGCTCCGCTCCTGTCGGAGGCGCGGAGCCGCACCGGTAAGCCGCCGGCGATGGACGAGGCGCGATTCGAGCTGTTCTACCGCAGGAACGCGGGCAGCCTCTGGTCGTACCTCTTCCGGATGACCGGCGACGCGGCGGCGGCGGACGACCTGCTGCAGAAGGCGTTCTTCCGTTTCATCCGCTCGAACCCGCCCCTGGCGACCGAGGAGCACATGCGGCGGTGGCTGTTCCGCACGGCGACGAACCTCGCCCTCGATCACTTCCGTGAGACGAAGCGCGACCGCAATCGCGCCGAGGAGCCGGTGGTGCGTGCGGAGGGGGGCGGCGAGGCGCGCGAGGTGCTGCGGCACGACATGATGAAGACCTTCGCCGAGCTGAAGCCGCGGGAGCGGGCGCTGCTCTGGCTCGCGCACGTGGAGGAGGCCGATCACGAGGACATCAGCGAGGCCCTCGGCGTGAAGGCCAAGAGCGTCAAGGTGTTGCTCTTCCGCGCCCGCAAGCGCCTCGGCGAGCTGCTGGCGAAAAAAGGGCTCGCGCCGGAGGTGCAGCGATGAGCGAAGCGTGCCGTTTCGAAGCCGACGTCCTTCGCGCCGCGCAGGAGGACCGCTGGACCGACTCGCTCCGCGCGCATCTCTCCGGGTGCGACGATTGCGTCGCCGCCGTCGCGGTCGCGCCCTGGATGACGCGGTTCGCCCGCATCGGCGACCGCGAGCACATGCTCCCCGACCCCTCCGTGCTCTGGCTGAAGGCGAAGCTGCTGCAGGGGACGATCGACGCGAACCGCGCCGCACGTCCGATGGACGTCGTGCAGATGATCGCGTACGTCGTCGTGGCAGGAGGCTGGGCGACGGTGCTCCTGTGGCGCTGGAGCGCCATCGAGGCCTGGATGCACAGGCTCACGCCGGCGGGGATGGTGCAGAGCGTCGCCCGCGCCGAGTCGCTGTCGATGTCGTTCTTCGCGATCCTGTTCGTGCTGGCGTCGATGACGGTGATGCTCGCGCTGCACACCATCCTGGCGGAGGAGTGAGCTAGAACGTCCCCCACAGCAGGATCCGCTTGTAGGTGTAGAAGTAGGGCCGCTCGTTTCCCAGCTCCTCCGCCAGCCGCGCGCGATAGGCGTCGACGAAGTCGGCGTACCGCTCCGGCGACAGCAGCCCCTCGTAGTGCGTGAGGAGCGCGCCGCGCACCCATTCCACCACGTCGCCGGACGACGGCAGCAGGTGCCCGTAGACCTGCATGCGGACGTGCTGGCGCTTGTATCCGAGGCGGTGGAGGAGCTCCGCGTAGCGCTCGACGCAGAGGAGGTGATCGGCGCGGGGGGCGATGCCGAGCTCCGTCGCGAGCGTGGCGGCGACGCGATGGGAGGGATGCGAGTCGTTCGCCGGCATCTGCACGGCGAGCTGCCCGTCGGGCGCAAGGAAGCGCGTCAGCCGCGTCAGGAGCTGCTCGTGATCCGGCACCCAGTGCAGCGCCGCGTTCGAGAAGACGAGGTCGAACGGCTCGTCGGCCACGAAGGACTCGATGCTCCCCCGCTCGAAGCGCAGCATCTCCCCCTCGAAGTGGCCGGCCTTGAGGAGCATGGTCTCCGAGTCGTCGATTCCGACGGTTTCCTCCGCCGCCAGCGCGTCGTGCAGCTCGCGCGTCAGCTCGCCCGTGCCGCACCCGAGATCGACCACCCGCATCTTCGGGCGCCGCTCGACGAGGGCGAGGAGATCGTCGAAGGGCTGGTGACGTTCGGCCTTGAAGCGCTCGTACTGTTCCGGCGACCACATGGGAAAACTATAAGCGTTGTCGGTTGTCCGTTGTCCGTGGCTTTCCGGTCGACGCGAACCCACAGACAACTGACAACCGACAACCGACAACGGGCAACGGGCAACGGGCAACCGGCAACCGGCAACCGGCAACCGGCAACCGACAACATCCTTCACAGCCGCGTCACGGCACGAACGCGCGCCCGGAAGCGGCGGCTCATGACCAGCTCCGTGCCGTCGCGCAGGACGACCGTGGCGTCGTCGCGGATCTCGGCCACGCGGCGGAAGTTCACGATCGTGCAGCGGTGGATGCGCAGGAACAGCTTCTCGTCGAGGCGCCGTGCGACGGCGGCGATGGCGTCTCGGACGAGGTAGGACTGCTCGCGCACGTGAATCCGCACGTACTTGCCCTCGGCTTCGATCCAGTCGACGTCTTTCACCGGCACGAAGAGGGTGCGGTCGCGTTTGCGGACGGTGAAGAACGACGCGTGCAGGTCGCGCGGCTTGTTCCTGATCGCGCGGTCGATGGCCTGATCGAAGCGGCGGCGGTCGAACGGCTTGAGCAGGTAATCGACCGCCGCGACCTCGAAGGCCCGCACCGCATGCTCGTCGTGCGCGGTGATGAAGATGACGGCGGGCGGCCTCGCGCGCAGCACGTCGAAGCCGGTGCCGCCCGGCATCTGGATGTCGAGCAGCACGAGGTCGGGCTTCTCCCGCTCGATCGCCGCGATGGCCTCTTCGACGTTTGCCGCCTCACCGACGACGGTGACGTCGGCGCGCCCTTCCAGGAAGGTGCGGATCTTCTGGCGCGCGAGGCGCTCGTCGTCGACGATCAGCGTGCGGACCATGGGATCGCCAGCTCCACCGAGAAACCGTCCGTCGTGTCGATGCGCATCGTGCCGTGCAGCGCCTCGATGCGCGCGCGGGTGTTGGAGAGGCCGACCCGCTCGTGCAGGCCGGCGACCGTCGCGTCGTTGTGGACGCGCAGCCGCAGCGTGTCGCCATCGCGGCGGGCCGCGATCGAGATGTCGCCTCCCTCGCTCCGGCGCGCGATCCCGTGGTGGATCGCGTTCTCGACCAGCGGCTGCAACACCAGCGACGGCACGACCGCCCGCTCGCAGCCGCGCTCCACGTGGATGTGCACGTGCAGCCGCTCCTCGAAGCGGACGCGCTCGATCTCGAGGTAGCGCCGCACGAAGTCGAGCTCCGTCTCCAGCGTCACCTCCTGCTCCGCGGGGCGGTCGAGCGTGAGGCGGAGGAACTCAGAGAGCCGCGCCAGCATCGCGTCGGCCGCGTCGACGTTCGTGTACATGAGCGAGGAGATGGAGTTCAGCGTGTTGAAGAGGAAGTGGGGGTTGAGCTGCATCTTCAGCGCGTCGAGGTGGGCGCGCGAGAGCTGCGCCTCCAGCCGCGCCGCGTTTCGGGAGTAAGCCCAGGCGAGATACGCCGCGAGGATCAGAAAGTAGGTTGGCAGGCTGCTGTGGAAGTTCACCGCCAGCGCCGTCTCCAGCGCCTTGCCGAAGCCGTATCTGCGGAAGTCGGAGCCGAGCCCCGTCGTCCAGAGGATCGACTCGGCGATCACGAGCTGCACGGCCGTCAGCACGAGCGCGGCGACGGCATGCGTCCCGAACGACGACCTCCGCCGCGCCAGCCAGATCACGACCGGGGTGGCGGCGCCCCAGAGGTAGTAATACGTGAGGTTGACCGCGAGCGCCTCGCCCCAGCGGGGGCGCATCCGGAAGGCCGGGTTGAAGTAGGCCTGGGTGGCGAAGTAGAGGGCGACGAACGTCCACGCGGCGAGGGCCAGCAGCACGATCCGCGTTCGCGTCACGGCGTTGATGATACGCGGCGGACGAGGCACGTCCGCGCCGCTCGTGACGCGATTCCGCGCGGTGGTGACAAACGGGCGGTCACCCGTTCGCGACCGGACGTACGTTGCGGCCATGAACACTCTGCTCGCACTGGTCCTCGCGCAGTCGCTCTGGGGCACACTCGAGCCGGGACCGTACACGCCCGGCTTCACGCAGACGGAGCGCTACGATTACTCGCGCCCGTATCGCACCGCGGTCACGCTCGACGGCAAGCCGCGGAGCGGTGAGCGCTACCGGCCCATCCGCGTCAGCGTCTGGTATCCGGCGCGGAAGCCGGAGCAGGCGAAGCCGCTCACGTTCGGCGACTACCTCGACATGCTCGGCGGCGAGTCGCGCTTCGACGACGTGACACCCGCCCAGCGCAAGCAGGCCGAGGATGCGTTCTTCGGGTTCCCGCTGCTGAATACGCTGAAGCCGGAGCATCGCGCGAAGATGCGCACGCTGCAGACCCGCGCGGTGCGCGAGGCGGAGCCGGTCGCCGGGAAGTTCCCGGTGATCCTCTACTCCCTCGGCTCGGCGGCCATCGGGCACGGGACGCCGGAGTACCTCGCCAGCCACGGCTACGTGGTCGTGCAGTCGCCGCGTCTCGGCGCGTATGCCGGGTTGCCGCAGGACAACCGCGACGCGCTCGACCTGGAGACGAAGCTGCGCGACATGGACTTTCTCCTCAACGAGATCCGGAACTGGGCGCAGGCCGATCTCTCGAACATCGGCACGATCGGCTTCAGCGCCGGGGGCCGCTGGGCGCTCGCGGCCGCGATGAAGAACCCCGACGTGAAGGCGGTCGTATCGCTCGACTCGGTGATGCTCTTCAACGACCCGGTCGCCGCCGGCTGGCGCAACATGCCGCACTTCAACCTGGAGGCGGTCCGCGTCCCGGTGCTGCATCTCACGCGCACCGAATTCGCGAAGCAGGACGACCTGGCGATGTGGGAGGGGATGCGCTACGCCGACCGCACCTACGTCGTCTTCGACGACCCGGCGCTCGATCACTGGGACTTCCAGTCTCTCGGCTACGCGACGGCGCTCGCCGGTGCGCGCGGGGACGCTGCCGCGAAGGTCGCCGAGACGTACCACACCGTGAACCGGCAGACGCTCGCCTTCCTCGACGCCCACCTGAAGAAGAAGGGGACGTTCAAGCCGCAGAAAGCAGCGCTCCCGCCGCCGATCGGCGCCGCCGAGTTTCTCAACGCGATCGAAGAGGAGGGCGCTCCAGCCGCCATGGAGGTCTACCGCCGGCAGTGGAAAGAGCGCGGTACGCCGCCGGTCGCGGAGGCGACGCTGAATACCGCCGGCTACCTCCTGCTCTTCAGCGGAAGGCAGAAGGAAGGGCTGGAGCTGCTGCAACTGAACGCGGAGGCCTTCCCGAAGTCCTCGAACACCTACGACTCACTGGCGGATGCGTACCTCGCCCTCGGCGACCGCGCGAAGGCGCTGGAGCTGACGAAGAAGGCGGCGGAGATGCTCGCCACGGAAACAGGCCTGACGCCGGAGCGCCGCGCCGCGATCCTGGGGAGCATCGAGGGGAAGTTGAGGCAGTTGCAATAGGTGTGTTGTCGGTGATCAGTTGTCGGTTGTCTGCGGCTGGTCGCTCGAGCGATGCTCCACAGACAACCGACAACCGACAACCGACAACGGCGGGCGCGCTACTGCGCGCCCGTCATCTCCACCGCATTCATCACCAGCGCATACAGCCCGCTCGTATTCATCCTCCACATCGGGTTCGTCGACATCAGGATGACGTGGCCTTTGCCGCGGGGGGAGTCGATCACCGCCGGCTTGTTCGAGAGCTCGTCGGCGCCTTCGAGCATGCCGGAGAGGAGCAGGTCCTTCTCGGCGAACGAGATCACCACCTTCGGGCGGTCTTCGACACGCGGCCAGAACGCCTCGACGCTCCAGGGCGCATCCTCGGGGAGCTGGAAGCCGGACTCGCCGGGGCCGGGCTTCACCCGCTCCGGCGTGGCGACGAACGGCCGGCCCTGCGGTACGTCGGGATCGTCCTTCCCTCCGCGGCCGCTGGGGCGAGAGTCGGTCGGCGTCTGCTCGTCGCGCACGCCGACGCGGAAGAGCGGGCCGCCGGCGAAGTAGAGCGGCAGCTTCTCGTCGTAGCCGCGCGCGATGGGATGCGTCTTGTCGGTGACGGTGCCCTGCACGATGGTGCCGGGTGCGCGCAGCTTCGTCGTAGGCACCACCCGCACGTAGCGCGCGAGGCCGTACTCCACCGCCCAGACGGATGTCTCGCGCGAGGTGACGAGGACGCCCCCCTCTTCGACGAAGCGCGTCAGGTTCTGCACGCCGGTGAGGCCGAGGCCGGGACGCATGTCGTCGGTCTCGTCGACGCCGAGGTTCGGCGTGAGGTCGGTCTTCTTCCAGGGCATCGGCGGTCCGGCGGGAAGGCCGTTCACGATGTCCTGCGAGGTGATCGAGCGGCTGATCGGCGGGAAGAGGATCACGTCGTACTGCGCGCGGAGGTCGGCCGTGCGCGCCGCGTCCTGCGTCGAGATGTAGTCGTAGGGGACGTTCATCGACTCCAGCGCGAGGCGCCACCAACCTTCCTCCTGCGTCGAGAGCCAGGTGTGCATCAGCGCGATGCGCGGCTTCTTCGCGGCGGGATCGGCGAAGCGGCGGCGGAAGTACTCGACTTCGGCGTGATTGTCGGTGAGGCGCGGCGCGTCGCCCGGCGTGTACGGGCGCATCTTCACCTTCAGCACGTCGGGGTTCACGACACGGCGCGTTTCGACGTTGTACAGGTAGCCGAGCGTCCAGCCGGTGTCGTCGTAGACCTTTTCTTCACCACGGACGAACTGCACGTCGAGCAGCGTGTCGGCGAGGCGCGAGTAGGGCTGGTCCATCCGGATGACGTACGAGCCTTTGGCGAACTTCACCGGCTCCGGCTTCGCGTCCGGCTTCGACGGCGGCCAGTTGGTGGTCATCGTGAAGGCGTCGTCGGCGCGGTGAATCTCGATCCCGTGCCGCTGCAGCAGCGTCAATAGCTCGTGGAGCTGTCCCTGCCGCTTCTGGCCGGCGTCGAGCACCCAGGCCGCGGGACCTTCGTTGACCGGCTTGGCGACGGCGCGTTTGCCCATCGTCCAGTAGCGCTCGAGGAAGCGCTCCCGGTTCTGCGCCATGTCGTGCAGCGCGAACAGGACACCCGACTGCTGGTAGTTGACGTTGTTGCGGAACGACCAGCGCACCTCCGGGAGCGCGGGGTTCTGGCGGAACCAGGCGCGCTCGCTGGCGGCGCGCACGATGCGCTTCTCCGTCGTCGGCCAGCGGTTGCCGAACGTCTCGTAGAAGCGGGCGACGGTGTTCCGGCCCGCGCCGAGCCAGAAGAGGTAGTTCGGCGCCCATCCGTCCCAGAAGCCGTGCAGCCAGACGCCCGGCAAACCGCGGCGCGTCAGCTCGTCGACCTCGTGGAACCCCATCCGGTGCCACTCGTCGATCATCATCGGGTCGAGCGCCGGATTGAACGGGCCGGTTCCGGTGGAGATGTAGAGGAAGGGTACCGACTCGTGCAGGTCGTGCATGACCTGCGGATGGAAGCGCTGGTAGGCGAGCATCGCGTTCCTGCTCAGCGCGAGCGCCATCCCGATCTGGTCGCGGTTGTTGTCGTGCGCGACGTACTTGCCCCAGTAGACGAGCGGCGGTGTGGCCACGCCCGGGTTGGCCTGCCGCCAGCGCCAGAGATCGACCTGCCGGTTGCGGCCGTCCACCTCCAGCACCGGCGTGATGAGCGTGATCACGTTGTCGCGGATCGACCGGATGAACGGCGTCTCCTCGACGGCGAGCCGGTAGGCGAGCTCCATCAGCATCTCCGGGCTGCCGGTCTCGGTGGAGTGCATGGCGCCGGTGAGGTAGTACATCGGCTTGCCGGAGGCGATGAGCGTGCGCGCCTCTTCGTCGGTCACGCGCCGGGGATCGGAGAGCTTCCGCGTGATCTCCGCGTAGCGGTCGAGCGACGCGATGGTCTCCTCGCTGGAGATCGCCACGACCACGAACTCGCGCCCCTCCTCGCTCTGTCCCACCGAGAACACCTTCACCCTCGGCGACGCCGCCTCCAGCGCGCGCATGTACCGATACACATCCTCGGCATACGTGAGCTTCCCCTCCGCCCCCGCGATGTACCCATGGAACTTCAGCGGGGAGGGAACGGTGTCGGACGCCGGCAGGTGGTCGACGAGCTCGGTGAGGAAGCGAGGCTCGGTGGTCTGCCGGCGGATCTCGGCGGTGTAGGGTTCGTCGGTGGGTTGGGCGAGGGCGGTCGTCGCGAAGAGCAGTGCGATCAGCAGGCGCATGGGATGAACGTTATCAGTTGTCGGTTGTCAGTTGTCTGTGGGCTGGTCGCCTGGACGAAAACTCACGGACAACCGACAACTGACAACCGACACCCGCGCGCAAAGCGCGCGCTATCGCGCGCAGATTCCGTTCCGGACGATGTCCGCAATCTCCTCCACCACCTCCGCCGAGTCCTTCCCGAACGGCTCGTGGACGCCGAAGAGGATCTCGAGGGAAAAGTAGTTGAAGAACATGCGGCAGGTCAGGAGGAGCGCCGACACGGGCGAGACGCCGGGGCGGAGGCGGGTGGCGATGCCTTCGGTGGCGCCCTGCTCGTCGAAGTAGCGCGCGAAGCGGTCGGCCATCGACTGGTAGAACTGCTTGATGTGCGTGCCCTCGAACTCGATGACGTCGACGTAGATCAGCGCGAGGTACGAGCGGTACTGGCGCACGCTGTCGCGGGCGGCGTAGCCGAGCTGCTCGATGTTGTCGGGGAAGTCGTTGGTGCCGTAGAGGACGCGGGTGAAGGGGAAGCGGGTCGTGTCGACGACCGCCATGTATTCGTCGAGGAGGGCGCGGAAGATCGCCTCTTTGTCGGGGAAGTGGTGATAGCAGTTGCCGGTGGACACACGGGCGCGATCCGCGATCTCCCGCATGGTGGTTGCCCGGTAGCCCTGATGCGAGAAGAGATTCAACGCCGCATCGAGGACGGCCCGGCGGCTCCGCTCGGACTTTTCCTCACGCTGCATGGATCGACCCGGGGCAGTGAAGCGTATTTGCGGGTGAATATCAACGGTCGTCGCAGAAAGTTGTCGGAGTCAGTTGTCAGTTGTCGGTTGTCGGTTGTCTGGGGAGTTCCGTCGAAGCGACCCGCCACGGACAACCGACAACCGACAACTGACGTATACACTCCCCCCGCTTGGCCACCTCCCCCTACGCGCCGCTGCGCGTTCCCGACTTTCGCAAGCTCCTTCTCGCGAACGGCACGCTGACGGTCGCGCGTGAGGCGCAGATCGTGGTGATCGGGTGGCAGGTGTACGAGCTGACGCGCGATCCGCTCACGCTCGGTTTGATCGGTCTGGCCGAGGCGCTGCCGTACATTGCGGTGGCGTTGTTCGCGGGGCACCTGGCCGACCGGGTGGAGCGGCGGATGATGGCCATCGCCGGCACGTTCGGCCTGGCCATCTCCGCGGTGGTGCTGCTGGTGCTGACGATGACTCCCGGCGCGATCACGGCGCAGCGCGTCTGGCCCGTCTACCTGCTGGTGGCGTTGAGCGCGACGGCGCGCAGCTTCACGCGGCCGGCGTTCTTCGCCCTGTCGGCCGAGGTCATCCCGCGCGAGCTGTATCCGCAGGCGATCGCCTGGCGCACGTCGAGCTGGCATCTCGCCGCGGTTGTCGGCCCGGCTGCCGGCGGCCTGCTCTACGGCTTCGCCGGACCGGCGGCGGCGTACACCGTGGTCGTCCTCGGCATGTCGTTCTCGCTCGCCGCCATCAGCTCCGTCACCCATCGGGTGAAGCCGGCGCCGCCGGCGGAGCAGGTGCCGCTGGGGGAGAGCCTCCTCAGCGGGATCCGCTTCGTCTGGAACGAGCCGGTGCTCCTCGGCGCGATGACGCTCGATCTCTTCGCCGTCCTGTTCGGCGGCGCGGTGGCGCTCCTGCCGGCCTTCGCGACGCTCCTCGACGCCGGTCCCGAGGGGCTCGGCCTGCTGCGCGCGGCGCCGGCGATCGGCTCGATCGCGACGGGGCTGGTGATCGCCCACCGGCCGCCGATGCGACGGGCCGGTTTTGCCCTCTTCACCTCGGTGGCCGGTTTCGGCGTCTGCATGATCCTCTTCGCCCTGTCGCGCGACTTCTGGCTCTCGTTCCTCCTGCTGCTCGCCAGCGGCTCGTTCGACAACGTCAGTGTCGTCATCCGGGGGACGCTCCTCCAGACCCGCACGCCGGAGCATCTGCTGGGACGCGTATCGGCCGTCAACCAGATCTTCATCGGCTCCTCGAACGAGATCGGCGCCTTCGAGTCGGGGGTGGCGGCCCGTCTACTCGGCGTAGTGCCCTCGGTGCTGTTCGGCGGCGTAATGACCCTTCTGATCGTCGGAATCACCGCCTGGAGGGTTCCGCGGCTCCGGCAGCTCCACGAGATGTAGATTTTCCCGGCTGAGCTTGTAGCCTGAACAGGTGAAAGGCCGCGGCGCCTCCTGGAATCCGCAGAACCGGTTCGAGAAGCTCGAATACGTCCGCGACGAAGACGCTCCGCTCGAGGACGAGGAGTCGTCCCCGGGCACGGTCTACCTGCGCGACCCGACCCGCACCCTCATCGCCACGAACGACAGCCCCGACGTCGGCTTCGAGGCGAGCATCAATCCCTACCGCGGGTGCGAGCATGGCTGCATCTACTGTTTCGCCCGCCCGACGCACGAGTACCTCGGCTTCTCCGCCGGTCTCGATTTCGAGACGAAGATCCTGGTGAAGGAAGACGCCCCGTCGCTGCTCTGGGACGAGCTGAACTCGAAAAAGTGGGAGCCGAAGACGCTCGCCATCAGCGGCGTGACCGACCCGTACCAGCCGATCGAGCGGAAACTGCGCATCACGCGCGGCTGCCTGGAGGTGCTGGCGGAGTTCCGCAACCCGGTGGGGATCATCACCAAGAACCATCTCGTCACGCGTGACGCCGACGTGCTGGCGGAGCTGGCGTCGTTCCACGCGGCGCGCGTCTTCATCTCGATCACCACTCTCGATCCCGACCTCGCCCGGATCATGGAGCCGCGCACCTCGACCCCGTCGCTGCGGCTCGAGGCGCTCTCGACGCTCTCGAAGGCAGGGGTGCCGGTGGGGGTGATGGTGGCGCCGACGATCCCCGGGATCACCGACCACGAGATGCCGAAGATCCTCGCGGCGGCGAAGGAGGCGGGGGCGACGTCGGCCGGTTTCGTGGTGCTGCGCCTCCCGTGGGCGGTGGCGCCGCTGTTCGAGCGCTGGCTCGAGGAGCACTTCCCCGACCGGAAGGAGAAGGTGCTGAACCGGATGCGCGACCTCCGGGGCGGGAAGCTCTACGACGCGCAGTGGGGCGTGCGCGGCCGGGGCACCGGCATCTTCGCCGACCAGATCGAGGCGCTCTTCGACGTCACCTGCCGCCGGGTGGGTCTGAATGAGAAGCGGGAAGACCTCTCGACGGCCTCGTTCCGCCGCAGGACGCTGCAGGCGTCGCTGTTCTGAGGCTCACGGGCGTGGGTTTGGACAGTCCACGAGTTCGGTCTCACTCGTCGCGAGTTCGGGTTTACTGTCCGCCAGTTCGGTTTTACTCTCCGCGAGTCCGAGCTCACTCGTCGCCAGTCCGAGCTCACTCGTCACCAGTTCGGTGTCACTCGTCACCAGTTCGGTCTTACTGGTCACCAGTTCGGTCTTACTGGTCACCAGTCCGGTTTTACTCGTGACGAGTTGGGTTTTACTCGTGACGAGTTCCGTCTCACTCGTCGCGAGTTCGGGCTTAGTGTCCACGAGTTCAGTCTTACTTGCCGACTGTCCAGTGGAGCGGCGGCCGCTTCGGCCGGAACGTCGCCAGCCGCTACTTTTTCACGTCGTGCCAGTGCCCGTGCTCGGGCGACCAGACCTTCCCCTCGGGTGCCGGTCCGGGCGGCTGCGGCTTCCGGAAGGGTTGCGCGCGCGACTGCTGCTGTTGCTGCCGCTGCGCCGGGGTGAGCGGCGTCATGGCCGGCGAGATCGGCGCTCCGCCGACGGGTGCCGCGGCGTCGTGCCAGTGGCCGTGCTCCTCCGACCAGACTTTGCCCGCCCGCGGCGTGCGCGAGGCGGACGCCGCAGCCGCCTGCTCCTCCTCTTCATCCCCGCCGAGGAGGGAGGGGATCAGGCCGGCGAGGGCGATGGTGGCGACGATGGCGACGAGGATCGTCACGTAGCGCGTCGCCTGGCGCGACTGCTCGCCGATGCAGCAGTTCTTGTACTTGTTCCCGCTTCCGCAGGGGCAGGGCTCGTTTCTTCCGGTACGCATCGAACGGTTCACAACCGCGCCGGTGTGCGCGGTCATTTCGCCGCTGGCGTGCAACCCGCACCATTAGCGGGGAGATGAAGACCGTTTTCGAAGGGAAACACCTGCTGGTCAAGGAGACCGACGACTGGCAGTTCGTCGAGCGGAAGAAGGGGAAGAGCGCCGTGGCGGTCGTCGCCGAGACCGACGACGGCAAGGTCATCCTCACGGAGCAGTTCCGGAGGCCTCTCGGCAAGCGCGTCATCGACTATCCGGCCGGCCTGGTCGGCGACGAAGAGGGGACCAGCGACCCGGCGGCGACGGCGCGGAAGGAGCTGGAGGAAGAGACCGGCTTCGTCTGCGAAAGCGTGGAGCTGCTGGCGTCCGGCCCGAGCTCCCCCGGAATTACGTCGGAGGTCGTCAGTTTCTACCGGGCGCGAGACGTGCGGCGTAAGGGTGAGGGCGGAGGCGTGGGGGGCGAGGACATCACCGTGCACCTCGTCGCGCGGGACGAGCTGGTGACGTGGCTGAAGAAGAAAGAGAGCGAAGGGATCGCGGTCGACCTGAAGTTGTGGGGCGGCCTGTACTTTCTCGTCACTGGTATCCTGCCGGGCCCATGATCCGTTTCGCGCTCGCTGTCCTGTTGCTCGCGGCACTACCGCTGCGGGCGGAGCGCGTGCGCGTCGTCGTCACAGTCGAGGCGCCTGCCTACTCCGTCGCCTCCGTCGAGGCGATGCGGGACGGCGTCATTTCCTCCCTCGAGCGCTCCGCGCGGGCCGAGCGCTGGGGCACCAATGGCAGGACCTTCTCCGTGGAGGTGGACGAGCGGGAGCTCGAGGCGCTGCGCGCCGACCCTCGCGTATCCGCCGTAACGATCGACACGGGCGGGCAGGGCTCGATGCTGGAGAGCCTCCTGATCACCGGCGCCGACAAGGTGCACGCGCAGGGGCTCGACGGCCGGAACGTGACGGTGGCGGTGCTCGACACCGGCATCGACAGGGAGAATCCCGACTTCGCCGGGCGGATCGTCGCGGAGCGTTGCTTCTGCGACAACATGGACGGGAGCGGCTGCTGCCCCGGCGGCGATCGCACTCAGGTAGGACCGGGCGCCGCGGCTGACGATCACGGCCACGGCACGCACGTGGCCGGCATCCTGGCCGGTGGCGGCGTCTACGCACCGCGCGGGATCGCGCCGCGCGCGAACATCGTGGCCGTGAAGGTCATGGACGCGCAGAACAGCTTCCGCAGCTACACCCAGATCTATCACGCGCTGGAGTGGATTGCGCTGGAGCGTCCCGACGTGCAGGTCATCAACATGAGCCTCGGGTCGCGCACGCTGTTCTCGGGCGAGACCTGCAACTCCTCCGCGCTCGCGCGTGGCCTGCACGAGGTGGTCGCGTTCCTGCGCCTGCGCGGCGTGCTGATCACCGCCTCCAGCGGGAACGAAGGCTCGCTGACGGCGACGACGTTCCCGGCGTGCATGTCCGACGTGCTCAGCGTCGGCGCGACGTACGACAGCTCCGGGCCCCACTCGATGTTCTGCACCGTCACCGACGCCGAAGTCGACCAGGTGGCCTGCTTCTCCAACAGCGACCCCTCGGTCGATCTGCTCGCGCCGGGGGCGACCATCGGCTCGTCGAAGCGCGGCGGCGGCCTGGGCGTGAACGGCGGCACGTCGATGGCCGCGCCGCACGTTGCCGGCACGATCGCGCTCATGAAGCAGGCCAGCGGGTCGCTGCTGACGTCGAAGCAGATCGAGAAGATCCTGAAGGAGACGGGGATGCCGGTCTTCGACCCGCGCAACCTGCTGCACTTCCCCCGGCTCGACGCCGCGGCCGCGCTCGAGGCCACGCCGCGCATCCAGCCGGCGCCGCGCCGCCGCACCGTTCGCCACTAGCCGGCACGGCCGGCAGCGCCGGTTGCTCCGCCGGCGCACGTACGGCCACTCCGTCGGTGCGTTCTGCCGCGCAGGCTCCTGGGCCCGTCCGCCGGCTAGGAGCCTGCGCGGCAGAAAAGCGGTAGCGCGGCGTAAAATTGTGCATGCCGACGAACTACCGGACGTACCAACCGGAGCAGAGCTATCTGCTGCCGCCATCGCCGAGCGAGTGGCTTCCCGAGAATCATCTGG
>DASWNW010000055.1:0-6503 GCA_036399015.1 Thermoanaerobaculia bacterium | reverse complement strand
CCACTAGTGCGCCGCGAGGAACCACTGGTGCGCCACGAGGAACCGCTAGTGCGCCACGAGGAACCACTAGTGCGCCGCGAGGAACCGCTAGTGCGCCGCGAGGTACCGCAACTGTTCCGGCAGGAACCAGGCCCGGGCATGCGTGTCGCTGAGCTCTCCCCCCGATGGACCCGCTGACCCACACCCTCGCCGGGGCAAACCTCGCCGCGACGCGCCTCGGGCAGACCAGCCGCTTCGCCGCCGCGGCGCTCGTCGTCGGCGCGAACCTGCCGGACGTCGACTCCATTCTCTACTTCACCGGCCACCAAGACCTCGCGTACGGCTTCCGGCGCGGGTGGACGCACGGCGTGCTGGCGCTGGTGGTGCTGCCGTTCGTGCAGACGGCGCTCCTGTTGCTGCTCGACCGGCTCCGCCCGCACGCGACGCGCCGCGCGAACGCGAAGGCGCTCCTCCTGCTCTCGTTCCTCGCCATCGCCAGCCACCCGTTCCTCGACTGGCTCAACACGTACGGGATGCGCTGGCTGATGCCGTTCCGCGGCACCTGGTACTACGGCGACTCGGTCTACATCATGGACCCCTGGCTCTGGCTGATCCTCGGCGCCGGCTGGCTGATCGGCAAGCGGGCCACCATCCCGCTGATCGGCGCCTGGCTCTTCTTCGCCGGCGCGATCTCGTGGGTCGTCAGCGGCCGGGCGCCGGAGTACCTGCCGCTGATCGCGACCGTGGCGGTGCTGCTGCTCGTCGCGCTGCTCTGGCCGGCGAAGCGCTCCTTCGCGACCGCCGCGCTCATCCTGGCGACGCTCTACATCGGCGCCCGCCTCGGCATCCACGCCTACGCCCTGCGCGAGGTCTCACGCGAGCTGCCGCGGGCGCGGCGGCTGCTGGTCGGGCCGCATCCCATCGATCCCCGCAGGTGGAACGTCGTCGCGGAGCTCCCCGACGCCTACCATTACGCCGAGTACCGCCTCGGCGGAGGCGTCACGATGCACGACGACACGCTGCCCCTGCCGGACGACTCCCCCGAGTACCGCGCCGCCCGCGCGCATCCCGACGTGCAGGGGTTCATGACGTGGGTGCGCTTCCCCTCCTACAAGGCGGAGGGGAAGCGGGTCACGCTCTACGACGCGCGGCGGCGGGGATCAGAGGGGCACGTCGTCGTCCTCCCTGGAGTGCCGGGCTCTTAGCCCGGCACCACCACGACGGGCTGAGAGCCCGTCGCTCCAGAGAGCACGATCGCTACTGCCTGTCCCACACCGGGATCCGTCCCGGCGTCCACGGCGCCCCCTTCGCGTTGAGCTCGCGCTCGATCGCGGCGAGGTCGACTTCCACCGCCTGCCGCAGCTTGGCCAGCAGCGGCACGAACTGCTGCTCGGCGAGCGTCAGCGCCTCGCGATGCGTCTGCGTCGGCGGCTGGGTGGTGGTCAGGCCGTTGATGGCGACGGTGACGCGGTCGACGAGCGTCGGCGGCTGCGGCTCGACGCGCGCGCGCAGCACGACGTCGCCGTTCAGCTCCTCGTCGATGTCGCGCAGGGTGTTGTAGATCGCCTGCACCCGGTTGATCGTGCTCGCCTCGACCCCTTCGGTCTCGTCGAGCGCGCGGCGGATGTGCTGCACGCGCACGAGCGCATCCTCGTTGGCGCGCGACGCCCCCATGACCGCCTTCTGCAGACGCGAGGCGCGGCGCTGGAAGGCGAGCGTCGCCTCACGGTCCGCGTCCTTCATCGTCGAGAGGTAGAGCGGCACGATCGTGAACGTCTGCGTCTCGCCGAGGGACGTCTCGATGCCGTCGATGCGCTGCGACAGCCGCACCTTGTACGTGCCCGGCGTGGCCAGCGGCCCCTGCTCGGGCGTGGCGAAGAGATCGGGCTCGCCCGCCTCCAGGTTCACCGGCGACGGGGCGGGGTAGCGGAGGTCCCACGCCACGCGATGGAAGCCGGCGGTCACTGGTCCGGTGACGCGGCGGACGACGTTGTTCTCGTCGTCCATCACCGTCAGCACGATCGCCGGATCGAGCTCGCGCGCCTCCGCGCGCAACTGCTGGTCGTTCGGATACTGCACCTGCCTGGCCGGCTCGTTGCCGCCGTCCTTCTCGAGCTGCGCCTCGCTCGACCAGCGCTGCTTGCGCTGCGTCTTCAGCTCGTCCTTCAGGTAATAGGTGAACACCGCCCCGTACGGCGGGTTCGGCGCCGTGAAGTAGGTCTCCCCCTGGAAGCCCTTGCCCGGCAGGCCGAGCGGCAGGCGCTGCACGTAAAGCTCGGAAGTGCGCGGCGGGAAGAGCGTGGCCCCGCTGCCGGCGAGCTGCGGCGTCATCGAGCGCAGCGGACGGTAGTCGTCGAGAATGTAGATGCCGCGGCCGAACGTCCCCACCACGAGGTCATTGCGCTGCTTCTGGATCCAGAGGTCGCGCACCGCGATCGTCGGCATGCCGCCCTCGAGCTTGATCCAGTTCCCGCCGCCGTTCTGCGAGAAGAAGAGGCCGAACTCCGTCCCCACGAAGAGGAGGTTCCGGTCGACGTGGTCCTCGACCACCGCGTAGGTGGTGTGGTTCGCCGGGAGGTTGTTGCTGATCGACTTCCAGGTCCGTCCGCGGTCGTTGCTGACCAGCACGTACGGCTTGAAGTCGCCCGTCTTGTGGTTGTCGAACGCCGCGTACACCGTGCCGGCGTCGTGCTGCGAGGCCTCGAGCCGCGAGACGTACGACATGTCGGGGACGCCGGGGAACTTCTCGATCTTCCGCCAGTTCTTCCCGCCGTCTTCGCTGACCTGCACCAGCCCGTCGTCCGTGCCGACGTAGAGCAGCCCCTCGGCGAGGGGCGACTCGGCGAGCGAGACGATGTTGCCGTAGAAGGAGGTGGAGGTGTTCTTCGCCACCGCGTCGATTCCCCACACCCGCCCCATCACCGGCAGCGTGTTGCGGTTGATGCGGCGGGTGAGGTCGCCGCTGACCGGCGTCCAGGAGTCGCCGCGGTTGTCGCTGCGGAAGAGGTACTGCGCCGCGAAGTAGAGGCGGTTGCTGTCGTGCGGGCTGATGATCAGCGGCGAGTCCCAGTTCAGGCGCAGCGCGTCCATGCCGGGCGCAGGCTGCGGCTGGATGTCGAGCGCCTCGCCGGTGCGCTTGTCGAAGCGGTTCAACACGCCGTGCTGCGCCTCGGCGTAGACGATGTTCGGATCCTTCGGATCGGCGAGCGAGCGGAAGCCGTCGCCGCCGAGCGTCACGTACCAGTCGTCGTTGGTGATGCCGTGCGCCGTGTCGGTGCGCGAGGGCGCGCCGAGGGAGAAGTTGTCCTGCGTCCCGCCGTACACGTGGTAGAACGGCTCGGCCGTGTCGGCGCTGATCCGGTAGAACTGCGTGACCGGCAGGTTCTCCTTGAAGTCCCACGTGGCGGCGTTGTCGAACGTCTCGTACAGGCCGCCGTCGCAGCCGATCAGGTAATGGTCGGTGTTCTCCGGGTCGATCCACATGGCGTGGCTGTCGACGTGCTTCCAGCGCTCCTCGACCTTCCGGAACGTCTTGCCGCCGTCGTCGGTGACGCGCACGTAGACGTCCATCGAGTAGACGCGGTCGGCGTCGTGCGGGTCGGCAAAGATCTCCTGGTAGTACTGCGGCGAAGCGGAGACGTAGGAGCTCATCTTCGTCCAGTTGGCGCCGGCGTCTTTCGAGCGGAAGAAGCCGCCCGTCTTCCGCGAGGCCTCGACGATGGCGTAGACCGTCTTCGGCTCGGCCGGCGAGATCGCCAGACCGATGCGTCCCATCTGCTCTTTCGGCAAACCGGCGGTGAGCTTCGTCCAGGTGGCGCCGGCGTCGTTCGACTTGTAGATCGCCGACTCCGGTCCGCCGTTGATGAGCGTGTAGACGTGGCGGCGGCGCTGATAGGCGGAGGCGTAGAGGACGTCGGGGTTCGACGGGTCCATGACCAGGTCGCTCACGCCGGTGTTCTCGCTGATCGTCAGCGACGCCTTCCAGGTCTTGCCGCCGTCGGTGGTCTTGTAGAGGCCGCGGTCGCCGCCCGGCGCCCAGAGCGGACCCTGCGCGGCGACGTAGACGACATTCGAGTCGCGCGGATCGACGACGATCTTGCCGATGTGCTCCGACCTCGGCAGACCCATGTTCTTCCAGGTCTTGCCGCCGTCGACCGACTTGTAGACGCCGTCACCCCAGGCGACGGAGCGCTGGCTGTTGTTCTCGCCGGTGCCGACCCAGACGGTCAGCGACTCGCGCGGGTCGATCGTGACGCAGCCGATCGAGTAGGAGCCCTCGTTGTCGAAGATGGGGGTGAAGGTGGTGCCGGCGTTGGTGGTCTTCCACAGTCCGCCCGAGGCGACGGCGACGTACCAGACGCGATGGTCGCGCGGATCGACCGCCAGGTCGCCGACGCGGCCGGAGGTGAGCGCGGGACCGATGTTGCGCAGCTCCAGCCCCGAGAAGGTCTTGGAGTCGTACTTCGGCGCCGTCGTCTGGGCGAACGACGCGGCGGCGGCGATGAGCGTGAGAAGCAGGGGGAGCAGGCGATTCATGCGCCGGGCATGCTAGCGCGCCGAAACGCACCCCGGTCAACAACTCAGTGACGAAGTCAGAGAATTACGCGCCGGACGGCGCGGATATCACCGTCGAGCGGTCGATCCTGGAAGACGGGCGGAGCCGCGGCGCGCACCTTCCGGTACAGCTCGCGCGTCCCGGCGCCGAGGTGGGCGGCGATGTCGGAGGCGCGGTCGCGGACCGCCTCCTCGAACTGACGCGCCTGCTCGGCGGCGTCGGCGACGCTCCCGAGACGCGGCGCATTGCGGTTCGGGTCGTAGTGGAACGCGGCGCGCCACTCGACCGCCTGCGCGCTCGCCAGCAGCTCGATCGCCAGCACCGACTGCACGTTCGAGATCACCGTCCGCAGCTTGCGCGCGGCGTGCGTCGACATCGACACATGATCCTCGGCGTTCGCGCCGGTCGGGATCGAGTCGACCGAGGCGGGGTGGGCCAGGACCTTGTTCTCGGAGACGATCGAGGCGGCGGTGTACTGCAGGATCATCAGCCCCGAGTTCACGCCGGGATTCGTGGTGAGGTTCGGCGGCAGGCCGCGGTTGTGGTGACCGTCGAGCATCGCCTGCGTGCGCCGCTCCGAGATGTTCGCCAGCTCGGAGATGGCGATCGCGAGAAAGTCGGCGGCGAGCGCGAGCGGCTGGCCGTGGAAGTTGCCGGCGGAGTAGGCGAGGCGTTGGTCGCCGTGGTACCAGTCGGGCCAGTTCTCCCGGAACTGCAGGTCGAACGGCTCGCCCTCATCGGGGAAGAAGAGCGGGTTGTCGGTGGCGGCGTTGATCTCCCGCTCGGCCGTGGTGCGGACGAAGCGGAGGGTGTCGCGCGTCGCGCCATGCACCTGCGGCGCGCAGCGGAGCGAGTAGGCGTCCTGCACCGCCCCCGCGCCCTCGACGAGGCGGCTGCCGGCGATCGCCTCACGGATGCGGCGGGCGCTGTCGATCTGGCCGACGTGGCCGCGTACCTCGTGCACCTTCGGGTCGAGCGCGCGCGTGGAGCCGGCCATCCCCTCGAACGCGAGCGCGGCGGCCGCGTCGGCGACGTCGGCGAGCCGCTCCCCGTCGTGAACGGCGATGGCGAGCATGGCGGCGGAGAAGTTCGCGCCGTTGACCAGGCCGAGCCCTTCCTTGAAGGTCGGCTTCAGCTCCTCGGCCGTGAAGCCGAGGACGTCCGGCAGGTCGGTCGCGGGACGGAGCGTGCGGTCGTCGAGCGTGTAGAAACGCCCCTCGCCGAGGAGCGTGACGAAGAGATGCGAGAGGGGGCAGAGATCGCCGCTGGCGCCGACGGAGCCGCGCAGCGGCACGAGCGGGATCACACCGCGGTTCAGCATCGCCTCGACGATCTCCACGAGCTTCGCCCGCACGCCGGAGTGGCCGCGCAGGAAGGCGTTCAACCGCGTCACGAGTGCCCCCCGCACGACCTCGGGCGGGAAGTAGTTGGCGAGATCGTCGGGATCGGAGTTCTCACCGACGCCGACCGAATGCGAGAGCAGCAGGTTGCGCTGGAGCTGTTCCAGGTCTGCCGGCGCGATCGGCTTGTCCTTGAACTCGCCGAAGCCGGTGGTGACGCCGTACTCGGTCGGCGCGGCCTGTCCCGACTCGTATCCTCGACGGTAGTTCTCGACGACCGTCGCGATCAGCGCCTCGCTCCGTGCCACGCGGGCGTGGGTGGAGGGATCGCGCCCGACGCGCGCGCCGTGACGCGCGACCTCGACGAGCTGTTCGATGGTGAGGGAGTGGCCGGTGAGCGTGACGGTCATGAGCGTTTCGCAGTCGTATCGTCGTTCAGTCGTACAGCCTCACAGTCGTACAGTCGTACAGTCGTACAGTCGTACAGCGGTCCGCTCTCGTCCTGTAAGACTGTGCGACTGTAAGACTGTACGACTGTCGAGACTCATACCTCCGCGAGCATCCTGCGGATCGTCTCCACCATCTCCGCGCGCGGCGCCGTCACCTGGCCGGCGCGCTGGGAGAGGTAC
>DASWNW010000054.1:0-11422 GCA_036399015.1 Thermoanaerobaculia bacterium | reverse complement strand
GGGTGGCAGGTGTCGGGTGTCGGGTGTCTGCGGTTGAAGGGCGGCGTCGTCTCCCCGGAGGGTGGCGCGATTTCCCCGAAGGCTGCCGTCGTCTTTCCGAGGGGTGCCGTCGTCTTTCCGAGGGGTGCCGTCGTCTTTCCGAGGGGTGCCGTCGTCTCCCCGAAGGCTGCCGTCGTCTTTCCGAAGGCTGCCGTCGTCTTTCCGAGGGCTGCCGTCGTCTTTCCGAGGGCTGCCGTCGTCTCCCCGAAGGCTGCCGTCGTCTTTCCGGAGGCTGCCGTCGTCTTTCCGGAGGCTGCCGTCGTCTTTCCGAGGGCTGCCGTCGTCTTTCCGAGGGCTGCCGCTGTCTTTCCGAGGGCTGCCGCGTTTTGTACGGGGGCTGGCTTACGTGCGCGCGGAGGCGGGAGACACCGCGCGGCGCCCGCCGCGCTACGCGTGCTCGCGGTCGCCTTCGGCCCAGATCTCGTCGGCGAGCAGCGCCTCGACGCGCGAGTCGTAGTAGCGGATCGCGGTGCGGGCCACGGCGTAGACGGCCGCGTAGTTCAGCGCGCCGCCGGAGATCACGCCGACGAACGGCACGAGCTTCGACAGGCGGTCGCGCATGAAGCGGGCGCCGATCTTCTCCGCGATCAGACCACCTTCGATCGTCGCGGAGCCGAGCATCGCCGCCACGCCCTGCTTCCCGATCCCGACGCCGGAGCCGAAGGCGAGGCACGACAGCGCCTCGGTGAAGCGCTCGCGCGACGTCGGCTCGTGGCCGTAGATCGTGGCGATGCCGAGGATCATGCGGAACTGCTGGTAGACGAGATAGGCGAGGTCGGCGCCGAGCGTGCCGATGGAGGCGAGACCGAGCGGGAGTCCGGTCACGGCGCCGGCGGCGGCGCAGCGGATGGCGGTGCGGCGGGCGAGGACGCGCGCGTGTTGCGCCGGCTGGAAGTCGGGAGCGCGCTCGCGCAGCTCGTCGACCTCCTGGCGGATCTTGCCGGTGTCGATCTCCTCGAACATCGCGCGGAAAAGCTCCTCGAGCATGGAGTCGGCGCGCCGCTTCATGTCTTTCGCTTTGACCATGGTCTGCTCGAGGGCGAATTCCATCTGCACTATTCGGAGCTCTTGCTGTCGCTCTTCGTCTCGCTCTTCGTCTCGGCGGGCTTCGCCGCCTCGGACTTCGTCGTCGTCTCGCTCTTCGACCCGGACGAGGACGAGCCGGAGCTCGCGTAGTCGGTCTTGTAGAAGCCGGAACCTTTGAACTGGATGGCGGGCGAGGAGATGAGCTTCTTCATGTCGCCGCCGCACTTCGGGCAGTGCTCGAGCGGGGCGTCGGAGAACCGCTGGATGATCTCGTGGCGCTCGTTGCACTGCTTGCACTGGTATTCGTAAATCGGCATTGGATCTCTCGTCAGGATGGATAACGCGCGGCGGTTGAGGCCGATTTCAGAGCGAAAGGCGCGCCAGGCGGGCGTTCGAGCTCTCCTCCGCCGCGATCACCTCGCCGTCGCGGAAGTAGACGCCGGCCACCTCGCCGGTGCGGGTGCGGTAGTACCAGGCCTCGAAGGTGGTGCCGGCGCGGCGCTGCTTGACGCTCCAGCCGGGAATCGGCTTGCCGAGGAGGTTGGCCACCTGGCGGTGGGACATCCCCTTCTGGAGCGCGAGCAGCTTCTCGCGGGTGACGGCGAGGCGGTCGGCGGCCATGGCCAGGCCGCGGCGGGCGTGGTCGCTCTCCGGGTGGCGGACCAGGACGGAGCGGTAGAAGCGGATGGCGTCGCGGTAGCGGCCGACGGCGGCGAGGTCGTCGGCGAACTCGAGCTGGAGCCGCTGCCAGACCTGCTGCGCGCGGCCATGCTCGGGGTGCTTCGCGACGAAGGCGCGGACCGAGTCGGCGTACACCTGCTTGTGAACGGGAGAGGCGTCGGGGGCGACGGCCGCCGGTTTGTGGCGCAGGACGTTGCGCCACTCCGCCTGGTGATCGGGCTGCTGGTCGCCGCTGTTGCAGGCGGCGGCGAGGAGCGCCAGACCTGTGAAAAATAAGGAGAAAACTCGCATTCAGTGTCAAAGTAACACGAGGCTCCGTTCCTTGACACCGTCAGAGAGCGGGGCCGATAATCGCCGAGCCTTTGGAGCCGGCGCTCGAGGCAGGGCAAGTCCCACCAATCGGAGGATTTATGGCTGTGAGGGGCGAGGAAGTCGCGAGCTCGATCGACGCTCAGGTACGGGAGTCGATCGAGAAGATGGTGGCCGAGATCCGCTCGTCCGTCGAGGACGTGCGTGTCGCGGTCGACCAGCAGCTCAAAGCCGCCCTTCAGAGCGTGCAGGCGGACGTGAATGCGATCACGTTCCTCCCTCAGATCCGCAAGTCGATCACGGAGCTGGAGGAAGGTCTCGAAGCGGACCGCCCCGCCCCTGCGGCCCCCACCGTCTCCGGCGCGGTGCGCCTCAAGGGGGCCGTGCAGGCGATCGAGCGGGGCAAGTCGCAGGTGGACGTGCTGAACGCGCTCCTCGAGCAGTGCCTCGAGTTCGGCTCGCGCGCGGCGCTGCTGATCCTGCGCGGCGAGACCTTCAGCGGCTGGAAAGGTGTCGGCTTCACCAGCCATGGCGGCAACGACGAGATGATCAAGCGCTTCAACGCGGCGCCGGGGCTGATTCCCGAACTCGACCGCGTGCTGCGCAACGAGCAGGTCGTGGCGTGGGACGGCGCGAACCTCGCCACCCGCTTCGGCGTCGGCACCTCCGAGCGCGCCGTGCTCGTGCCGATGGTGATCAAGGACAAGGTGGCGGCCGCGGTGTACGTCGACGCGATCGGCGACGCGGTGGACCGGCTCGACCAGGATGCGATCGAGCTGCTGGTGTTCACGACCGGGCTGCTGGTGGATACGCTGGCGATTCGGAAGAAGATTCCTTCGCCGAGTCTGAGTGACGCGGGTGGGGTGGGGGCTGTCAGAACTCCGGCTCCGGCTCCGGCGGCCGAAGCGGCCGCCGCTCCACAGGCACCTGCGCCGGCTCCCGCACCGCGTCCGGTCGCGCCTGCGCCTGCACCGGCGCCGGCGGCGGTTCCGGACCAGCCGGTGCCGACGCGGACGGACGCCGGGACGGTGGCGATCAACGCGGCGCAACTCCGGGAGATGATGGCGGCGCAGCGGCCGAGCTTCAACGTTCCCTCGGCCGAGGACTTTGGCGGCGGCGGGACTGCCGCCGTCGCGCCGGCGCCCGCTCCTGCCGCGCCGAGACCGGCTCCAGCACCCGCACCGGCTCCGGCACCGGCTCCCGCGCCGGCTCCGGCTCCGGCCCCCGCTCCGGCGGCGGCGAGCCCGGTCGCGGGCGGTGAGGATCGCCCCTCGACGCAGTACATCCCTCCCGCCGGCCTTGCCCGCGGAGGCGTGCTGGGTGGGGGCGGCGGCGGCGAAGACGTGAAGAAGCACGACGAGGCGCGGCGCTTCGCCCGGCTGCTGGTCTCGGAGATCAAGCTCTACAACGAGTCGAAGGTCGAGCAGGGGCGCAAGAACAACGACCTGTACGAGCGGCTGAAGGAAGACATCGACCGCAGCCGGCAGATGTACGACGAGCGGATCGGCGACGACGTGCGGAAGGTGTCGAACTACTTCTACGACGAGCTGGTGCGCATCCTCGCGGACGGCCGGCAGGACGCGCTCGGGCTGTAGTCACCCGTTCCGGCACGCCACGCGCACTGTGCAGTCCGCGTGTTGCAGTTGCTCCGTCATCGTAAGTGGCTCGCGGTCACGCTCGTAGCGGTGCTGCTCCTGGGCGGCATCCTGGCCGCCGTGCTGCGGTCCCGCCGCGCCGCCGCGCCCGAGGCGGCCGATCCGACCGTCGCGGCGCTCTCGAAGGAAGAGGCGCCCCCCGACCTCCAGAAGCTGCGGGATCCCTACACGGCGGGCGTGGAGGCGCTGAAGAATGAGGATGCCGCCGAGGCGGTGCGGCTGCTCTCGTCGTTCACCTTCGGCCCCCGCGCGGTCGAGGAGTACCGGCTGTACTACCTGGCGAAGGCCTATCAGCTCGCCGGCGACAACGGCGCGGCGCGGGCGACGCTGGCGAAGCTCTGGAGCCGCGACCCTCGCCTCGTCCACGCGCCGGAGGCGGCGGCGACGCTCGCTGGGCTCTACGCGGAGAGCGGCGACAGCAGGCGGAGTGGCGACATCTACGCCGCCGCCGTGTCGCGCGCCGCGGACCCGGCGGTCGCGGGGGCCGCGCGCTGGAACGTCGTGCAGCAGCGCCTCCAGGACGGCGACCTGCCGGCGGCGCTCTTCGCGGCGCGCAACATCCTCATCCACAACCCGCGCGCCGCGGAGGCGAAGGACGCCGCCGCGCTCGTGCGTGCGCTGACCGGCACGCAGTCCAACGCGCCGCTTCCGCTCACCCCCTCCGAGCGGCTCGAGCGGGCCATCGCGCTGATGCAGGCGAACGACTCTCAGACCGCGCTCGAGGAGCTGACCGCGCTGGAGCGGGCCGCGCCGGCGCACGTGCGGGACGACGTCCGGCTGCAGCACGGCGTCGCGCTGCACCGCCTGCGGCGCTTCGAGGAGTCGAACAAGGTCCTCGAGCCGCTCACCTCCGGCGCCTTCAAGTACGCCATCCCGGCGCTGCGCACCGCGGCGCGCAACTACGCCATCGTCTCCGCCGCCATCGAGCCGAAGAGCTTCAAGACCGTGAAGGAGAAGAAGCGCGTCGGCACCATCAAGCAGAAGGTGGGGAAAGGGAAGAAGCGGCGGACCGTCTCCAAGCCGAAGTACCAGACGGTCTTCCGGAAGGTCGAGCTGATCGACCTGGCGAAGAAGAACAAGAAGGAAGAGTACGAGCGGCTGGCGAGCGAGCGCCTCAAGGACCTGCTGCAACTGGAGCAGCTCGACGACGAGATGCGCATCGACGTCCTGAACTCGCTGATCAACCGCGCCGCGTCGAAAAACCAGGACGCGTACGTGATGGAGCTCGTGCCGCAGCTCGTAAAGATCGACCCGCTGGCCGATCCGGCGCTGCAGCACTTCTGGGACAAGGCCTGGGCCGCCTACTCGCGCGGGGACCTGAACGGCGCGAAGAAGCTGTTCCGCTTCATCGCCGACACCTACACGCACGTCAACGTGAAGCGGCAGTCGGAGTACTGGTACGCCCGCTCAGTCGAGCGGCTGGGGCAGAAGGAGGAGGCGAAGGCGATCTACCAGAAGCTCGCCTCCGCGCCGTACGCCGACCTCTATGCGATGCACGCCGTCTCGCGCGGCGCGACGCGGCAGGAGAACACCACCAATCCGCTGAAGCGGGAGGGGCCCGACTGGCGCGAGCTGGCCGAGAAGGAGATGCCGCAGGAGCTGCAGCTCGCGTACGAGCTGACGGCGCTCTCGTCGATGCGCGACGCGCTGGAGGAGATCCGGCGCAACTCACGCCGCACGAACATCCGCTTCGCCGAGGCGCTGATGGCGGACTACTACAGCGCCACGGGGCAGAAGATTCCGATGTACCGCTCGCTCCGCCGCGCCTGGCCGCAGCTCGCCACCGTGGAGCAGGACACCGCGCCCCATTACTTCCTCCGGCTCTACTACCCGCTGAAGTATGGGGAGGAGATCGAGGAGCATGCGAAGGCGCGCAAGCTCGACCCGAACCTCGTGCGCGCGCTCATCCTGCAGGAGAGCTACTACAACCCCTCGGCGAAGTCACGCGTCGGCGCGACGGGGCTGATGCAGCTCATGCCCCCGACCGCGCGGGAGCACGCCGGCCGCCTCGGCGTCCGCTACTCCGCCGGCCGTCTCGAGGACCCCGAGTACAACGTCCGCCTCGGCACGTACCACCTGCGCATGCTCATCGACATGTTCCGCGGAAACACCTACTTTGCCGTGGCGTCGTACAACGCGGGGCAGGGCAACCTGCTGAAATGGCGCCGCGCCGCGCCGCGCAAACCGGTGGACGAGTTCCTCGAGTCGATCCCCTTCTCGGAGACGAGGAACTACGTGAAGCGGGTGACGATGCTGCGGAGCGCGTACTCGCGGCTCACGCTGTGACGTCCTCTCTGGACGGCCGGGCTCTCAGCCCGGACACGAACGACGGGCTAAGAGCCCGTCGTTCCAGAGGGAACCCACTTGATCGCGCAACCGAACGCGCGCGTCTCCGTGAGGGCGACCTCCCGCCCCTCGGTCAGCGCGTTGAGCGCGTTCGTGAGGCCGGTCGTCTTCCGCTCCGCCGGCTTCGCCGAGTCGTCGACGTAGCCGCGATAGCGGATCGTCCCGTCGCCGTCGACGAGGAAGACGTGCGGCGTGACGCGGGCGCCGTAGGCACGCGCGACCTTGCTGCCGGCGTCCTTGAGGTAGGGGAAGGGGTAGTCCTGCTCCGTCGCGCGCGCCTTCATGTTCGCCAGCGACTCCTCGGCGAACTGCGACTCGTCGTTCGGATTGACGGCGTAAAAGTGCACGCCCTTGTGGCCGTAGCGGTTCGCGATCTCCATCAGGCGCGGCTCGAACGCCTTCGCGTACGGGCACTGGTTGCAGGTGAAGACCACCACCTTCAGCTTCCCGTCGTCCGGCTTCATCGTCACCGTCTCGCCGTCGGTCGCGTTCACGAGCGAGAAGCCCGGCGCCTTCGCGCCGCTCCCCAGCTCGTCCGCGATGGCGAGCGTCGCCAGGAGCAGCAGCACCACCATTCCGAGCTTCTTCATTTCATCCTCCTCAGGGTCTCGCGCAGGCGGGCGATGGTCTCGTCCCGTTTCAGACGTCCGGTGTGGCGCCACAATTCTTTCCCGTCGCGGTCGTAGACGATCGTGATCGGGATCTCGCCGTCGAACTTCAGGTGCTCGCCGAGGTCGTCGGGGTTGCCGGTGAAGTAGACGTTGGGGAAGGCGATCTTCTGCCTGTCGAGAAACTCGATCGTCTTCTCCCGCTTCGCGTTCGGCAGCATGTCGTCGAGCGAGACGCCGGCGATCGCCACCTCGGGGCCGAAGGCGTCGTCGATCGCGCGCAGGTCGGGCATCTCCACCACGCAGGGGAGGCACCACATCGCCCACAGGTTCAGCACGCGCACGCGCGCCTCCGGGGGGAACACGCTCGCGATCTGCGCCGGCTCCTTCACCGTGCGCAGGTCGGCTGCCAGCAGCGGGAGCGCGGCGAGGCTAAGGGATAAAGCCGCGAATCGTGCGCACTTTCGCATCGGACCGGTCCACCTTCACGTCGATCGTACGGTACGTCTGGTCTTTCTTCGAGCTCTCGGTGTGATAGCTCAGCAGGTACTGCGAGCGGAGATCCTGCTCGAGCTGCCGGTACGTCTCCGCGAGCTGCGCGGTATTGCGGATCATGTAGGCGATGCCGCCCGTCTCGGCCGCCAGCGCGCGCATCTTCCCGCCGCCGCCGAGGCCGGCCGGACCGGCGAAGCCGATCCCGATGAAGTACAGCGGCACCCGCGACGCGCGGGCGTAGGTGAGCATGTCGTCGTACGTCAGGCGGGAAGTCGTGTCGTCGCCGTCGGTGATGACGATCAGCGCCTTGCGCCCCTGCACGTTCCGGAAGCGATAGAGGCCGGTCACGATGGCGTCGTAGAGCGACGTGCCGCCGCCGGCGTTCGGAATCGCGTTCACCTGCGCCTCGAGCGTCTGCACGCTGGAGACGAACGGCGCGTTCTTCGTCGGATCGGAGGCGAAGGCGGCGATGAAGGCGCGGTCGTCCTTCTTGACGATGCTCCGGAAGAAGTCGATGGCCGCCTTCTTCGCGTCCTCCATCCGCTTCTCCATGCTGCCGGAGTGGTCGAGGAGGACGCCGACGGAGATCGGCAGGTTCGCGGCGAAGTTGAAGCTGGAGACCTTCTGCGGCTTCCCGTTCTCGAGGATCGAGAAGTTCTCCTGCTTCAGGTCGACGACCGGCTGCCCGGTGGTGCTGGTCACCGAGACCGGCAGCTCGACGAGGTTCACCTCGATCTCCTCGATGAAGCGGTCGCCGGTGAGGAAGAGGAGGTCGCTGGCCTCGTAGCCGGTGTCGTCGAAGGCGGAGGCGCGGACGAACTCCTGCCCGGCGAGGCGGGCGGTGGGGATGCTGATCGCGTACGGCGGCCGCGTCCACTCGTGCAGCTTGCGGTCGCCGGCGAAGAGGACCACGTTTTTGATCGCGGTGCCCTTCGGGTTCTGCAGGCTGAGCTTGAAATGGGAGACGCCGTCCGGCGTCTCGGTGCGGGTGATCTTCAGCTCGAGCGGCGTCTCCCGCTCGTTGACGATGAAGGCGTCGGCGTCGACGTAGCGGCCGCGGTCGTCGTAGCCGATGGCCCGCACCTCGACGCGCTTCGGCAGCCTGCCGAGGTCGAGCTCCGCGGTGTAGGGGGGAGCGTTGCGGGCCATGACCTTCTTGCCCTCGACCCAGAACTCCACCCGCTTCACCGGCGGCAGGACGTCGACGTTGATCAGGAACATGTTGGGGGCGAGGTCGCGGCGGGGCGGGCGGATCTTCACGGCGCCGACGGTCTCCGGCACAACGCCCTCGGCCAGCATCGCCTCGGCGCCGTCGTCGTCGCCGGCGATGTACGGCTTGCCGGTCGCGACGAGCGTGACCTTCTCGGTCGTCCGGCCGAGGATCACCGGCGCACCGTCTTCGAGCGGCATGATCAGCCGGACGTCGACCTCGCTTTCGCCGGCGGCGAACGTCTGCACGGTGCTCAGCGACGTCGCCTGATCCTGCACGGGGAAGCGGAAGTTGCGAAGGACCTGGCCGTCGTGCAGGAAGGAGCCCTGGAGGAAGAGCGGGTTCTCGGGGCCCGACTCCGACGGCTGCGCGAAGCGGAACGTGACGCGGGCCACCACGCCCTGATCGGCGTCGCCGAGCGGCTCGACCACGACCGCGATCGTTTTCGCTGGTTCCTGCGCGAAGAGGGACGTGGAGAGCGCCAGCAGGAGGGCGAGGAGCCAGGGGCGTTTGGGGGTTCCTCGGGGTTCCTCGGGGTTCCTCGGGTTCCTCGGCGGTCCCATGGCCGGTGTGGGTCCGAGGGACTCCGAGGAACTCCGAGGAACTCCGAGGAACTGCGGGCTCTCTCGCATACGCATGAGGTGGATAACGAGGATAGGCCCGCAGGATTTCGCGATCGGTTCCAAAACGACAAACGCTCGCCGCCGTATACGATGAGACCGATGCGCCACCACCTCCTCTTCTCGCTCATGGTCGGACTGGTGCTGGGGCTGGTGTTCGCGAGCTTTTACGCGATGGCACAGCCGGAGCGGGCGCCGTGGATCCTGGCCGGAGGTGCGCTGACCGGCATCTGCATCTCGTTCTCGATCTCATTCGTGGAGTGGCTGTTCGACAAGCGGATCGAGCGTCTCCCCCTCCGCTGGCGGATCCCGGCGAAGTCGCTCGAGTTCCTGGTCGGCGGGTTGAGCGGCTGGATGGGGGGGATGAGCCTCTCGGCGGTGCTCTTCGGCTTCGGCCTCTCCTTCCGCTCGCTGCTGCGCGGCAACTGGGCGATCACCACCGGCGTGACCGGCGGCATCACCGTCCTGGTCGGGCTCGCCTTCTACGCGTACGAGCTGCTGCAGAAGCGGCTGGAGCGGACGATCGAGCAACTGAAGGAGCGGGAGTGGGCGGCGAAGGAGCTGGAGCTCGCCCGCTCGATCCAGACGCGGTTGCTGCCGCCGACGTTCATCGAGGGGGAGGGCTTCACGGTCGAGGCGCGCAACCTGCCGGCGCAGTTCGTGGCCGGCGACTTCTATGACGTGGTGCCGCTCGACGACGGCTCGGTGGTGATCATCGTCGCCGACGTGGCGGGCAAGGGCATCGGGGCGAGCCTGATCATGGCGTCGGTGAAGGCGGTCCTGCCGTTCGTCGCCCGCGAGGGGGCGCGGAAGGCGATGGCGATCCTCAACGCCAAGCTCGTGCACGACCTCGCTCCACGGGAGTTCGTCGCGCTCGCCTACGCACGGCTCCGTCCGGCCGACGGGTCGCTGGAGCTGGTCAACGCCGGGTTCCCCGACCCGTACGTCCTGTCTACGGGTGGCGTGCGGGTCCTCTCCACGACGGGCGAGCGCCTGCCGCTCGGCCTGAAGGCGAATCTCGAGTACGAGCCGCTGATGACGAGGCTCGAGGCGGGTGAGCGGCTGGTGTTCGTATCGGACGGCATCCCCGAGGCGCCGGTGAAGGGGGAGCCGCTCGGGTATGACCGGGTGGAGTCGATCCTCGCCTCGTGCGACGCGGCGCGCTTCGATCTGGACGGCTTCCTGAAGCGCATCCGCGACGTGGTGGATGACGGACTCAGCGACGACTGGACCGCTCTCGTCGTAGTACGGACATGAGAGTTGCGGCGATCGCCGGCCCGTCGGGCGCCGGCAAGACGACGTTGATCGTGGAGCTGATCCAGCGCTACCGGGCGGGAGGGGCGCGCGTCGGCGCGATCAAGCACACGCACCACCCGCTCAACGAGGAGCATCGCGGCGACACCGGCCGCTTCGTCGACGCGGGGGCGGAGCCGGTGATCCTCGCCTCAGCGGGCGCGGCGGTGCTGTTCACGCGCGGCGGCACGGCGCGCGCAACATACGGCGACGCGCGCGAGCTGCTCGCGCGGCTCGACACGGACATCGTCCTGATCGAGGGGTTCAAGGATTCGGATGCGTGGCCGAAGGTGACGATCACCGGACACGTCCATCCCACAGCCGAAGCGGTGATGAAGGAACTCGATGTAATGTGGCGCTCGCAACCATGACCGAGGGGCTCCGGTATCGAGCCGTGCTGTTCGACCTCGATGGCACGCTCGTCGACTCGTACACAGCCCTCGCCGAGGCGGTGAATCACGCGCGGCGCGGTGAAGGTCTGCACGAGCTGAGCTCCGGCCGCATCCGGGAGTTCGTCGGCGACGGCGTCGAGCGGCTGCTGCAGCGGGCCTTCGAAGGAACCGCGGTCTCGCCCCGGATCGTCGACGCGTTCGAGTCGCGCTACGACGAGGTCTGCTGCGCAGAGTCGAAGGTGCTGGCGGACGTCCACGACACGCTGGAGGAGCTCGCGGCCCTCGGCGTGGAGATGGCGGTCTGCACGAACAAGCCGACGATCTTTTCCAAGAAGATCCTCGACTTCCTCGATCTCTCGCGCCACTTCCGCGCGATCGTCGGACCCGACGTCGCCGGCGCGCGCAAGCCCGACGCGAAGCATCTGGCGGTGACGATGGAGTCGGTGCAGTGCGAGCCGGGGGCGACGCTGTTCGTCGGCGACATGCCGATCGACGTCCGCGCGGCGCGCAACAGCGGCATCGACGTGGCGGTGGTGGCGACCGGCTCGTCGACCCGCGAAGAGCTCACCGCCGCCGGCCCCGATCACTTCCTGGAGCGGTTCGCGGATCTGATCAAGATCGTGCGGCGGGAGGCGGCGTGAGGTTGGTTCCTCGGTTCCTCGGGGTTCCTCGGGTTCCTCGGAGTTCCTCGGGGTTCCTCGGGGTTCCTCGGGGAACGACGGTGCGGGTGGCCGAGGAACTCCGAGGA
>DASWNW010000053.1:0-25206 GCA_036399015.1 Thermoanaerobaculia bacterium | reverse complement strand
AGGCGGTGACCAGGCCCGCGGTGCCGCCGCCCAGGACCACGACGTCGAAGTTCTCAGGCATACACCGTCACCTTCCTCTCCCGCGGGCCGTCCAGTTCCACGAAGTAGATCCCCTGCCACCTGCCCAGCACGAGCTTCCCGTTCCGGTAGGGCCAGGAGAGCGAGACGCCGATCATCATCGAGAGGAGGTGCGCGTCGGAGTTGCCCTCGCCGTGACGGAACTGCACGTTCGGGATCATGGCCCGCAGCGCCTTGGTCAGGTCGGCCGGAACGTCGGGATCGGCGTTCTCGTTGACGCTGATGGCGCAGGTGGTGTGGGGGACGACGATGGTGCAGATGCCGTCGCCTTTCGCGATCGAGGAGAGGGCCTGGTCGACTTCGCGGGTCACGATGAGGATCTGCTCGCGCTCGCTTGTCCGCACACGGAACGTCGTCTCTTGCACGATCCGATCATATAATTGCGGTCACACCCGGAATCCCAAAGGCCCAATGCCATTCTTCTGCATCCACTGCAAGTCGGAGATCGACCCTAAATTCAAGGCTTGTCCCTTCTGCGGCGAGGCGATCACCGACTTCCTGCGGAAGCACCTCGAGACGCCGATCGACGGCAAGTACAAGATCCTCTCGCGCCTCGGCGTCGGCGGCATGGGGGAGGTGTACAAGGTCCTGCACGTCCACCTCAACGCCATCCGCGTCATCAAGCTGATGCGGGCGAACATCGCCGCGGATGAGGGGGCGAACGAGCGCTTCGTGCGCGAGGCGCGGCTGGCGACGAAGATTCAGCACTCCAGCGTCGCGGCGCTCTTCGACTTCTCGACGCTCGAGGACGGCTCCCACTACATGGTCTGGGAGTACATCGAAGGGATCAACCTCCACGAGCTGATCGACCAGCGGGGGCCGCTCTCGCCGCGCTACGCCGCGAAGCTGGCGGCGCAGGCGCTGATGGGGCTCGACGCCATTCACCGCGCCGGCATCGTGCACCGCGACATCAGCCCCGAGAACCTGATGATCACGCGCGAGGTGGCGGACGAGAACGGCGACGGCGGGCAGGAGCGGGTCAAGATCATCGACCTCGGCATCGCCAAGTCGCTGGCGTCCGAGGAGAGCAAGACGCAGACGGGGATGTTCGTCGGCAAGTGGAAGTACTGCTCGCCCGAGCATCTCGGCATGCTGCCCGCCGGCGAGCGCATCGACGGCCGCGCCGACCTCTATTCGTTCGGCATCGTGCTGTACGAAATGCTGACCGGCGTGCCGCCGTTCCAGGCCGACACGCCGCACGCCTACCTGATGATGCACTCCCAGCAGCAGCCGAAGGCGCTGCGCGAGGCGAACCCCCGCGCGACGGCGTCGCCGGAGCTGGAGGCGCTGATCTTCCGCGCGCTGGAGAAGGACCGCGCGAAGCGGTTCGCCACGGCGAGGGAGTTCGCGCAGGCGCTGGAGCGGATCGCGCCGCTGCTGTCCGACGCGGGCGGCGCGCCGCCGCCGCTGCCGGCGACCGCGGAGATCACCGACGAGGCGACGCGCGTGGTGCCGAAGCCGGGCTCGGAGGAGCAGGTGGCGACGGTGATGACGGTGGAGGAGGCGGCGGCGACGCAGATCAGCGACCGTTTCCTCGTGCCGCCGCCGGCGGCGTCTGGTGGAGCGGCGGCGTCTCAGGCCGCCGACCCCGGCGCCCGAAGCGGGCGCCGCTCCACAGGCTTCCTTCCGATCGCGGCGGTGCTGGCGCTCGTCGCCGGCGGTGCGGGGTGGATGTTCCTCCGGGCGAAGCCGGCTCCGGCCGTGCCCGCTCCGCTCCCGGTGCAGGCGGCGACGATGACGGTGTCGCAGGCGCCGCTCACGGCAGCGCCGCTGATCACCCCTGGACGGCTCGGCGTCAACGCGTTCCCCTGGGCGACGGTCACCAGGATCCGCAACCTGGAGAACGGCGAAGACGTCGACATCGGCACGAACCTGGTCACGCCGGCGCCGGTCGATCTCGCGCCGGGCCGTTACGAGGTGACGCTCGCCAATCCGCGCTTCCCGAGGACGATCACCCGCACGGTGTCGATCGATCCGGGCGCCGAGACGACGCTCAACGTGCAGTTCAGCGATCCGTCGTCGGCCTCGCTGCCGGACTTCGGGGGCTCGCGATGAAGCGGCTCGCGCTGCTGCTCCTCCTCGCAGTGCCGCTCGCGGCGGCGCCCGACAAGTGGTACGACAACTACGAGCGTGGCGTGGCGGCGGTGAACGGGCGCAATTACAAGCTCGGCGCCGAGCTGCTGCAGAAGGCGGTCGCGGAGATGCCGAACGAGGCCACCAGCCTCCGGGCGAAGAATTCGCTGATCACCTACGTGCCGCATTTCTGGCTCGGCATCGCGAAGTTCAACCTCGGCGACGTCGACGGCGCGCTGCGCGAATGGCGGATCTCCGAGGACCAGGGCGTGCTGGCGCGCACCGACTATTACGCCCGCATGAAGGATTGGGTGGCGCAGGCGCAGAGCCAGAAGCAGCGCAACGCGCAGACCGCCGCCTCGGGGGCGAAGAAGGCAGCCGACGCGGCGATCAGCAAGGCGCTGGAGACGCAGCTCGACGCGCTGTCCGCGGGCGGCGACCGGGCCGAGAGCTACCTCTCGGCGCAGCGCAAGCTGTCCGAGGCGCGGGCGCAGTTCCAGAAGGCGGGGACGGACGTCAACGCGTACAAGGCCGCCGAGCAGACCGCCGTGCAGGCGCGCACGCTCTTCAGCGCGGCGCTCGACGAGGGGAAGAAGATCCGCGCCGCGCGTGCGGCCGCGCCGCCGCCGGCGAAGAAGGTGGTGGTGCCGCAGCCGCAGCCGGTCGCTCCGCGCGTCGCGTCCGGTGGAGCGGCGCCCGCTTCGGGCGCCGTCGTGCCGCCAGCGGTGACGCAGCCCCCTCCGCCGAAGCCGGCGGCCGAAGCGGCCGCCGCTCCACAGGTCTCCGTCATCACGGAGACCGAGGCGACGAAGCAGATCGCGAAGCAGGAAGAGCGGCGCAAGGAGATCGAGGTGCCGAAGGCGGCCGCGGCTCCGCCCGACCTCCGTCCCGCCTACCGCGCCTACGCGCGCGGCGACCTCGCCTCGGCGGAGCGGCTGCTGACGAAGATCATCTCCGCGCAGGCCGCGCCCGAGGCGTACCTGCTGCGCGGCTGCGCGCGCTACACCAAGGCGATGCTCTCCCGGAAGCCCGACACGCTGCTCGCGAACGCCACGGCCGACTTTCGCGCCGCGCTGCAGCGCGACCGCCAGCTCCGTCTGGACCGCGAGGCGTTCTCGCCGAAGCTGGTGGCGTTCTTCGAGCAGGTGCGGACGCGCCGTTGATCGACGTAGCCGCCGCCGCCGAACGCCTTCGTCCCTTCGCCTCGCCGACGCCGCTCGTGCGCGCGCTCCTGCTGGACGTCTACGTGAAGAACGAGACCGTCTCACCGGTGGCGTCGTTCAAGTGGCGCGGCGCGCTGAACGCGCTGCTGCGCGACGGCAGCCCGCGCGGCGTGGTCACGTCGTCGACCGGGAACCACGGCCAGGGCGTGGCATGGGCGGCGCGCGTCGCCGGCGTCGCGGCGCACATCTTCCTCCCGCTCGGCGCGAACCCCGTCAAGCGCCGCAAGATCGAGCTCCTCGGCGCGACGATCCACGACGCCGGCCACGACCTCGACGCCGCCAAGGAGCTGGCCATCACGTTTGCGCGCGACGAGGGGCTGACCTTCGTCGACGACGGTGAGAGCGAGGGAGTCATCGAAGGGGCGGGGACGGTCGGACTGGAGATTTCCAACGCGCTGGAGCGGATCGACGTCGTCTACGTCCCGATGGGGAGCGGCTCGCTCGCCGCGGGCGTGGCGATCGCGGTCAAGGAGAAGCATCCGCACGCGCGCGTGGTCGCGGTGCAGTCGACCGGCTCGCCGGCGATGGTGGAGAGCTTCCACGCCCGCCGCGCCATCGAGCGGCCGATCGACAGCGTGGCCGAGGGGCTGGCGTGCCGCGTCCCGGCGCAGCTCGCGCTCGACCTCCTCGTGCAGCACGTCGACGACGCGATCGCCATCCCCGACGAGGAGCTCCTGCGCGCCACGCGGGAGATGGTGCTCGGCGCGCACATTCTGGTCGAGCCGTCCGGCGCCGCCGGCCTCGCCGCCTGGCTGCGCAAGCGGGAGCCGTGGGCGGTGGTGATCGCCACGGGAGCAAACATCACCGCGGAGCTGTTCAAGCGCCTGCATGGCTGACGTCCTCCTCCTCGGCGATCCGCGGCTGCGCGTCCGCTCGGCGGAAGTGGAACGCTACGACGCCGGCGCCTTCGACGCGCTCGCGGCCACGCTCGACGCGTTCCGCAGGCAGCACGGCTTCGGCCGCGCGATCTCGGCGCCGCAGATCGGCATCGCGAAGCGCTTCATCGCCGTGAATCTCGGCAGCGGGACGTTCTTCATCGTCAACCCGGTCGTCACCGCGCGCACCGAGGAGACCTTCACGATGTGGGACGACTGCATGAGCTTCCCCGACCTGCTCGTGCGGGTGCGGCGCCATGCGTCGCTGTCGCTGGAGTACGTCGACGAGCAGGGGAAGCCGCACGAGTGGCGCGACCTCGACCAGGCGGCGGCGGAGCTGCTGCAGCACGAGCTCGACCACCTCGACGGCGTGCTGGCGGTCGACCGTGCGCTGGACAGGGAGTCGCTGGTGATGCGGCGCGCGTACGACGCGAACCGCGAGTACTACGACGCGATGGTGGAGTACACGATCGTGCCGACGATCCCTACTTCGTCAGCTCCACCCCATTCGCCACGAACGACACCTCCAGCGCCGTCCCGTCTTCGCGGCGCGTGAGCTTCGCCCCCTCTTCCTCGAGGTGGTCGGCCTCCGCCTTGGAGAGCGTCTTCACGACCGCCACGCCTTCGGCGCGCGCCTTCATCCCCTTCGCGTCGAGCGGGATGAAGAAGCCGTAGTCCTTGAACGTCACGCGGACGCCTTCGAGCTGCATCCAGCAGCCCTTGCGCGTGCAGGCGGCGGCGATGGTGCCTTCGACCACCACCGGCTCCTTCGTGTACGCCTCCGGCTGTTCGAGCAGTTGCGCGAGCGGGATCGCCTTCGCGTCGGGCGCGATCGCGGCCCCGCGGGTGATGACCTCACCGGCGAAGAGGTTCGAGGCGACGAGGAGGAGGAGGGCGAGTGAAAGCTTCTGCATACGCATACTGTATGCGATTCCAGACACGCGCGCCGCGGGTTGAATTCCTTAGTGCAGTGCTTTCAGTGACTTAGCGGCTGCAACCGGTGGCACTCCGCTCGCGCTAGGGGGCCGGCAAGGAGATGTCCCAATGAAGAAACTGTTTCTGCTCACCATCGCGCTGTTCGCCACCCCCGCCGCCGTTTCCGCACAGACGCTCTCGACGTCGGACGCGGCCATCTGGATCACCGCCTCCGAGTTCAACGATCCCTCGATCACCGACTCGGGCGAGACGTTGAGCCTCGAGCTCGACGAGGACACGGGCTACGGCGTCTCGTTCAATCACTTCTGGTTCGAGTCGTTCTCCACGGAGTTTGCCTATCACCGCTTCGGCGGGGACGTGGAGGCGCGGCTCGACGACGGCCCCCGCTTCGACGCCGGCGAGGTCGACGCGTCATCGCTGACGGCGATCGGGCAGTGGCACTTCCGCCGCGCCGCCCGCTTCAGCCCGTACGTCGGCGCGGGCGCCGCGTACATGTCGGGCCAGTTCGATCCCACCGACTTCGGCGGCGAGGACGACGTGGCGGTCGACTTCGAGAACGAGTTCACCTGGGCCGCCAACTTCGGCGCGAACATCGGCCTCACCGAGAGTCTCTCCCTCGGCCTCGACGCGAAGGTCCTGCACTGGGAGCCGCGCGAGGAGGGGGACGACGCGAGCGACCGGGTGGAGCTCAGCCCGGTGCTGCTGTCGGCGGGGTTGCGGTATCGGTTCTGAGAGCGGTCCCTCCTGGAGTGCCGGGCTCTCAGCCCGGCACCACCACCGACGACGGGCTGAGAGCCCGTCGCTCCAGAGAGAGCGTCAATACTGCTCGAGCGTATCGACGACGTTATCGAGCGCTTCCCCCGCCCGGAAGCGGCGGAGGTTCTCGATGAAGAACTGCATCGCCCGCAGGTGGGAGTCGCTGGTGCGGTCGGCGGTGTGGGGGGAGATCAGCACGTTGTCGAGCTGCCAGAGCGGGTGCTCGGGGGCGAGCGGCTCCCGGTCGAAGACGTCGAGCGCGGCGCCGCGGATCCGGCCGTTCTGCAGCGCCTCGACGCGCGCTTCTTCGTCGACCGTCCTGCCGCGTCCGACGTTGATGAGAACAGCCGAGGGCTTCATGAGCGCGATGCGTTGCCGGGAGATGAAACGGAGCGTCCGCGGCGTCAGCGGCGCCGAGAGCACGACGTAGTCCGACTGCGCCATGGCGTCGTCGACGGTCGGCTCGCCGAAGGCCTGGCGGCGGCCGACGCCGATCACGCGCATGCCGAGGGCGGTGGCGCGGGTGCCGATCGCACGGCCGATCCCGCCGTAGCCGATGATGCCGGCGGTCTTCCCGGTCAGCGACTCCACGGTATACGGCTCCCACCGCCGCGCGTCCTGGTTGCGCACGAGGCGGCGGAGGTCTTTCGCGAACCAGAGCATCGCCGCGATCGCGAACTCGCCGAGGGCGTCGGCGTAGAGGCCGCGCGAGTTCGTGACGATGATCGTGCTGCGCCGCAGGAGGTCGAACGGCAGGAGCTCCACGCCTGCGGCGAGCGTGTGAATCCAGCGGATGTTGGCGAGCTCGCGCCAGAGGTCGACGAGCAGCGAGCCGTACCGCGGCGCGATCAGCAGCGCGTCGCAGCGGAGCGCATCCGGCCGCAGCACCTCCGCCTCCGTGCCGACGATCAGCTCGACGTCGGGCGCCTCGCGGCGGAGCAGCTCCAGCGGCGGAAAGTCGGGCGGTGCGATGACGAGCAGGCGCATCTCAGCCGTAGATTTTCTCCGCAATGCGCGAAAGCTCCTTCGCGTCCGCGCGGTTGACCCTGCCCCCGAACCACTCGTGCACCCCGCGGATGCGCGGCTCCATCTCGTCGAGCAGCGCCGCCCCTTTCCGCGTGATGCGTGCGATCGACTGGCGGCGGTCCTCGGCGCCGCGCGTGCGCTCGACGAGGCCGCGCTCCTCGAGCCGGTCGAGGATGCGGGTGACGTCGGGGGCGCGGTCGAGCATCCGCACGCCGATCTCGGCGCGCGCGCGTCCCTCCGGTGCGCCACGCAGGATGCGCAGCACGTTGTACTGAGCGTGCGTGAGCGAGAACTCTTCGCACGCGCGGTCGAGCTCCGTCCGCACCTCGTCCGCCGCGACCAGGAGGTTGAGCATCGCCTCCTGCTGCGGCGGGAACTTCTGATCCTGCTGCAAACGTCTGTTCAGCGCCTCGCCCATCGTCGCCCTCCGGCGGGTGAATTCTCGCATTACCAAATTGCATGTTGCAACACGCATCGAGTGGGCCTAATATGTGTTGCAACACACAAATCGTGAAGGAGCGATCATGAAAGACCTCATCATCCGCCGGTTCATCTTCCTGCTTCTGACACTTGGCTTGCCGCTCGCCGCTGCCGCCGCGCAGCCGGAGGTGGGCACGAGCCCCTGGGGCGCGGACGACCAGATCGGGCGTCTCAATCTCCAGACCGACGCCTCGCGCGCGGCGATCCTCGGCCGCATCGCCGGCGGCCGCAGCTACGACCTCTCCGTCGAGTACTACGTCGGCATGCCGAGCTGGTACGGCATCGGCGATCCGCGGTACCAGTTCTGGCTGACGCACACGCCGCGGGGCACGGCCGTCGACGATCCGATGAAGGTCGGCGACGCGCAGAACCGCCACGTCAGCTACACCGGCAGCGCCGTCTCGATGTACACCCACATGGGCACGCACATCGACGCGCTCAACCACTTCGGCCTGAACGGCAGGATCTGGAACGGGTTCCGCGCCGACGAGCACCTGGGAGACCTCGGCTGGCGCAGAACCGGCGCGGAAACGATTCCTCCGATCGTCGCGCGCGGCGTGCTGATCGACGTCGCTGCCGCGAAGGGAGTGGACATGCTGGCGGAGGGCTATCGCGTCACCCGCGCGGATCTCGTGGAGGCGCTGCGCCGGCAGAACGTCGCCTTGCGGCAGGGCGACGTGGTGCTGATCCGCACCGGCCGCATGAAGCTGTACCACGACGACGAGGCATTCATGAAGAACCCTCCCGGCCTGAGCCTCGCCGCCGCGAAGTATCTGATCGAAGAGGGTGGGGCGATGGTTGTCGGCGCCGACAACCTCAGCTTCGAGGCCTTCCCCTCGGAGGTGGAGGGGAACTACATCCCGGCGCACACCTACCTGCTCGCGCAGAAAGGGGCACCGATCATCGAGCTGGCGTTTCTCGAAGAGCTCTCGCGCGACCGCGTCTACGAGTTCGCGTTCGTCGCCGGGTCGCTCAAGTTCCGCGGCGCGGACGCGGCGCCGCTGCGGCCGATCGCCTTCCCCGTGCGCGGGGAGCGGTGAGAGGAAGGCCGCCATGACACTGATTGCAGAACGCCCGGCCGCACCCGCCGCCGATTACAGCGCGTATCCCGACGTGAGGAGCTTCCGGCGCAAGTTCGGTCTGCTCGTCCCGGCCACGAATACGAGCATGGAGCACGAGCTCTGGAGCCTCCTCGCCGCCAACGCCGACGTCCTGCGTGGCGTCGGCCTGCACACCACGCCCGTCATCACGCCGCGCCCGCGGCTCGCAAACGAAGAGGATCTGCTGGAGTACGGAAGGCAGTTCCTGACCGGACTGCGCGCGGCGGCCGACGCGGCGCTGCTGGCGCAGCCGGACGCGATGATCCTGGGGATGAGCCTCGAGCACATCCTCAGCGGCATCGACGCGGTGCGCGCGCCGGTGGCGGAGATGGAGGCGTATACCGGCCTCTCCTGGACCGCCTGGCACGACGCGGCCGGCGCCGCGCTGCGCGGCTACGGCGCGAGGCGGATCGGGATCCTCACGCCGTTCGACGCGAAGGGGAACGAGAACGCCACGCGGATGTTCGAGGACCTCGGCTTCGAGGTCGTGGCCTCCTTCGGGTTCGCCTGCGCCGACGCCCTGCAGATCGCGCACGTGCCCGACTGGGCCAAGGAGCGGGCGATCGTCGAGGAGCTCGCGACCGGCGCCCATCGCCTCGACGCGGTGGTGCAGTGCGGCACGAACATGAGCCTCATCGACGTCGCCGAACGCCTCGAGCCAGTGCTCGGTATCCCGATCCTCGGCATCAACGCGGTGACGTTCTGGCACGCGCTGCGGATGAGCGGTTTCGGCCACCCGCTCCGCGGAGGCGGCCGACTGTTGCGCGAACTGTGAAGAAGTCGCCCGCGGTTGCTGCGGCTACGTGCGCTCGGCTTCCCAGATCCGGCGCACGTCTGCCGTGAACTGATCGAGGCGTTTGCGGGTGTAGATCATCTCGATCGTGCCGTCATGGTGAAGGTCGACGAGATGTTTCAAATCGCTCTTGCGGTTGTGCCAGCCGCGACCGTCCGTAACGACGAGGATGTAGGTGTGGTAGCTCTTCGCTTGTTTGATCTTCAGAATGTCGCCGAGAAAGTCGGTGAGCTTGCTGCCGGTTGCTTCGTATCCCTTGACCTCCACCACGATCTTCGGCTTCTCGCGTGCCGGGACGGCAAAGTCGCACTTGGCCGTGGCGCCGTTCGGCGCGACGAACGTCACGCGTGGCTCGAACGGCACGCCGGCGGCGACGAGGGCCGCCTCCACCTCGTCTTCAAGCGCTCGTCCGCGGCTCTGGCCCGCGATCGCCCGGCCACGTCCGAGTTTGTAGCGGTCGACGAGGACGTCCTCGATCGTCCACTCCCGCCAGATCTGTTCGCGGATCAATTCGGCGATTCCGATCCGTACGAGAGCGGCGGCCATCGCGTCCGGATCTTTTCGCGCACGGCCGCGCAACGCCTTCCAGTTTCCCGATGTCAGTCCGAGTGCGCCACAGATGTCGTGCGCCATCGGTTCCTGCCCTCGCCCGGTGAGAAGCCGAAAAACATCGAGCGTCAGAGGTTCCTGGCGGAGGAGGCCGGCGAGATCATCCGCCGTAACGTTCGGGCCGGCGGCGCGCAGGCGGGCGACGATTGCCGGAATCTCGGCGATCAGGTGCCGCGATTCGTCGTCCAGCCATTCGGAAGGGAGGTCGGAGAGCTCCGCGAGTAGAAGGTCCAGACCGACCTGCTCGAAGTTCATCTCTGCCCGACGATCAGATACTCCGCAACCAGCTTCCGGTCGGTGGCGACGCCGCTGTGCGTTCCGAAGTGATACCGGTGCTCGCGACGCACGACGTCGACATGACGCTTGTACCGGCGCATCAGAGCGACGAGGGTGTCGAGGTCGGGGTATCCATTCGAAGAATAGGAAAGGACGAGCGTGCTCGCGGCGAACTGCCGGAACATCCGATCGAACGCGTCGGCCGCGGTCGCGCGATAGGAGAAGGGAGTGAAGCGCTTGGCGATCTTTTTCACGCGCGACGACTCGATGATCTCCGTACCCGCCTCACGCCAGTACGACGCCAGGCCTTCGAGGAAGTGATAGCGCTTGATGTAGCAGTTGTCGTCGGCACGCGGAACATACGGCGGATCCATGTACACGAGATCGACGCTGGTCACCGGGACTGAAAAGGCGTCGTTGCGGACCGCGACGTTTCGCTGGCCGTTGTCGAACACCAGATCGTTGAAGACGGCAACGGACTCGATGAAATGCTCTTCGAGCGACATCCGCAGGTCGCGGCGGCCGTCGTCGTAGTTCCCGCCGTTGACGGTGAACACCCCGCGCGGCTGCCGCTTGAGGCAGGCGCGGGTCACGCTCGCCAGGGCAAGTGCACGCAGGTGCGGGTGAGGGAGGTCGTCGAGATTCGCCCAGAAGATGTCCAGAAAGCGGAGGTCTTCCTTCTCGTAAAAGATCCCCGTGAACGTCTTCTCGACGAAGGTGCCGCGCCCGCGGCGCGTCCGGCGCAACTCGCTCACCTGTGCCGCGTCGAGGCGATGGCGGCCGTTCGCGATCGTGGCGGTCGCCAGATTGTGCGCGAAGTGCAGAAAGTCGTTCGCGATCACGCGCTTCCCCATCGACTTCATGAGGTAGGCGACCGCCGCGGTGCCGGAGAACAGATCGAGAGCGGAGTCGAACTCCAGGCCGGCGAGCGTCTGCCAGATCCACGGCAGCAGCTTGTGCTTGCTGCCCATGTACCGGAGTCGCGGATACGCAGCCGCTCGCTCGGGGAACGCGATCGTTTCGTCGACCGGAGGCTGGGGCAGGACGAGGGACATCTACAACGTGATGGTCGCATGAATCGGACACCTCCTCAATGCCGACGCTACCTCGGAGCTCATGAGGAGTGACGTTCTGCTACACCCGGTAGAAATGAAAAGGCCGGCGTTGCCGCCGGCCTTTCACGGCGCCGGGCTGAGAGCCCGGCACTCCAGGGAGTTACGGTTGCCTCAGTGCGCGTGCGCCGGACGCGCGTCCTCCGCGCCGTCATCGCTGCCGATGCGCATGCCGTAGAACGAGCGGTAGACGAAGAACATGGCGATGAGGAGGAAGACGCCCGAGAGGATCAGGGTGAGGTTGCCCTGTCCGGCGCGCGTCATCTCCACCGCCAGCTCGACGGCGAGCAGGCCGAAGAGGGTGGTGAACTTGATGACCGGGTTCATGGCCACCGAGGAGGTGTCCTTGAACGGATCGCCGACGGTGTCGCCGACGACGACGGCCGCGTGCAGCGGCGTGCCCTTCATCTTCAGCTCCGTCTCGACGATCTTCTTGGCGTTGTCCCAGGCGCCGCCGGCGTTGGCCATGAAGATGGCCTGGTAGAGGCCGAAGAGGGCGATGGAGATGAGATAGCCGATGAAGAAGAACGGCTCGAAGCAGGCGAAGGCGAGCGTCGAGAAGAAGACCGTCAGGAAGATGTTGAACATCCCCTTCTGCGCGTACTGCGTGCAGATGGCCACGACCTTCTTCGAGTCTTCGATGGAGGCCTTCGTGGCGCCGGCGTCGAGCTTGATGTTCGCCTTGATGAACTCGACCGCGCGGTAGGCGCCGGTGGAGACGGCCTGCGTGGCCGCGCCGGTGAACCAGTAGATCACCGCGCCGCCGACGATGAGGCCGAGCAGGAACTGCGGGTGGAGCAGCGACAGCTTCTCGATGTCGGTGGTGAGGCCGTTGGTGAGCATGACGATGATCGCGAAGATCATCGTGGTCGCGCCGACGACCGCGGTGCCGATGAGCACCGGCTTCGCCGTCGCCTTGAACGTGTTGCCGGCGCCGTCGTTCTCCTCGAGGAACTCCTTGCCCCGTTCCCACTGCGGGCGGAAGCCGAAGTCGCGCTGCACTTCCTCGTCGATCCCCGGCATGGTCTCGATGGTGGAGAGCTCGAAGACCGACTGCGCGTTGTCGGTGACCGGGCCGTAGGAGTCGACCGCGATCGTGACCGGGCCCATGCCGAGGAAGCCGAAGGCGACGAGGCCGAAGGCGAAGATGGCGGGGGCGATCATGAGGGCGGCGTCGCCGGTCGGGAAGCCGCTGCTGATCCAGGCCGCGATGCCCATCAGGCCGGCGATGGCGAGACCCATCCAGTAGGCGGAGAAGTTGCCGGCGATGAAGCCGGAGAGGATGTTCAGCGACGCGCCGCCTTCACGCGACGCGGCGACGACCTCGCGCACGTGGCGCGACTCGGTCGAGGTGAAGACCTTCACCAGCTCCGGGATGATCGCGCCGGCCAGCGTGCCGCAGGTGATGATCGCGGAGAGCTTCCACCACATCGTGGTGTCGCCGCCGAGATCGGGGATGAGCAGCTTGGAGACGATGAACGTCACGGCCACCGAGAGGATGGAGGTGAGCCACACCAGCGACGTGAGCGGCGCCTCGAAGTTCATCTTGTCGGCGTTGCCGTAGCGGCTGATGGCGAAGGCCTCGTTGATGAAGTAGGAGACGGCCGAGGTGATGACCATCAGCACGCGCATGACGAAGATCCAGACCAGGAGCTGCACCTGGACGGTAGGGTTGGTCACGGCGAGGAGGATGAAGGTGATGAGCGCCACGCCGGTGACGCCGTAGGTCTCGAAACCATCAGCGGTAGGTCCGACCGAGTCGCCCGCGTTGTCGCCGACGCAGTCCGCGATGACGCCGGGGTTGCGCGCGTCGTCTTCCTTGATGTTGAAGACGATCTTCATGAGGTCGGAGCCGATGTCGGCGATCTTGGTGAAGATGCCGCCCGCGATGCGCAGCGCCGCGGCGCCGAGCGACTCGCCGATGGCGAAGCCGATGAACACCGGGCCGGCGTACTCGCCCGGCACGAACAGCAGGATGGCGAGCATGATCAGGAGCTCGGTGGAGATGAGCAGCATGCCGATGGACATGCCGGCCTTGAGCGGGATCGAGTAGGTGGGGAACGGCTTGCCCTTGAGCGAGGCGAAGGCGGTGCGGGAGTTCGCGAAGGTGTTGATCCGGATGCCGAACCAGGCCACGCCGTAGCTGCCGGCGATGCCGACCAGGCTGGCGAGGAGGATGATCGCCACGCGGAGGGGCTCGAAGCCGCGGAGGATGCCGAAGTAGACCACCATGATCGCGCCGATGAAGAGCTCGAGCAGGAGGATGAACTTGCCCTGCGTGACCAGGTAGGTCTTGCAGGTCTCGTAGATCAGCTCCGAGATCTCGAGCATCGCGCGATGCACCGGCAGCTTCTTGAGCTGGACGTACATCGCCAGGCCGAAGAGCAGGCCGAGGACGCAGACGAGCAGGCCGCCGAGGAGCAGGCGGTCGCCGCTCATGCCGAGGAACTGGACGCTGCCGAGATCGGGAAGCACGAGGTCAGCCTCGGAGCGGTGCTCGGTCGGATGACCGGCGCGCTTCGATTCATCGGCCGCAACGGCCGGATCGCCCGCGGGATGGGCCTCCTGCGCCAGCGCCGTCATCGTGCTGAACGCGAGAGTTCCGATCAGCGCGAGCATCAGGACGCGCATGTACCAGGACTTCATTGTTTTCCTCCGTGAATGGATAGAGAAGATGACCCTGAGGGGTTTGGGTCACTTTAGGCGCGCGGATTGTAGCAAAGCGTTGACAGATTTCCAGCGTCAGCGGCGGGAGCGCACCGCCGCGAGGAGCTCGGCACGCCTGCGGCGGGACACCGGCACCGTTGCGCCGCAGGAGAGCACCGCCGTGTCGTCCCCGACCTCTTTCACCCCCGCCACCCGGATCAGCGCGCTCCGGTGGGCCCGCACGAACCCGGGAGCGCGCCGCTCCAGCTCCGCCAGCGACTGCCGCAGCAGGTAGCTCTTCCCGCCGCTCCAGAGGCGCGCGTAGTTGTCCGCCGCCTCGAACCAATCGATCTCGTGCAGCGGGAAGACCAGGGTCCCCCGCGAGGTGGTCACGGCGATCCGCGGCCCCTCCGAGGCCAGCCGCCGCGCCAGCCGGTCGATCGTCGCCGCGAACCGCGCCTCGGAGACCGGCTTGAGGAGGTAGTCGAGCGCCTCCGCCTCGAACGCCGCGATCGCGAACTCGTCGTACGCCGTCAGGAAGACCAGCGCCGGCATCCGCGCCGCGCCGCGCCGCCGGATCACCTCGAAGCCGTCGATCTCCGGCATCTGGATGTCGAGGAAGAGCACGTCCGGGCGCAGCGTGTCGAGCGCGGCGAGCGTCTCCCTCCCGTCGCGGCATTCGCCGGCGACCCTGAACTCGGGATACGGCGCCAGGAGCTGCCGCACGCCGCGCCGCGCTGCCGGCTCGTCATCGGCCACGAGGACGGTCCACTCAGGCTTCGGCATAGGGAATCCGCAGCCGGGCGATCGTCCCCTGCTCCGTCCTCGTGACCGCCAGCGTGGCGCGTTCGCCGTACAACGTTCGCAGCCGCTCCCGCGTGTTCTCCAGCCCGTGCCCCTTCGCCTGCACCGCGTCGGGCGCGATGCCCGGCCCGTCGTCTTCGACCGTCAGCTCCAGCATGCCGCCGTCGCGCCGTGAAGTCACGACCAGCCGTCCCGCGTCTGTCCGGCGGGCGATGCCGTGGCGGATCGCGTTCTCCACCAGGTGCTGCAGCGCGAACGCCGGCACGGCCGCGGAGAGCGTCGACTCGTCGATGTCGAGCTCGGGCCGGAGGCGGTCGGAGAAGCGCGCCTGCTCGACCGCCAGGTATTGCCGCACCAGCTCCAGCTCGTCCGCGAGCGCCACCTCGCTGGCCTGGTGGCGGCTGAGCGTGCGGCGGAGGACGTCGCTGAGCTGCTCGACGACGCGCGCCGCGGCGTGGCCGTCGCCGCCACGGACCAGCACCGCGATCGTATTGAGGCTGTTGAAGAGGAAGTGGGGATTGAGCTGCGCCTGCAAGGCGGCGAGGCGCGCGCCGGTGAGCTGTTCGGAGAGCCGCGCCACCTGCAGCTCCCGCTCGCGCGCCACGGCGAGGTAGCGCGTGGCGTGCTCGGTGCCGACCATCGCCAGGTAGACGGCCACGCCGAACGGCAGAGTGATGAAGAGCCAGCTCGCGAAGTACATCGCCGGACCCGCGTCCATCGCCTGCGGCTCGATGAGCGCCTTGAGCAGCGTCCCGGCGCCGGCCCAGGCGGCGCAGAAGAGGAGCGCGAAGAGGAGGTGCAGCGCGGCGCGGCCGGCGAGGGTGGGGCGCGCGAGCGGCCAGCGCCGCGCGAGCAGGAACACGAGAGGCGTGAGGAGCGCGTAGAGCAGCCAGTCGAGGCTGACGAAGAGCACTCTGCGCACGTTCACCGGACCGTTGTCCCAGAGGTAATGCTGCGCCACGACGTCGATCCCGCCGAGGATGGCGGGGCCGATCCAGGCGGCGGAGACGAGCATCCAGGGGCGGAGCCGTGTCACGCGGGAGACGATAACGCGAACGCCGTTCGCGGCAGTGCGGACGCCGTTTGCGTACGGAACGTTGCGCGATCGGCGCGCGGTGCTCACGTTGCAGCATGCGCATCCGCTCGCTCGACGTCGTCCGCGGCGCGGTGATGGTCCTGATGGCGCTCGATCACGTGCGCGTCTACGCCGGAGTGCCGGCGGGCGAGCCGTCGCCGGGGGTCTTCTTCACCCGCTGGGTGACGCACTTCTGCGCGCCGGTGTTCGTCTTCCTTGCCGGCACCGCGGCGTATCTGTACGCGCAGAAGGTGCAGTCGCGCGCGGCGGTCGCGAAGTTCCTGGTGCTGCGCGGACTGTGGCTGGTGCTGCTCGAGCTGACGGTGCTCCGCTTCGCCTGGACGTTCAACTTCGACTACGCGGGCTTCACGTTCGCCGGCGTGATCTGGGTGATCGGCTGGTCGATGATCGTGCTCGCGGCGCTGGTCTTCCTGCCGGTGGCGGTGGTGGGGGCGCTCGGCGTGGTCGTCATTGCAGGACACAACGCGCTGGCGCCGCTCATCCCCGAGGAGCCGTCGGCGCTGATGAAGGTGCTGTATGCCGGCTGGTCGTTTCCGGTGGGCGGGTTGAACGTGGTCGTGCTCTATACGCTCATTCCGTGGGTGGGGGTGATGGCGGCGGGCTACGCGTTCGGCGCCGTGATGCGCAGCAGGCGCGTTTGCATCGCGCTCGGTGCCGCGGCGATCGCGTTGTTCGTCGTGCTGCGTGTCACCGGGATTTATGGCGATCCCCGCCCGTGGGAGTCGGGATTTCTCCAGTTCCTGCACACGGCCAAGTACCCGGCGTCGCTGCTGTTCCTGCTGATGACGCTCGGCCCGATGCTGCTGGTGCTGCCGCTGCTGGAGGACGCGCGGGGGCGCGTGGCGCGCTGGCTGGAGGTGTTCGGGAAGGTGCCGTTCTTCTATTACGTCCTGCACATCCCGCTCATTCACCTGGTGGCGGTGCTGATCTCGCTGGTGCGCACGCCGGAGAGCACCGGCTGGCTGTTCGCCAACCACCCGATGATGCCGCCCGAGGTGCCGCCCGGCTACCGATGGAGCCTCGGCCTGCTGTATCTCGTGACGGCGCTGGTGGTGATCGCGCTGTACTTTCCGTGCCGGAGCTATGCGCGTGCGAAGGGGGAGCGGGGGCGGTGGTGGATGAAGTTCGTGTGATTAGAATGCGCGGTCATGCTCCGCGTTCGTGCGTATGCTGCCGCCGCGATCGTCGTGTGCGCGGCTGCGGCGCTTCTCGCGGGCGCGTGCGGTCGTGAGGGGAGCCAGACCGCGTGTATCGCCGATGCCATCGGTACGCTGACGCTGACCGAGGCGGCTCCGACATGCGCGACCGACGAGGCGGGATGCCGCGCGAACTGCGCCGCCGGGAACGGGGCGGCCTGCCTCGGCCTGGCGTACGACCTCGAGCCCGACCCCAAGACCGCGATGGAGGCGAGGCGCTTCTATCATCGTGCTTGCCTGCTCGGCGTGGCGAATGCGTGCACGAACTACGCGGCAGGAGTGTGGGCTCGCGACCACTCCGACGCCGAGTCGACGTGCGCCCGGCGCACGTTCGAGAAAGCGTGCGCGGCGAGAGACCCGTTCGGGTGTGGGATGGTCGGTCGCGTGCTGCTCGAGTCGACGACGCCGCCGCGTCTCGCCGAGGGACGCAAGGTCCTGCAGGAGGCCTGCGACGGTGTCGGCGGATTCCCCCGCCGAGTCCTGGCGAAACATCTCGAATCCGGCAAGCTCGGTCAGTACGATCCGCAACGCATCCGGACGCTCCTGACGCGAGCCTGCGAAGGCGGCGATCCTGACGCTTGCGGCGAACCTGCAACCGCGTCCGAGACGTTCCGGTAAGCCCTACCGCTCGACCAGCTCCAGCTCCGCTTCGACCTCGAGCTGGAACCTGCCCCTGCCGGTCGAGGCGATCTGGATCTCGGGACATTTCTCGCGCAGGCGGTGGCGGAGGAGGATGAGGCGGCTCTCGAGGTTGTCCTTCACTTCCGGTAAGCCGAGCGACCGGTCGAGGCGCAGCTCGCGGTTGGTGAAGGCGGTGCGGCCTCCCTTCTTCCACTCGCCGAGGAGCTTCCAGAGGATGCGGCCGGGGACGTTGCGGATCAGGTACTCGTTGTCGAGGAACACCGCGTCGTCGTCCTTGTAATACGTGAGCGTCCGGCGCGTGCGCGGCGGGACGACGGCGGCGGGGACGGACGCGCGCGGCTGCGGCTCGGCGTCGGCGGCAACGGGCGCGTCGTCGGACTGCTGGACGCGGTCGATGCCGAGGGCGATCTGGTTGCCGATGATCTCGAGATAGGCCTCGTCCCATTCGCCGAAGGCCATCGGATCGCGGCTCTCCGCGGCGAGCACGCCGATCAGCCGGTCCTCGACCGACAGCGGGATCACCAGCGTGCTCTGCGCGTCGGGCAGGCCGGGCAGCGGGATCTCGGGACGCGACTTGCCTCCCTCCGACAGCACCGAGCGGCGCACCGCGCGGCCGTAGCGGAGGCTCTCGTCGAGGCCGGACATGCGCAGGATGCGCCGCTCGCGCGCGACCGTCCCGATCACCCCCTCGCCGATCGCCACCTCGGCGCCGACGCCGCCGCCGTACCCGCGGCAGGCGATGGTCACGAGGCGGTTCGACGGCTCCTCGCTCAGCAGCACGATCGTGTGCTGGAAGCCGAAGTAGACGTCGAGCGCGTCGAGCGCCGCGGCGAGGAGCGTCTCCAGGTCGTCGGCGCGGTTGATGCGCTCGGAGACGAGCTGCAGCCCCCGCAGCTCCGTGCGCAGCCCGCCGACCGAGACCTCTTCCTGCGCCGGTGCGTTCGTGCCGGTGAGGTAGCCGTCCACCCGCTCGGTGCGCACCACCTCGAAGACGTCGGCGGCGATCAGGCGGAACACCCCCTCCATCCCGGTGTGCGACGCGATGGCCTGGATGCGCATCGACATCGTGTCGAAGAGCGGCCCCGATTTCTCTGAGCGGAGGAAGCGGAGGCGCAGACGGTAGGCCTGGTAGGTGAGGGGGTCGTAGACCTCGACGCTGGCGTTCGGGTTCTCGTCGAGGTTGCGGCTGGTCTTGTTGAAGAACTGCCGGGAGAGGGCGACGTGCTGGTCGTCGATGAGATGGACCTGGCTGACGTAGGTGATGTTCGGCATCCCCAGTCTGTCGGCGGAGGCGACGATGCTCGGGATCACGCCCTGGAAGCAGCGGGAGATGGAGGAAAGCCGGATCATGCGATCGCGTTCCCCGCCTTCGGCCCCGGCGTCTGGTCGAAGACCTCCTCGACCGAGAGCTCGATGGCGAACGCCGGCCAGTGGGCCATGCTCCGGGTGAGGCGCGCCGGCAGGCCGATCTCGTCGAGCACCGCCGCGAACGCATTGAGGCGCTCACGGACGAACTGCTCGTCGGACGGAGGCGCGAGCCGCACGCCGCGCGCGAGCCCTTTGATCTGCACCGACTCGTGGGTGAGGGGGCGGGTGACGCTGACCGCCACGCGGCGCGTCGTGGCGACGTTCGCGACCGTCTCCTGCGCCGTCGCCGCCGGCACGTAGACGGTGACGGTGTCGAAGCCGTCCTTCGAGGCGATGGCGATCCCGCGGCAGCAGGCCGGGATCCCCTCCGCGTCGACCGTCCCGACGATGACGGTGGTGCCCCCCTCCGCCCAACCCTGGAGTCGTTCCTGTGACATGGCGCGGGGGGATTTTAGCGCCTTGGGTTCCTCGGGGTTCCTCGGGGTTCCTCGGGTTCCTCGGGGAGCGGATCGTCCGATGGGCCGAGGAACTCCGAGGAACTCCGAGGAACTGCCGAGGAACTCCGAGGAACTGCCGAGGAACCGCCGAGGAACCGCCTAAAGCGGCAACCGCAACATGATCGGCTCCTCCAGCTTTTCCACCGGCCAGAGCTTCCCCTCGTCGAACGACCGCAGCCCCGGGTTGGCAATGAACCAGAGCTCGTCGCCGACCACTACGCCCGTGGTCGGGATCTCGAAGGCGGCGTTTTTCGACTCGAGGATCTCCACCCGGCCGCTGTCGGGGCCGATGCGGAGGACGCGGGCCTTGCCGATGGCGTTCTGGATGGCGATCACCTGGCCGCGGTGCAGCGCGAGGCCGTCGATGCCGCTCAGGATCACGCCGCCGGCGGGCTCGATCTTCTGGCGGGTTTTGTCGGCGAGGTTGATGCGGGTGATGCCGCGGAAGTCCGCCACGTAGAGGGTGCGCTGGTCGTCGCTGAGCACGATGCCGTTCGGGAAGCGGAAGTCTTCGAGCCAGGGCTCGAGCGTGGTGGAGCCGGGGGCCAGACGGACGATGTTGTTGCGGACCGTGTCGGTGACGAGCAGCGTGCCGTCGGGGAGGATGACGAAGTCGTTCAGCAGCGACGGCTGCTCCTTCGAGCCCAGTTCCGCCTTGCGCACGACGCGGCCGTCGCGCAGGTCGAAGGCGAAGAGGGCGGCGCGCCCCTCCGTGTCCGGCGTGGCGCCGCTCATCTCCGGCGCGGCGGCCGTGGACACCCAGAGCAGGCGGCGCTCCTGGTCGATGTGCGTGCCGAGGCCGCCGAGCATCCCCTCGTGCGCGGAGGGGACGAAGTCGGTGGTGCGGCCGTCGCGCGTCACGCGCAGGACTTTGCGCTCGTAGATGCTGGTGACGTAGAAGACCTCGTCCACCGGATCCCAGGTGATCCCCTCGGGGATGAGCGTGCGGTGGCCGGTGAGGGTGAAGGCGGGGCGGGCGTTGTTGACGCGCGGCTCGCGCGCCTCCAGTTTCGCCACGACGTCGCGGAAGGCGGCCGACTTCGTGTTGCGGAAGTCGTGTGCCGCGACCCCCTGCTGCCACCCGAGCTCGTCGAGGCGCGTCAGCCACTTCACCGCGTTCTCTCCCTGGTGCGCGCGGTCGTAGTACATCGCCAGGATGTAGATCCAGGGCATGTTCGCCGGCTGCTGCGCGACCGCCTCCTCGAGCTGCTGGATCGCGGCGAGCGTCTGCGCGTCCACTTTCGGCGCGGGCGCGGGCGCGGCGGGAGGGGGAGGGGTGGCGGTGGTGCAGGCGAGGGCGCCTGTCAGGAGAAGGAGAGCGGCTGCGCGGAGGGTCACGCGCGAAGTGTACGGGCCGGCAACGCGCCGGCCCGTGACACTTGGGTTACTGCGCGCTGCTGGACGGCGGCGCCTGGATGTGAATCTCCACGCGCCGGTTCTGCTGGCGGCCTTCCGCCGTGTCGTTCGACGCCTTCGGACGCCCCTCGCCGTAGCCGTACACCGTGATCGCGCCGGCGCTGACGCCCTGGTCGATCAGGAAGTCGGCCACGTTCGCCGCGCGCTGCTCGGACAGGCGCTGGTTGTACTGGTCGGTGCCGGCCGAGTCGGTGTGGCCTTCGACCACGATCCGGTTGTCCGGATACTGCCGGAAGTTCGCGGCCAGGTCATTGAGCGTGGTGCGCGAAGCCGCACGGAGCGCGGCCGAGTTGTAGTCGAAGAGGATGTCGTTCGTCAGGCGGACCGAGATCTCCCCCTCGGACGGCCGGCTCACTTCGACGCCTTCGATCTGCCGGAGCTCCTGCTCCTGCTTGTCCATGCGACGGCCTGCCGCGGCACCGATGGCCGCACCCGTCGCCGCGCCGATGACCGCACCGGTGCGGTTGTTGCCCGTCTGGTTGCCGATCACCGCGCCGGCAACGCCGCCGAGCACGGCGCCGATGGCCGCACCGCGTTTCGTTTTCTTGTTCGGATCATCTCCGCCGCCGTCCGTCGTGGCGCAGGCGAACGTGAACGCGGTGATGAGCACCAGGATCAAACCTTTTCGAATCATGCTGTTCAAAACAACCTCCTATGGTCGGTGAAACGGAAACGACGCTCGTCTCCGAGCGTCGTTCTTTCAACTTCGATACCGCATCAGGCGTTGGCGCGGACGTAGAGCTCGACTCGGCGGTTCTGCTGACGGCCGCTGGCGGTCGAGTTCGACGCCTTCGGGCGGGACTCGCCGTGGCCGACCGCGTCGATGCGCGAGCCGCGGACGCCGAGGTCCTCGAGGTAGCCGGCGACGGCGTCGGCGCGGCGGTCGGAGAGACGGTCGTTGTACGAGGTCGAGCCGACCGAGTCGGTGTGGCCGGCCACCACGATGGTGGTGTTGCCGTACTTCTCGAAGACGTCGGCCATGTCGCGCAGCTCGTCACGCGAGCTGGAGCGCAGCGAGGCCGAGTTGAAGTCGAACAGGATCTCGTTGCGGACCGTGACCTTCAGCTCGTCTTCATCGGTACGGGTGACGTCGATGCCTTCGATCTGGCGGAGCTCGCGCTCCTGTCTGTCCATCATGGCGCCGACGATCGCGCCGGCCGCGGTGCCGACGACGCCGCCGACCACCACACCGCGCTTGGCGTTGCCCGAGCCGCGGTTGTTGTGGATGATCGCGCCGGCGATCGCACCGGCGACGCCGCCGATGACGGCGCCCTTGCGGGTCTTGTCGCGGGAGGTGGCGACGTCACCCGCGAACGCGGTGGTGGCCATGAGGGCGATGAGCATGCTGGCGAGGAACTGTTTCATTTGGGTCTCCTTCGTTGTCCTGGCCCCCACTATCGCAACCGCGCTGCCATATCGCATTTAAGTAAGTCGGTAATAGGCGGCGCGGCGGTGTAGGATTCGCGCGTGCCCGCCGAGCGCTCGATGCGCGACGTCCTGCGTAACCTACTGCATTACGGGGACTTGTCGTTCCGCGACTTCGTCGAGCTGGCGCTCTACCACCCCGAGCATGGGTACTACGGCAGAGCCGAAAACCCGGTCGGAAAGGGGGGTGATTACGTCACCGGACCCTCGCTGAGCCCGGTGTTTTCGTGGTCCATCAGCAGGCTCGTCCACGAATTTGTGCGCCGCCACGAGGGCGAGGTGTGCTCGTTTGTGGACATCGGCTGCGGCGATGGCGGCCTGGTGCGGGCGGTGGCCGCGTATTTCGACGACAAAAACGTGCGGTTTTACGGGGTGGACCGGGCTTTGGAGCGGACGCGCGAGGCGGGCGGCGGGGTCACCTTCGTCCACTCCTTCGACGAGGTGCCGCGGGACGGCGTCCACTTTCTCTTCTCGAACGAGCTCTACGACGCCCTGCCGTTCGCCCGGCTGGTGCAGCGGGGGGAGCATCTGCACGAGCTGTGGGTGGCCGAGCGCGACGGCGTGCTCGACTGGAACGAGCACGAGGCGGCGCCGGTGTACGACGACTACTTCGCCGAGCGGGGGATCGCGCTGGCGGAGGGGCAGTTCGCCGACGTCTCGCTGGAGTGGGGGGCGTTCCACGAGGACGTCCTGCGCCGGTTCGAGCGGGCGCTCACCGTCACCATTGATTATGGGTATCCGGGGGAGAAGCTCTTCCACTCGCGTGCGCGCCGGTTCGGGACGGCCGCGGCCTACTCACGGCAGCGGGTCCACCGCGACCTCCTGGCCGACCCCGGCGAGCAGGACCTGACGGCGCATATCAACTTCAGCGACCTCGAGCGGGCCGGGGAGCGGCAGGGGGCGAAGACGCTCTTCTTCGACGTCCTGGCGAAGTTCCTCCTCTCGATCGGGATCACGGGCCACGAGCTCTTTCAGCCCGTACAGGAGGTGAGCGTCGGCTCGGCCGAGGAGGGGTGGGAGCTGCTCCAGGCGCGGGAGGAGGCGCGGCGGCTGGTGCTCCCCGACGGGATCGGCATCGAGCAGCGGGTGCTGGTGCAGGGGAGGAACGTGGCGGTGGAGGGGTGGTCGTTCCAGGGGCCGGTCTCGCCCGGCTTGTGATCGCCGCCGACGCCGAAGGCGTTCATTCCGTCGTCGAAGGCGTCGACCCCGACGCGGAAGGGAGCGACCCCGTCGCCGAAGGCATCGGTCCCGTCGTGGAAGGCATCGGTGCCGTCGCGCAAGGCATCGGTGCCGACGCGGAAGGCATCGATCCCGTCGCGCAAGGCATCGATGCGGTCGTGGAAGGCATCGCGCCGTCGGGGAAGGGACTGATCCCGTCACGAAAGGCATCGGTCCCGCCACGGACGGCGTCCGTGCCGACGTCCAAGGCACCGGTCCCGCCGCCGAAGGCGATTCGCGATATGGCACGTTACCATCCGGTTACGTTCAGAAGCGGCGATATTCGCGCGACGTATGCTGTGATACCATTACGGTAGAGATCGTAATGATGGCAAACGCGAATCAGAAACGGGCGACTCGGGGCGACAGGCCGTCGTGGGTCCGTCCGTTCTGCCGCGTCCATCGCGCGCTCGATGCCTCGGTCCGCCTGATCGACTCGACCATGCGCACCGTCGCCCGCTCCGAGCGCTGTGCGCACCGCCGTCCGGTCCGCACCTCCGCCCGGCTGCTCGAGGCCTCCGGCCTGCTGCGCGAGGCGACGGCGCGGCTCAAGCGCGCGGCGGAGCAGCTCGCGGTCACGAACGAGTGCCTCCGCCTCGAGCCGGCCAACATGGACATCGTGCCGGAGCTGCTGTTCCACGCGGCGGGGCGGTGGGTGGAGGTCACGGCCGCCCTGCAGCAGGCGGCTGCCGGCGTCTTCTCCCTGCACGACGACGTGCTGCTCGGCGTCCAGACCGGCGTCTACGTCCCGGAGCGGCCGGCGGAGCGCCGCCCGCGCATCATCCTCGCCCCCCGCCCGGCGCCGGTGCGTGCATTCCTGCTGCTCCGGCAGCCGCGCGTCGTCGAGCGCATCGCTCCCCTTCTTCGCCGGCGCCGGCGGACCCCCCGGCCCGCCTCCATCCGAGTTCCCAGACGCAGCCTTCTCGGCCGCGCTCCTCCCGGTTTCGAGATCTCCCTGCTCTGACCACCGCAAGAGATCGAGAAAAAAAGGAGCTTTCCATGAGCAAGATCGAGAAGAGTGAAACTGCCACGGCCATGGTCGTGGTCCCGCCGTCCGTCTACGCCGCCGCCGCGCAGCAGCGCATCCAGGAGCTGCGCCGCTGGCAGGAGCAGATCCCCCGCTTCGCCGTTCCGGCCACGAGCCACGCGACACGGCTGCTGAGCAGCGCGGCGTCGGTGCCGGCGGCGTTCATCGAGCTGACGAACATCGCCATCGCGAATCATCCGCCGCTGGTGCGCACCGAAGCGCTGACGCCGGAGCAGATCCGCGACCTGGTGGCGTACGCCGACGCATACAGCCCGCTGGCCGACGAGCTGGAGGCGCTGGCGAAATTCGTCCGCTACAGCACCACCGCGGCGCGCAACACGGCCGGAGCCGAGGCGCTCACGACGTACGCGCTGGCGGTGCGCCTGTCCAAACGGCCGGGAACCGCGTACCTCGGCCCCCACGCCGCCGACATGCGCCGCGCCCTCGGGCGCACCCGCAAGCTCTCGTCCGAGACGCGCGCGCAGAAGGCCGCCGAGCGCGCCGCGAAAGCGGCCGCAGAGGCGGAGGCAAAGC
>DASWNW010000052.1:0-17093 GCA_036399015.1 Thermoanaerobaculia bacterium | reverse complement strand
TTGCTGGTTGCTGGTTGCTAGTTGCTAGTGGTTGTCTGGGGCTTAGCGGCTTACGGCGCATGGCGTCCAGGCAGAACACCGCAGACAACCGACAACCGATCACCGACAACCGCTGACGCGCGAAGCGCGTCAGCGTTCGACTTCAAAGTCCGCCGACACCGCCGGCAGGGCCTCGTTGAAGATCAGGACCGTCTCGGCGATCGGGAAGAGCACCGTGTGGTTGCGCGACTGCACCTCGAGCACGACCTCGTAGAAGCCGAGGTCGTTGATGGCGATGAGGGTGGCGGGCTTGCCTTTGATCTCCAGCGTGCGGTTGAAGATCGAGACCTTCGACGGTATCTCCATGCGGGCGGCACGATAGCAAAGAAAAAGGGCGGGCCATAGCCCGCCCTTCGTGCACGCGTTGCGGCGTGGCTCAGTGGTTGTGGCTTTCCTCGGTCGCGGGCTGGTTCTGCGCCGGCGGCGTCGGGGTGGCCGGTCCGAAGTACTCGTCGTTGAAGGTGGCCTTGGAGCCGGTCTTCATCTCTTCGAGCTTGGCCTGCATGGCGGTCTGGCGGGCGGTGCGCTCGAGGGTCGGCTTGACCTCTTCGAACGCGGTCGTGCCGTGCGCGTCGACCTTGATGATGTGGTAGCCGAACTGGGTGCGGACCACCGGGGTGACTTCGCCGACCTTCGCCTCGAAGGCGGCCTTCTCGAACTCGGGGACCATCTGGCCGCGGCCGAACTCGCCGAGGTCGCCGCCGCGGGCGCCGGAGCCGGCGTCATCGGATTCCTTCTTGGCGAGCTCGTCGAACGAGGCGCCGGCGACGATCTGCTTGCGCAGCTCCTCGGCCTTGGCCTTGGCCTGCTCCTCGGTCAGCTCGGGCTTCTCCGGCTGCGCGGCCGGGCTGCCCTTGAACGCGATCAGGATGTGGCGCGCCTTGACCTGCTCGTACTGCGCCTTCTGGGCGTCGTACGTCTTGCGGAGGTCGGCGTCGGAGACGGTGATGCTCTTCTCGAGGCGCTCGAGCTGGGCCTGGGCGATGAGGTTCTCGCGCATCAGGTCGAGCTGGCGGAGGACGTCGGCGTCCTTGTCGAGGCCGGCCTTGAGACCCTCGCGGGCGAGCATCTTCATGCGCAGGTAATCCTCGGCGAACTGGCGCTTGCCGGGGCCGGCGGCGTACTGCTGGTACTCGGCCGGAAGCGTGTTGAGCGCGCTCTCGAACTCGGACTTGCGGATCGCGAGATCGCCCGCAGCGATGACGATCGGGTCGGCCTGAGCCGTCGCGGTGGCCGTAGCCGCCGCACCCGCCGCCGGAGCCGCCGGCTTCTCCTGCGCCACGCCGATCGACGCAACCAGCGTCAGCGCAATGATGGTCGAAATGGTTTTCTTCACGAGATCTCCTTCAAATGTTTGGGACCGCGAAGAGGAACGGGAGGAGGGAGGGGGAGATTCCACGGGGTGTTGCTGGTGGCTGGTTGCTGGTGGCTGGTTGCTGGTTGCTCGTTAGGGTTGCGCGTTGCGTGTTACGGGTGTCGGGGGGCCTTACCGCCTGATGACGCTGGCCCCGAAGCGAAACGGCCCCCGGGACCCGCAACCCGCAACGCGCAACAACGCCTACGCCAGTCCCGCCACCGCCGCCTGAATCCGCCGCACGCCTTCCTGCAGCCTCTCCATCGACGTCGCGTAGCTGATGCGGACAAAGCGGTCGAGGCCGAAGGCGGCGCCGGGGACGACCGCGACCCTTGCCTCGTCCAGGAGGAAGTTCGCGAAGGACTGAGAGTCGGTGATGCCGGCTTTGCCGAAGTAGGCGCTGATGTCGGGGAAGACGTAGAACGCCCCGTCGGGGTCGGTGCAGCAGATGCCTTCGACGCCGTTCAGCGCGCCGACCAGCCACGAGCGGCGCTCGCAGTAGGCCTCGTACATCCGCTGCACGTCGTCGTCGACCCCCTGCAGCGCGGCGAGCGCGGCGTGCTGGGCGATCGTCGACGGATTCGAAGTCGAGTGGCTCTGGATCTTCCCCAACGCGGTGATGATGTCGGGGTGCGCCACCGCGTAGCCGAGACGCCAGCCCGTCATGGCGAACGTCTTCGACATCGAGTTCACGATGATCACCGTCTCCGGGTACCGCGTGAACCAGCGGATGGCGGAGACGTGCTCGTTGCCCTCGTAGACGAACAGCTCGTACGTCTCGTCGAACACGAGGAACGCGCCGCGGGCCGCGCACCACTCGACGATCTGCTCGAGCTCCTCGCCGCGGATGACCGCGCCGGTCGGATTGCAGGGCGAGTTGATGATCACGCCGCGCGTCCGCTCGCTCGAGACCGCGGCGATGTCGGCGAAGGTCGGCCGGAAGTGGTCGTCGGGATTCGTCCGCGCGAAGACGGCCCGCCCGCCGGCGAACTCCACCTGGTCGGGGAAGCTGACCCAGTACGGCGAGGGGATGATCACCTCGTCGCCGGTGCGGACCAGCGAGAGCATGACGTTGAACAGCTCCTGCTTGCCGCCGTTGCCGGCGATGACGTGCTCGAGCCCGAGGTCGAGGCCGTAGCGGCGGTTGTAGCGGTTGGCGATCGCCTCGCGCAGCGCCTTGAGTCCGCTCGCGTTCGTGTACTTCGTGTAGCCGCTGTCGATGGCCCGCTTCCCCGCCTCGGCGACCGCGCGCGGCGTCGCAAAGTCCGGCTCGCCGGGACCGAAGTCGACCACATCCACCCCCTGCGCGCTCAACGCGGTGGCGCGATTGAGCACCGCGAGCGTCGGCGACTCCTGCATCGCGGTGACGCGATCGGAGAAGCGGATCGTGGAGCGGGTGGTGGTGGTCGTCATGCTCAGAGTTCGTCTTTTATCATGCAGCGGCGTTTCTGATGAAAACCATCACCAGCAGGCACAATCCCCTTCTCAAACGCTTCCGCGAAGCAATTCGCGAGCACAAGGAGGAGATCGCGATCGAGGGGCCGAAGGCGGTGGCCGACGCGGTTGCGCACGGCTGGAAGGCGATCTCCGTGCTGGAGCGCGGCGTCGACGTGTCCGAGGAGGTGTTCGACAGCATCACGGAGACGAAGAACCCGCAGCATGTGATCGGCCTCTTCGAGCGTCCGCGGGCGACCGCGGCGGAGATCCTCGCCCGCCGCGACACCATCGCCGTCGCCCTGGACGGCGTGCAGGACCCGGGAAACGTCGGGACGATCGTCCGCCTCGCCGCCGCGTTCGATGCCGCCGGCGTGCTGCTCCTCCCCGGCTGCGCGGACGCGTTCGGCGCGAAGGCGATCCGCGCCTCGGTCGGCGCGATCCTGACGGTCCCGGTGGCGCGCGTCTCGACGCAGGAGCTCCTCGACGCCCGGATCCCCCTCGTCGCCACCGCCCTCCACGGCACGAGCGACGAGCCGCCGGCGCAGAACGCCGTCCTCGTCTTCGGGAACGAGGGCGCGGGGGTCTCCGAGGAGGTGCTGCGGCACGCGACGCCGCTCTCGATCGCCATGTCGGGGCGGGTGGAGTCGCTGAACGTCGCCTCGAGCGCCGCCATCCTCCTCGCGCGCAGCTTCGCGTTGCGTCAGCGGTAGGATGCGCGCCACGTCATGGGCAAGCTCCTCATCGTCGGCACGCCCCTCGGCAATCTCGCCGACATGAGCCCGCGCGCGGTGGCCGCGCTCAAGTCGGCCGACCTGATCCTCTGCGAGGACACGCGTCACACGCGCAAGCTGCTCACCCACTTCGGCATCGACCGGCCGACCGAGAGCTATCACGAGCACAACGAGGATCAGAAGGCGGCCTCGCTCGTGGCGCGCATCGAGGCGGGCGAGACGCTGGCGCTGGTCAGCGACGCCGGGATGCCGGTCGTCTCCGATCCCGGCTACCGCATCGTCCGCCTGGCGCGCGAGCGGGGGCTGACGATCGAGCCGGTGCCCGGCCCCTTCGCCGGCGTGCTCGCCCTCGTCGCCAGCGGCATCGCTCCCCTCCCCTTCACCTTCCTCGGCTTCACACCGCACCGGCAGGGGGAACGTCGCGACTTCTATCGCACCGCGGCCGAGCTCGGCCACACCGTGATTGTCTACGAGTCTCCCGAGCGGGTGATCGCCTCACTCGAAGACGCGCTGGAAGTCCTCGGCGACACGGAGGTCACGGTCGCACGGGAGATGACGAAGATGCACGAGGAGCTGCTCAGCGGCACGATCGGCGAGGTGCTGGAGACGCTGCGGGAGCGGGAGCGGGTGCACGGGGAGATCACGATCGTGCTCGCCGCGCGCGCGACGGCCGCGGCCGAGGTGACGACCGAAGAGCTGCGGGCCGAGTTCGAGAGGCTGCGCGACGGCGGGATGCGGCGCAACGACGCGGTGAAGGCGGTCGCCGAGAAGTTCGGGATGCGGAAGAACGACGTCTACCGGTTGCTGGTCGGCTGATCGCGCAGGACGGCGCGCGCGAACTTCACGAAGTAGTCGACGCCGGACGCGAGCGCGAACAGCATCACCGCCCAGAGCGCCACCTTGCCGATGATGCGGAACTGCCCCAGCTCGTAGCCGAGGATCAGCAGCGAGATGGCGATCACCTGGCTGACCATCTTCCCCTTACCGAGGGAGGAGGCGGCGATCGTCACCCCCTGCTGCGCGGCGATCGAGCGGAGGCCGGAGACGGCGAACTCCCGGCCGATGATGATGACCACCATCCAGGCGGGGACGTGGCTCGGGTCCATTTCCACGAGCGAGATGAAGGCGGCCGACATGAGCAGCTTGTCGGCGATCGGGTCGAGGAGCGCCCCCATGCGGGTGGTCTGGTTCCAGCGGCGGGCGAACCAGCCGTCGAGGAAGTCGGTGATCGCGGCGACGAGGAAGATGGCGAGGCCGACGAACTCGCGCGCGGTGAACTTGGTGAGGAGGACGACGACCAGGAAGGGGACCAGGAAGATGCGGAACAGCGTCAGCGCGTTCGGCAGGTTCCAGATCTCGGTCGAGAGCTTTTCACGCGGCAAGAAAACCTTTGGTGCCCGGGACTGGAATCGAACCAGCACCCGCTAATGCGGACAGGCTTCTGAGACCTGCGCGTCTACCAATTCCGCCACCCGGGCAGGGGACCGCGATTTTAGTCGCAGCCGGGGGAATGTCAATTGCCGGGTCGATATTCCGGACTTCCTTTGGCGCGCGCTTCGCACCATCATCTTCACTGATGAGGCGCCTTCTCGCATCCACAATCGTGCTCCTGGCCGCGTGCGACTCCGGTCCGCAGCGCCCCGCCCAGCCCGCGCAGTTCCAGACCATCCATCACGCCGCCGCGCAGCCGCCGGCTCCGCTGAACCCGCCGCCGATGCTGCTCGACGAGGCGCCGCCGCCGAAGCCGAAGCCGCTCCACCAGTGGGATCGCCCCGAGCCGATCGTCTTCTCCCCCGAGGACGAGAAGCTGCGCGCCTCCCTCCCCTTCACGCCCGCCATCGCCATGGACCCGATCGACGGCAGCAAGATTTCGATCCGCGCCGCCACGCCGACGTTCGAGTACAAAGGGAAGATCTACTACTTCTCGTCCGAGGCGAACCGGAACCAGTTCAAGGCCAATCCGGAGGCGAATCTGAAGGGCGGAATGATGCGTCTGTAGCCTCCATCACGGCGCTATAACTATTTCAGTCCCATTCGATACAGTTCCCGAAAGACGGCAACGGATTCGCAAATAAGTATCTCCGTAGCGAAACTCTACTGGAGATCCTTCACATGCGAATCCGCGTTGCCCTATCCGCCCTCATTCTCGCGTTGAGCGCGTCCGCTCACGCTACCTACCGCATCAGCGTCTGGCAGCCCCGCACCGAAGTCGCGCGCGACCGCGTGCGCCAGCATGCCGGCATCATCACCGAGACCAATCCGGTCTTCTACACCATGACCACCAACGGAGCGCTCGTCGAGAGCTCCAAGGCGTACAACACCACCTGGACCAGCGCTCTCGCCGGCACCGAGGTCCTGCCGACCTTCCAGAACACGGTCGATTACACCTACTGGGGTGGCGCCGAGGTGGCGAACTACGTCATCCATCCCAACTATCGCGAGGCGTACACGAACCAGATCCGCGACAAGGTCGTCGCTCGCGGCTGGGCCGGCGCCGACATCGACTACGAGGAGGTCCCGGTCGCCTCGAAGGACGACTTCACCGCCTTCATCGCCATGCTCGCCGAGAAGCTGCACGCCGTGAACAAGAAGCTCTCCGTCTGCGTCTACGGCAAGCGGAACGACACGATGGATCCCGGCTGGCCGTATCCCGCGGGCCAGGACTGGGCGGCGCTCGCCCAGCATGCCGACTACATCAAGATCATGATCTACGGCAGCCACTCGACGCAGAAGCCGAACTCGACGTTCACCTACATCAACGACGTCCTCAATTACGCGAAGACGAAGATCACCGACCACAAGAAGATCATCGTCGGCATGCCCTGGTACGTGCAGGAGTACATGGACACGAACCGCGACGGCAAGTACGAGGACTACGACTCGTATGGTTACGATCAGGTGGCCGCGTTCCTCGCCGCCAACCCGACCATCACGCCGACGCGCGACACCGCCAACAGCGGCGAGATGAATTTCCCCTACACCGACAGCAACGGCACGCCGCACTGGGTCTGGTACACCGACGGCCCCGCCTGGGCCGCGAAGGTGCAGTACGTGATCAAGAACCACCCGACGGTCGGCGGCTTCGCGCAGTGGTCGATCGGCGAGGAGGACCCGAAGGTCTGGGGCGCCGTCGCGCAGCTCAAGCCGCGCTGGGAGTACAACAAGGACGGCAATCACGACGTGATCTTCCGCAGCAACGCCGGCCAGCTCGCCTACTGGAACATGAGCTCGAACACGGTCCTCGCCGGCACGTACGGCCCCACGGACCCCAGTTTCGACGCGGTCCTCGGCGGCCACTTCCTCCGCGACGGTGAGATCGACATCGTGATGCGCAATCACGCGACCGGCGAGATGAAAATCCACCAGATGAACAACCACACCATCGCCGCCACGCATACGCTGCCGACCACGACGGACGTCAACTGGAAGGTGGTCGCCGCGGCCGACACCGACTCCGACGGACGTCACGAGATCATCTGGCACCACAGCAACGGCGGCGTGGCGCTCTGGCGTCGCGACCTCACCAACGGCGTCTGGTACGGCAACATGATCGGCACCGCCATGGCCACGCCGGCATGGCAGCTCGCCGGCGTCGGCGACTTCAACCTCGACGGCCGCGACGACCTCGTCTGGCGCAACCAGAGCACCGGCGCGAACGCGCTCTGGACGATGGACGGGCTCACGGTGACGAACAGCGGGGCGCTCACCAGCATGGGCACCGCCTGGAAGCTGGCCGGCGTCGGCGACTTCAACCGCGATCACTACCCCGACCTGCTCTGGCGCAACGACTCCACCTGGGCGACGGAGATCTGGCAGATGAAGGACCGCACGGTGCTCGCCACCGGCGCGACCTCCAGCACCGATCCGGTCTATCAGGTGGTCCGTGTCGGCGACTTCAACGGCGACGGCTACTCCGACATCCTCTGGAGACACTCCACCGCCGGCGACATCGTGCTGTGGCAGATGACGAACTACTCGGCCAACACGCTGTACGTCCTGACGACGGGGCCGAACTGGAGCATCACCGCGAAGTAGGGAGGAACGGCGCGAACCCCCGCGCCACCTCTTCATCCGCGCGCACCGGCCTTCTCGTCTCACGATCGAGCCACAGGTGAGACGTGAAGCCGGTCGCGCGGAGCTCCTCGCCGCCGTACAGCTCGTACGCGAACTTGAGTCCGCGGCTCCCCCACTCGGCGATCTTCGTCCGGATGACCACCTCGTCGTCGTAGCGGAACGAAGTCCGGTAGCGGCAGCCGATCTCCGTCACCACGAGGATGTAGCCGCGCGCCTCGATGTCGGAATAGGAGAAGCCGGTCTCGCGACAGAGGTCGGTGCGCCCGATCTCGAACCAGACCAGGTAGTTCGAGTGGTGCGCGATCCCCATCTGGTCGGTCTCCTTGTAGCGGACGCGGATGCGGGATTCGGTGGAGCGCACGTTGGGAATGTATCAGTTGTCGGTTGTCAGGAACCGCGCGCCGCAAGCGCGCGGGGTTGTCTGCGGTGTTATGGCTGGCGGCGCGCGTCTCGCGAGAGCCGATGTGTCGCGAGAGCGCCACATTCTCGCGGTGATCTGCGGTCCAGGCGAAACGGCGCAGACAACCCCGTGCGCGCGCCGCGGCGCGCACGGTTCCGAGCAACCAGCAACCATTTAGCACGCCCCTTGCTCCTGACCACGCAAATGCGCCCGCGTCACCTCCTCATCGCCGGAGCCGCCCTCCTCGGGCTCGAGCTCGGGCTGCGCGCGTTCCGGCACAAGCGGCTGTTCGAGCCGTCGCCCGATCCGACCATCAGTTGGGACCCGGCCGACTACGGCATTCCGCCGCACGCGGTCGAGGAGCACTGGATCGACACGCCGGATGGGGAGACGCTGCACGCGTGGTACTGCCGGGCGGAGCAGCCGGTGGCGAGCGGGCTCTTTTGCCACGGCAACAAGGGCAATCTCACCGTCAGCGCGCACATCATCCCGCACCTCCTCGCCTCCGGCTTGAACATCCTCTTCTTCGACTACCGCGGGTACGGGAAGAGCAGCGGCTCCGCGACGTACGGCGGCGTCATCGCCGACGGCGTCACCGCGGCGCGCTATCACGATGCGATCCGCCCGAAGCGCCTCCCCTCGGTCCTCTACGGCTTCTCCCTCGGCGGCGCCGTCGCCGCGCAGGTCATCCGCCGCCATCCGTTCGACGCGATGATCCTCCAGTCGACGTTCACCAGCCTCCCCCACCTCACCCGCGTACTCCATCCGCGCCTGCCGCTGCATCTTCTCGCGCGCAAGCTCTTCGACACGCTCCGCGTCATCCGCGCGCTCGACGTCCCGCTGCTGGTCATGCACGGCACCGAAGACGAGGTCATCCCCTGCTGGATGGCGCACGAGATCTTCGACGCCTGCCGCGCGCCGAAACGGCTGCACTGCATCGAGGGAGGACTGCACAAGGACCTCTACCTCCGCGACCCCGACACGCTCATCTGGGCGCTCACGCAGTTCCTGGCCGACCTGCCGCCGCACACCCGCCCGCGCGCCGTCGCGGCGGCGTCGCGGCTCGAGACCTGGACGGCCGTCGCACTGCGCGCGGTGCGCCGCGCCTGCCGCCGCAGAAGCAGCGTGATAGCATCGCCGGCCCGATGATCGCAGTCGTCAAATCCGCTCCTGAAGACGGTCCGGATGGGACCGAAGTTCGTGATTGCCCCGTTCCCAAGCCCGGCCCCGGCGAGGTGCTGATCCGCGTCGCCGGCGCGGCCATCTGCGGCACCGACAAGCACATCTACCACTGGGATCCGTCGATCCGCGCGAAGGTGCAGCCGCCGCGCGTCTATGGCCACGAGTTCTGCGGCTTCGTCGAGGAGCTCGGCCCCAACGCCGAGCGGGCGCACGAGGGGCTGCTGGCGATCGGCGACTACGTCTCCGCGGAGATGCACATCATCTGCGGCGAGTGCTACCAGTGCCGCGCCGGCGACGGTCACATCTGCGGCCGCACGAAGATCTACGGCCTCGACCAGGACGGCGCGTTCGCCGAGTTCGTGAAGGTCCCGGCCACGAACGTCCTCAAGCTCGCCCGCTTCATCCCGCCGCGCGTCGGCGCCTTCCTCGACGCCCTCGGCAACGCGGTGCACACGACCCAGGTCGCCGACCTCGCCGGCAAGTCGGTCGCGATCACCGGCTTCGGCCCCATCGGCGCGATGTCGGCCGCCATCGCGGAGCACAGCGGCGCCTCGGTCGTCATCGTCACCGACGTCAGCGACCACGCGCTCGAGACCGCGCGCCGCTGGGCCGCCTCGCGCAACTTCGCGAACCTGCACACGTTCAACGTCCGCACGACCGACCCCGCCGAGGTGAAGAAGGCGGTGGACGCGCTGACGGAGGGCGTGGGCGTGGACGTCGTCTGCGAGATGTCGGGCTCCGCCGCGGCGATCAATTTCGGCCTGGAGATCGTCCGCATGGGAGGCACGCTCTCGCTCCTCGGGCTGCCGGCAGGACACTCCGTCACCATCGACAACTACACCCGCAACGTCATCTTCAAGGGCGTCACGATGCACGGCATCATCGGCCGCCGCATGTACACCACCTGGCAGCGGATGCTCGGCATGCTGCGCGCCGGTCTCGACGTCGAGTGGGTCGTGCAGGCGACGTACGACTCGCTGCGCGACTTCCACGAAGGCATCGCCAAATTCGACCGCCAGGAGGCGCTGAAGGTGGTCTTCTTCCCCGAAGGCGAGGACGCGGCACGGGCGCGCCTCCGGTGAAACGCGTCGGCATCCTCACCGGCGGCGGCGACGTCCCCGGACTCAACGCTGCCATCAAGGCGTTCGTCTGGCGCATGCTCGACGAGCCGTGCGAGGTCATCGGCCTCCGCCGCGGCTGGGCGTCGCTGGTGAACATCGTCCCTGACGCCGGCGCCGACAACTCCCCCTGGATCCTGCCGCTCTCGCGCGTGCTCACCCGCGCCATCGACCGCACCGGCGGCACGATCCTCCACACCTCCCGCATGAACCCGTCGATCGCGAAGCGGGACCAGGTGCCGCCGCACCTGCAGACGACGATGGGCCCGGCAGATGACCGCGGCCGCTACGACCTCACCTCGGCCGCGTTGCGCGTGATCGAGTTCCTCCGCCTCGACGCGCTCGTGGCTCTCGGCGGCGACGGCACGCTGACGTTCGCCCGCCGCCTGCACGAGGAGGGCGTGCCGCTGATCGCCATCCCGAAGACGATGGACAACGACGTCTACGGCACCGACTACTGCCTCGGCTTCTCGACCGCGGTGACGCGGGCCGTGTCGCACATCAACGACCTCCGCACCAGCGCCGGCTCGCACGAGCGCTTCCTGATCGTGGAGCTCTTCGGCCGCAACTCCGGCGAGACCTGCCTGCTCGCCGCCTACCTCGCCGGCGTCGACCGCGCCCTCATCGCCGAGGTGCCGTTCGAGCCGGACCGCGTCTTCGAGATGCTGTCGACCGACAAAGGCGAGAACCCGAGCAACTACGCGGTCGTGGCGATCTCCGAGGGGGCGCGCACGACGACCGGCGTGCGGGTGGAGAGCGGTCCCGCGGATGCGGCGGGCCAGCGGACGCTGGGCGGCATCGGCGGCTTCCTCGCCGAGCACCTCGAGCGGCGCGGCGGCGAGAAGGTCATCTACCAGCGCCTCGCCTACCTCATGCGCTCCGGCGCCCCCGACTCCCTCGACCTCATCGTGGCCAAGAACTTCGGCTCCCTCGCCGCCGACCTGTTACGCCGCGGCGACTCCGGCCTCATGGTCAGCGTCGTCGGCGGCCGCTACAACGCCGTCCCTTTGCTCGTGACGGGAGAAGGGCAGAAGCGGGTGGACGTGCCGCGGTTCTATGACGCGGAAGAGTACCGGCCGAAGGTGGCGGAGGTGATGGGGATGCCGATGTTTCTCCACTAGCTCGAATGAAGAAGTTCGAATGAAGAATGAAGAATTGTCCGCCTCACCTTCTTCATTCTGAATTCTTCATTCGAAATTCTTCATTCATCTAATCTAACGCCCCATGAAACGCCTCCTCCTCTTCCTCCTCCTCGCCCTTCCCCTCACCGCCCAAACCCCCGACCTCACAAAGTCTCTCGACACGAACCGCCGCCGCAACGACCGGCAGGTCGAGGACACGCAGCGGATGGTCGACGACGCGCTGTGGTACTTCAGGCTGGGGGACGTGGCGACGATCGAAAAGTACGAGATCGCCTCCAGCAAGCCGCGGCGGGAGAAGAACCCGACCGACATCAACGCCGGGAACGCGATCATCATCCCGGTCTACGTCTTCTCGCCGAAGAACCTGAAGGGCAAAGCTCCGATGCTCGTGTTCGCGCACGGCGGCGTGCATGGGCGGCTCACCTCGAACTACGCGCACATCTTCCGCGAGGGGCTGGAGCGCGGGTTCGTCATCGTCTCGCCGGAGTACCGCGGCTCGATCGGGCATGGGTCCGACCTCTACAGCCAGATCGACTACGGCGGCGCGGAGATCGACGACACGCACGACGCGCGCAACTGGGCGGTCGAGAACCTCCCCTTCGTCGACGCCGGCCGCGTCGGCATCTTCGGCTGGAGTCACGGCGGCTATCACGCGCTCATGAACATCTTCCAGTGGCCGGACGACTATCGCGTCGCCTACGCCGGCGTGCCGGTGAGCGACCTCGTGGCGCGCATGGGCTACACCGGGCAGGACTACCGCGACACGTTCGAGGAGTTCATCGGCCGGCAGCCGGAAGACAACATCGCGGAGTACCGCCGCCGCTCGCCGGTCGTGCACGTCGACAAGCTGCGCACGCCGCTCCTCGTCCACACCACCACGAACGACGAGGACGTGCACGTGCACGAGGTCGAGCACCTGATCGCCGCGCTGAAAGCGGCCGGCAAGAAGTTCGAGTACAAGGTCTACCAGAACGCGCCAGGCGCGCATCGCTTCAACCGCATCGACACGAAGCTGGCGAAGGAGTCGCGCGCCGAGATGTGGGACTTTCTCGCGCGATATATTGCCGCGCGATGAAGAAGATCCTCTCCCTGCTTCTGTTCGCGCTTCCGCTCGTCGCGTCCGAGGGTAAGTGGACGCCGCAGCAGGTCCTGCAGCTCGACCCGAAGTGGCTCGCCGAGCAGGGGCTGCAGCTCCCACCGTCGCGGCTCTGGGACGCGCAGCGTGGCACCGGCCTCCTCGCCGCGACGATCGGCCTGCCCGGCTGCTCCGGCGCCTGGATCTCCGCGGACGGGCTCTTCATCACCAACCACCACTGCGTCTTCTCCGTGTTGCAGGAGCACTCCACGCCGCAGAACGACGTCCTCGCCAACGGCTTCCTCGCCCGCACGCGCGACGCGGAGCTGCGGGGGAAGACGACGCGCGTGACCATCCCCCGCCGCTTCACCGACGTGACGGCCGACGTCCTCGCGGCGGTGCCGAAGGGGGCCGACGACCTGCGGCGCTTCCGGAGCATCGAGCAGAAGACGAACGAGATCGTGGCGAAGTGCGAGCAGCAGCCCGGCTTCCGCTGCAAGGTCGCCGCGCACGACGGCGGCCTGCAGTACGTGCTGCAGGAGATGAGCGAGCTTGCCGACGTCCGGCTCGTCTACGCGCCGCCGCGCGCGATCGGTGAGTTCGGCGGCGAGATCGACAACTGGATGTGGCCCCGCCACACCGGCGACTTCGCCATTGGGCGCGCGTATGTCGACGGCAAGCCGTTCCGCCCCGAGTTCTTCTTCCCGCTCGCGAAGGAAGGCGTGAAGCCGGGCGACTTCATCATGGTCCTCGGCTACCCGGGGACGACCTACCGCGCGCTCACCGCCGGCGAGATGGAAGAGCGCCACATCTGGTTCACCGCGCGCGCGAACGTCTACCGCGACTGGATCCGCATCCTCGAGGAGTCGTCGAAGGGCAACGCCGCCGGCGAACTGGCCGTCTCGGACGTGCTGAAGACGCTCGCGAACCGGCAGAAGAACGGCGAGGGGCAGCTCGCCGGCTTCCGCCGCGGCAGCATCCTCGAGAACCAGCGCGCCGCCGACCGCACCGTCCTCACCGCCTCTCCCGCCGCACGCGCGTCGTACGACGCCCTGGCGGCGCTGGCGAACGAGAAGAAGGCCTCCTTCGACCGCGACTTTCTCCTCGACCACATCCGGATGACGCCGTCGTCGCTCACGCCCACCGGCCCGCGCGCGCTGGTCTGGGCGGTGGCCATCGCCAAGTCGGCGCTCGAGCGCCAGAAGCCGGACGCCGAGCGCGATCCGGTCTTCATGCAGCGGCAGATCGGCCGCGTGCGCGAGCGGCTGGAGCGCGACCAGAAAAGCTTCTTCCTCCCCGCCGACAAGGCGCTGGCGTTCGACTTCTTCCGCCGCCTCGGCCCGTCCCTGTGGAGCGGCGGGCTTCAGCCCGCCGAGATCGACGCCCTGTACGCCAACACGAAGATGCTCGACCTCGCCGAGCGCCTGAAGATGTTCGAGGAGACGCCCGAGCAGCTCCGTGCCCGCAAAGACCCTCTCGTCGACCTCGGCTTCGCCCTGGCGAAGGAGACCGACGCCCTCCGCGACCGCTACGACCGCTGGGAAGGAGCCATCAGCCGGCTCCGCCCGGAATGGCGCCGCGCCGTCATCGCGCACGCCGGCCGTCCGGTGGCGCCCGACGCGAACGCCACCCTCCGCGTCTCGTTCGGTCACGTGAAGGGCTATGCGCCGCGCGACGGGGTCTGGTACGAGCCGCAGACGACGCTCGCCGGGGTGGTCGCCAAGCATACGAACGAGGAGCCGTTCGACGTGCCCGACCGGATTCTCGAGGCCGCTCGCGACGACCTGACGCTCCCGGTCGCGTTCCTGGCCGACGCCGACACCACCGGCGGCAACTCCGGCTCACCGGCCGTGAACGGGCGCGGCGAGCTGGTCGGTGTGAACTTCGACCGCGTCTGGGAAAACGTCTCCAACGACTTCTCCTTCTACCCGCCGTTCGCCCGGAACGTCAGCGCCGACGTGCGCTACATGTTGTGGCTGCTGGACGAGGTCGAAGGGGCAAAAGAGTTATTAAAAGAACTCGGAATTCACTGATTTTTCAACGCTTTGAGTGCCGTTTTTGCAGTAGAAAGAGCCGAGGAGATCATGATGAGAGCAAGTGCAACGATTCTCGCCCTTCTTCTCGTGGCCGGCAGCGCGGCAGCGCAGGATCAGCCGCGGACGGACTACTCGCGCGACACCCTGATGCGCCTTTTCGTCGCTGCCTCCCCCGAGGAAGCGCAGCGGACGTATCGCGATTTCGGAGTGAACGTCAACGCGTTCGGCACGACGTTCCGGGTTCACGGACTTCCGCAACTGCTCATGCCGCTGTCCGGCAGCGTCATCGGCACCACGCAGGAGTGGCCCGATCCGTTCGCCCTCACGGGGACGCAGATCGCCACCAGCCAGCGCGCCTGGCGCACCCGCCGCAACGTCAACCGTGAGCTTCGCCGCATCAACATGAGCGACCGCGCGCGGCTGCGCGTCACGAGATAACGCCCTTTGCTACCATGGCGTCCTCAACTGGAGGACGCCATGGCTCCCCTCATCGTTCAGGTCGTCGCCACGCTGCTCGCCCGCATCCGCTACGGGTGGCGCGACGCGGCCCGCATCGGCATCGCGGTGATGTTCCTCTTCGCCGCCTCCTCCCGCCTCTCCCCCGCCATCACTCACGACCTCGCGTCGATGATCCCGCCGCCGCTGACCGGCAGCGTCTGGCTCGTCTACCTGACCGGCGTCTTCGAGGCCGCGGGCGCGATCGGCCTGCTCCTCCCCCGCTACCGCCGCCTCGCCGGGATCTGCCTCGTGCTGCTGCTCGTGGCGCTCTTTCCGGCGAACGTCTACGCCGCGCTGAACGACGTGACGCTGCGCGGCTCCGCCGCCATGCCGCTCCTCTACCGGACGCCGCTGCAACTGCTCTGGATCGCTACGGTGTGGTGGTCGGCGGTGGCGCGACGCGATCGCAGTACAACTGGAACGTCCCTTCCCGCGCATCAGCCCACACCGCAATGAACGAGTCGCCGGCGGCGTCGAGATCGAAGTAGTCGCCGCCGTGCGCCCAGCGGCGGTAGGCGGCCTGGTTCGCCGGCGTGTCGGCGCAGGAGAGCTCCTCCGCGAGCGGCAGCGGCTTGCTGAACGTCTTGCCGCCGTCGGCGGAGCTGCTCCACCAGAGCCGCGTGCAGCCTCCCTCCGGCTCGAGCCACGTCACGGCGAGCTTGCCGGCGGCGCCGGCGGCGAGCGAGGGCCGGAACGCCTGCGCGTCGCGGTTGCTCACCGTGACCTGTCCCACCGAGATCGTGCGCCGCTCGGCGGTCCCGCCGGAGATGGCGGCGTGGAGCTGCCCGCCCTGCGCCGCGAACCGCGCGTGGCCGGGAAAGCGGCGCGGGACGTCCGCCACCACCCGCGGCGCGCTCCACGTTTTGCCGTAGTCGGTCGTGCTGATGACGGAGACGCGCGCCGAGGCGAGCTGCTCGCCGAAATCGACGTAGGGCACGTGCAGCGTGTCGCCGATCCAGAGCGGATTCATGGCGTTGTGCGAGAGGTTGGCGGTCGGGCGATGAGCGCGTTCCGTGAACGTCGCCGCCTCGTCGGCCGAATGCAGCAGGATCAGCCCGTCCCCCCGTTCGGCGGCGATGACCAGCTCTTTGCCGCGCGCGACGGAGAACGGAAGGTCGACCGGCCCTTTCAGCAGCGCGGCCCGTTCCCACGACTCGCCGCCGTCGCGCGAGCGGAACACCCCCAGGTCGGGCGTCTTGCCGCCCGCCTCGATGAGAAGCGCCGTGACGTAGGCGACGCCGCTGTCGCTGAACGTGACCCAGCAGTCGGTGGCCTGCTCGAGCTTCGGCACCGGCAGCGCTTTCTCCCGCCACGTGGCCCCGCCGTCCGCCGAAGCGAACGCCACCGGGACGAGCGGCCCCTCTTTCGTGAACTTCGACGCCACCACGATGACGCGGTCGCCGTGCACGGCGATCGCCGGCTCACCGTACGGCACATCGCCGGGCGAGATGCGCACGTTCTCCCCCTGCGCCGTCAGCGTGAGCAGGCAGAGCAGCGCCGCCGCCGTTTTGCGCCGCTGCCGGAGCCAGCCGACGAGCGCGAACAGCGCCGCGAACACCGCCACGTCGGCGAGGAACGGGCCCCAGTAAAAGTCGTCGAGCCCGAGGAGGACTCCCATCATGTCGACGCTCTTCGCCGGCGAGAGATACATGCTGTCGTAGATGAAGGGGAACGGCCAGCCGCCCGCGATCACGTACGCGTAGCTCCACCCAGGCTCGACGCCGGCGTAGCGGATCGGCCCCGCCTGCCGCTGGTAGACGGAGGAGGAGATCAGCGTGGCCACGACCGCCGGCAGGAGAATCCACAGGAGCTTCTTCTTCATGACGCCGCCGGATAGCTTCCCAGCACCTTCACCGTCTCGCACATTTCCCGCAGGTGGCGCAGCGCGTTGGCGACCTTCGGCTCCTCGGCGCCGCCGCTGATGTCGACATAGAACGAGTACTCCCACGGCCGCCCCTCGATCGGGCGCGACTCGATCTTCGCCAGGCTGATGTCGCGCAGCGCGAA
>DASWNW010000051.1:0-1977 GCA_036399015.1 Thermoanaerobaculia bacterium | reverse complement strand
AGGTACTCCTTCCGGTCGGCGGTCGGCTTCAGCCGCTCGCGGCCGGCGACGAGGTCTTTGATCGTGACGATCCCCTGCTCCTTCTCGTTCGTGCCGTACAGGATGGCGAGCGGGATGTCGTATTGGTCGGCGTACTTCAATTGCTTGCCGGGGCCTTTCGCGGAGCCGAGATAGAGCTCGGTCGGGATGCCGGCGCGGCGCAGCTCCCACGTCATGGCCATATAGTCGGCGCGCAGCGAGGCGTCCATGTGCGTCACCAGCACGCGAGCGGTCGCTTTCTCGGTGCGGATGCGCTCGAGCGAGGTGAGCGCGGCCAGGAGGCGGTCGACGCCGATGGAGGCCCCGACGGCGGGGATCGACTGGCCGGTGAAGCGCTTGACCAGGTCGTCGTAACGGCCGCCGCCGAAGACGGAGCCGAACTGCGGCGCGTCCAGGAGGATGGCCTCGAACACGGGACCGGTGTAGTAGGCGAGGCCGCGGGCGATGGAGAGATCGAGCGAGACGCGATCGTCGCCGTAGCCGAGGGAGTAGAGGTGGTCGGAGATGCGGGCCACGTCGAAGTCGCGCGGGCCGAAGAGGGCCGTCAGGCCGTCGATCACCTCGCGGCGGCTGCCGCGGATCGCGAGGAAGGACTCGATCTTCGCCACCTGCTCGGCGGAGAGGCCGACGCCGCGGATCGTGTCCCCCGACTCGTCCTTGTAACCTTCCATCAGCTCGCGCTTCACTTTGTCGAGGCCGACCTTGTCGAGCTTGTCGAGCACGCGCAGGACGTCGACGCCCACTTCGGCAGAGATGCCGGCGTATTCGAGGAGAAGGTTGAGGATGGCGCGGCTGGAGAAGCGGACCAGGTAGGGCCCCACCTCGAGCGCCGAGAGCGTGTCGCACATCCCGGCGATGATCTCGGTGTCGGCCAGCTCGCTCTCGACGCCGACGGAGTCGAGGTCGAACTGCGTGAACTCGCGATAGCGCCCCTTGTCCGGCTTGTCGGCGCGCCAGACCGAGGCGACCTGGTAGCGGCGGAAGGGGCGGGGGAGCTCCGGATACTGAGCGATGACGCGCGCGAGCGGCACCGTCAGGTCGAAGCGCAGCCCCAGCTCTTCTTTTTCAGGGTTGGTGACGCGGAAGATCGACTGCTGCGCCTCCTGCCCCGCGCTGCCGGAGAGCACGTCGAGGAACTCGACGCCGGGCGTGGAGAGGGGGACGAAGCCGTAGTTCTCGTAGACGCCGCGAATGGTGTCGACCATCCGCTGACGGGCGAGCATCTGGTCTGGCAGGAGGTCGCGGAGGCCGCGGCTCAACCGCGGGGTGACGGTGTCAGGCATGAGAATGAAGAATTTCGAATGACGAATGAAGAATTTAGAAGCTCTTCGCCGCGCGGCCGCAGGCCGCCACCACAATTCTTCATTCTGAATTCTTCATTCTGCATTCCGCCGAAGGCGGAAATGGTACCGAGGGGCGGGCTCGAACCGCCGACCCCCAGATCCACAATCTGGTGCTCTAACCAACTGAGCTACCCCGGCACACGGGACGCGAATGATACCTACGGTGGTGAATGCGCGCAACGGTGGAACAGCACCTGCCGCCGCCGCATTCTCCTCAGGTGAAGGCGAACTTCTTCGGCGGCGCCGACGCTCCCGCGTCCACCGTCACGTTCTGGAAGCAGCGCGACCTCCCGCCGGCGTCGACGGCGGTGATGGTGAACGTGCTGGCGGTGCGGTCGAGGAGGCCGGGGGGCGGGGAGTCGTCCGCGGCTACGACGACGATGAACCCGTTGTCGATCGAGGCATGACCCGCGCGCCATCGCACGCGGGTCTGCTCGTTTGTGACCACCACGTTGTGCAGCGTCGTCGCGGTGGTGCTCATGTGGGTTGGAGCTCTCCGGGACGGAAGGATAGAGATCGGGGGAGGTGGATGCGGTTCAAAAGGGGACGGGAGACGCGGTTCCTCGGAGTTCCTCGGAGTTCCTCGGAGTTCCTC
>DASWNW010000050.1:0-1691 GCA_036399015.1 Thermoanaerobaculia bacterium | reverse complement strand
TCTCTGCACCGCGAGCCGGTGGGTCTCGATCGACGCCTCAATCACCAGTTCTTGAACATCCCCATCAGTCCCCTCCCCACGCTGCGCCCCACCTCCCGCGCGGCCGAGCTCACCACCCGATTCACCGCCTTCTCGACGGCCGACTTGCGCGGTCTCGACGACGACCCCGAAGACGACGACGTCCGCCTCCGCGCCGCCGGCCTGCTGCCGCCGCCCTTCCGCCAGGCGAAGTCATCATCCGACTCGAAGGACTCCGGCGCCTCGGCCTCCTCCTCCACGTTCTCCTCGAGCCGCTTCTGCAGCATCTCGTGCGCGCTCTCCCGGTTCATCGGCGTCGCGTACTTGGCGGCGAGCGGCGAGGCGGCGAGCACCCGCTGGTACTGTGCGTCGTCGACCGCGGACATGAGCGAGCAGGGGGCGAGCAGTTGCGTCGCGGCCACGGCGGTCGGGACGCCCTTCGGGTCGAGCACCGTCACGAGCGCCTCGCCGATGCCGAGCGTCGTGAGCGACTTCTGCACGTCGACGTGGTCGCTCTCCGGGAACGTCGAGGCGGTCGCCTTCACGTTCTTGGCGTCCTTCGGCGTGAAGGCGCGGATGGCGTGCTGCACGCGGTTCCCGAGCTGCGCGAGCACGTCCTCGTCGACGTCCTTCGGGGTCTGGGTGATGAAGAAGACGCCGATGCCTTTCGAGCGGATCAGCCGCGCCACCTGCTCGATGTGCTCCACGAGGGCGGAGGAGGCGTCGGCGAAGAGCTGGTGCGCCTCGTCGAAGAAGAAGACCAGCTTCGGCTTGTCGGGATCGCCGACCTCGGGCATCCGGTAGTAGAACTGGCCGAGGAGCCACATGAGGAAGGTGGAGTAGAGGCGCGGCTTGTCCTGGACGTCGGCGAGCGAGAGGACGTTCACCACCCCTTTGCCGTCGACGGTGCGCATCAGGTCGTTGATGTCGAGCTCCGGCTCGCCGAAGAACTTCGCCGCCCCCTGCTGCTCGAGCTCCACCATCTTCCGCACCAGGACGCCGACGGTCGCGGACGACATGCCGCCGTAGTCCTTGAGGTCGGCCTTGCCTTCGGTGGTGAGGTAGGTGAGCACGCTGCGCAGGTCGTCGAAGTCGAGGAGCGGCATGCGGCGGTCGTCGCAGTACTTGAAGACCACCGAGAGCACGCTCTGCTGCACCTCGGTCAGATCGAGGACCTTGCCGAGGAGGATCGGCCCGAACGATGAGACCGTGGCGCGGAGCTGAATCCCCCGCTTGCCGGTCAGGCTGAAGAACTCGACGGGGAACGCCTCCGGCACGTGCGTCCGCCCCACGCCCGCGGCGCGCGCATGCAACGACTCGCTGGCCGTGCCGGCGACGCACATCCCGGCGAGGTCGCCTTTGACGTCGGCGAGGAACACCGGCACGCCGGCGCGCGAGAGTCCTTCGGCGAAGAGCTGCAGCGTGCGCGTCTTCCCGGTGCCGGTCGACCCCGCGATCATCCCGTGGCGGTTCATCATCCGCAGCGGCACGCGCACCGGCAGCTCGCCCGTGGCCGTCCCGCCGCGCAGCACGTGGCCGAGCTCGATGGCCGGCCCGTCGAATCCGTAGGAGGAGCGAAAGGTCTCGTCGAAGTTCGTCATCGGTCGAAGTGTAGCGGCCCCGGGGAGAGTCGCAGAGTCTCAGAGGCTCAGAGTCTCAGAGTCGCAGAGTCT
>DASWNW010000049.1:0-21795 GCA_036399015.1 Thermoanaerobaculia bacterium | reverse complement strand
GACGGGCTGAGAGCCCGTCGCTCCAGTACTATCCAGCGAGATGAACTGCGCCGCACTGCTCCTCTCCGTCGCCATCACCGTCCTCCCCGCCGCGCCGCTCATCGAGCAGACGAAGAGCGGGCAGGCGCTCAACTTCGACCTCCTCCTCCGGAACGACGGCAGCGCGCCGGTGACGATCGAAGAAGTCGAGGCGACCGTGCTCGCGCCGGACGGGAAGATGATCGCGCAGCGGCGGCTCTCGTCGAACGGCGGCTCGATCGACCTGCTGCTCCAGCGCGAGCTGAAGGCGGGCGAGAAGATGGTCGTGTTCAACCCCTTTCCGGAGCTGGAGCGCGACCTCGACCTCGGCACCATCCGCTACGACTTCAAATTCGAAAACGAACGCTCCAGCGTCACGGTCAACCCCCGTCCGTACGACACGAAGGCCGACCTGATCCTCCCGATGCGGGGGCGCGTCTTCGTGCACGACGGCCACGACTTTTTAAGCCACCACCGCCGCCTCGACATCACCGGCGGCATGACCACCGCCCTCGGCATCACGACGAACATGATGCGCTACGCGTACGACCTGGTCCTCGTCGACGAGCGGGGCTCGATGCACCGCGGCGACGGCGAGAAGAACGAGGAGTGGTACGGCTTCGGGCAGCCGATCCTCGCGCCGGCGGACGGCACCGTCGTCCTGGCGCGCGGCGACCAGCCGGACGGGACGAAGTCGCAGCGGGCGCCGCTCGACCGCGACGCGGTGATGAAGGACGTCTCCATGCTCTTCGGGAACGTCGTCATCATCGACCACGGCTCCGGCGAGTTCAGCGTGCTCGGGCACATGCGCCAGGGCAGCGTGCCGGTGAAGACCGGCGAGCGGGTGAAGCGCGGGCAGAAGATCGGGGAGCTCGGCGCCTCGGGCGACGCGATGTTCCCCCACCTCCACTACCAGCTCCAGCGCGACGCGAAGACCGGCGAGGGGCTGCCGTCCTACTTTCGTGACTTCAAGCGGTTCACCGGCAAGTCGTGGGTGCGCGTGAAGCGCGGGCACGTCGACACCGGCGACGTGGTCGAATCGGCGCGTTGAAGCTCCTCTGCACCGTCCGCGACTGCCGCATGCCGCTGGAGCGGCAGGAGCGGCGCTACGTCTGCGCGAACGCCCACTCCTTCGACGTCGCCCGCAGCGGCTACGTGAACCTGCTGCAGCCGCAGGACCGCCGCTCGAAGAATCCCGGCGACACGCCCGAGGCGGTGGCGGCGCGGCGCAGGTTCCTCGAGCGCGGCCATGCCGATGCGCTGGTGGAGGCGACCGTGCGCGCGCTCCCAATGCGCGCCGGACAGACGCTGCTCGACGCAGGATGCGGCGAGGGGCATCACACCGACGCCTTCCGCCGCGCGTACGGCGTGGAGGCGTGCGGCGTCGACATCTCCGTGCCGGCGATCGAGCTGGCGGCGAAGCGCTATCGCGAATGCGAATGGGTGGTGGCGAACGCCGACCGCTTCCTGCCGTACGCCGACGGCTCGTTCGACGCCGTCGCGTCGATCACCGCGCGCCTGAGCGTCAGCGAATTCGCACGCGTGCTCGCGCCCGACGGCCGGCTGCTGATCGCGATCCCCGGCGCGGACGACCTGGTCGAGCTGCGGGAGGCGGTGCAGGGCGAGCGGGTGGAGCGCGACCGCGTCGAGCGCACCTTCGAGCTGTTCGCGCCGCGGTTCACGCTGGAGCGGCACGAGCGTGTCAGCGAGATCGTACGGCTCGACCGCGAGTCGATCGAGGACGTGCTCACCTCCACCTATCGCGGGCTGCGGCGGAGCGAGCAGGAACGGCTGCAGGCGGTCGAGGCGATGGACGTCACACTGGCCCGCGACCTGCTCCTGTTCCGCCCATGAAGCTCTGGACGACCATCATCGGCGGCGTCGCTGCCTGCGGTACCACTCTCGCCTGGCTCCCGCAGGTCATCAAGACCTGGAAGAGCCGCAGCGCCGACGATTTCTCGTGGAGCTACCTGGCCATGTTCACGACCGGCGTGGCCTGCTGGCTGATTTACGGGTTCCTCAAGAAAGACGGCGTGATCATCGCCGCGAACGGCGTCACGCTGCTGCTCGTGGCGACGGTGTTCTTCGTGAAGGTACGGGAGAAGTGACGGTGAGCGACCCCGAAGGCATCGATCGCAACTCCGAAGTCGTCGATCCCGTCCCGGACGGCATCGATCCCGTCCCGCCAGTCACCGATCCCGTCCCGGACGGGACCGATCCCGTCCCGCCAGTCAGCGATCCCGAGCCGGAAGAGGGCGACTCCGACCCGGAACGCATCGATCTCGTCCGGTAAGGCATCGATCCCGTCCCGGAAGGCATCGATCCCGTCCCGGATGGCATTGATCCCGTCGCGGATGGCATCGATCCCGTCCCGGAAGGCATCGATGCCGTCGCGGAAGGCATTGATCCCGTCACGGATGGCATCGATCCCGTCCCGGAAGGAAACACCGCCGTCAATGACGGCGGCGTCCCCTTGGGCATCGAGCTACTCGCCGAACTTGATCGGACGGATGTAGTGGCAGGTGTAGCCGCCGGGGTTTTTCTGAAGATAGTCCTGGTGGTACGCCTCGGCGCTCCAGAACTCCTTCGCCTCGGCGATCTCCGTCACCACCGGCCGCTTCCAGGCGCCCGACTTGTCGACCTTCGCCTTCACCCGCTCGGCAGCCTGGCGCTGCTCGTCGTCGTGGACGAAGATCGCGGAGCGGTAGGAGGTGCCGACGTCGTTCCCCTGGCGGTTGAGCGTGGTCGGGTCGTGGATTTTGAAGAAGAACTCGAGGAGCTCCTCGTAGGAGATCCGCGCCGGGTCGTACGTGATCTTGATCGCCTCGGCGTGTCCCTCGTGGTTCTGGTACGTGGCGTTGGCGACGCTGCCGCCGGTGTAGCCGACCTCCGTGTCGAGGACGCCGGGCATCGTGCGGAACAGCTCCTCGACGCCCCAGAAGCAGCCGCCGGCGAGCGTGGCCACCTTGGCGGTCTTCGCGCCGGACGCCGTCTGTGGCGCAAAGAGCTTCGCGTACTGGCCGTAGCCCTCCGCCTCCAGACGCTCGGCCGGGACGAAGCGCATGGCCGCGGAGTTCATGCAGTAGCGGAGACCGGTCGGCGCCGGACCGTCGTCGAAGACGTGGCCGAGGTGGGAGTCGGCGTTCTTCGAGCGCACCTCGGTGCGGACCGTGAAGAACTTCCGGTCGCTCTTCTCCTTCACGTTCGCCGGCTCGAGCGGCCGGGTGAAGCTCGGCCAGCCGGTGCCGGAGTCGAACTTGTCGAGCGAGGAGAACAGCGGCTCGCCCGAGACCACGTCGACGTAAATGCCCGGCTTGTGGTTGTCCCAGTACTCGTTGCGGAACGGCGGCTCGGTGCCGTCCTTCTGCGTGACCTCGTACTGGACCGGCGTCAGCTTCTTGCGAAGCTCGGCGTCGGAGGGTTTGGAGTTGTCGGCTTGCTGGGTCATCGATCCTCCTTTTGTCTCGGCGGCAGTCAGCGGCTGGGACTGCGACTGGGCGCAGCCGGCGAGGAGAACCAATACTGGAAACATCAATCTGCGAAACACCACCGCGGTTGCCTCCTTGGCGCGCATGAAAACCAGGGAGGGGCGATGAAAGTTCCGGAGGTGTCGGCGGGCTGAAGCCCGCCGCTCCACTTTTCTACCTTCTACGCCGCCAGTCGTCGTTCCAGTCGTCCGCGCCGTACTCCCGGTCGCGGAAGCGGTCCATGCCGCGGTCGGAGCTGAAGCGGTCGTGATGCGGGCCGGTCATCCGGCTGCCGCCGCCGCGGTCCCAGCCGCTGCGGTCCGAGTTGCCGAACGAGCCGCGATCCCAGTCGCGCTCCGGCCCGCCGCTGTAGCCCTGGTAGCCGCGCGGGCCGCCGCCGTAGCCGCCGCGATCGTAGTCGCCGCCGCCATAGCCGCCGTAGCCGCCCCGATCCCGATCGTAGCTGCCGCCATAACCCCCACCGCTGTAGCCGCCGCCGGCGGAGTAATTGCCGCCGTGACCACCGTAGCCGCCACCGTACCCGCGGTCGTAGCCGCCGCGGTCGTAGCCGCGGTCGTACCCGCCTCTGTCGAAATTGCCGCCGTCCCAGGGGGCGGGGCCGTAGCCGCCGCGGGGGCCGTCGTACTGCCGCTCGACGCGGTCGGGGTTCATGCGATAGGCGAAACGGCTATCGCGGGCGTTGTGGCGGTAGGCGTCGGACTGCCAGCGATCGCCCGATCCGCGATCGGGGTCCGGCATCTCGTGCTCGGGGTCGTACCCCCCGATGTAGCGCTCGCGGTCACGAGGTCTCCACATGATCGAAAGTCCTCCTTTTCGACCATGGGAAGTGCAAGAAGCGGGCTTACGAGGCGACCGAGCGGCGCCTGGAAGTGTTGACGACACCGACAGTTACGGACGCGCTCGCATCCGTCCCGCACGCGTTCTTCACCGCGACCCAGTAGCGCGTCGTGACCTCCGGCGTGACCGTCACGACGCCCCCGGTCCCGACCGGTTGGGAGTCATCGCCCCGCTCGCCGGCGTACCACTGCACGGTGACGGGCGCACTGCCGCTGGTGGTGGCGGTGAGGACGACCGGCGTCCCCCGGCGGACGCTCGTGCTGGGGCTCACGCTTTCGAGCCGGGCGCGCACGCACGGCTGCACCGGCCCGGCGCCGTAGACCGCCACCGCCGCCCGTCTGTCCCACGAACGGAGGCGCCCTTCGAGCCCGCACGCCACCTCGGCGCGCATGAGGGCGTCGGCGGCGCAGTCGAAGGTGGGGGAGGTGCAGGTGCCCTCGCCGCTGGAGCGGTTGGAGTGACGGATGCCGAGGGTGTGGCCCATCTCGTGGGACATCACGGTGGTGAAGCAGGCGGAGGTGGCGGTGAAGGGGTGGTTGAAGACGATGTCCACCTCGGTGATGGCCACGAAGGCCTCGCCGTCGAACGTGTAGTCGTGCCCTCCCCACGCTCCGCCCGACGCCACCGCGCCGCTGATCTCGTTGTTCGGGTCGCCGAAGAGGATGCCGTCGACGCCGTCCGGCTCCTCCAGACCGCCGGTGGCGTTTCCGGGGCCGAGCAGCTCGTACTCGATGTTGGTCTCGGTGCCGTTCCACTCCTCGATCCCGCGCGCGGCGGCCATGCTCGCGTCGTAGGCGGCGCCCGGGTTGCCGGTGAGGACGAACCGCGCCGCCGGGATCGTCTCCCAGCGGAACGCCCCCTCGAGGAGGTAGCTGGCGCGGGTGATCGGGCCGGTGGCGTTCGTCGCGACGCGCGGCGCGCGGTCGAACCGCCAGTACTCCGCCTCGGCGAACTGCCCCGCCGCGACGGCGCGGATGTAGCTCATGAACTCCGCCGCGTCGCGGTCGCGCTCGACGTGCGCCTCGAGGTTGCCGTCGAAGCCGTGGACGTCACGGACGGCGCGCGTGCCGAGGAGCTCGAAACGCCCCAGGCCCATGCCGAACGTCGACTGGTCCTCGGTGAAGACGAGGTAGCGGACACCCGGCTCATAGCGCGGTGAGCCCGGCACCATCAGCGAGGTGCCGCCGAGCTCCGTCAGCTCCAGGTGCTGCCCCGCCGTCCGCTTCCCCTTCAGCACCTCGTCGATCCGGAGCGTGTAGCGGGTGCGGGAGACGTCCCGCTGCACGGCTATGCCGGTGGCGACGACGACGTCATCGGAGCGCTGGATCAGCTCCGCGTCCGGCGGGACGACATAGGTGGCCGCACGCGCCAGGGGCGTGAGGAGGAGCAGCAGGGAGAGGAGGACGGGACGCATCTGGATAGGAAAGTAGCACCCGGAATGAAGAATTTCGAATGAAGAATGAAGAATGTCCGAGGCGCAGCTTTCTTCATTCGAAATTCGAACTTCTTCATTCGCTGTTTTCTTATTCTCATGAAACGCCGTCCTCGCGCCCTCGCGCTCGCGTCCCAGTCGAAGCTCGCGGTCATGTCCTTCATCTGGCTGGCGCTGTTCGCCTATGCGGGACGTCCGCTGCTCGCGGGAGTCGCGGCGGCCGGACTGGCCCCGGCGGCCGGCTGGGCGCTGCTGCTGACGCTCGCGGCGATCCCCGCCTTCTCGATGTTCACGCGCCGGGCGCAGCTCACCGGCTACGCCATTCTCGGCGTCTTCTCCACGCTGCTCGTGCTGGTGCTCCTCGGCGACGTCGTGCGCGGCGTCTCGCTCCTCGCCCGCTGGCCTCTCGACGCCCGCGCGCTCAGCCTCACGCTTCTCGGCGCGGCGGGAGCGCTGTCGGTGATCGGGCTCGTGCAGGCGCGCTGGCCGCGCGTGCGGCGGGTCAGCATTCCGATCGAGAACCTGCCGGCGGAGCTGGACGGCTATCGCATCGTGCAGTGGAGCGACGTGCACATCGGCCCCACGATCCAGCGCCGCTTCGTGCAGTGCCTGGTCGACCGGACGAACGCGCTGGAGCCGGACGCGGTGGCGATCACCGGCGACTTCGTCGACAGCGCCCTCGAGCAGTCGCGCGAGCACATCGAGCCGCTGCGCGCCCTGCGCACGCGGGACGGCGCGTTCTACGTGACGGGCAACCACGAGTACTACTGGCGCGCCAGCGAGTGGATCCCGGCGCTGCAGGCGGCCGGCCTCGACTTCCTCAAGAACGAGCATCGCGTCATCACGCGCGGCGAGGCGAAGCTGGTCATGGCCGGCGTCACCGACCCCGTCGGCCGCTACACGCACAAGCAGGACCCCGACCGCGCGCTCGCGGGCGCTCCCGCCGAGGCGGTGAAAGTGCTCCTCTCGCACCGCCCGCAGACCGCCGCCGACGCCGACCGCCTGGGCGTCGACCTCCAGCTCTCCGGCCACACCCACGGCGGCCAGTTCTTCCCCTTCAACCTGGTCATCAAAAAGTTCCAGCCCATCGTCGCCGGCCTGCACCGCGTCGGCCGCACCTGGCTGTACGTGAACCGCGGAACGGGATACTGGGGACCGCCGACGCGGCTGGCGGTGGGTGGGGAGATCACCGTCGTCGAGCTGCGCTCCGCTTAGTTGCGTGTTGCGCGTGGCGCGTTACCCGGGCAGTGCTGCCCGGACAAAAAGCCCGGGCAACTCGCAACACGCAACGCGCAACTCCGTGACGCCGGTCACGCTCCACAGGCCATTCCGTGACCGGCCTCACATAACGGTCCCAACCTCCCTCGATTTCTCTCCGATCCGGCCACATTTGCGCCGCAATCGGTTCCTAGCTTGAAGGACATGAAACGGTTGTCCTTTGCGCTCCTCCTCCTGACCACGATCTCGCTCTCGGCCCAGACGGTCGCGGTGGCCCCGGCCACGCCCGCCGCGCGGCTGGTGCAGTCGCTCGTCGTCAACGGCTCCGCCGATCTCCGCAACTTCTACGCGCCGGCCGGTTACCAGCCGGTGTGGACGCGCAACGGCCGCCCGACGCCGCAGGCGCAGGCGGTCATGACCATCCTCGCCGACGCCGCCGCCAAGGGCCTCGACGCGGCCGACTACACGTACGCCAGCCTGTCGGCCACCGACGCCGCCATCGCCGCGTTCGACGTCGAGCTCACCACCGCCGTCATGCGCTACGTCTCCCACCTGCGCATCGGCCGCGTGCGTCCGGAGGAAGTCGAGTTCGCGCTCGACGTCGACGCGCACAAGGTCTACCTCCCGGCATTCGTGGCGCAGATCGCGTCGGCGAACGACGTCACCTCGGCCATCGCCGCGGCCGAGCCGCGTCATGAGGACTATCGCCGCCTCCTGGCCGCGCTGGCGAAGTACCGCCGCATCGCTGCGGAGTCTCGCGACGACGGCGCGCTGCCGGTGGTGGCGAAGCTGGCGCCGGGCAGCGACTACCCGGCCCTGCAGCAGCTCGCGACGATCCTCCGCCGCAACGGCGACCTCGCGGCCGCCGTGGAAGGCACCCGCTACGAGGGTGCGATCGTCGACGCGGTGAAGAAGTTCCAGGCGCGCCACGGCCTCGACGCCGACGGCGTGATCGGCCGCACCACCTTCGCGCAGCTCAACGTGCCGGCGGCGGAGCGCGTCGCGCAGATCGAGCTGGCGCTCGAGCGCTGGCGCTGGCTGCCGTCGCAGTTCGACGGCCCGGCGATTCTCGTGAACCTGCCGGAGTTCAAGCTCCGCGCGCGCGACGGCGACGACGAGCTGACCATGCGCGTCGTGGTCGGCAAGGCCTCGGGGCACCGCACGCCGGTGTTCGAGGGGGACATCAAGCACGTCGTCTTCCGCCCGTCGTGGAGCGTGCCGCCGAACATCCAGCGCAACGAGATCCTGCCGAAGATCGCCTCCGACTACGGCTACCTCGCGCGCCACAACTACGAGCTGGTCGACACCGCCACCGGCCGCAGCGCCGGCTCGTCGGTGAACGGCGACACCGTGCGCCGCATCCGCAACGGCTCGCTGCGCGTCCGCCAGACGCCCGGCAACCACAACGCGCTCGGCCTGGTGAAGTTCCTCTTCCCGAACGACAACCACGTCTACCTGCACTCCACCCCGCAGCAGGCGCTCTTCGCCCGCAGCCGCCGCGACTTCAGCCACGGCTGCATCCGCGTCGAAGACCCGGCCGAGCTGGCGGAGTGGGTCCTGCGTGCGCAGCCGGAGTGGACGCGCGAGAAGATCGACACCGCCATGACCGGCAAGCGCGGCGACGTCTACGTGAAGGTCGAGCGCCCGGTGTCGGTGGTCCTCTTCTACGCCACCGCCATCGCCGAGGAGGACGGGACGGTGAAGTTCGTCGAGGACATTTACGGACACGACGTGCAGCTCGCGAAGCTCCTCGAGCCGGCCGCCGCGCGCGGGACGGTGATGGTGGCGGCGCGGTAAATCACGCCGCGTTCGCCGCGACCGCGAACGGCGAGGGCACGACGAACAGCTCCCCCTGCATCAGCACCGACGGCGGCAGCCCGAACATCTGGTGGAAGGTCCGCGTGAGATGCGCGGCATCCGCGAAATCCGATCGCTGGGCCGCCGCGGTCAGCGTGCGCTCGCGGGCGATGGCGATCATCGCGCGCGTCACCTTCCGCCAGAGCAGGTAGCGCCGGAACGGCAGCCCGACCTGCTGCTTGAAGAGGTGTTGGAAACGGGTCGGCGAGAGGAACACGCTCGCCGCCGCCTGCTCGAGCGAGATGCGCAGGTCCTCCGACCAGCCGATCGTATCGAGCACCTTGCGGACGCGCGGATCGCCTCGCCGTGCGGGAGGAGCCCCGGCGCAGAGCGATTCGACCGTGTAGCGGATCAGCGCGCCGAAATCCATGCTCTCGAAAGGGGTCTCGCAGAAGCGGCGCACGGCGTCGGCTGCGGGGATGACGCGCGACTCCGGAACGATCGTCGTCTCGTTCCCGATCGTCGACCGCAGCCAGATGCCCTCGACCGAGTCGGGATCGATGAACAGCATCGCCGTGTACGCGCCTCGCCCGGCGTAGCTGTGGACGACATTCGGCGGCACGATGATGCCTCGGCCCGGACGCCATTCGCCCCCCGGCTCGCGGATCGCCGCCTCGTGATCCATGGTGATGACGATCTGGAGGGCGTGATGCGAATGAGCTGGCACGACTCCCTCGCTCCCGCTGATCAGGACGAAGCCACCTTCCCACAGGTACCACCGCGGTGGCGCGGTCCACGACGGATCGGTCAACGTCTCCCCTTCCCCGCCTGTGCCTCGGCGCAGCGCGGTAGCCGGTTCATTCAAGAACTCCGACTGCTCCATTCAATCTTACGGGCAAGCGCGTCCCTATCTTGAGCTCATCGCCGGAACGACCGGCGACCAACTCTGAATCAGGGAGAACGAAGATGGCCCGACTCGGCAACAAACAATGGATCCTCGGAAGCATTCTCGCGGCGAGCATCGCCGTATTCGGCCTGACGGCCTGCTCGGGCGTCGTGACCATGATGCACGGCGGCGCCAAGAAACCGGCGCCCGGTGAGTTCGGTCTCGGACCGCGCACCTCGGCGCAGGGACTCTACACGGCTACGCTCGAACCTGCCGAATCCTTGCGCCCGCGCAAGATGCAGACGGTGCGGGTCGCGCTCAGGGACTCGGCCGGCCGCGCGGTCGACGGCGCGGCGCTCACGGTCGACGGCGGCATGCCGCAGCACGGCCACGGCCTGCCGACCCGCCCCCGCGTCACGCAGAGCCTCGGCGACGGCGTCTACGTCATCGAAGGCGTCCGCTTCAACATGGGCGGCTGGTGGGAGCTCAAGCTGGCGATCGACGGAAAAGCCGGCTCCGACCAGGTCACCTTCAACCTCGCGCTGTAGCTCGCGTCAGAACAGGAGGAACGTCCGATGACAGCGCGACTTTTCTATCTCGGTGCGTGCGTTCTCGCCACGGTCCTGCTCTGCGCGGGGCCGAGGCCGAATGGGTGGACGGCGGAGGACATCGCCAGCGTGCGCGATCTTTCCCTCAGCGGGCTGGGACCGCTCCCTCCCGATCCGACGAACCGTCATGCGGACGACGACGCGGCCGCGGCGCTGGGAAAGTCGTTGTTCTTCGACACCGCCTTCAGTGCAAACGGCAGCGTCTCGTGCGGATCGTGTCATCAGCCGGGGCGCCAGTTCCAGGACGGCACGCCTCTCGGCCACGGCGTCGGCACGACGAACCGCCGAACGATGCCCGTCGCCGGCACCGCGCACAGCCCCTTCCTCTTCTGGGACGGCCGCAAAGACAGCCAGTGGTCTCAGGCGCTCGGTCCACTGGAGAACCCGGCCGAGCATGGCGGCACGCGTGCACGGTACGCGCGGCTCGTCGCGGAGAAATACCGGACGCCGTACGAGCGGGTCTTCGGGCCGCTACCCGACCTGAAGGACGTGCCCGCGAACGCCGGTCCCGTGAGCGACCCCGCGGCGGCCAGCGCGTGGAAGGCGATGCCGGAGCCCGACCGCGACGCCGTGACCGGCGTGTTCGTGAACGTCGGCAAGGCGATCGCGGCGTACGAACGGAGGATCGAGTACGCGCCGTCGCGCTTCGATCGCTTCGCGGACGAGCTGCAACGGACCGGGCACCCTCCCGCCGGCGTGCTCACGGCGGACGAGGTGGCCGGCCTGCGCCTCTTCATCGGCAAGGCGAACTGCACGCAGTGCCACAACGGCCCTCTGTTCACGAATCACGAGTTCCACAACACCGGCATCCCGGCCGACGAAACGCTGCCCGCCGACCGGGGACGGATCGACGGTGCGAAACAGGTTCTGTCCGACGAGTTCAATTGCCGCAGCCGATGGAGTGATGCCGCCGCGACCCAGTGCGCGGAGCTCGAGTTTCTTTCCGCCGACGGCCACGAGCTGGAGCGCGCGTACAAGGTTCCGTCGCTGCGCGGCGTCGCCGAACGCGCCCCGTACATGCACGCGGGCCAGCTCGCCACGCTCGACGACGTCGTCGCGCACTACAACCGCGCACCGCGTGCACCCGCCGGTCACACGGAGCTGAAGCCACTGCGGCTCGACGAGCGTGAACGCCGGCAACTGGTCGCATTCCTACGCACGCTCACCGGCGCGATCGACGCGCCGTAGTGACTCCACCGACCTTCTGAGGAGATCGTCATGAATCGCACTGCCATTGCCGTAGCAATCGTCGCTCTTTTCCTTTCCCTCGGAGTCGCGGCGCAGAGTGCACCGCTTCCTCGCTACGAGCCTCGCGCCGGCCGCGCGCGGCCGCTCATCGCGGTCCTCGGCGACAACGCCGCCACCGAGACGACCGACTACGTCGTGCCTTACGGAATCCTCGCCGAGGCGGGGGTGGCGGACGTGATCGCGCTGTCGACCGAGGCCGGTCCGATCCAGTTGCGGCCCGCGCTGCGCATCGGCGCGCAGGCGACCGTCGCCGCATTCGACGCGCGCTTCCCCGACGCTGCCGACTACGTAATCGTGCCGAACATCTACGAAGGAGCCGCGAAGCCGGCCGTTCTCGACTGGGTGCGGGCGCAGTCGCGGCGTGGTGCCACGATCGTCGGGATCTGCGACGGCGTGGTGGTGCTCGCGAACGCGGGCCTGCTCGACGGCCGCCAGGCGACCGCGCACTGGCGGTCGATCGACGGACTGGAGGAGAAACACCCCGGCACGCGGTGGCTGCGCAACCGCCGGTACGTCGCGGACGGCAGGATCATCACGACCAGCGGAGTCTCGGCGTCGATTCCCATCTCGCTCGCACTCATCGAGGCCATCGGCGGCACCGAGCGGGCGCGTGCCGTCGCCGCGCGCCTCCATCTCGACGAATGGAGCGCGACTCACGACAGCAGCCGGTTCCACGTCGGGAAGCGGGTCGTCGCGACCGCCCTGCTGAATCAGTGGAGGCGGAACGAAGAGCTGGGAATCGCCGTTGCCCCCGGCGTCGACGAAATCGCACTGGCGCTCGTCGCCGACTCGTTCTCCCGGACGATGCGCTCGCACGCCGTTTCCGTCGCGCGGTCGGCCGCCCCGGTCGAGACCCGGAACGGTCTGCTGCTGTTCCCCGACCGGCAGGGCGGCGAAGGGAAAGCCGGCGTGATGTTGCCGCCGCTCGATCAGCTCCCGCCCATCCCGACGCTCCAGAGCACGCTGGAAGCGATCGAAGCGCGCTACGGCAAATCGACGGCCGCCCTCGTCGCGCTGCAGATCGAGTTTCCATGGCCGCTCGCCCCCTGACACCCGCTACCATTTGCCTCCATGCAGGCAACCGACGCGCGCACCGACTACCCGGTCTGGAAAGTCATCTTCGCCGCCGCCGCGGGGACGATGATCGAGTGGTACGACTTCTACATCTTCGGCAGTCTCGCGGCGATCATGTCGGGGCTCTTCTTTCCGAAGGGAGACCCGCAGGCCGCGTTTCTGCTCACGCTGGCGACGTTCGCGACCGGCTTCGCGGTGCGGCCGTTCGGCGCGATCGTCTTCGGGCGCGTGGGCGACCTCGTCGGACGCAAGTACGCGTTCCTCGTGACGCTGCTGATCATGGGGGGCGCGACGTTCGTGATCGGGCTCCTGCCGACGTACGAGCAGATCGGCGTCGCGGCACCGCTCATCCTCGTCGCGCTGCGCCTCCTGCAGGGCCTCGCGCTCGGCGGCGAGTACGGCGGCGCCGCGGTCTACGTCGCCGAGCACGTGCCGGACAACCGGCGCGGCTTCTACACGAGCTTCATCCAGACCACCGCCACCCTCGGGCTCTTCGTCTCCCTCGGCGTGATCCTGGCGGTCCGCTCCGCGATGTCGGAAGCCGACTTCGCGCGGTGGGGCTGGCGCGTGCCCTTCCTCCTCTCCATCGCCCTCGTCGGGATGTCGCTCTGGATCCGGCTCAAGCTGAGGGAGTCCCCGCTCTTCACGCAGCTCAAGAGCGAGGGGAAGACTTCCGCCACGCCGCTCCGCGACTCGTTCGGCTCCGGCCGCAACTGGCGCGTGATCCTGCTCGTGCTCTTCGGCGCGGCGGCCGGGCAGGCGGTGGTCTGGTACACGGGGCAGTTCTACGCCCTCTTCTTCCTGCAGAAGACGCTGAAGGTCGAGTTCCGCACCGCGAGCGTGATCGTGGCCGTGGCGCTCGCGCTGGCGACCCCCTTCTTCATCGTCTTCGGCGCGCTGTCGGACCGCATCGGCCGCAAGAAGGTGATGATGGCCGGCAACCTGATCGCCGCGCTCTCCTACTACCCGATCTACAAGGCGATGACCGCCGCGTCGCAGCCGCTGCAGCCGGTGCTGATGACCTTCCTCGTCTTCATCCAGGTGATCTTCGTGACCATGGTCTACGGCCCCATCGCCGCGTTCCTGGTGGAGGCCTTCCCGGCGAAGATCCGCTACACGTCGCTCTCGCTCCCCTACCACATCGGCAACGGCTGGTTCGGCGGCTTCACGCCGTTCATCGCCGAGCTGGTCACCGATCGCACCGGGAACATGTACGCCGGTCTCTGGTACCCGATCGCGGTGGCGCTGACCACGTTCGTGGTCGGCTCGCTCTTCCTGAAGGAGAGCAAGGACGTGCGGATCTGGGACGAGGTGTCGAAGCCGGCGTGATCGCTACTGCCGGATGACTTCGCGCAAGAGATTCGACTCGAACATCGCGGCGGGCGAGATGACCGGCTCGTCGAGCGGGATCTTCGAGCCGTATCGCTCGCGCATCTTCTGCTTCACGGCAGGGTGCGAGAGGTCGAACTCGCGCAGGCGCTGCAGGCGGCCGATCTCCACCCCGGCGCCGAGTTTGTAGATCTTCCAGACCAGCTCCGAACAGTAGATCCGGCCGTCGTTCCACTCGAACGTCAGGTCGTACGGCTTGCCGCGAAAGCGCTCGCCGGCGCGGCGCATCCGCGCGAGAGTTGCGGGTGTCAGCACCGCGGCGTCGCGCAGCCGCTTGACGACGAAGTGGCCTCCTTTCCCGCGGGCGATCCAGCGCTTCAGAGGCGTGAGCTTGACCGGCTGGACGGCCTCGTAGACCTGCCACTGGCCATTGACGCGGTAGAGGATGCCCATGTGGCTGTAGCGGCTCTTGGTCGCGGCCTGGATGGCGCGGCTCTGACCCGACTGCGACTCGTGAAAGATGATGTCGCCGTCGCGCAGCGCGCGCTCGAGGGGAGCGCCGGCGGCAGAGGAAGAGGGGACGACGGCGAGCAGCAGGAGCGCGAGCAGCATCCGCATGCCGTCTACTGTACTAGTAGACGATGCGCATCGGGAGGCCGGTGACGTCGAGATGGCCGTCGCCGAGGACCTTGTGCTCGCCGCGGGTGATGCGCTCGGCGCTCCAGAGCGCGGCGAAGGCGTCGAGGAGATCGTCCTCCTTCGCGCCGCGCGGGACCGGCGGCAGCTCGCCGAAGCGGGCGGTCACGAGCGCGCGGCGGGCGTCGAGGCCCTCGTCCTGGTGCTTCGACGCGGGGAGCGGCTCGCGGTTCCAGGCGGCGAACGACACCTCCGGGTGCACCTCGTAGACGCGTCCGCGCAGCTCGTGGTGGCGCTGCAGGAGGCGGTCGACCTGCGCGACTTTCGGCACGATCGACCATGTCTGGATCGACACGCCCTTGTTGTGGAGCTCGCGCGAGCGGCGGTTGGCGTCCTGATGGTCGCGCGCGTCGAGCAGTCCGCGGAGAGGCGCCGGGAAAACGCTGCTGGGGGAGATGCCGCGGTGGCGTCGCGCGTGGCTGTCGCAGGCGCGGCCTTCGCGGTTCGTGAGTCCGATCGGGATGTCGATCGCCACCACCAGGCATTGCGCCATGAGCGCGAGCAGCTCCTCGTCCGACTGCAGGACGCGGGTCTCGATGCGGTCGCCGGCCTTCACCACGGCCAGCCAGCCGGCGCGGCAGCCGTCGATGCCGGCGATGCGCGTGAGCGGCGGCGTCAGCTCGCGCGGGAACGTCTCGTCACTCACGTCGCCGAGGACGAAGAGCTGCAGGTCGGAGGCACCGTCGTTGCGGACCGCGTGCGCGCAGAGCGCGTCGGCGTCCATGAGCACCGCGCCGGAGCCTTCGAACGTGCGGCTCTGCACCGGCGTCCCCTCGCCGTCGTCCCACAGCAGCGTCCAGCGGTCGGAGTAGAGGACGGCCAGCAATTCGCGGCGGCGCGGGTGGTAGTGATTGCCGCGCACGCCGCCCGGCTTGACCGTGGCGATGTGGCACTCCCCCACTTCCGCGAACGGCACCTGCAGGTTGAAGCTGGAGCCGCGGGCGTCGGTACGGGCGGCGAGGCTGGTGACGAAGACGCCCATGTCACACCATCGCGGCGGAGCCGATCTCGGGATGGGCGCGCACGAAGTCGACCAGCCGCGGCGCGTAGTCGCGCAGGCTCGGCGCGGCGATGCCGGAGCCGGCCAGGTCGGCGGTGGCGTGCGACGTGTCGTACGTCGTCGGGTGGACGAAGTAGTCGACCGCGGCGGGCGGGATGCGCATCAGCCGGTAGACGCCCGGGACGTACTGCAGCGCGCCCTTCGCCAGCCCCTTCGTCAGCGGGATGCGCAGCACCTTCCGTCCGGTCGCGGCGGCCATGCAGTCGATCGTCTCGTCGACGGTGAGCGGCCGCGGATCGGCGAGCGCATACGTCCTGCCCGCGTTGTCTTTCAATCCGCTGAGATAGTCGAGCGCCTGGATGACGAAGTCGCGCGGCACGACATTGAACGTGTAGCGCGACGGCCGCCCGACCACCGGCAGCACCGCCACGCGCGGCTGGCGCATGAGCCACTGGATGACAAAGTACGGGCCGTCGAACTTCTGCGTGGCGCCGGTGGCGCTGTCGCCGACCACGACCGACGGGCGATAGATCGTGGTGGGGATGCTGCCCATCCGCCGCCGCACCGCCACCTCGGCGAGCTGCTTCGTCTCCTCGTAGTGATTGTTGAACCGCTGCCCCGCTTCCAGGTCGTCCTCACGGAAGCGCCCCTCGAAACGCCCGCTGACGTAGCAGGTGCTGACGTAGTGCAGCCGCTCGAGCTTCGGCGCCCGCGCCGCCAGGTCGAGCACGTGCGTGGTGCCGTTCACGTTGACGCGCATCCCCAGGTCGCGCGGGACGGCGAGGTCGTAGACCGCGGCGAGGTGATAGATCTCGCGGACGTCCGCCGCATCGACGTGCTCGAGCGGCTGGGTGAGGTCTCCGGCGACGATACGGATGCGATTCGCGACCTCGGGGTACCGCGCCGCAAGCTCGCGCGCCCGCTCCTCCGCCAGCGCGCGGAACTTCGGCTGCACGAGGCAGAGCGCCTCGCGGTCGCTGCGCCTCAGGACGCGCGGGAGCAGCTCCGAGCCGAGAAAGCCCGGAAACCCGGTGAAGAAGATGGAGGACACCGGGACATTCTAAGTGGCGAGCTCGCGCACCACGCCGGTCAGCCCCTCCACCACGTGCGCGAGCCGCTCGTAGTCGAGCGTGCCGGGGCGGTCGGACGGCGCGTGATAGTGCGGGTTTCGAAACGGCGCCGTGTCGGTGACCATGATGGCCGGCCAGCCGAACTGCCAGAACGACCACTGGTCGGACCAGCCGACCTCCTGGATCAGCTCCGGCAGGGCCGCCGACTCCACCGGAAAGTCCGTCGTCGCGCGGAAGGCCTTCACGCAGCGCGACAGCAGCGCGCGCGAGCCGAGGTTCGAGGTGAAGCCGATGAAGTTCGCGGTGTCGGGATACATCGCCGCGAGCGGCGGCGGGTAATGCTGCGAGCCGCGCCGCTCGTCGTAGTAGCCGATGGTCTCGAGGCTGAGCATGGCCACGATCTTCTCGCCGCGGTCGCGGCAGCGTTTCGCGTACTGCCAGCTCCCCATGTCGCGCGACTGGAAGTGCGGCGGCTCCTCGTTCGCGAACGCGACGAAACGGAGCGTGCGGGACGGCTTCGTCCCGGCGAAGCGGCGCGCGAGCGCGAGGAGCGCCGCCACGCCGCTGGCGTTGTCGTCGGCGCCGACGGTGCCGGTCACCGAGTCGTAGTGCGCGCCGATGACGACGATCTCGGGACCGCCTTTCAGCTCGGCGATCACATTGTCGGCGCGGACGGCGTCGCGTTCGACCTCGTAGGTCTGCCGCTCCACCGTATACCCGGCCGCGGCCAGCTCGCGCTCGATGAGATCCGCGGCGGCCGCGAGCTGCTCCGGGAAGAGCGTGTTGCGCTCGCCGATCGCGCAGAGCGCCGTCACGTCCCGGCGCAGCGCGGCCACCGCGAGCGGTGCGGCGGCGGCGACGGGTTGCGGCGTACGCGGCGAGCGTTTCTTCGCCGCGTACACCATCACGCCCGCGAGCAGCACCACTCCCGCGATCGCGACACCCATCCTCATCGGAGGGTTACTGCTGCTCCTCGAACATCACCGGCTGCGGCGAAGTCGACGAGAGCGTCGGGAAGGCCATCTGCGACCAGGCGTCGCCGCTGGCGTTCTCGATCGAGGAGCCCCAGGCCTGCCAGTTGTTCGACATCGCGTCGGGTGTTGCCGTGATGTTCTCCACCAGGATCTGGATCACCTCGGCCGTGCCGGGCGCGTTCGTCTGGAACATCGAGAACGGCGGCAGAGTGGTCTCGATGATCTGCGGATCCTCGAACTGCGTGAGCACGGTGAACCGGAACCGCTGCGCGGTGGCCGACGGATTGGAGACGCCGACGTTCATGCGAACGCCGCTGCCGCGGTGCAGGCCGAAGATCGTCTTCCGCTGCCCCGGGTTCGCGCCGAAGACGATGGCCGGGAACGTCTGCGACATCGCGCCTTCCTGGCCGTTCGGCTGGGGCGTCCAGATGCGGCTGGTGGCGTGCAGGAGGGCGTTCGGGTCGAAGTTGCCCTGCGCGTCGATGCCGACGATGTCGATCGAGCCGACACCCGTCTGGTTCAGCACCGTGTTCACGAAGTTCATCGAGCTGATGAAGCGCCGTCCGCGGATCTCGATGATGCGCGTGGCGGCGGGCACGCCGCTTCCCGCCTGCGCGTACCAGCGGAACGCGACGCGCTGGTCCTGGTCGCGGAGGTTCAGGACCTGGATGTCGCTCCGGAAGTGGGTGCCGTTCGCGCCGGGGGCGTCGCCCGCAATGGGGATGAGAATGCGGGGGGCGGCGGTCTGCGGGACGATCAGGTCGGCGGCGGCGGAGAGTGCGGTGAACAGAGTGAGCAGCAAGATGAATGTTTTGCGCATGACGACTTAATGACGTAGCAACACGCGAGCCCGTGTAGCGAAACTGCGAACTCAGCGGTCCGTGGACGGCGAAACGCCCCTACGCACCCGCTTACGGGCTCTTCCCGTGGCGGCGCTCTTGCAGCGGGGCACCGGCTTGGTGATCAAATAGAGACCGAGGTGTCTTGATGCGAGTCGTAGTACGGTTCGTCCTGTCCACTCTCCTCCTTTTCCTCCTCCTGACTCCCGATGCACAAGCGCAGTACTTCGGTCGAAACAAGGTGCAGTGGGAGAACTTCGACTTCAAGGTGCTCCAGACCGAGCACTTCGACATTTACTACTACGAGCAGGAAGCCGACGTGGTGCAGGACATCGCCCGCATGTCGGAGCGCTGGTACGCGCGACTCTCGCGCGTGTTCAACCACTCCTTCCGTAAGAAGCCGATCGTTCTCTACGCCAACGCCGCCGACTTTCACCAGACCACGACCACCGGCGGGCAGATCGGGGAAGGGACGGGCGGCTTCACCGACGCCTTCATGAATCGCGTCGTGCTCCCGCTCACGGGCGATTACGCGCAGAACGACCACGTCCTCGGCCACGAGATCGTGCACGTTTTCCAGTACGACATCGCCGCGACCGCGAACAACCAGCGCCGCCGCTTCGCGCTGGAGCAGTTGCCGCTCTGGATCGTGGAAGGGATGGCGGAGTACTTCTCGAAGGGGCGGGTCGACCCGCTCACCTCGATGTGGATCCGCGACGCGACGATCCACGACCGCCTGCCCGACCTCAACGAGCTCACCCGCGACCCCCGCTACTTCCCCTACCGCTACGGCCAGGCGCTCATGGCCTACATCGGCGCGCGTTTCGGCGACGAGGCGGTGGTCCGCTACTTCATGGCCGCCGGCATGGTCGGCATCCAGGACGGCGTGGAACGCGCCGTCGGCATCTCGCACCGCCAGCTCTTCGCCGACTGGGCCGAGGCCTCGCGCGAGCTGTACGACCCGATCGTCGCGGCGCGCACCATGGCCCTCGGCGACCCGCTGATCGGCAAGCGCCCCGACCCTCCGCCGGCGCGCACGGACGACGACAAAGAGCGGAAGAAGCGGCGCCGCCGCCGCGGCTCGACGGAGCTCAACGTCGGCCCCGCCCTCAGTCCCGACGGGCAGTACATCGCCTTCCTCTCGGCACGCGAGCTCTTCTCGATCGACCTCTTCCTCGCCGACGCGCGCACCGGACAGGTGGTCCGGCGCCTGATCTCCTCCGATCGCGATCCCCACTTCGAGTCGCTGCGCTTCATCGAGTCGGCCGGCGCCTGGGCGCCCGACAGCAAGCGGCTCGCGTTCATCACGTTCTCGAAGGGCGACAACTTCCTCTCCATCATCGACGTCGAGTCGCGGCGGACGGAGCACATCAGCGTCCCGGGCCTCGAGGCGATCATGAACGTCGCCTGGTCGCCGGACGGCCGCACCATCGCCCTGGCCGGACAGACCACGGGCGTCAGTGACCTCTTTCTCTACGACCTCGACTCCAAGCAGGTGCGCCGCCTGACCAGCGACCGCTTCGCCGATCTCCAGCCGGCCTGGTCGCCCGACGGACGCACGATCGCGTTCGTCTCCGACCGCGGCACCGACACGATCCTCGAGCAGCTCCGCTTCTCGAACATGCGCCTGGCGACGATCGACGTCGGCAGCGGGCAGGTCACCGAGATCACCGCCTTCCGCGGCGCGAAGCACATCAACCCGCAGTGGGCGCCGGACGGCCGCTCGATCTACTTCATCGCCAACCCGGACGGCGTCCCCGACCTGCACCGCATCACCTGGCCGGACGGACAGCTCTTCCGCGTCACCACGGTCGATACCGGCATCGCCGGCATCACCGACATGTCGCCGGCGCTGACCGTCGCGGCGCGCTCGGGCAACATCGCCTTCTCGCTCTACGAGGACGACAACTACAACATCTACACGCTGCCGGCGAATACGCCCGGCGTGGCCGGAAGCGCGCCGGCGCCTCTCGCGGAGAACACCGCCCCTCGCGCCGCGCTCCTGCCGCCGCTGCGCAGCACCGGCTCGGAGATCACCGGCTACCTCATGCGTCCCGAGGAGGGTCTGCCGCCCGCCTCGGCCACGTTCGCCGAGCGGCCCTACAGCGCCGACCTCCGCCTCGCCTACCTCGGCCCCCCCACCCTCGGCGTCGGCGTAAACGAGTTCGGCTTCGGCGCCGGCGGCAGCGTCACCGCCTACTTCAGCGACATCCTGGGCGAGCACAACGTCGGCTTCACCTTCCAGGGCGGTGGCGGCTCCGGTGCCGGCACCTCGAGCCTCACCGAGCAGCTCGGCGGTGAGCTCTTCTACCTCAACCAGACCGGCCGCCTCAACTGGGGCGCCGACGTGCTCCACGTCCCGCAGGTCTACGGGCGCGTCTTCTACAGCCGCGGCCCGTACGATCCGGGCGACGGCAACGGCCCGATCATCACCGACATCTACGACCAGATCCGCGAAGTGCAGCTCATCACCGACGTGAGCGGCCTGGCGCAGTACCCCTTCAGCTCCACGCGCCGCATCGAAGGGGCCATCGGCGGCCAGCGCTACTCGTACAAGCAGGAGATCGAGCGCTTCTACGTCGTCAACAACAACGTCATCGACCGCGAGCGCGTCCAGCTTCCGGGCGCCTTCACCCTCAACTTCACCAAGGCCTCGACGGCGTTCGTCGGCGACAGCTCGGTGTTCGGCTTCATCTCGCCGATCGCCGGTACGCGCTACCGCTACGAGATCGAGGCGCTGCGCGGCGACCTGAATTTCCAGAGCGCGCTCGCCGACTGGCGCCGCTACTTCTTCGCCCGTCCGGTGACGTTCGCCGTCCGCGGCCTCCACTACGGCCGCTACGGCGCGGGTGCCGAGGACGAGCGGCTCACGCCGATGTACCTCGGGCGCGGCTCGATCATGCGCGGGTACGACCCGTATTCGATCGACCCGATCGAGTGCGGCACCGGCAACGGCAACACCTGCCCCGTCTTCGACCGCCTGATCGGCACGCGCATCGCCGCCGGCAGCGTGGAAGTGCGCGCGCCGCTGTTCGGCACGCGGGAGTTCGGCCTGATCAACAACCCGTTCCTGCCGACCGAGATCTTCGCCTTCGGTGACGTCGGCGCCGCCTGGAGCGACGACGACGAGGTGAACTGGTCGTACGAGACCGACACCACCGAGCGCGTGCCGGTGTTCAGCGTCGGCCTCGGCCTGCGCATCCTCCTCAGCTACATTCCGATCGAGGTCTACGCGGCCAAGCCGTTCCAGCGCCCCGACGAAGAGATCGTTTACGGCTTCA
>DASWNW010000048.1:0-12150 GCA_036399015.1 Thermoanaerobaculia bacterium | reverse complement strand
GAAGCCCGCCGCTCCACAGCGACGCCGGCCGCTTCAAATCAACAACAACCGCACGTACCAATCCATCAGCGCGGCGCCGTAGAAGAGCACCACCAGGAAGGCGATGCCGAGGAAGACGCCGAAGGGGAGGGCGATCTGCTGCATGTTGGCGGAGGTGCGGGTCATGACGATCGCGCCGACCAGCGCACCGGTGATCGAGGCCAGCAGCAGGAGGGGGAAGAGCGGCTCCCAGCCGAGCGTCGCGCCGAGCATGGCCATCATCTTCACGTCGCCCAGGCCCATGCCCTCGACCTTCCGCACCAGCTTGTAGGCGAGGCCGATGGCGAGGAGGATCCCGGCGCCGGCGGCGGCTCCGGCGGCTGACTCGAGCAGCGTCGACGAGAGCAGCAGTCCGGGATACGACGCGCCGAGGTGGGTGGCGCCGATGAGGAGGCCGATGGCCACGCCCGGGAGGTCGATCACGTCGGGGAGGATCTGGATGTCGAGGTCGATGTAGATCAGCACGATGGTCATCGACACCAGCGCGGCGACGGCGAGGAACCCCGGCGTCAGGCCGGTGCGCTGGAAGATGGCCACGTAGAAGAGCGCGTTCGCCAGCTCGACCAGGGGATAGCGGGCGTCGATCGCTCCGCGGCAGGCGCGGCAGCGTCCGCGCAGCCAGAGCCAGGCGAAGATGGGGACGTTGTCGTAGGGCTTGATCTGCGTCGCGCAGTGGGGGCAGCGGCTGGGCGGAAAGACGATCGATTCTTCGCGCGGGTAGCGGTGGATGACGACGTTCAGGAAGCTCCCGATGATCGCGCCGAGCGCGAACACCCCGCCGAGAAAGAACCACGTCATTCGGCGCGCATTTTAGGGCAATGCATCGCGCGAACCCCGCGTTATGATGCGCGCCTCGTCCGGGGAGGCGAATGGGGTCTGGTGGCTCCCGCGGTCTTCAAAACCGTTGTTTCGGCGCGGAAGCGTCGAAAGGTTGGTTCGATTCCGACACGCCTCCGCCAACGCGCGCACAGCGGCGCGTTGGTTGCTGGTTGCTTGTGCCGTAAGCCGAGACGCCCCAGGCAACCAGTCACCAGCAACCAGCAACCAGCAACGACGTCACTGTTTCGGCGCGTCCGTCAGGAACCCGACCTTCTGCGCCCCCGCCTCGTGCGCGGCGTCCATCGCCTGCACGGCGCGCTCGAACGAGAGGTTGTCCTCCGAGTTGATGAAGACCACCCGCTCCTCGGCCGGACGCGACACCATCTGCCGCGCCACGGCGTCCCGCAGGGACTTGGTGTCGGCCATCTTTTGCGTGTTGAGGTAGACGCCGTCGCTCTTGACGGTGATCACGAGCTGGTTCTGCTGCGTGTCGGGGGGAGGAGCCGCCATCTCGACCTTCGGCGGCACCTCGACGTCGAGACCCATCTGCAGGATCGGCGTCGCCACCATGAAGATGATCAGGAGCACCAGCACCACGTCGACCAGAGGCGTGATGTTGATCTCGGAGCGGACGCCGCCGCCGCTGCCTGCGCTCATACCCATCGGTTACATCCTTCCCTGGGCCATCTGGCCGCCGCCGGTCTGGTTCTCGGTGAGGATGGCCACGCCGGTGAACTCGGCCTCGTTGGCCGCGCGCATCACCTCGCGGATCTTGCCGAAGTTGATGCGCTTGTCAGCCTTCAGCATCACCGCGCGCGCCGGGTCCTTCTGGTGCTCGGCGCGCAGGTAGGTGACGAGGTTCTTGTCCGGAATCCAGTTCTGGCCGACGAACACCGTGCCGTCGGCCTTCACCGAGATGATGAGGTCTTCCTGCTTGCCCGGCTTCTTCTCCGCGTGCGGACCGGCCGGAAGCAGCACGTCCACGCCCTGCTGGAGCATCGGCGTGACGACCATGAAGATGATGAGGAGCACGAGGCAGACGTCGACCAGCGGGGTGACGTTGATCTCGCTTTTGACTTCTTCGGGGCTGCCGCCGCCTGCGCCGAATCCCATCGCCGCCTCCTACGCGCGCACTCGGGCGCGCGCTTCGTTCTTGATGAAGTAGTCGACGAGCTGGGACGAGGAGTTCGACATCTCGACGTTGAAGCGCTCGATCTTGTTGAGGAAGTAGTTGTACATCCACACCGCCGGGACGGCCACGAAGAGGCCGAGCGCCGTCGCGCCGAGCGCTTCCGCGATACCGGCCGACACGGCGCCGAGACCGCCGGAACCGCTCAGGGCCATGCCCTGGAACGCCGTGATGATGCCGATGACGGTGCCGAAGAGGCCGATGAACGGCGAGGTCGTGGCGATGGTGGCCAGGTTGCCGAGGCCCTTCTTCAGCTCCGCGGAGGTCATCAGCGCCTCCCGTTCGATGGCGCGCTTGCCGGCGTCGACCAGGTCGAAGCCGTCGGGTAGCGGTTGCGAGGTCTCGTACTGGAACTCGGTCAGCCCCGCCGCCAGGACACGCGCAAGGTGGCTGTGGCGGAACTTCTTGTCCTTGGCGTACGTGATCGCCTCGCCGAGCTTGTGCTGCTTGAGGAGCGGCGTGATCCCGAGCGCGAGCTGCAGCGACTCCTTCTTGGCCTTCTGGAAACGCCACAGGCGCTCGACGGCGATGGTCAGCGACCAGATCGACATGATGAGCAGCACGACCACCACGCCTTTGCCGATCGGCGTCGCCGCCTCCCACATGCCCATGATGCTGAATTGATGTTGAACGTCTTCCATCCCTGCTTGCATGTAACTTCTCTCCTATTCGAGCCGGAAATTGACGGTGAGGTTGTAATAGACCGGGACCGGCTGTCCGTTGAGGGTGCCCGGTCTGAATTTCCATTTCCTGATCGCGTCGAGCGCCTGCACGTCCAGTCCCATCGGCAGTGGCTTCAGGATGCGTGCCTCGGTCACGTTGCCGTTGCGGTCGATGACCGCCTCGACGATGACGATGCCCTGGATACGGGCCTTGCGGGCGATCTCCGTATACTCGGGCTCGACGCGCGTCACGATGGTCGGCGCCTTCACGTTGCCGCCCACGCGGACCGGCGTGTCGCCCTGCCCGCCGAGCTGACCGCCGAGCTGCCCACCGAGCTCGCCGCCGATCACGCCGCCGACCACGCCGCCGACGACTCCGCCCACCACGCCGCCCTTGACGCCGCCGACGACACCGCCCGGCACGCCGGCGTCTTCCTCGTCACCGGAGGACGGCGTATCCGCGACCTGCGGCACGTCCTGCGGCACCTCGGTCGGCTGCCGGAACTCCTGCTGCCGCGGCGTCTCCTGCGGCGTCTCCACGCGCGGCGTGGTCCGCCCCGCGTTCGACGAGGCGGGTGGGGGAGGGGGTGGAGGCGGAGGCGGCGCCGACTGGACGACGAACGCCGACATCGGCTTCTCGATGACCTCCGGGTTCTCCTTGACGTAGTAGCCGGCGGCAATCACGGCGCCGATGAAGATCAGGTGAACGACGGTCGAGATCACCGCGGTGACCCAGCCGCCTTTCTTCTTGTCCTTCCCCGCCGATTCGATCAGGACATCGTCGAACATCGTGCGCTCCTCAAGTTGCCGTAGCAACGAACTCTGCCGAAGTAGTGCCAACCACCGCGATGATGGTTCGACACCGGAAGGCAGCGGGAGGAAACTGGGGGCCGTTGGTTCCTCGGAGTTCCTCGGAGTTCCTCGGTTCCTCGGGGACAGTGGCCGTTTTAGCGGAACGCCCGCCGAGGAACTCCGAGGAACCCGAGGAACCGCCTCACCCCAATGGTCGCGACCTTGCACCGCGCTCCCGCCATGGCCGCGATTGAAAATGCCGTCATCGTCATCACCGGCGCGTCGAGCGGGATCGGCCGTGCGACCGCGATCGAGCTCGCCTCGGCGGGCGCGCATGTCGTCGTCACCTCCCGCGACGCGAACGCCCTCGACGACGTCGTGCGCGAATGCGGAGGGCGCGCGCTGGCCGTCCCCGCCGACGTGACGATCGTCGAAGAAGTCGACGCCGTGGCGCAGCGGGCGCTCGACACCTTCGGCCGCATCGACGTCTGGATCAACAACGCGGCGGTCGCGCTCTTCGCGAAGTTCGAGGAGGCGCCGCTCGACGCCTACCGCCGCGTGATCGAGACGAACCTCTTCGGCTACATCCACGGCGCGCGCGCCGCGATGCGGCAGTTCAAGAAACAGGGCGCCGGTGTGCTGATCAACGTCGACTCCGTCACCGCCGGGGCGCCGCAGCCCTATACGAGTGCCTACGTCGCCAGCAAGTACGCAGTCCGCGGCTGGTCGTCCTGCCTGCGGATGGAGCTCTCGCTCGAGCACGCCCACGACATTCACGTCTGCACCGTCCTCCCGGCCGCCATCGACACGCCGCTCTTCCAGCACGCCGCGAACTACACGGGCCGCGCCGTGAAGGCGCTCGACCCGGTGTATGCGCCGGAGAAGGTCGCGCGCGCGATCGCGGCGCTCGTACTGAAGCCGCGCGCGGAGATCGTGGTCGGCAAGGCCGGCACGGTGATGATGGCCAACCACGCCATGTCGCCACGCATGTACGAGAAGGTGATGGCGCGGCAGATCGACCGCAACCATCTCCAGGACAAGCCTGCCGCGCCGACGGAAGGGAACCTCTTCGCCACCTCCGGTCCGAAGGCGGCGCACGGCGGGTGGCGGCGGAGCGGCAGCGTCACCGCCGACGTGCGGCGCGGCCGTTGGGTGGTCGCCCTCGGCGCGGCGGCGCTGCTGACGGCGGCGGCGTTGACCGCCTCGCGCCGCATGCGCTGACCGCCGCGGCTGGCGTATCCCGCCCGCTGCCTCTACCATCCTCGGCTGACGTGACGATCGAAGCAGGGACACGCCTGGGGCCGTATCGCGTCGACGCGCTGATCGGCCAGGGCGGCATGGGGCAGGTCTATCGCGGCGTCGATACCCGCCTCGATCGCGTCGTGGCGATCAAGGTGCTGCCCTCGCATCTCTCGTCGCACCCGCAGCTGCGGGAGCGGTTCGACCGGGAGGCGCGCGCCGTCTCCTCGCTCTCCGATCCCCACATCTGCACGCTCTTCGACGTCGGCCGCCACGACGGCATCGACTACCTGGTAATGGAGCACCTGGAGGGGGAGAGCCTCGCCGACCGGCTGTCGCGCGGGCCGCTGCCGCTCGACCAGGTGATCCGCTACGGCACCGACATCGCCAATGCCCTCTCCACGGCGCACCGGCACGGCGTCGTCCATCGCGACCTCAAGCCGGGCAACGTGATGCTCACGAAGTCGGGAGCGAAGCTGCTCGACTTCGGCCTGGCCCGGACGGCCACCGCAACCGTCAGCTCGCCCGATGCCCCGACCGAGCACCACGACAAGCCGCTGACGGCCGAGGGGACGCTGCTCGGGACGTTTCAGTACATGGCGCCCGAGCAGGTGGAAGGGCGGGAGGCCGACGCCCGCAGCGACCTGTTCGCCTTCGGCGCCGTCCTCTACGAGATGGTCACCGGCAGCCGCGCCTTCGACGGGAAGAGCAAGGCCAGCGTCATCGCGTCGATCCTCGATCGCGAGCCGCCGCCCGTCTCGTCGGTTCACCCCGCCACGCCGCCGCCGCTGGAGCGGCTGATCCGCGCCTGCCTGACCAAGAATCCCGATGACCGGCTGCAGTCGGCGCGCGACGCCGCGCTCGCGCTGCAATGGATCGGCTCTCCCGATGCCGCTCAGAAGCCGCGTCGCCGGGTGGTGTGGCCGGTGGTGGCGGCGCTCGCGCTGGCGATCGCGGCGGCGCTCGCGGCGTACTCCTGGCAGCGCGGACGCGCGGTGCCGGCGGCCGCCATGAATCTCGCGCTGCTCCCGCCGCCGGGGTTCACGTTCATCAACGCGACGATCTCCCGCCAGAATGTGGTCGCCTTCGTCGCCGGGACCGGAGAAGAGCGGGCCCTGTTCACGCGGCGGCTCGACGAACCCTCGGCCAGGCAACTGGCGCACACCAACTCGAACGCCTACCCCTTCTGGTCGCCGGACGGAAAATGGATCGCCTACTTCCTCCACGACAAGCTCATGAAAGTCGCAGCCGCCGGAGGCGCGCCGGAGGTGATCTGCAAGAGCAGCTATGGATTGGGAGGAGCCTGGGGCGACGATGGGCAGATCGTCTTCACGCCCGGGTTCGGCCACCCGCTCCACGTCGTCTCCTCGGCGGGAGGCGAGTCGCGTCCCCTGACGCGCCTCGACGCGAAACGGAACGAGGGAACGCATGCCTGGCCGGTGCTGCTCCCCGATGGGCGCGGGATCCTCTATCTCAGCGTCACCCTTCCGACGGAGATGAGCCGGATCTTCCACATCCCGGCCGGCGGCGGAACGCCGAAGGAGGTGATCGCTGCCGACGCGCTGGTCGGCTACAGCGCGCCTTATCTCCTCTTCGTACGAGGCCGGCACATCTACGCGGCGCGATTCGACCTCAGGGAGGCGCGGGTCGACGGAGAACCGCACCGCCTCGGGGAGCCAGTCCATTTCAGCCCGGAAGCGTCTTCGGCGTTTGCGTCCGTCACTCCCGACGGAACGCTGCTCTACATCCCGCCCGCGCCTGAGAAACGGCGGATCGTCTGGTACGGCAGGGATGGACGCTCGCTCGGCGTCGTCTTCGAAGGCAACGATCTGGACGACCCGCGCGTGTCGCCCGACGGCAAGCGGTTGCTCGTGACGAAGACGATGCCCGAAACGGGACATGGCGGCGTGTACAGCGTCGACCTCGAGCGCGGCGTGGAGACTCTGCTCACGCCGCCGCCCCGCTTCGGCTGGGGCGCCGTCTGGCTGCGCGACGGCGAGCGCTTCGTCTTCACCTCGGCCAAGCGGTCCAGCTACTGGGACCTCTTCATCCAGGCCGATGACCCGCAGGCGCAGGCCGTGCCGCTCTGGGAAGCGGCATCCGATGACAAAGAGGCGTTCGGGCTCTCGCCGGACGGCAGGCACGTGCTGGTCCGCGAGTTCACGAACGGCAAGTCCTACGACATCTGGCTCGTGCCGGTCGACGGGAAGGGGCCGAGGATCCCGTTGCTCGACAGCCCCGCCACGGAGTACTCCGCCGACATCTCGCCGGACGGGCGCTGGCTCGTCTACGCCACCGTCATCGCCAACTCGCCCGACGTCTACGTACGGGCCGTCTCCGGCGGCCGGTCGCACCGCGTCTCGGCTGCCGGAGGATGGGCGCCGCGCTGGAGCCGCGATGGAAGCGAGATTTTCTTTCTCACCGGCGGGGACGTGCTGGCCAGCGCCCGCTTCTCGGCGGCCGGCGGTACACCGTCGGTCGGCTCGGTCGCGCCGCTGTTCCGGTTCGACCGGAAGCCCGACGACGAGTGGGATCTCAGTCCCGACGGCACTCGCTTCCTCGTGAACGAGGTGGCCGATGCAGCCACCTCGGTGCGGCCGTACGCGGTCGTGACCGGTTGGAAAGAGGCGCTCGACCAGTGACGATGGAGCCCGGCACGCGCCTCGGCCCCTACGAGATCGTCGAGCCCCTCGGCGCCGGAGGCATGGGGGAGGTGTACCGCGCCCGCGACACCCGCCTCGACCGCAGCGTCGCGGCGAAGGTCCTCCCGCGGGCGCTGTCGCACGACCCGCAGTTCCGCGCCCGCTTCGAGCGGGAGGCGAAGACCATCTCGCGCCTCAACCACCCGAACATCTGCCAGATCTACGACGTCGGCGACGGTACGTCCGAGGTCGCCTTCCTGATCATGGAGCTCCTGGAGGGGGAGACGCTCGCCGACCGGCTCTCGCGCGGCGCCCTGCCGCTCGCCGACGTGCTCCGCTACGGCAAACAGATCGCCGACGCGCTCGCGGCGGCCCACCGCGCCGGGATCGTTCATCGCGACCTCAAGCCGGGGAACGTCATGCTCACGAAGTCGGGTGCGAAGCTGCTCGATTTCGGCCTGGCGAAGCAGGCGGCCGGCTTCGCGGCGAGCGACCCGAACGCGCCGACCGTCGCGCACGAGGAGAACGAGAAGCCGCTCACCCGCGAGGGGACGATCGTCGGCACCTTCCAGTACATGGCTCCCGAACAGCTCGAGGGGCTGGAGGCGGACGCCCGCACCGACATCTTCGCCTTCGGCAACGTACTCTACGAGATGCTCACCGGACGGCGCGCGTTCGAGGGGAAGACGCGCACGAGTCTCATCGCCGCCATCGTCGACCGGGAGCCGGCGCCGATCTCGACGCTGCAGCCGCTCACGCCCCCTTCGCTCGAGCACGTCGTGCTGAAGTGCCTGGAGAAAGACCCGAACGCCCGCTGGCAGTCGGCACGCGACGTCGGCTCGGAGCTGGAGTGGATCGAGCGCTCCGGCACGAGCACGAGCCGCGCGGCCGCGGCGCGGCCGAAGCCGTCGTGGCGGCAGTGGGCGCTGGTCGCGCTCGCGGCACTGGCGCTCGCGTCGCTGGCCGCGGGCATCGCCTGGAGCGTCGCCGCGCGGCGTCCCGAGCCGCCGCGGCTGACGGCCGCCATCCCGCCGCCCACTCCGGCCGGCTTCGGGCTGCGGAGCGAAGGGGCGGCGTCGCTGACCATCTCGCCCGACGGGCGCTGGCTCACGTTCCTCGTGCCGGAAGGGACGGACGGCAGGTCGCGGTTGTGGGTGCGTTCGCTCGGCTCGGGAGCGAACCGTCCCCTGCCGGGCACCGAGGGGGCGAAGTATCCGTTCTGGTCACCGGACAGCCGGAAGGTGGCCTTTTTCGCCGGCGGGAAACTGAAGACCATTCCGCTCGCCGGCGGGCCGCCGTCGGAGATCTGCGACGTCCAGGAGCCGCGGGGTGGCGCCTGGAGCAGCGACGGCGTGATCGTGATGACGCCGCACTGGCGCGAGTCGCTCTGGAAAGTCGCCGCCTCCGGCGGCACGCCCGAGCGGATCACCCGGCTGCGCGAGGACAAGCAGGAGACGACGCATCGCTGGCCGGTGTTCCTCCCCGACGGCAGGCATTTCGTCTACCTCGCTGGAACCCACCTCGACTCCGCCGGCGCGAACAACGCGCTCTACGTCGGCTCGGTGGACGGCGGCGAGCCCCGGCTGCTCGCCACCGCACGCTCGAACGCCGTCTATGCGGCCGGACACCTGCTCTACCTGCGCGACCGGTATCTCGTCGCGCACCGTTTCGATCCAGGTAGCCTCTCCCTCGAGGGCGAGCCGGTCGCGGTCGCGGAAGACGTACGCTACGAGAGCGGCTTCTTCCGCGGCGTCTTCGCCGCGACCGACGACCTGCTCGTCTTCCAGCGGGGCGGTCCCGGCATGTCCTCGGTTCTCCAGTGGTACGACCGCACGGGCAAGAAGACCGGCACGCTCGGCCAGCCAGGCGATCACTTCGCGCTCACGATCTCGCGCGACGGAAAACTCGTCGCCTCCACGGAAGGCGATCCCTCGAACATCTGGGTGCACGACCTGCGGCGTGGGCTGAAGAGCCGCGCCACGTTCCAGCCCTTCAACGACGAGGCGGTGGCGTGGAGCGCCGACGGCACCACGATCTTCTACAACTCCGATCGCAACGTCCACTGGGACCTCTTTCGCAAGAAGATCGGCGGCACCGCGGAAGAGCAACTGCTGGTGCGGCCGCGCGGGCACGACTACACGACCGACGTCGCTGCCGACGGCACGCTGCTCCTGTACGAGCGCGGCGACGAAAAGGCGACGGTCGCGGGCGACATCTATCTGCTGCGCCTCGACGGCAGCAGGACCACGACGCCCTACCTGGCGTCGCAGTTCAGCGAGCGGGGCGCCCGCTTCTCGCCCGACCAGCGCTGGGTCTCCTACAGCTCGAACGAGTCGGGACGGCACGAGGTCTACATCGCCTCGTTCCCCGATCCTGCGGTGAGACATCAGGTCTCGCTCGGCGGCGGGATCGGCGCCCGTTGGCGTCGCGACGGGCGGGAGCTGTTCTACCGCCGCCCGGACGGCACGATCATGGCCGTCGACGTCACGCTCCAGCCGGAGGTCTCGATCGGCGACCCCCGCCCCCTCGTCCGAACCAACATGTACGTCATCGACGAGGATGCGTTCTACGACGTCACCGCGGACGGCCAGCGCTTCCTGGTGAACGACCTCGTCGGGGAGCCCGACCGGCAGCCGCTGACGTTGATCACCCGCTGGAGCGAGCGCAGACAGTGACGCCGCGCGGCGTCAGAACCGCCACGTCGCGCCGAGACGCAGCGCGCGGCCGGGCGCCGGAAACCCGAACGGCACCGCGGCGCCGCTGAAATCGACCAGCACGTAGCCGACCTCGTTGTACTCGGCGTTCGTGGCGTTGAGGAGGTCGAGCTGCAGGCGCAGCGGCCCGCGATCGTGCGCGACGCGGAGGTCGACGCGCGAGACGTCGGGGACGCGAAACGCGCCGGCGTCGTCGAGCGTCACCCCGTGCGTCCAACGCCAGACGACGTTGGCCGTCGTCGACGCCGTGACGCGCGCGTGCAGCAGCAATTGCGCGACGTGCTCCGGGATGTTCTTGAGCTGCAGCTCCGGCGCGGCGGTGTCGGCGACGCGCGTCCAGGCGTAGGTGAGCCGCGGGGAGAGGCGCGCCTGCTTCGCCACCGCGACGCTCGCCTCCACGCCGCGGTGCAGGCTGCGGCCGATGTTCGAATAGGTGAAGGTCTGCGCGTCGAAGTCGATCTCGTCGCGGACGGAGGTCCTGTAGGCCACCAGCGACCACTCGTGCGATTCGCCCGACCGGCCGAGTCCCGCCTCGAGGTTGATGGCCCGCTGCGGGCGGAGATCGGGATTCGAGACGGTGAACGTGCCCCCCATGCCGTCGGGGTAGGGGCGCGGGTCGAAGAGCTGGTCGAGCGTCGGCGCCTTGAAGGCGCGCGAGAGCTGCACGAAGGTCGAAAGCGCGTCGAGACGGACGTTCAGCCCGACGCGCGGCGACCAGGCGGAGGCGTCGCGCTCCGCGCCGGTGAAGTCGTAGCGCAGCTCGTCGCGGCGCAGGCCGGCGGTGAGGCGGCAGCGGCCGCAGACGTCCCACCCGCCGGTGACGAAGAGCGCCGCCTGCGTCCGGTCCCCCGCCGCCGATGCCGGTGCGACCTCGGGACGGGTGGCCGCGTAGCTTCCCGAGAGCGACGCGCGCTCGACGTCCGTCCCGGCGCGGACGATGCCGCCGGCCAGCTCGCGCGAGAGCTCGAACGTTCCCCCGGTGGCGCGCGTGGTGAGCTCGCGCAGGGCAGTGCTGCCGAAGCCCGGCGCGAGCAGCAGCGTACGGACGTTGTTCGCGTCGCGCCGTGAGGCGTAGACGATCGCGCGGATGGCCATACGGCCGAACGAGTCGTAGCCGGCGGAGAGGCGGTGGCGGTCGGACTGCTCGCGATCGGAGCCGAAGGCGGCGTTCGACTGCTCCCGGTCCTCCTGGATCTCCTCGAACGTCAGCGGTCCCGGCTCGCGCCGGTCCTTGCGGTCGGTGGCCGCGTCGACGCGCCAGCGGGACTCGTCGGAGAAACGCTGGAGGGTGAGCTGCGCGCCGCGGTTGCTGTTGCTTGCATGCTCGCGGAAGCCGCCGGTGCGCGTGACGCCGGCGCGCACGTCCAGCCGCATCGCGCCGAGGTCGGTGAGGTAGCCGACGGCGGCATTGTAGGTGCCGAAGCTGCCGCCGCTCAGGTGAAGCTCGCCGCTCGCCTCTCCCGTGGCGGAGGGACGCGTGAAGAGCTGCACCACGCCGCCCAGAGCCGTGTCGCCGTAAAGCGAGGAGCCGGGGCCGTGCAGGATCTCGACGCGCTCGAGGTTCGCCGTCCGGAAGGCGCGCCAGTCGACGTTCCCCGACTCCACGTCGCCGGCCGGCACCCCGTCGACGAGGAGCTTCACGTACTCCACCTCGCCGCCGCCGAAGAAGCCGCGCGAGGCGATCATCGGCGTGCCGCCCGCGCCGCTCTCGAACATCATCGTGACGCCCGGCGCGAACGCGAGCAGCTCCGCGAGCGACTCCGCGGGGAGCCGCTCGATCTCCTCCCGCGTCAGCACCGTCACCGCCGCCGCGGCCTGGTCCCGCGGCTGCTCCTCCCGCGCCGCCGTGACGACCAGCTCCTCGTTCAGCACCGGCACGTTGGCGCCGCCAGCGAGAGAAAGAAGGAGGCAGATCTGCGGGAGCACACTCGGGAGTGTCGGGGGAGGGGGATTCCCTACCCGGTTGCTGGTTGCTGGTTGCTGGTTGCTGGTTGCCGGTTGCCGGTTGCCGGTTGCGAGTTGCGCGTTGCGTGTTCCCGGGCTTCTCCGCCCGG
>DASWNW010000047.1:0-43703 GCA_036399015.1 Thermoanaerobaculia bacterium | reverse complement strand
GTCGTCCAGGTCAACAACGACTACCACGAGAACATGAGCGTGGAGCGGATGGACGCGCTGCTGGAGAAATTGAAGTAGTCGCAGAGTCGCAAAGTCGCAAAGTCTCAAAGAGAGACTCCACTCTGCGACTTTGAGCCTCTGAGACTCTGAGACTCGAAATGGAACCGATCAAAGTCCTCACCGCGAACATCGACAAACCGAACTCCACCTCCATCGAGACCTACATCGCCGGAGGCGGTTACGAGTCCGCCCGCAAGGCGCTGGGGATGAAGTGGGAAGAGGTCATCCAGCTCGTCAAGGACTCGGAGCTCCGCGGACGCGGCGGCGCCGGCTTCCCGACCGGCATGAAGTGGTCGTTCGTCCCCCGCAATGCCCCCCGCCCCACGTACCTCCTCTGCAACGCCGACGAGGCGGAGCCGGGGACGTTCAAGGACCGGGTCATCATCGAGAAAGACCCCCATCTCCTCATCGAGGGGATGATCATCGCCGCCTACGCCATCGGCTCGAACCCGATGGCCTACATCTACATCCGTGGCGAGTTCCACTACGGCTCGACCGTCCTGGTGAAGGCGCTCGATGAGGCGCGCGAGAAGGGCTTCCTCGGAAAGAACCTCTTCGGCAGCGGCTTCGACTTCGACATCACCGTCCACCGCGGCGCGGGCGCCTACATCTGCGGCGAGGAGACGGGGCTCATCGAGTCGGTGGAAGGGCATCGCGGCCAGCCGCGCGTCAAGCCGCCGTTCCCGGCCGTCGTCGGCGTCTTCGGCGGCCCGACCGTCGTGCAGAACGTCGAGACGCTCGCCTGCGTGCCGCTCATCGTCAAGAACGGCGCGGAGTGGTTCAAGTCCTTCGGCGTGCCGAAGAACACCGGACCGAAGCTCTACTGCGTCTCCGGCAAAGTGAAGAAGCCGGGCGTCTACGAGTTCCCGATGGGGGTCAACCTCAAGGAGCTGATCTACGAGCACTGCGGCGGCATCACCGGCGACAACAAGCTGAAGGCCGTCATCCCCGGCGGCGCCTCGGCGCCGATGCTCAAGCCCGACGAGATCGACCTGCCGCTCAACTTCGACTCGGTCATGAAGGCCGGCTCGATGCTCGGCTCGGCGGGCATCATCGTCCTCGACGAGACCGTCTGCATCGTCGACGCCGTCTGGCGCCTCTCGAAGTTCTTCGCCCACGAGTCGTGCGGCCAGTGCACGCCCTGCCGCGAGGGGACGAACTGGATGGAGTCGATCCTCGACCGCCTGGAGCGGGGGGAGGGAAGACAGCAGGACGCCGATCTCCTCCTCGACATGGCCGACAACATCGGTGGCAAGTCGCTCTGCGCCCTCGGCGACGCGGCCATCGGCCCGGTGATCTCGTCGATCAAGAAGTTCCGCGACGAGTACCTCCACCACGTGACGCACAAGAGCTGCCTCCCGGGGACGAAGCGCTACCGCCGCCTCGACATGCCGGTCGGCGCGCACTGACGCGCCGTCAGCGCAATACGTTCGCGAGCGCCTGGTTCAGCACCGGAACCCAGGTGGCGTAGCCGCGATCGTTCGGGTGGAAGCGGTCGCTCGCGAAGAGGGACCGGTCGCGGCGGAACATCGGGCCGGTGACGTCGGCGATCGGCGCGAACTCCAACTGCAGCCGCGCGGCTTCCTCCCGGAACATCCGGTTGACGCTTCTGGTGCGGCTCGTCGCCAGCCCGCGCAGGATCCAGGGGATGCGCGGGGGTGAGCCCATGTCGGGAGAGCCGGTGATGACGATCCTGACCTTCGGATTCGCGGCGGTGAGGGACTGCACGATCGCGCGCAGGTCGTCGCGCATCGAGCCGACGCCCGTCAGGTGCGTCACGTCGTTCGCGCCGGCCGAGAGCAGGACGACGTCGGGCCGGAGCCGCGCGGCCGCCGCGACCTGACGTTCGCGCACGTCGCGCATGCGCGCGCCGGAGACGGCGAAGTTCGTCAGCTCGACGGTATGGCGCGCCGCCAGCTCGCGCGCGGTCGCCACGGCGATCCCCAGGTCGTACGCGCCGCCGACACCTGCCGCCGTGCTGTCGCCGAGCACCACGTACGTCAGCGCCGGGCCGGAGCCGAAGGTCCGCGTCGCCTCGGTGCCCGAGGCGGCGAGCGTGATTGCGAGAGACGTCATCAGCAACAACCTCACGTCGTGAGCCTCCGCTCCCACAGCTCGATGTCGCGCCACTCGCCGAACTTGTACCCGACCTCGTGCAGCACGCCCACCGGCTCGAATCCGGCGCGCCGGTGCAGGGCGCGGCTGGCGTCGTTCGGCAGGTTGATCACCGCCACGGCGGTGTGGAAGCCGCGCCGCGCCAGCTCGCTCAGCAGCGCCTCGTACAGCGGGACGGCGAGGCCGCGGCCTCGGTGGCTTTCGGCGATCGCGATCGACACCTCGGCGGTGCGGTTGTACGCGGGACGCGGCCGGAACGCGCTCGCGTAGGCGTAGCCGGCCAGCGTCTCCCCGTCGGCGTACACCAGCCAGGGGTATTTCGCCGTCGTCGTCTCGATCCGCTTCGCCACCTCCGCCACGTCGGGCGGCTCCAGCTCGAACGAGATCGCCGTCCGCGCCACGATGGGCGCGTAGATCGCGTGAATCCCCACGGCGTCCGCCGTCGTCGCAGACCGTAAACTGAGCGCCATGCTTCAACCTACCATGACCGTCCGCCGCGGCACACCTGCCGACGCCGCCGCGCTGGCGGAACTCGGCGAACGGACGTTCCGCGACGCCTTTGCCGCCGACAATACCCCCGAGGATCTGGAGCTGTACGTCGCGAAAACGTACGGCGAGGCGCAGCAGCGGCGCGAGCTCGAAGATCCGCGGCAGGTGGCCCTCCTCGTCGAGGACGGCGGCGTGCCGATCGCTTTCGCGCAACTGAAGCTGGAAGGGGAGCGGCTCGAGATCGCTCGCTTCTACGTCGACCGCGGTCACCACGGCCGCGGAGTGGCCCACGAGCTGATGCAGCACGTCCTCGCCACCGCCCGCGAGCTCGGCGTCACCGTCGTCTTCCTCGGCGTCTGGGAGCGCAACCCGCGCGCGATCCGCTTCTACGAAAAGTGCGGCTTCGTCGACGTCGGCAGCCACCCGTTCCTCGTCGGCCACGACCTGCAGACCGACCGGCTGATGGAGCTCGTCCTTTCCGGCAAGTGATTTGCGGCTCCTCCCGCGCATGAGGACGACCATCCTGCTTCTCCTGCTGGCCGGCTGCACCGCCGCCCCCTCCACCCCTCCGCCCGCGAGCACCCCGCCGCCGCCCATCCGGCCGGAGAACGCCGTCGACATCAGCGGGATCGTCACCGACGCCGCCGGTGTTCCGGTGCCCTCCGCGCGCATCAGCGCCTCGCAGTGCGACGGCAGCAACCGCGTCGCGCACGTGACCGGCGCCGACGGCAGCTACGAGCTGCAGGTCGAAGGGAGAGTGGGGCCGCAGTTCGACGGCTGCGTCGCGGTCGAGGCGGCGGCCGGCGGGTCGGTGACGCGCGCGCAGCGGGAGGCGCGCTTCGGCCATGGCTCCGCGGTGCGCGTCGAGCTCCAGCTCCCGCAGGCGCAGTTCCTCACGCGGCTCGATGCCGACCGTCTCATCGACGCCCTCCGCGGTGCGATCCAGCACGATCCGGAGGCCCTCGCCGAGCTGAAGCTCTACGTTCCCGATGCGCCCACGGCGCTCACGCCGATGGCCCGGTACACGCGCGGCATCGAGTCGGTGCGCGTGGTCGAGGAGGGGGACCGCCGCTTCGTCTACGAGTTGAAAGGGCGCCGCCCGGAGCGTACCGTGCGGGTGACGGTGCGGCAGGACACGCTCACGCGCCTCGAGCTGCCGGCGATCGACGAATAGCCGCGCCCGCACGCGCGCCGCATTTTTTCGCGGCGGCTGCACCTATCCGCCGCCTCCTCCGTATATAGGACTCAGGATGACGGCAATCGTGGCGGAGGCGCTCGAGGTTCCCGACACTCTCGCGAGAGCGAGGGGCGGCGATCACGACGCGTTTGCCGAGCTGGTGGAGCGGCACGAGGCGATGGTCTACAGCCTCGCGTATCACTTCCACGGCGACCGCTCGCGCGCGGAGGAGACGGCGCAGGACGTCTTCCTGCAGCTCTACCGCAACCTCGGCGCGATCCAGTCCGACGCCCACCTCCTCTTCTGGCTGCGCCAGGTCGCGACGCGCCGCTGCATCGACCAGTCGCGGCGGGTGAAGCTGAAGGCGGTCAGCCTCGAGGACGTCGAGCTGCGCGTCGTCGACAAGGAGGCCGATCCCTTCATGGACCGCCTCCTGCGCGAGTCGATCGATACACTGCCCGAGATGCAGCGCGCCGTCCTCGCCCTTCGCTATCAGGAAGACCTCGATCCGTCGGAGATCTGCCGGATCGTCGGCATGCCGGTGAACACCGTCAAGAGTCATCTGCACCGCGCACTGCAGGCGCTGCGCAGGAAACTGGAGAAGCATTCATGAACCTGGAGAACGATCTCAAACGCGTGCTGCGCCGCCAGGCACCTCCCGCCGGATTCGCCGGCCGGGTGATGCAGCGGATCGAGCGCGCCGAGCCGGAACGCGCACGCCCCGCCTGGTGGCGCGCCGCCGCCGCCTCGGTGGTCCTCGTCGCCGCGCTCGGCGGCTACACCGCGCATCGCATCGTCGAGCAGCGCCGCGGCGAGCACGCCAAGGAGCAGGTGCTCGAGGCCATGCGCATCGCCAGCGAGAAGGTGCGTTACGCGCAGGAAGAAGTGCGCGCGATCGGTTCCCACGACTAGTCTCAGGAGAGAGAAAGCCCATGCGTAAGCTCATCGTCGCCGCCACACTCACACTCGTCTTCGCCCTTCCGGCGTCGGCGCAGAAAATCAATCTCGACTTTCCCGGCCTCGCCGACCGCGCCGAGGAGGTGGTCGACATCACCGTCGACGCCTCGATGCTCCGGCTGGCGTCGAAGTTCTTCTCGAAGAACAACGCCGACGAGCGCGCGCTGCGCGACATGATCAGCGGTCTCGAGGGGATCTACGTCCGCAGCTACCAGTTCGCGCGGGAAGGGGAGTACGACCGCCTCATGGTCGACCGGATCAAGACCCAGCTCGGGCCGAGCTGGAAGCCGCTCGTCACCGTGCGCAGCAAGAAGAAGGAGAACGTGAACATCTACGCCAACATGGCGGGCGATCGCGTCACCGGCCTGGTGATCATCTCCACCGAGCCGCGCGAGTTCACGGTCGTCAACATCAACGGCCCGATCGACATCGAGCGGCTGTCCGAGCTCGAGGGGCAGTTCGGGATCCCGGAGCTGTCGAAGGGAAGGAAAGGCAATGACTAAGCGCCTCGCCGCCGCCGCTCTGTTCGTCCTCATCCTCGCGCAGCCGGTACACGCCGGCTTCAGCGAGCTGGCCCGCGCCATCGACTCGAAGCGCGGCGTCAGCCGCATCTGGATCCCCTTCCTCGGCGTGGCCCGCTTCGCCGTGCGCCTCGTCGAGCCGCAGGGGGTGAACGACTTCCAGCTCGCCACGTTCGAGGGCACCTCGAACCTCGACGGGCGCGAGATGCAGGCGCTGATGCGCGCGAAGATCGGCGCCGGATTCACGCCGCTCGTGCAGGTCTGGTCGCGCAAGTCGAACGAGTGGAGCTTCATCTACGCGCGACCGCACGGAAACGGCGGGAGGATCGAGCTGGTCGTCCTCGCGCACGACAAAGAGGAGACGGTGCTGGTGCGGGTGGACGTCGACGGCGACGTGCTGGCGCGGGAGCTGAACGACAGCCCGCGCGGCGTGATTCGGATCGCCGGCCGATAGGGAGAGCGGGTGTAGAATTCGGGCTCTCTCTGAAATGGCCCGCTACGAAGAACGCGACGAGTCGTACGATCTCCTCAATCATTACCTGCAGGAAATCGCGAAGGTCCCGCGGCTGACGCCCGAGCGTGAGAAAGAGCTCGGCCGCCGCGTGCAGGAGAACGACAAGGAGGCGCTCGAGGAGCTGGTCAAGGCGAACCTCCGGTTCGTCGTCTCGTACGCGAAGCGCTACCGCAACGCGCACGTCCACTTCCTCGACCTGATCAACGAAGGCAACATCGGCCTGATCCACGCCGCGAAGAAGTTCGATCCCGACAAAAACGTCAAGTTCATCACCTACGCGGTGTGGTGGATCCGGCAGGCGATCCTGCACGCGCTCTCCGAGCAGGCGGGCGCGTTCCGGCTGCCGCCGAAGCGGGCCAACCTGATGTACCGGCTGGAGAAGGCGATCGCCACGGCGATGACCGAGGGGAGCCACATCCCGACCGCCGACGAGCTGGCGCTCAACCTCGGCGTCACGGTCAAGGAAGTGCAGACGCTCCTCCAGGCCAACACCGACAACTACTCGCTGAATGCGGAGATCGACGACGAGTCGCACACCGAGCTGGCCGATGTCGTCGAGCAGACGATGATCCCGTCGGCCGACGACGAGATGCAGACGCAGTCCCGCCGCGAGGAGTTGCTCGCGCACATGTCCGAGCTCTCGCCGAAAGAGCGCCTCGTCCTGACGCTGCGCCACGGAGTCAGCGACAACGTCCCCAAGAGCGTCGCCGAACTCGCCGACTTCCTCAACCGCGACGTCGCGAACGTGGCCGCGGCGCTGGAAAGCGCGAAGGCGAAGATCTGCGCGAAGCTCGAGATCACCGAAAGCGAGCTGGCCGTCCTGCTGCTCTATACGAACCCCAACCCGAAAGCCTGGTTCCACTACTGGTACGAGCTCGACGACCGCCGCGACGACATCACCCCCGAGGTGAAGAAAGAGCGCCTGCCCCACCTCCAGCACCTCCGCCAGCACGCGTCGGTGCAGACCGCCGTCGACGAGCTGACGCTGGACGAAAAGACGATCGTGAAACTCCGCTACGGCGTGCTCCAGGACGACGAGCTCACCCTCCGCGACATCGGCGAGATCCTCGGCCTGTCGCGCGAACGCGTGCGGCAGATCGAGTCGCGGGCGGAGGCGAAGTGCAGGAGGAGTGTGAGGAGGGAGCGGTGACGCGCTCCTTGGCGGTGTCGGGTATCAGGTGTCGGTTGTCTGCGGCTCTCCGCGACGCCGGCGCTTCGTCTCTGCTTCGCGCCTTCGGACCCAATCGATCAAGCCGGATAGTTCCTGTGCGGCAGCTCGGACGCGTTTCTTCAGGTGCTCACCGGCGGCTGCCGGCAGCAGGGTCAGGCGCGTTGCCGCGATGACCTGCGCCTGCACTTCGTAAATCGACCCTCGTGCTGTGCTCAGCATCTGGCGCCATTCTCCGTAAGTGAGGCGCCCCTGCCCCTCGGCGATGTTGCTCACAACCGAGCACGCCGCGCGCCGCATCTGCGCCGTAAGCCCGTAAAGCTCGTGCTTCGGGAACTGTTCGGTTGCCGTGTAAACGTCCACCATGAGATCGATGGCGCGCTGAAAGGCGCGCAAGTCTTCGAATGTCTTCATATCCGCGTGTCAGAGAAGAGACGAACGCGGCGGCTCGAGGTGGGACCGCAATTGTACGCACCCCACAGACAACCGACAACCGACAACCGACAACATCGAACGCGATACACTCCCCCCACTCAAATGCACACCCCCCACCCCCCTCCCATGGGCCGCGTCGACGCGCTCGACGTCGGCGAGAAAAAGCTCACCATCCAGACCGAGTTCTTCTCCAGCCCTTCGTGGCGCGTGGAGACGAAGGTCTACCTCGGCGGGGCGCTCAAGAAGGTGTACACGGCCGAGTTCGAGGTGTCGCAGGAGGGGGAGCTGCAGCGGCTGGTGAATGAGTTTCATCAGGCGAAGCTCGACGAGATCGTGAACGGGTTGCGCGCGCGCAAGGCTCAATGACCATTCAGGTGCGCGGGCTGCGCAAGGCGTTCAAGGCGCATGAGGTGCTCCGCGGCGTGGAGCTCGACATCGCGCCGGGGGAGGTGGTCGGGCTCATCGGCCCCAACGGCGCCGGTAAGACGACGCTCATGTCCTGCCTCCTCGGCTTCCTCCATCCCGACGGCGGCTCCATCACCATCGACGGCCGCGCCACCGACGACCTCGACGTGCGGCGGCGCACCGGCTTCGTGCCGGAGCGGATGAACTTCGGCCGCTCCGAGACCGGACGCGCCTTCCTCCGCTACATGGCCCGCCTCGCCGGCGTCCCGCGCGCCGAGGTGGACGCGCGCGCGAACGCGATGCTCGAGCGTCTCGGCATCGCCGCCGCGGCCGACAAGCGGCTCTCCCAGTATTCGCGCGGCATGCTCCAGCGCATCGGCATGTGCCAGGCGCTCATCCACCAGCCCGACTTCATCTTCCTCGACGAGCCGACCTCCGGGCTCGACCCGAACGGCGTCCTCCTCGTGCGCGACCTCATCGCGGAGCAGAAGGCGCGCGGCGCGGCCGTGCTCCTCAACTCCCACCAGCTCGCCGAGGTCGAGAAGGTCTGCGACCGGGTGCTCTTCCTCGGCGGCGGCGTCATCTCCCACCGCGAGACGCTGCGCCACGCCGACCGCGTCGTCGTCGCCGTCACGTTGCTCGACGGCTCGTTCGACGCCGAGCGCGTGGCCCGCATCGCCGGCGCCGCCCCGCGGGAGAACGTCGTCATCGCCACGGTGGAGCACGAGAGCGACATCGCGCGGCTGGTGAAGGAGCTGGTCGAGGGCGGCGCGGGCGTAATCGACGTCCGGCGCCATACGGCCGACCTGGAGAGCATCTTCCGAGGTGCGGCGTGAGCGGGGTCGTGATTACGGAGACCGTGCGCCGGCACTTCACCAGCGTCGGCTTCCTGTCCTTCCTGGCACTGCTGGCCATCGTCTCCGTCGGCTTCGCGCAGTTCGACCGTCCGGCAGCGGGGTGGCCCAGCCTCATCGTGCTGCTGGCGATCGTCACCGGCGCCGGACCGATCGGGCCGGAGCTCTCGTCCGGGACCCTGCAACTCATCCTGGTCAAGCCGCTCAGCCGGTCGGCGTATCTCCTCTCGCGCGTGGCGGGCGTGGTGCTGGCCGTCTGGACCGCCGCCGCGGTGGCAGCCGCGTGCGAGCTTCTCGGCAGGAAACTGGAAACGGCTCCGGAAATCGGTGCGGCGCTCCTCAACTCGATGATCGAGGTCGTGCTGATCGTATCGCTGCTGACGTTCCTCGGCAGCGTGACCCGCGCCTACTACAACGTCGCCATCTACTTCGGCGCGCAGATCGTCCTCGCGCTCCTCGCCGGCTTCGGGAGGAAGCTGCCGCCGCTCGTCGCGCGTGCGGTCACCGCCGTCGACCACAACCTCTTCCCCGAGACCCCTCCGCGCCTCGACCCCGACTGGCTGCTGCTCGTGGCCTGCAACGCCGCGGTGGCGCTCGTGCTGGCGTGCCTCGCGTTCCGCCGCCGGGAGGTCCCGTATGGCGCGGAATGACCAGCGCTCCATCCCGGTGGTGCTGCTCGCGATCGCCGCGGTGCTGCTGGCCGGGCGAGTCGCCTTGTACTTCACGCGCGAGGCGCCGTCGTCGCACGTCGCCTGGGTATCGATCGAAGAGGGGGTCGAGCTGGCGCGCGCGACCGGGATGCCGGTGCTCTTCGACTTCACCGCCGACTGGTGCGCCCCCTGCCACCAGCTCGACCGGGAGGTCTTCGCCGACCCGGTGCTGGCCGCCGAGATCAACCGCCGCTTCGTCCCCATCCGCGTCACCGACCGGCAGAAAGAAGATGGAAGCAACCCGCCGCTCGTCACCGAGCTGCAGCGCCGCTACGGCGTGAACGGCTTTCCGACGCTCATTTTCGCCAACGCCGGAGGCTCGGAGCTGGGGAGGATGGAAGGGTTTGGCGGCCGGCGACAGTTCGAGCGGGTGATGGAGCAGCTTCGCTGATGCGGCTCGAGCACCTGACGGAAGACGAAGAGGACTTCTGGCGCGGCGAATTCGCGCAGGAGAACTGGATCTTCGGCTCGCTGAGCCTGAGCGTGACCCTCCCCGAATTCGCGGGCGGCACGCCCGCCCTGCGGGAGATGCACTTCGGCTACTACCTCCAGCCGCTCCACCTCAACGTCGACGACCGCGAAGACCTCCCGCGCAAGCTCGTCCACGTGCTCGCCCGCCGCAAGCCGCCGCTCGACTTCCTCGAGCTCTCCGGCGCCGGCGTCCGCATCCCCCACTGCTTCCCCACCGGCTTCACCCTCGGCTCGGTGCTGAGGATCACGTTGCAGGAGTTGAGGAAGTTGCCGTTACGTGAACCGGTTTGACGATGATTGTTGCTGGTTGCTCGTTGCTGGTTCCTTGTCAGGGATTGCCTGTTCGTGAGGCGACTCATCACGAGCAACCAGCAACCAGCCACCAGCAACTAAGATATCCGCCGCAACGATGACCCCCCTCCGCCGCCTCCTCCACTACTTCCGCCTCTACAGGAAACGCCTCCTCCTCGGCGCCGCGTGCGTGGTCGGGTCGGCGGTGTTCTCGCTGCTCAAGCCGCTCATCATCGGCAACGCGGTGAACGCGCTCTCGACCGGCTTCACGCGCGAGGACCTGGTGCGCTACGGGCTGATGCTCGTCGGCGCGGCGGCGGTCGAAGGGCTGTTCCTCTACTCCCAGCGCTGGATCATCATCGGCGCGTCGCGCTTCATCGAGTACGACATGCGGAACGACTTCTACCAGCACCTGCAGAAGCTTCCGTTGCGGTTCTACCAGGAGCAGCGCACGGGCGACCTCATGTCCCGCGCCACCAACGACCTCGCCTCGGTGCGCATGCTCATCGGTCCCGCGGTCATGCACTCCTTCTCCTCGCTCCTCGTCGTCGGCGGCGCGTTCGTGATGATGGTGCGCATCGACGGCTTCATGGCCCTGATCGCCCTCCTGGCGGTGCCGGTGGTGGCCGGGCTCGTGAAGTACTTCGGCGGCCGCATTCACGACCGCACCAAGGCGGTGCAGGACTACTTCGGCGACATCTCCGCGCGCGTGCAGGAGAACCTCGCCGGCGTCCGCGTCGTGCGCGCCTTCACGCGCGAGGAGAGCGAGATCCAGACGTTCCAGCGGATGAACCGCGGCTACGTCGACCGCAACCGCTCGCTGATCCGCCTCACCTCCACGTTCTACCCGGCGCTGCACGCGCTGGTCGGTGTCATGTTCGTCTTCGTCTTCTACGTCGGCAGCCGGAAGCTGGTCGCCGGGACGATGGACCTCGGCGACTTCGTCGCCTTCCAGTTCTACCTCGGGCGCATGATCTGGCCGCTCATCGCCCTCGGCTGGGTGATCAATCTCTTTCAGCGTGGCATGGCCTCGATGCGCCGCCTGCACGACATCTGGTCGGTGCAGCCGGAAGTCGACGGCGCCGACGAGTCGGACGTGCAGGCCACCGGCAGCATCGACATCCGCAACCTCACCTTCGCCTACGAAGGGCGGCCGGTGCTGCAGGACATCGACCTCAGCGTCCGTCCGGGCGAGACGGTCGGCATCGTCGGACGCACCGGCAGCGGCAAGTCGACGCTGCTCTCGCTCCTGACGCGCGCGTTCGAGCCGCCGCCGGGGACGATCTTCTTCGACGGACGCCCGATCGAGACCATCCCTCAGCGGGCGCTGCGCGAGTGGATCGGGATGGTGCCGCAGGAGACGTTCCTCTTCTCCGAGTCGATCGCGGAGAACATCCGCTTCGGCCGCCCCGACGCCAGCGACGAAGAGGTGCAGGAATCGGCGAACAGCGCCGGCCTCGACACCGACGTCGCCGGCTTCCCCCAGGGCCTCGGCACGGTCATCGGCGAGCGGGGGATCACGCTCTCTGGTGGGCAGAAGCAGCGCACCGCCATCGCCCGCGCGCTCGTCCGCAACCCGCTCATCCTCGTGCTCGACGACTCGCTGAGCGCCGTCGATACGCAGACCGAGGAGAAGATCCTGACGGCGCTGCGCTCGATCCGGCAGGGGAGGACGGTACTGATCGTCTCCCACCGCGTCTCGTCGGTGAAAGACGCCGATCACATCGTCGTCCTCGACGACGGCAGGATCGTCGAGCGCGGCAGCCACGACGCGCTGGTGGCGAAAGGCGGCTACTACGCCGACCTCTATCGCCGGCAGACGATCGAGGATGAGTTGGAGGAGATCGCGTGAGCGGCGCCGGGAGCGGCGCTGCGCGCCGCTCGTTGTCGGTTCTCGGTTGTCAGTTATCTGCGGCGCTACGCATGACGCCCAGGCGAGACCCCACAGACAACCGACAACGGACAACCGACAACCACACGAACGGGAGGAGATCGCGTGAGCGGCGCTGAGCGGGGCTTGTTGTCGGTTCTCGGTTTTCAGTTGTCCGCGGCGTCACGCATGACGCCCAGGCGAGACCCCACAGACAACCGACAACCGACAACCGACAACCAGCGCGCAGCGCTGCCGGAGGCCGCATGGCCGACCTGATCGAGAAACAGGAAGACGAAGGCGCAAAAGCGTTCGACAAGCGGCTCGCGCGCCGTTTGTTGACCTACCTCCGTCCCTACCGGCTGCGTGCCGGCGTCTCGGTGTTCCTGGTCATCATCGCCTCGCTCTTCGAGATCGCCGGGCCGGCCATCACCGCCGTCGCCATCGACCTCTTCGTGCGGCCGCAGGGGGCGGAGCCGCTCGGCGTCAGCAGGCGCATCGGCGAGCTGCTCGCGGAGAACGGCATCGTCCTCGACCCGCTCACCGGCATCAACGTCGCGGCGGGGCTCTACCTGCTCGTGCTGGTCGGCGGCTTCGCCGTCCTCTACTCGCAGATGGTGCTGATGAACGTCATGGGGCAGTACATCATGTACGACCTCAGGAAGCAGATCTTCGGGCACCTGCAGCGGCTCGACGTGCAGTACTTCGACCGCAACCCCGTCGGCCGCCTCATGACACGCGTCACGACCGACGTCGACGCCCTCAACGAGCTGTTCACCGCCGGCTTCGTCGCCATCTTCGGCGACATCTTCGTGCTGGTGGGCATCGTGAGCGTCCTCTTCTGGATGAACTGGCGCCTCGCGCTGGTGCTCTTCTCCATCACGCCGTTCATCATCCTCGTCTCGATCTGGTTCCGCCGCGGCGCGCGCATCACGTACCGCCAGGTCCGCGCGCGCATCGCCGCCATCAACGCCTTCCTGCAGGAGCACATCTCGGGCATGTCCACCGTGCAGCTCTTCAACCGGGAGGAGCGGGAGGCGCGCAAGTTCGATGACCTGAACAAACGCCATCGCGACGCGAACATCGACTCGATCTTCTACTACGCCGTCTTCTACCCGATCATCGAGCTGATCGAGACCGTCGGCGTCGCCCTCATCGTCTGGTACGGCGGCGGGAAGGTGATCCAGGGGACCCTCTCCGTCGGCGCGCTGGTCGCCTTCTTCCAGTACTCGCAGCGCTTCTACCAGCCGATCTCCGACCTCTCCGAAAAGTACAACATCCTGCAGGCCGCGATGGCTGCGAGCGAGCGCATTTTCAAGCTGCTCGACACGCCGGTGAAGATCGGGGACACGGGGGCCGGTTCGTCGGTTCCTCGGGTTCCTCGGAGTTCCTCGGCCCCGCCATCACCCGACACCACCCGAGGAACCGAGGAACCCCGAGGAACCGAGGAACTCGAGTCCATCGAATTCCGCAACGTCTGGTTCGCGTACAACGAGGAAGACTGGGTCCTGCGCAACGTCTCCTTCCGCGTGGAGCGGGGCGAGCGGGTGGCGCTGGTGGGCCACACCGGCGCCGGCAAGACCACCGTCACCTCGCTCCTGCTGCGCTTCTACGAGCCGCAGCGGGGGGAGATCCTGATCAACGGCGTCGACATCCGCCGCTACTCGCTGGAGACGCTGCGCCGCCTCTTCGCCATCGTGCAGCAGGACTTCTTCCTCTTCACCGGCAACATCGCCGACAACATCTCCCTCGGCGACCCGAGCATCTCGCCGGAGACCATCCGCACCGCCGCCCAGCGCGTGCAGGCCGACCGGTTCATCTCGCGCCTGCCGGAGGGCTACGCGGCGCAGGTGCGGGAGCGGGGGGCGGGGCTGTCGGTGGGGGAGAAGCAGCTGCTCTCCTTCGCCCGCGCGCTGGCCTTCGACCCGCCGGTGCTGATTCTCGACGAGGCCACCTCCTCGATCGACACCGAGACCGAGCTGCTGATCCAGGAGGCCATCCAGACCCTCCTCCAGGGGCGCACCTCCATCGTCATCGCCCACCGCCTCTCGACCATCCGCTCGGCCGACACGATCCTCGTGTTCCACCATGGGGAGATCCGGGAGCGGGGGACGCACGAGGAGCTGATGCAGGCGGGCGGGTTGTACCGGCGGCTCTACGAAATCCAGTACCGTGAGGCGATTCTCGCCTGACGCAAACGCACGTTATTTGACTTCCGTAGAAAGTAGGCCTAAGGTTCGCAGACATTCGTCCCAGAGTTAGAGACACTGTGAAGGGAGGGGAGGCGATGACCGTAAGGTTCTTCCCCGGAAGTCAGAAACATAAAACGAGCCTGATCGCAGGCTTCCTCCGGCAGTTTCGTGTCGCGCACGAGATGGTTCGCCCCGAGGAATACAAGCACACGCATCATCTCGGTTCCGACCCGGCCGTCGAGGTAGATGGCAGGTTGTTCGTAGATCCGAACGAAGACGCGCTGAAAAAGATCCTGCACGTCGAGTGAGCGGAGCGGCGGGCCTGAGGCCCGCCGTTCTTCATTCAGGGCTCCCTCAGGCGCGGAACATCTGGTCCGCTTCCTTCTGGACCGCCTCGCGGATGCGCCCCTCGAACATCGAGGCGATGAGCGGCAGCTTCGCGTCCACGATCATCGCGGCGTCGGTGATCTCCACCGTCCCCTCCACCTTCAGCCCTTTCGCCTTCCCCTTGAAGCGGAGCGTGTCGCCGGTCCAGTCGTGTTCCATCTCCTCGGCCTGGTGGCCGAACTGGCCGAGCAGGCTGGTGAGCCGCTGATCGACGCGCTTCCGCGCCTGTTCCCGGGTCAAGTTGTGCGGTACGGCAATGCGCATGAAATCCCTCCGCGGGAGAGGTATGCGACTCCCTTGCCTCGCCCCCGCCTCCGAGGGATACTCGGCGCAGGGACTTCCGCGGGTCGCCAACGCCATGCTCTCGAAAGTATGGAGTGCCGCGACACTCGGAATTGATGCTGTACGAATCGTCATCGAGGTGGACGCCCGGCCTGCCGGCCAGCCGGGATTCACGCTCGTAGGACTGCCCGACGCGGCGGTGCGGGAGTCGTATTCGCGGGTGCGCTCGGCGCTCGCGAACTGCGGTCTCTACCTGCCGGCCCGCCACATCACCGTGAACCTCTCGCCGGCCGACGTGCGGAAGGAGGGGACCGGGTTCGACCTCCCGATCGCCGTCGGGATGCTTCACGCGCTGGAGCTCCTGCGCGACGAGGACGTGGCGGGGCGCGTGTTCGTCGGCGAGCTGTCGCTCGACGGCACACTCACCTCGATTCGGGGGACGCTGTCCGTCTCCGCCGCCATCTCCGGCGACGGCGCGATCCGGGAGCTGATCGTCCCCTCCGCGAACGCGAACGAGGCGGCGGCGGTGCGCGGGTTGCGCGTCGTCGGCGCGCCGCACCTCCCGGCGCTGCTCGAACATCTGACGGGCACGGCGCCCCTTGCCGCGGCCGACTCCTGCGCCTCCGACGAGAGCGGGGAGCTGCCCGATTTTGCCGATGTGCGGGGGCAGCTCGTCGCCAAGCGGGCCCTCGAGGTGGCGGCGGCGGGAGGGCACAACGTGATGATGATCGGCGCTCCCGGCTCGGGGAAGACCATGCTGGCGAAGCGGCTCGCGTCGATCCTCCCCGGCCTGACGCAGGAGGAGGCGCTCGTCACGACGAAGATTCATTCGGTCGCCGGCGTCCTTCCGGTGGGTAGCGGCCTGCTGACGCGGCGTCCGTTCCGCGCGCCGCATCACACGATCTCGACGGCCGGCATGGCCGGCGGCGGGACGCCGCTCCGGCCGGGGGAGGTGAGCCTCGCGCACCACGGCGTGCTGTTCCTCGACGAGCTGGCCGAGTTCCGCCGCGAGACACTGGAAGTGATGCGGCAGCCGATGGAGGACGGCATCGTCACCATCGCCCGCGCCGCCCGCACGGTCACGTTCCCGGCGCGCTTCACCCTCGCCGCGGCGTTGAATCCCTGCCCCTGCGGCTACTATCAGGACGCGCGGCGCGACTGCCTCTGCACGCCGGTGCAGATCTCCCGCTACCTCGCCAAGATCTCCGGGCCGCTCCTCGACCGGATCGACCTGCAGGTGGAGGTGGCGGCGCTGACGACGGACGAGATCGCGTCGGTCGAGCCGGGGGAGCCGTCGGCCGCGATCCGCGCGCGCGTCGAGGCGGCCCGGCAGCTCCAGCGGGAGCGCTTCCGCCGCGCCGCCATCCGCTGCAACGCCGAGATGACGACGCACCACATGCGCCGCGCCTGCGAGCTCGACCCCGCCTCCCGCCGCCTCCTCACGTCAGCGATCGACCGCCTCGGCCTCTCCGCCCGCGCCCACGACCGCATCCTCAAGGTCGCCCGCACCGTCGCCGACCTTGCGGGCTGCGAGCGGCTGGAGCCGGCGCACGTAGCGGAGGCGATCCAGTACCGGGCGCTCGACCGGGGGTACTTTCGGTAACCCGGGAGCGGGTCGCCGCGTATCAATGATGGATGAAGCGCCTGTCGATCGCTGCCGCGTTCCTGCTCGTCGTCGTGGCCGGGACGACCCGCCCCTGGGAACGGGCCGCCGGCCCACCCGCCTCCCGTCCGGACGACGGCGTCCTGCGCACCGTCATCCTCGGCGACTCCGTCGCGCACGGCGCCGGCGACGAGCGCCGCCTCGGCATCGCCGGCCCGTTGCGCGAGTGGGGAGCGGAGGTGGTGAACCTCGCCCGCAACGGCTCCCGCACCGCGAACGTCCGTCACGTGCTCGAGCAGGGTTCCGCGCGAGCGGCCATCCGCGACGCCGACGTGGTCATCCTCTCCATCGGCGGGAACGACCTGTACGGCGACTCCCGCGCGCGCCTCATCTCGCGCGCCCTGCCGTACGTCCAGCAGCAGCGGACGCTCGCCAACGTGGAGCGCATCGTGGAGACCGTGCGCGAGCTGAACCCCGCCGCCCGCGTCTACCTCCTCGGCCTCTACAACCCCTACCGGAACACCCCGCTGCGCGCCTGGCTCGACCGCCAGGTCAACCTCTGGGACGCCCGCCTGATCTCCCGCTTCGCTGCCGCGCGAAACGTCACGGTGGTGCGCATCTACGACCTCCTCGAACCGCCCGGCCGTATCAGTAAGCTCGACCGGTTTCATCCCGGCGGGGCGGGATATCAGGCGATCGCGGACAGGATCGGGGCTTCGATGGCGGTTAGGGTGCATCCGGCGGGCTGAAGCCCGCTGCTCCACATGCACCCTACTTCCGGCCTTCCGGGCTAGCGTTGCCGCGACCACCGACAGCGCCTGGGCGTCGACCGGCTTGGTCATGAAGCGCTGGAAGCCGGCGCCGAGAAGGGCGACGCGGAGGTCGACGTCGTGGAAGGCGGTGAGGGCGATGGCGGGGAGGCGGTCCGTGGCGATGGCGCCTGCTGACGTAGGCCGCGGCTCGGTATCGCCTTAGTTTCAAAGTGAGTGAGTAAGGCAGACCAACCCCCGGAGGTTCGGGCGCCTGGCGCCCCGCCAACCACCAACAATGACGTGTCGCAGTGTGACGGGGAATAACTCTCGGGACTCGTGTCTTCCGCTCATAGGAGGTCCTATATGCGATCTCGTGGGAGTTTCACCTTTCTTCTCGTTGGATGCGTTCTTCTCTTGCCGGGAATGGGCGGAGGAGAACGGGCCGGGCGTAGCGACCACGGCGAGTTCGGGCGCCAGGACCAGCCGGACTTCGGATACGAGCTGTTAGTGCCTGCGCAACCGCCTATCTCGGTAACCGATGCACGAGCAATCGCCGTCGCATTCGTGCAGGAGGAGGCGATGTCGGGGACCTGCCCGGAATGGACAGGTGCCGACGTTGGCGAGGCGACGCCGTTTTACTCGACGTCCGCACCACACCCGCTCGCCTATGAGTTTCCACTAATAAAGGATGGGGTTGGCGTCGGCGCGGTGCTCTGTGGCGCGACGGAGGGTGCGGCTGCCGTCATCTCCTACAGCCGGGAAGGAGCTTCGATCGCCGCCGCATTACGTGCTCACGTCGAAGAGGCGGTTGGCCGGCAGGTTGAGAGCGAGCCGCGGTATTTCTACGGCGGCGCCAGCCACTTCGGAATCGAAGTGCAGATGGCCGACGCAGTACAGCTTCCCATCAGAAATGATGACCTCACAGTGATCCCTGAAGAACGGACGGTCCTGTACTCACCCACATTCGCGCCCAGCACCCGCACTGAATGGGAACGCCGGTTCGCGGCGCATTACCGCATTTCTCGCCAATGGATCGAGGCGCATCGCCAGGTGCGCAACGACTTCCTGAGGTCTCAGGAGCGGAACCGCGTTGAGGCCAACGCATCGAAGAAGCCTGAGGTGAAATCCGGCAAGATCGCATTGCGCGAGTTCCCGCACTTCTTTCAGACCGTCGAGCAATGGGATAACGGAACGTGCGCCTCGGGATGCGCTCCGCTCGCGGCGGCTCTGGTGTTCGCGTATTGGGATCGGAACGGCTTCCCGAAGATGATCGGATCCAAGCGAAACAACTCGCACTCTAGTCCGGAGGATGACGACGTCATCGAAGCTCTGGCGGAGCTCCGGAGGCTGATGGGAACCTGGTGCGGCGCGAATAGCGATGGAGTCACGTATATCAGAGACATTGAAGATGGAGTGGAAGCGTACGCGGGCGATCGAGGCTACACAAGGTCCCGTGCCACGGGCTACTACTCGAAGATCTGGTCGCGAACACGGGACGAGATCGACGAGGACCGGCCTCCAATCCTCTCGTTCTCCTTCCCAGGGGGCGATGGGCATGCGGTGGTGCCGTACTCTTACAAAGATTCGACAAAAGACAGTCAGGACGAGCTCTGCGTGTTGTGGGGGTGGGAAGAGGTACGGACGCGCTGCCTCATGGTCGACAGTCCCACCGAAGAGTGGAAGAACGTCGTGCGGATCCGGCCGAAGAAGTAGCTGCAACGACGACGAACGTGGGCTCACTGTCCGCTCGCTAGGCTGCTGCGGCGATTGCGGCGGCGCTGCCGCCTCGGACGCGTACGCGCTGAGCTATACGACCGCCATCCCACACCAACACGAAGGCGCCGGAGCAGCAGCGGCACTGTCGCGCCGTGCCAGAGCTGCTTCTCGATAATGTTAAGTACCGCCAATCCGCCATAGAACCGCAGCTTGCGACGTAGTCCCGCGACCTGGCGACGCGGACGTGGTCATCCTCTCCATCGGTGGGAACGACCTGTACGGCGACTCCCGCGCCCGCCTCATCTCGCGCGCCCTGCCGTACATCCAGCAGCAGCGGACGCTCGCCAACGTGGAGCGCATCGTGGAGACCGTGCGCGACCTGAACCCCGCCGCTCGCGTCTACCTCCTCGGCCTCTACAACCCCTACCGCAACACCCCGCTGCGCGCCTGGCTCGACCGCCAGGTCAACCTCTGGGACGCCCGCCTGATCTCCCGCTTCGCCGCCGCGCGCAACGTCACCGTCGTGCGCATCTACGACCTCCTCGAACCGGCGGGACGGATCAGTAAACTCGACCGGTTTCACCCCGGCGGGGCCGGGTACCGGGCCATCGCCGAGCGGATCGCGGCGTCGATGTGAGGTGAGGTGCGGGGAACCGCCCCCTCACCGCCCTTTCCGCGCCAGCGTCGCCACCACGGCCGACAGCGCCTGGGCGTCGACCGGCTTGGTCATGAAGCGCTGGAAACCGGCGCCGAGGAGGGCGACACGGAGGTCGACGTCGTGGAAGGCGGTGAGGGCGATGGCGGGGAGGCGGTCGGCGGCGATGCGCAGGCGGCCGCGGATGGCGCGGATCAGCGCGAGGCCGTCCTCGTCCGGCATGGCCACGTCGCTGATCAGCACATCGGGGATCCGGCCGCGCAGTGATTCGAGTGCGGCGGCGACCGTGGCGGCGCTGCGCACCTCCGCTCCGGCGCGCTCCAGGAGCGTGCAGAGTGTGTGCGCCGACGCCGCGTCGTCTTCGACGACGAGCAGGCAGACGCCGGCCAGGTCGGCGAGTTGCGGCGTGGGACTCTGCACCTCGACGGGGGCGGGCGCGGGGGCGGCCTCCTGCCGCGACTGCGTAGGAACGGGCACGGTCACGGTGAACGTTGCGCCGCGGCCGATCCCGGCGCTCGACGCCCGCACCGTGCCGCCGTGCATTTCGACGAGCTGCTTGACGATCGCCAGGCCCAGCCCGAGGCCGCCGTAGCGGCGCGTCGTGGCGGCGTCGGCCTGCCGGAAGCGGTCGAAGACGTGCGGGAGAAAGTCGGCGGAGATCCCCCGCCCGTGGTCGGTGACCGCCACCTGCGCCGACGTGCCGCGCGCGGTCACCGAGACGCGCACCTCCGACGCCGGCTCGGAGAACTTCACCGCGTTACTGAGCAGGTTCCAGATCACCTGCTGCATTCGGTCGGGATCGCCGTTGATGACGATGTCGCCTTCGGCGGCGATCCGCAGCGTGACGTCGCGCGCCTGAGCGGCGGGTCGGACGGTCTCCACCGCCGCGCGCACGACGGCGCTGAGCGAGAACGGCCGCGCCTGGAACTGCACTTTTCCCATCTGCATGCGCGACAGGTCGAGCAGGTCGTCGATGAGCTGCGCCTGCGCGCGGGCGCTGCGCTCGATCGACTCCAGTCCGTCCCGGACCAGCTCGGGCGGCGTGTCCTCGAGCCGGAGGATCTGCGCCCAGCCGAGGATGGAGGTCATCGGCGTGCGCAGCTCGTGCGACAGCGTCGCCAGGAATTCGTCCTTGAGCCGGTTCGCCTCGGCGGCGGAGCGATACGACCAGATGTTGTGCAGTGCGGCCGCGGCCTGCCGCGCGAGCTCCTGCACCGTGGCCACGTCGGCTTCCGAGAAGTCGCCGCCGCTCGTCCGCGCCACGGCAATCGCGCCGAGGGTCGTGTCGCCGCCGCGCAGCGGAACGGCCATGAACGCGTGCGGACGCAGCTCGCGCAGGATGGCGAGATGCTGCTCGTTCGACGCCATCGCGGCCAGCATCGCGTCATCGAGATGATTGCTCATCACCGTCTCGCACCGCGAGATGGCCTCGGGCGACGGATGGTGCCGATTGGCGGCGAGGTTGTTGCCGCGCGTCGGCTCCAGACAGGCGCGCTCCCGCTCCGTCCGTGCGGCCACGGCGTAGCGATTCACGCTCTCCCCCTCGACGATGTCGACGGCGGCCACGTCGGCCAGCTCGCGCACGAGCAGTTCGGCCATTCCCTGCAGCGCCTCGCCGATGTCGAGCGTCGAGGCGAGGACGCGCACCGCGTCGGCCACGAGCTGCCGCTGGCGCTCTTCCCGCCGCGCGGCGGTGACGTCGCGCGCGACGACGGCGATCCCGACCACGCCGTCGCGGCGGAACGCGGTGGCGCGCAGTCCGTACTCGATGCCGCTCTCCGAGGCGACCAGCACCGACTCCGCCCGCCCCTCGGGTGCCCGGCACGCCGCCACGATCGCGTCCCGCGCGGCGGGAGGGAGCGTTTCCCGGAAGGGGACGCCGCGGTGGATCTCGCCGAACGCCCGCGCCGCGGCACCGTTCCACGCCAGCACGATGCCGTCGGGGTCGAGGACCACCACCGCATCGGACAACTGCTCGAGCACGAGCGCGAGGAAGTGGTCGGAGATGACGGTCCGGCGCGCCGCCGCCGCCGGCTGGGCGAGCTGCAGGTTGACGCGGCCGAGCGTGGTGCGCAGTTTCTTGCGGCGCTCCGTGCCGGCAATGGCCGCGCGCACGATGTCGGCGGCGAGCTCCAGGTCGTCCGCGGGCGCGATCGACCAGAGCGTCCCGATGCGTCCGATCATCAGCTCGCGGCGCAGCGCCCCCTCGGCCGCGAACGTCGTGAGAAAGACGATGTGGGCGTCGGGGGCCGCGGAGCGGATGCGGCGCGCGAGCTGAAGCGGCGACTCCACCTCGGGCGCGATGATGACGACGTCGTACGCCCGGTCCGGCTGCGGCGTGGCCGCCGACGAGACCACCTCGATCCCGCGTTCGCGGAATTGCTCGACCAGCGCGCCGTCGTCGTTGCCGATGTGCAGGAGTGGCGTCATTTGCTTTTCAGAGGAGCGGCTGGCCGAGCAGCGCGCGCCCGCTCCAGAGCCGTAGCAGGTCGGTGGGTGGGGCCATGACATGGCTGGCGCGGACGTCGCGCAGCAGCCGCGCGAGCACGCCGTTCTCGCGGTACGCCACGCCGCCGCAGAGCGTCATCGCCTCGTTGACGATTTCCACCGCCACGTCGCTGACCTCGGCCTTGCTGCTGAGGATCGCCGGCAACGCGCCAGGATCCCCGCTGTCGCCGGCGTAGGCCGCCGCGTAGGTGAGCTGACGCGCCGCCTCGAGCCGGCTCCACAGCTTGCCGACGCGGTGCTGCACGACCTCCGCGTTCGCCAGCGGCTCGCCGCCGGTCGTGTAAGTGCGCGCGCGGAGGTGATTGAGCGTGTAGTCGATCGCCGCCTGGGCGACGCCGAGATAGGTGCCGGCCATCGCCGTCAGGAAGTAGGGTGCGATGACTTCGAAGACGTACCAGATCTGATCGCCCTCCTCGCCGAGGAGGTTCGGCCGCGGCACGCGCGCATCCTCGAGGTTCATGGTGATCGACGAATTGCCGCGCATCCCCATCCCGTTCCACTCGCCCGACCACCGCAGCCCTGGCGTCTCCGCGTCGACGAGGATGCAGGAGAACTCGCCGTGCGACGCATCGCTCGCCAGGGTCGAGACGACGTAGGAGTCGGCGTGGCTGCCGTTGGTGACGAAATGCTTCAGGCCGCGGAGCAGGTAGTGGTCGCCGTCTTCGATCAGCTCCGTGGAGGGTAGGAAAAAGTGGACGCCGCTCCCCGGCTCGCTGAGCGACAGCGTGGTGACGTGCTGTCCCGCGGCGATCGGCGCGAGGTAGCGGTCGCGATGGTGATCTTTCGGTTTGGCGGCGATGACGGCGCTGCCGACGCAGTGCATGCCGAAGCAGATCGCCGACGACGAGCAGGCCTGCCCGAGGATTTCCGTGAGCGAGGCGAGCGCGACGAGACCCTCGCCGTGGCCGCCGAGCTCCTCCGGCACGTGCAGGCCGAGCAGCTTCGCGCCGGCGAGCGCGCGGAACGTGTGCTCCGGCCAGAGCTTCTGCTCGTCCACCTCCTCCGCACGCGGCGCCGCCACGCTCGCGGCCACCTCGCGCATCGTTTCGTGAAGCCGCAGCAGTTGCGGCGAAAAGAAGGGCGAGCTCATCGCTCGATACCGGCGGAAAAGATCACACTGCCATCTATTGCACGTCAGACGCCGATCGTGGAAAGAGCGAGGATTGCCGTCAGGTTCCTCGGAGTTCCTCGGCGTTCCTCGGCGTTCCTCGGCGTGGTAAACACGCGCCTGCCGAGGAACCCGAGGAACCCCGAGGAACCGAGGAACCCCGAAGCCCCCCGCTACCGCTATGATGCGCCGGCACCACAAGGAGACCTTTTGCTCGCCCCAGAGCTCATCATCGATTCGATCATCGAAGCCTACGTTCAGGTGGACGCCGAGCTGCGGATCCGCTTCATGAACGGGAATGCCGAGCGCCTGCTCCGCCGGACGCGCGCGGAAGCGATCGGCAAGCTCTTCACCGACGTCGTTCCTGACGCACCACGCGCGCACCAGTGGCCGCAGGTGGTCGAGGCGGTGCAGCAGGAGCAGCGCATCGAGCTGTCGGTGTTTTACCCGACCCAGTACATCTGGCACGACGTGAAGGTGGTTCCCACCGGCAAGGGAGGCGCGGGCCTCTTCATGCGCGACGTCACCGACCGGCAGTGGCTGATCCGCCGCGAGGCCGAGCGCGTCTACCTGCGCAACGTCTTCGAGCACGCGCCGGTCGCCATCACCATCATGCGCGGACCGAAACACGTCATCGAGTACGTCAACGCGTTCGGCCGTCAGTTGGTCGGCGGGCGGATATTGGAGGGGAAGCCGATTCGAGAAGCGCTGCCGGATGTCGAGCAGAAGGAGCTTTTCGCGATCATCGACGGCGTCTACGAGAAGGGCACCGAATTCCATGGCCGCGACGTCCACGTCCGCTTCGACCGGAACGGCGACGGCGTGCCGGAGGACGGCTGGTTCGACGTGAGCTACCAGCCGGCGCGCGACTTCGACGGGAAGATTTCGGGCGTCCTGAGCCTGAGCATCGACGTCACGGATCGGACGAGGCCGCGGCCGGACTGACACCTCCGACCGCGGCCCCGCGCTCAGTCGCCGATTCCCTCCGCGAGCTGCAGCGACATCGTGCCGGTGGCGTTGTCCACCGCCGAGCCGTAGACGATCGCGCTGCCGCTCAGCACCTCGAACGTCACCGCCTGATTCGCGCCGAGCGGCGCCGCGAGCAGATCGGTGAACGAGGACTGCTGGAAAAAGTCGGGGCCGTACGAGCGGGTGACGGTCTTCACCACCGCGCCGCTGCTGTCGTGCAGGTGGATGGCGAGACTCGCGCCCGCGCCGAGGGTGCGGATGCCGATGTTGAAGCGCTCGCGGGACGGATCGGCGGGCGTGATGAGCGTGCCGCGCATCCCGGCCGAGATCGCATCGGCTGGATCGACGGCCGGCATCTGCAAGCGGTTCCCGGACGCCGTCTCCGTCACCGTCGTCACGATCACCGGCGCCGCGCCGACCGCCGCCAGCACGTCCACCGAGCCGGAGCCGTTCGCGATCACGTTGTTGATCGTGGTCGTGGCGAACGGTGGGAGGGAGTAGGGGACCGACGGGTCGGTCGCTGACGCCAGCGTGCCCGCCGGATGGACGACGAAGCGTCCGGAGATCGCGAACGGGTAGGGATTGCTGACCTGCATGCTGGTGGTGAAGTGCGCGCCGAACGCGCCGGCCACCGTGGCGACCGCGGGGATGACGGCGGTCGGCGGCGCGTCCGGCAGCAGCGCGGCGGCGTTGATGCGGGTGATGAAGCCGGGGAAGATGTGGGTGATGAACACCTCGCCGGTGGTCTGATCCACCACCATGCTCGTCGGCGTCGGCAGCCCCTCGGCGATCGTCGCCGACGCGCCGTCCGGCGTCACCAGCCGCAGGCGTCCCGTCGCCCCCTGGAGCATGTTCGTGCTGAATTCGAGCACCAGCAGCGGATCGTTCGGTCCCTGCCCGAGCGGCGCCGAGTCGATGGCCGCGGTCAGACCCGAGACGAGCGTGCCGGCCGCACCGCCGGCGGTGGCGATCCGCAGGACGCTCGCGCGGCCGGCCGGGAAGGGGAAGCCGGTGAGCGTCGTCACCACCAGGTCGTTACCGCGCACGTGGATGCTGTCGGGGACGGGATCGACCACCGGCGGCCCGACCGGCGTCGGGTTCTGGACCTTGCCGATCGTGGAGAGCGTGGTGGTCTGGCCGCTGTTCGCGTCGACGCGCCGGACGACGTTCTGGCTCGCGTCGACCACGTACAGCGTCTGTCCCAGCACCGCCACGCCGAACGGATTCCCGGCGCGCACGTTCGCCTGAAAGTCGGGCCGCGGCTCCTCGGTGTAGTCGGGGAAGTCGGCGACCAGGCGCACCACCAGCTCCTGCCCGGCCGCGTTCCGCAGCGTGACCGCCTGCCCGTTCTTCAGCGTGGCATGATCGGCCGGATTCAGCGAGAAGCCGCCCGCCGTCTCGTCGAGCGGCGCGCTCGACTGCAGCGAGAGGAGCGACGCCAGGATCGGCGAGGCGACCGAAGGGTTGCGCTGCTCGGTGCCGGGGGCGGGGCCGGGCAGGACGGCGTCGCCGACGCCGATCGTGACGTAGACGGTCCGGTCCTGCACCGCCACGCCCGACGGGCCGGACGGCGAGCCCGGCTCCTCGGCGCGGCTGATCCCGGACGGCAACCCGTCCACCAGCGTCCGCCGGGTGGCGGTGGCGCGGTTCACGAGCGAAATCCTGCCGGTGTTGTTCGCCGGCGTCCCCGCCTCCGCCACGACCAGGTTCTTATGGCGGGTGAAGGCGACTTTCGACGGGAGCTGGAGCCCGGCGACGAACGGCGGCCCCTGCGGCTGGGCTGGCAGGGCGGCGATGACGGTGAATGCGAATGCGGCGATGAGTTTCTTCTTCATCTGGTTTGGTCCTCCGTTGATGGAGCGACGATGCGGTGGGGGGCCCGTCAAAGTCATGAGAGGGCGCTTAGAATCTCTGAGTTCTTCTGAGAAATGAGCGCGCTGCCTGGAAATGAGCCGGCCGTGTTCGCCTTCGGTCCGTTCGTCCTCGACCGCGACCGGCGGCTGCTCTCCCGTCACGGCACCCCGGTCGAGATCACGCCGAAGGCGTTCGACCTGCTGGTCGTGCTGGTCCACCGCGGCGGCGCGGCGGTCTCGAAAGACGAGCTGATGGAGGCGCTCTGGCCCAATACCGCCGTCGAGGAGAGCAACCTCGCCTTCCAGGTCTCCACGCTCCGCCGGGCCCTCGGACCGGAAGGGGCGGGCTGCATCGCCACCTTGCCCGGCCGGGGCTACCAGTTCGTGGCGCCGCTACTGCGGGTGGAACGCGTGCCCGAGGAGCCGAAGCCGGAGGCCGCCATCGTCGCCGGTCCGCGCCGCGCCTGGCCGTGGGTAGCCGGACTGGCGCTGGTGCTCCTCGGCGTCGTCGCCTCCTCGCTGCTGCTGAGACGCGAGCCGCCCATCCGCTCGCTCGCCGTGCTCCCGTTCAAGCCGCTCGCGGCGGCGGAGCGCGACGAGGCGCTGGAGCTCGGGATGGCCGACACGCTCATCACCCGCCTCTCGCGCCTCCCGGAGGTGGTGGTGCGCCCGGTCAGCGCGGTGCGCCGCTACTCGCGCCTCGACGACGACCCGATCGCCGCCGGAAAAACCCTCGGCGTCGACGCCGTGGTCGACGGCAGCATCCAGCGCCGCGGCGCGCGCATTCGGGTGACGGTGAGGCTGCTCCGCACGAGCGACGGCCGCCCGATCTGGTCGAGCCAGCTCGACGAGACGGCCGACGACCTCTTCGCCGTGCAGGATCTCGTGGCCGAGCGCGTGGCCGAGGCGCTGAGCGACCGGGAGGAGCCACGGAGCGCGCGCAAGCTGACCGCCGACCTGCAGGCCTACGAGCTCTATCTGAAGGGGCGGTACTGGATCGCCTCCGACCCGCCGCGCGCCGAGGAGTTCTTCCGGAGGGCGATCGCGCGCGACGCGCGGTTCGCCGCCGCCTGGGCGGGCGTCGCCGAGTCATGGCTGGCGCGGGGGCGGTTCGGGAACGCGTCGCCCACCGACGTCTTCGAGAAGGCGCGCCAGCCGGCGTTGAAAGCGGTCGCGCTCGACCCCGAGCTGGCGGAGGGGCACGCCGCGCTCGCGCAGGTGTACGGCGACCACGACTGGAACTGGCAGGGGGCGGAGCGGGAGTACCGCCGCGCGCTGGAGCTCAACCCGAACTCCGAAGTCGCGCACAACCAGTTCGCGAACCTCCAGCTCTTCCGCCGCAGGTTCGACGACGCGCTCGAGCACTCGCGGCGCGCGGTCGAGATCGACCCGCTCTCGGTGACGTCGCTGGTGGGCCGCGGTGTCGTCCTGGAGAACACGGGACGCCATGCGGAGGCGATCGCCCATTTCGAGGAGACACTCCGCCTCCATCCCGGCCTCGTCCCGGCGCTGCTGCACCTCGGCCTGTCGCACGTCAACGACGGCAACCCCGAGGCGGGCGTGGCGGCGTTCGACCGGGCGCTCGCCGTCCGTCGCCGCGACTCCGCACAGCTCCTCTCGCTGAAGGCGTACGCGTTGGCGAAGGGAGGCCGCCGCGAGGAGGCGCTGGCGCTGGTGCGGGAGGTGGAGCAGGGGGCGGAGCGGGGGCCGGCCCCCTCGCACAACCTCGCGCTGGCTTGGACGGCGCTGGGCGACCATGACCGCGCCTTCTTCTGGCTCGAGCGCGCCTACCGCGACCGCCTCTATCTCCTGCGCGCCGTGACGGTGGGGCCGGGGTACGAGCCGCTGCGCGGCGACCCCCGCTACCGCGATCTCGTGCGGCGCATGGGACTTTGAGGCCGATCTCCACGGATTCCCCACCTTCTCACCTGAATTGGCGTGGACGCGGCCGCTATGCTGCGGCGCGTGAAGAAGCTATTTCTGGCGATCGGCCTCCTGGCCTCATCGATCCTCCCCGCGGCGGCGGCGGATACCCCGCGCGCCGACAGCGTCGCGCTGCCGAACCCAATCATGTTCGTCGGGCAGGTGCCGACCCCCGACGACTTCACCACCGTCGCCTCGACGTTCGGCAACCATGACCCGCAGCAGACGAGGGCGCCGCGCGGCGGCGATCTCTTCATCCTCTACCCGAGCGGCACGCTGAAGAACGTCACCCGCACCGCGGGGTTCGGCAGCACCGGGTTCCAGGGGGCGAGCTCGATCGCCGTCCGCGAGCCGTCGGTGCACTGGTCGGGCACCAAGGCGCTCTTCAGCATGGTCATCGGCGCGCCGGCGCAGCAGTTCCAGGTGAAGACGTTCTTCTGGCAGATCTACGAGGTCACGAACCTCGGCGAGGGGCAAACGCCGGTCATCACGAAGGTTCCCAACCAGCCGGCGGGCTTCAACAACATCTCGCCGTTCTACGGAACGGACGGGCGGATCCTCTTCACCTCCGACCGCCCGCGCAACGGCGCCGCCCACCTCTACCCGCAGCTCGACGAGTACGAGGAGGCGCCGACCGTCACCGGCATCTGGAGCCTCAACCCGGCCAACGGCGACCTCCGCCTGCTCAACCACGCGCCGTCGGGCGCCTTCACCCCCTTCGTCGACAGCTTCGGCCGCGTGATCTTCACCCGCTGGGATCACCTCCAGCGCGACCAGCAGGCCGACGGCGACGCTGAGAATCCGGGCGAGTACGGCACGTTCGACTTCTCGGACGAGAGCGCGGCCGCGCAGAAGCTCAACCAGCGTGTGGAGGTCTTCCCCGAGCCGCGCGCCGGCAACACCCCTCCCGGCAGCAACCTGGTGGGGAACAACATCAACCACTTCTTCCCCTGGATGATGAACGAGGACGGCACCTCGGAAGAGACGCTCAACCACATCGGCCGTCACGAGCTGCACAACTTCTTCGCCCGCTCGTTCAACGACGACCCGGCGGTCGTCGAATTCGGCTACTTCGACGGCATCCGCTTCAACACCGGCATCGTGGAGAGCACGTTCCAGCTGCGCGAAGACCCGCTCCAGCCGGGCCTCTACTACGGCGTCGACGCGCCGGAGTTCGAGACGCACGCCTCCGGGCAGATCGTCCGCTTCTCCGCGCCGCCGGAGCAGAACCCCGACCAGATCCAGGTGCACTACGTCACGCCGCGGTCGACGCGCGGCGTCAGCAATCCTCCCGCGCCGGCCGATCACTCCGGCCACTACCGCGACCCGCTGCCGCTGTCCGACGGCACGCTGCTCGCGGCGCATACCGCGGAGACGCGGGGGGACACGAACATCGGCACCGGCACGAGCCCGCAGTCGCGCTACGACTTTCGCATCAAGCCGCTGACGCAGCAGCAGGACGGTATGTACGTCGCCGGCGCGCCGCTGACGGCCGGCATCCAGGCCAGCATCTCCTACTGGACCCCGGACGTCCTCGTGCAATGGAGCGGCACGCTCTGGGAGCTGAGCCCGGTGGAGATCCGCGCGCGGCCGATCCCCGCCACGGCGACGACGCCGCTCGAGCAGCCGGAGTTGAACGCTTTCGCCGCGGCGCAGGTCGACGTGCAGCAGTTCCGCGAATACCTCAAAGAGCACAACCTCGCGCTGATCGTCACGCGCGACGTCACCACGCGCGACAAGAACGACCGGCAGCAGCCGTTCAACCTGCGCGTCCCGAACGGCGTCAGCCACATTGTGAACGCCGGGCAGAAGACGTACGACGTCTCCCGCCTGCAGCTCTTCCAGGCAGACCAGGTGCGCGGCATCGGCGGCACGCCCGACCCGAACAACCCGGCGCTGATGACCGGCGGGCGGCAGGGGCGGCGCGTCCTCGCCCGCACGATGCACGACCCGGCCGCGATGGCGGCCAACCCGACGTCCACCGTCTCGCCGGAGGGAAGCGTGCAGGTGGCGCTCGACGGCTCGGTGGCCGCCTTCGTCCCGGCGCGCCGCGCGCTGACGTGGCAGCTCGCCGACCCGAATCACGTCGGCGTCGTGCGCGAGCGCTACTGGCTCACGTTCCAGCCGGGCGAGGTGCGCGTCTGCGGCTCCTGCCACGGCGTCAACACGAAGAACCAGCTCAACCAGAACGCCCCGACGAACACCCCCTCCGCGCTCACGGCGCTGCTGCAGTTCTGGAAGGGGCAGCAGGCGGGCGCGCCGTCTACGCCGTCGAACCTCACCGCCACCGCCACCACCGCCACGACGATCCAGCTCACCTGGACCGCGTCCGCCGGCGCGACGGCGACGACGCAGTACGAGATCGCCCGCGCCTCCGCCGGCAGTCCATTCGTCACCATCACCACGACCTCGGCGACGAGCCTCAGCGACAGCGTCTCCGGCGGCAACGCCTATATCTATAAGGTGCGCGCGGTCGACACCGGCGGCACGTCCGCCTACTCGGCGCCCGACGCGGCGACGACGGTCCTCTTCACCGACGACCCGCTCGTCCCGCAGGTGACGAGGGCGAAAGTCGTGCACCTCACTGAGCTGCGCCAGGCCGTCAACGCCATCCGCGCCGCCGCCGGCCTCCCCGCCGCGACGTTCACCGGTCCGACGGTCACGAACGCGACGAAGATCAAGGCCGCGCACTGGCTGGAGCTCCGCTCCGCGCTCCACCAGGCCCGCACGTCCATCGGCCTCCCCGGCATCACCTTCACCGACGCGGCGTTCAACGCGGGGGCGACGAAGATCCGTGCGGTGCACGTGGCGGAGTTGAGGAATGGGGTGAAGTAGGGGAGCGCGCTCACCTCGGAGCGAACGGGGAGTCACTGCGCGGCTGGATGCGAACGGCGTCGACGTCCGTCAGCTCCACACTGCACGAGCGTAATTCGGCTGTCTCGCAGTGAACGATGCCCTCGAATAAGCCGCTCACCTCTTGATCGAGTGTCCCCGGATGCTCGGCTTTCGCAAACACCGCGTCGAGGATCGCGACGAGACGGGGACTGGCGTTCGCTGACGCCCAACTTACGGACAGCGACTGTCCCTTGCACGAAGGGTCTGACAATCGAGTGTAGTGCGTCGCATCGCTTTCCATGAACGCGCGAACGCGGATGAGACGTCCGTTGAGCTGATCCGCCGACGCGGCGGCATGACACAAGGTGACGGACACGGCATGATCGTCGTCGCGTGCGATGCATCCTGCAACTGTGCACGCGAGGGCAAGGGTGGTAAGGATCGTCCGCAGCATTAAGGGACACACCTGCGATATTCGGGGCATCTGCTGGGCTCGTGCCGGTTTTCTGGGCCGGCCTTTAGGACGTACTGGCGGTTGGTGCATCTCGACGGGTCGGACGAACCCTTTGAGAGCGGCTGTGCGTTGCCCTCGGTGTCGCTATTTTCCTTTTTCTTGGGCTAAGACCCGATCAAGCGGCGAGCGATCCCGATCACCGCGAGTGCGAGCGCAATCCCGACGACCATCAAAATGACGCGTATCGCCGCGTAGACCCGCCCGGGTCTGGGACCTACGTCGCGCCAGGTACCCGCTCCGACGCCTGCCATAAAACTGACTACGCTGGCGAGCAAAAGACTCGCCGCCCATCGCGGAACGGGCTTGCCATGTTCGATCGTGAAAACGACCCCGATTCCAATCGCCGCGCTGACGATCAGGATCCATTTCTCCCCTCGTTGCGCCGCATCGCTCATGGTCTGAAGTCCGTTGTGAGGCGGTCCAACTTCAAGCCCGCGACCCTCGCGAACCTCGCTGAAGTGTACCGTCTTCACGGCGAGCGCGAGCAGCGGTCGTGGATCAGGCAGCACCGCCGCCCGCAGCGTTACCACATCCGCTGCCAACATGTCCCAGCCGGCCCCGCCTCGCCGATTACCTCTCGGAAACCGCTCAGTCGCATGGTGTGTGCGGCTACGCCGAACCGCTGGCAAGGCGACGCCGCCAGCGCTCACGTAACGACGTTCCGACGTAAGAAAGCAGCACGAACACCGGGACAGCGAACTTGAGATGCTCGAGCAGCAACTCACGCGGCGTACAGAAGTCACACAAATTCGTCCCGTAGAACACATCGATTCCTGCCCAGGATTGTGGAAATAGCTGACCGACAGTTGCCACAGGCCAATCCAGGACACGATAGAGGATGCGCAGGAGGCCGTCGGACGCACCTCGCGTGACATAGCTCCACCACGTGATTACCCCCAGGGTCGTCGCAACACTCAAGCGAACGGCGACGCTCAGTAGCGCGAGAACGATGCCGGAATGCAGGGTCATGCGGGTCGGCACAGTATGCAATGTAAACGTGGATGCTTTTATCGCAATCATTGTGCTGATCGCGCGACCCATCAAGCCGAACTGCTTCGAGAACTCTCGCGCGGTAATTCCTTGCAACATAAGCATGGCGTTCGCGCCGAGCTTCAGGTGCTTCATCGCGGCGTCCGCTTGGGCGCCGCCGCCGGCCTTCCGGCCGCAACGTACACCGATCCGACGGTGACGAACGCGACGAAGATCAAGGCCGCGCACTGGCTGGAGCTCCGCTCCGCGCTGCACCAGGCCCGCACGTCCATCGGCCTCCCCGGCATCACCTTCACCGACGCGGCGTTCAACGCGGGGACGACGAAGGTCCGTGCGGTGCACGTGGCGGAGTTGAGGAATGGGGTGAAGTAGGGCCGCGACCCCCCTGTAACGAACGCCCTCCTCTTCTCACTACCCGGTGAAAGGGAGGTCAGCCATGAAGTACTTTGGTATTGCTCTTTGGGTCGCGATCCTCGTTCTTTTCCCTACGGTGGGGTGGGGGCAGTCGGCGGAGCCGTGCAGTCCCGGCGCCGCGGTGCTGCCGGACCTGTTGCCTGCCGACGGCACCGCGAAATGCCGGGCGGCGACGCGCGACATCGCGTGCGACAAGAACGGCGGCTACGTCTACACGTTCAGCGTCACGAACAACACGGGCGGCGACGTCACCAGCGTCCTGGTCACGCCGCCGCCCGGCAGCGGCTACACCATCACTCCGCAGATGCCGCCGCTCTCCGGCGGCGTGCTTCACCACGGCCAGTCGACGACGCTGCAGGTGAAGATCACCGGCGGTCAGCCGGGGCAGACGATCTGTTTTCCGGTGACGCTCATGGGGAAAAACGGCTGCTGCACGATCCAGGTCTGCGTCACGCTGCCGAACTGCTGCGCGACGTTCAACGAGCCGAAGATCACCTGCAACAAGGACGGCTCGTACAGCTACACCTTCACGGTCACGAACAAGACCGGGAGCCTCGTCCAGCACATCTATCTCCACGCCCCCGCCGGCACCACGATCACTCCTTCGTATTTCCCGGTGAACCTCGGCTCCGGCGCGACGTCGGCGCCGCTCACGGTGACGATCGCCGGTGCGAAGCCGGGCAAGTTCTGCTTCCGCGTCAGCCTGCACACCGAGGGGATGAAGACCTGCTGCGTGTTCGACCAGTGCATCGAGCTGCCGCCGTGCGGGACGGCGAATGCCTGTGCCGCGGGCGCCTGCTGCTCGCGTCCTCCCGCCTACGACGGCACGAAGTTCGTTGGACAGAAGGTGGCGGCGGTGACGGGGAAGGTCAACCCGCCGAAGTCGCCCGACTTCGTGCTCACCGTCTTCGACATGAGTGGCGCGAACGGCTGGGGCGTCAACGCCAGCACGCCGCCCGCCGGGAACGTGCCGCCGCAGTACAACGGTCCCGCCGGCAAGCAGTGGACGGCTGCGAACCTCGGCTCCGTCTTCGGAGTCGACATGGACCACCTCGGGAACATCTACGTCACTGCCAGCGTCGCCTTTACGACCGACGTGCAGGGCCCCGGCACCTGGGGCGGCGTCTACCGCATCGACAACGGCACCGGCGCCATTCAGACGTTCGCGCAGTTGCCGAACACTCCCGACTCCAACGGCCTCCGTCCCGCGCTCGGGGACGTCGCCTTCGCCTGCCCCCGCAAGGAGCTCTTCGTCACCAACATGGACGACGGCCGGATCTACCGGCTCGACCTCGCGGGGACGGTCCTGAGCACGTTCGATCACTTCACCTCGACCGTGACGAACGGCGGCAATCCGGAGCCGGGCGACGCGCCGGGTGTCGCGCCCCTCGGCGAGCGCCTCTGGGCGGTGCAGTATCACGACAACCGCGTCTATTACAGCGTCTGGAACGAGGACTGCGGCCACATGGACCCGAACCGCGCGAACGAGATCTGGTCGGTGGGACTGGACGTGAACGGCGAATTCGTCCCCGGCACGCGCCGCCTCGAGACGCCGATTCCCAGCATGCCGGGCGGGAACTACTCGAACCCGGTCTCCGACATCGCCTTCGGCCGCGACGGGCGGATGCTGGTCAGCGAGCGCTCGATGCGGGATGTCTCCACGACGGAAACGCACTCCTCGCGCGTGCTGGAGTTCTCCTGCGTGCCCGAGGGATGGACGCTCACGCCCGCCATCTCCGGCTTCCCCTACCGCTACAACGTCGGCGAGGGCTTCCCCGCCTGCGCCATTCCGACGGCGGCGCGGCCTTCGAACGCGGCCGGCGGCATCGACTACGACTTCGACGGCAACGCTACGTGGAACCTCTGGGCGACGGGCGATGCGCTGCAGTTCAGTGGCACCCCGCAACTCTACGGCTTCCAGGGATTCAAGCTCGCCGGCGGCAGCAAGGCCACCAGCCCGCTGCTCGCGGTATACGGTCACGGCAACTTCAAGACGATGATCGGCGACATCGAGATCTCCTGCCCGCCGTTCGGCGATCAGTACTGACTACTCGCGCAGCGCGCCGTACATCCGCTCCCGGTACACCCGCTCTTTTCCGGCGTCGCCCAGCACATGGGCGACGTCGGAGAGCTTGACGGTTGGCCAGTAGGCGTCCGGCTCCGCGCGCAGCGCCTGCTCGTACAGCGCGCGGGCGGCGGTGGGGGAGCCGGAGAGGAAGAGGGCGTCGGCGGCGCGCTCGGGCCACTCGTTCTTCTCGGCGACGAGCCGCGCGTTCGCAAAGTCCCCTTTCCAGAGCAGGACGAAGTAGCGCGTCTCGTCGTCCTGCCGGTCGCTCTCGAGACCCATCATCGCGGCGAGCATGCCGTAGCGGAGGTCGTCCTGGAGCAGCGGCTCGAGCTCCTGCCACCGTTTGCGCGCTCCCGCCTCGTCCTCCGACTGCACCAGCGCCGCCAGCTCGCCGAGGGCGAAGATCGGCGCGCCGGGGTTCCGGGTGGCGAGCTCGCGGAAGCGTTTCGCGGCACCGAGCGGATCCTTCTTCATCGCCGCGCAGGTGGCGCGGTAGGCGCCGGGGAGCCCGTCGTCCTCGTCCTCCGGCGGCTCGGCGAGGCCGAAGTCCCGGAAGGAGAGCACCGGCGGGCAGCCGGGATTCTTCAGCATGAGCGCCTTCGTCTCGCGCCAGCGGTCGATGAAGAGCTTCCGGCGGCCGGGAGCGACGAACGGCCCGAGGGTGACCTGCTGGTCGGTTCCCAGACTGACGTCGTCGACGTAGAAGGTGACGTCGGAGTCGTCCTCGAACACCGAGCCGACGAACGAGAACTTGTCGACCGCGGAGCCGGGGGCGTTCGGCGCGTTCGGCTGCTCTTTCAGCGCCACCACCGGCTCCGGCGTCCCCTCCTTGAGGATGGTGAGGTCGTACGTGCCGCGGGTGAGGTCGAGGCGCGCGTCGACCGTGTACCAGACGAACGGCTCGAGGCGGAACAGCTTCTTCGGGATGCTGTCGGAGACGTGGTAGAGCATCCCCTCCCGCGTTTTCAGCCAGAAGGCGATCCCGTCCTCGGTCAGACTGAAGTGGCTGCTCCCCGCGAGCGCGACGTTCAGCGGCTGCTCGGGATTCGCGACGAGCATGGCGAAGTGGAGATAGAGGTTGCCGCTCTTGCGCTCGGGGAAGTAGCCCTGCAGCTCGGGAAAGTCGCCGTCGCCCGCGACGTCGCGCAGCTCGATGGAGCGGTAGCCGCTGTAGCGAAGCTCGGACGAGAGTCGCACGTGCCCCTTCGCATGCTGGAAGACGGCGAAGGTGTCGGGGCCGGTGTCGGTGAGACCGTCGTCGAAGCTGTAGCGGACCAGCAGGCCGGACGGATTCTCGGCGAGGAGCGTCGCGGCGCAGAGGAGCGCGAACAGGACGCTACAGGTTCTGCTCATACTCGGCCAGCCACTTCGTCCAGGCGGCGATGGCGCGCGCGCGTGCTTCCTCGCTGCCGTTCGGCGAAAAGCCCTTCGTCTGTCCGGTGTGGATCTTCAGCGCCTGGAGCGAGATCTTGCGCACCTGCGCCTTCGGATCCTTCAGCCCCTCGATGAGCTTCCCGAAGAGGAGCACCTTCTGCTTCTCGGTGAGGTGGATCTGGTCGTACGCGAGCGCGCACGCCGCCTTGTCGCGGAAGAGCGGGTTCGCATCGTTGCGCATGATATTGGCGAGGACTTCGACGACCTGCGTGTCGTCGCTGACGCGGCCGAGGGCCCACTGCACCTGCAGGCGCAGCTTCTCGTTGCGCGTCCCGACGTCGCGCAGCAGCGCCGCGCGTGCCTCGGGCGACTTCCAGCCGAGGCTGTAGAACACCCAGGCGTAGGTGGCGCGGGCGTCCTCGTCGGGCGTGGTCTTGTAGATGCGCACCAGATGCGGCAGCACCGCCGGCCCCATCGCCTTCAGCTCGCCGATGTCGATCTCGCCGAGCGGGGTGAGCGCGGCCCGCACCGTGGCCTCGGTGAGCGGCTTCGGCGCCGCGGCGAGGCTGACCGCCACGAGGAGGCAGAGCAGCAGCCGTTTCATGATGGAGATAGCTTACGCCTGAAAGGGCGCGTGCTACATTTCGGCGGATGAAGCGGATCTGCCCCAAGTCGGGTGACGAGCTGACGCCGATGCCGCGCGGCGCGTACAAGTGCGGCGGGTGCGGCGGCATGTTCGTGCCGAGGATGCTCGTGGAGCTGGTGCACGAGGAGCCTGTCGCGGCGCCGCCGGAGCAGGAGAGCCTCGACGCGCAGACGGGGCGCTGCCCGGTCGACCGGTCGATCATGAGCCGGGCCGAGATCGAGCTGGGGGAGGACCGCCCGCCGATCCACCTGGAACGGTGCGGCACCTGCCACGGCGTCTGGTTCGACGCCGGGGAGTGGGGGAGCCTGGCCGAGCGGCACCTCCTCGAGCGGATCGACGAGTTCTGGACCGCGGAGTGGCGCGCGCGGCAGCGGCGCGAGCGGGACGAGGCCAGCCACGACCGCCGGCTGCGGGAGGCGTTCGGTCCGGAGCTCTACGACGCGCTGCAGGGAATGGCGGCGCGGCTGAAGGGGCACGAACGGCGGTCCCAGGCGCTGGCGTTCCTGCGCGAAGCCAGCGGCGAGTAACGCCCGGGCGCACGGCGGCAGGGTCCGGGCGCGTGCGCCCGGGGTCCGGGCGCGTGCGCCCAGGGTACGGGCGCATGGCGGCAGGGTCTGGGCGCGTGCGCCCGAGGTCCGGGCGCATGGCGGCGGGGTCTGGGCGCGTGCGCCCAAGGTTCGGGCGCATGGCGGCAGGGTCTGGGTGCGTGCGCCCAGGGTCCGGGCGCATGGCGGCAGGTTTCGGGCGCGTGCGCCCAGGGTTCGGGCACGTGGCGGCAGGGTCTGGGCACGTATGCCCGAGGTCCGGGCACGTATGCCCGAGGTCTGGGCACGTATGCCCGAGGTCTGGGCACGTATGGCCGAGGTCTGGGCATGCATGCCCGAGGTCTGCCGCCATGTGCGCACCCTTGTGTTACTAAACGGTGACGGGCCGCACCAGTTGCTCCCAGACCGCGCTCACGCCGAGGAGGTGCGCGTCCGACTGCTCCGGAGGGGTCACGCCGGTGTGCACTTCCGCCGCGAAGCGGGCCAGCGCGATCCCGTTCGCCCGCTCCCGCCCCCCGTTCACGTAATCCCCGAACGCCGGCGGCGGCGCGGCGAGCATCTGCCAGAGTGGCCGGTTCCACAAGGCCGCGCCCGCCTGGAGTTGCCCCACCGACGGCGGCGCCGGCATCCAGGTCAGCGGCCCCTGCGCCTCGGCCAGCGTCAGCACGCCCTCCTCGAACCCCGCCGTCACGTTGTGGCTGACCCAATTCCCCGACCCGTCGTCGACCGGCGAGAAGCTGTTCTGCACCTGAATCGTCAGCACGCCCGCGCGGGCGATGGTGAAGAAGGAGCCGGGCGCGTGCGGGAGCACCTCCAGCTCGACCCCCTGCAGCGGCCCGATGGCGCGGGCGAGGAGCTCGATCGCGGAGTAGAGCGCGCGGGGGTTCGACAGGAGGTTGACGAACAGCACGCGCGAGCGCATCGCCCGGAACGTGGCCACGAACGCAGCCGCCGCCTCGATGTCCGAGTAGTGGGCGTTGACGTGGTAGACCGCGCCATGCTCCCGCGCCGTCCGGCGATGCGCGGCGACCTCCGCGAACCATTGCGGGTGCTCCGCGAGCACGTGCACGCCCCGCTCGAGCAGCGCGGTCGTGATCTCTCGCCCGGCATCGCCGCTGATGGCCACGACCGCCGCGTCGATTTCGCGCGCCTCGTCCACGCTCCGGTAGAACGGCACGCCGCAATGCGCCGCCATCGCCCGCGAACGCTCGCTGCGCCCGAGGATGCCGGCCGGCCGCAGGACGCGCAGGTACGCCGCGCCGTAGTTCGTGCCGCAGAGGAGAACGCGCACCATCAGCTCCGCGGCTGCCCGACGCAGATGGCGTAGATCGTCTCCTCCCCCTCGCCCACGCCCAGCAGCGCGTTTGCCTCGGCGTCGTAGAAGCCGCCCAGCGCCACCGGCGCCAGCCCGAGCGCGCCTGCCGCGAGGTAGAGGTTCTGACCGAGGTGGCCGGCCTCCAGCCAGGTATAGCGGTAGCCGCGCTGCCCGTACTTCCACATGGAGCGGTCGAAGATGGCGGTGATGAAGAGGATCGCGTTGCCGACGGCCAGCATCTCCTGGCCGAGCGTCATCGCGGCGAACTGCGCGTGGAAGTTCCCGGCGCGCACCTCCTCCAGCTCGTGCGTCCAGGGATCGTAGTGATAGATCCCGTCATCGAGCCCTTCGATGCGCTGCACGACCGGGTAGATCTCTAATGGATAGAGGCCGCCGCCGGAGGGGTACGTGCGCGTCCCGGCGGCAATGCCCTCGAAGGCCATCGAGCCGGTGACGGCGGCGCATGAATAGAGGAGGCGGCCGAGGAGCGGCAGCGGGAGCAGCGTCTCAGCGTAATCGCGGCGGGAGCGGCGCAGGGCCAGCGCGGCGCCGAGCGGCGTCGGCAGGTCGAGGTCGGCGCCCGGAAGCCGCACGCGGCGCGCCCCGGCGTACACCCTCCGCGCGAGCGGCTTCTGCTCCGGATCGGGCGGAAGCTGCCCGGCCGCGGTGCGCACGTTCGAGGAGTTGAGGTGATAGAGCCGGGCGGCGTCGATGTCCTGCTCGGGCAATGGTTCCTCTCCTCACGCCAGGGGGTGCGGATGCGGATTGAGCGGACGGCCGCCGCTGTGCTTCTCCAGCCGCGGGCTGACCAGCCGGCGGAAGCGCTCGCCGAAGTGGATCGGCTGCACGTCGAGGCCGATGGCGCGGGCGACGCGGAACGGAGACTCGCGGAGATCGGGCGAGGTGACGTCGACCACCGCCACCCGCACTCCCGCCTTTTCCAGCCGCGCCGCGCAGGCGGCCACGGAGACCTCGTCCACCGCCGGGAGGTCGCGCGCGGCGATGGGAGGGCGGTCGGAGCGGCGGATGAAATCGAAGACCGGCAGCCGCTCCGGCGTGAAGTAGTAGGCGGCGTGGTCTTCGAGCGTGTGCACGTCGGCCGGCGTCGCCGGCACGGCATGCTCGGTGAGCTTGCGGGTGAGGTAGGGGCCGACGTGCCCCTGTTCGAGCACCGCCTTGCGCACGGCGACGCGCGGATCGAGATGACACGCCAGCGCCACCGAGGCGGCGGGGAGCGTCTGCCCGTCGCCGAGGGCGAGGCACATCACGGTGGGGACGTCGAGATCGGTGCCGTCGAGGAGATACAGCTCGACCTCCGCGCCGCGGTGGTTCAGTTGGCGGATGACCTCGCGCACCGCCGGCTCGACGGAGTCGTCGACGAGGATGCGGCGCGCCGGGAGCTGGCAGAGCCAGGTCAGCATGAAGGCGTCGCGCTCGATCAGCTCGAAGAGCGCGCGCATGGCCGCGTCCTCGACGTCGGCACCGGCGGCGAGCCCGTTCGAGGAGACCTGGCAGAAGTACTCGTGCGAGCACGCCTCGAAGTTGAAGTACGCCGGCAGCGCCGGCACCCACACCGGCTCGCCCGTGCCGAACCACCAGCCGCGCGTCCAGTGGATCGGGCGGTTGGCGTCGAAGCGCGCGTACGGGAAGCCGGGCTGCGCGTACTGCTCCTCCGAGTAGAGGCAGAGCCGCCGCGGGTCGACGAACTCCCCTTCCATGGAGGCGGTGGGGGAGACGTGCAGATCGCTCTTGCGATAGCGCGCGGCGGAGTAGCGCTCGATCGCCTCGCCGGCCGCGCCGATCAGCGCGTCGACTTTGTTCAGCCCCTTCCCGGAGCCGATCTGCGGGTCGGTGGCGTGCAGGTGGCGCTGCGTGCCGTCGGTGTAGGCGGAGACGAGCGCGGTGGCGGCGATCGGCAGCTCCTGCGGCGGCAGGCCGCCGATAGAGTCGGAGCTGAGGATCTTGATGATGCCGACGCGGCGGTCGACGATCCCTTCGAGCGCGTTCTTGAGCTCCTCGACGTCGTTGGCCGTCGAGAGATTGCGCGGCTTCGCGTCGTCCTTCGGCTGCTGGCCGGCGGCGCCGCCGCAGACGTCGCACCAGGGCATGCGCAGCACCTTGTGGAGCGCGCTGTCGCCGGTGACGAGGTTCTGCACGAGGAAGCGTCCCGGCAGGCGGGAGTCGGAGTAGGGGACGAGCAGCTTGATGGCGTGCATCGCCAGCGCCTGCCCGGCCAGGCCGGCCATCGGGGCGAGGAAAGCGCGCGCGCGCGACGCGCCGGGGGCGGCGCTGAGGGAGGCGTCGAGCTCGAGCGCCGACTGCACGTGATCGGCCGCGCCGAGGCGGCGGAGGCGGAAGCAGTTCCAGCAGGCGGTGTCGCCCGGCACGACCGCGGGGCCGATCCAGGCCTCGAAGCCGTCGAGATGCCCGTGGATCGTCCGCACGCGCTGCTCGTGCGCGTAGGCGGCGATGCGGCGGAGGAGGTAGACGTCGTCGCGATCGAGGCCGATCACAATGAGCTCGAACGATCCGTCGAGCGTGAAGCGCTCTCCCTCGCCGATCGCGATCGGCCCCGCCGTCACCTCGGCGTCGTCGGCGAGGCGCACGATCGCGTCGCGCACGGCATCGCGGCGGAGGCGGCCGCGGTCGTCCGCGGTGAAGGCGCGCACGCCGAGGATGTCGTCGGCGGAGACGGTGGCGTTGTCGAGGAGCTGGAGGTGCCGGATGCCGGCGACGCCGAGCTCGATCGCGGCGTTCGCTCCCCACGGCTCCAGGCCGGCGACGGCGACGCGGGCGTCGGCGAGGCGCGACAGCGCGGCCCCTTCCCCGAGGCCCCACTTCTGGAAGAACCGCTCCTCGGCGAGGCGGCGGTCGGACTCGGGCACCGGCTCGACGAGCCCCTTGTACTGCAGGAGCGTGAGGAAGTTCGTGACGCTTTCGGCGGAGTAGCCGGGGAGCGCGGCCGCGACGGCGGCGGCGTCGCGGGTGCCGTCGAGGAGCGGGACGATGGAGGTGACGAAGAGCCGGACGTCCTCCCCCTGCAACTGGAACGTGCCGAGGTCGGAGCGGAGCAGGACGCCGGAATGCGTGGTGGTGATGCTGGCCGAGGGGCTCAGGCGGATCTTCTTCATACGTACGTGTGGAAGTCGATTGTAAGGGACCCTGCCGGCGTCGGTTTGCGCATCCCGACCACTCTCGGACTAAGACGGGGCTACGCGCCGCCGCCGGACGTGCACTGCGCGCACTGCGTCGAGCACTGGGTGCAGGTCGCGCAATTCGCGCAGTTGGTACAGACGGCGCAGCGGAACACGCACGGCGTGCACTGCACCGGACCGCTCTGGCACTGCACGCAGGTGACGCACTGCACCGGGCCGCACTGCACGCAGGTGACGCACTGCGCCGTGCACTGCACGCAGGTGACGCACTGCACCGGGCCGCTCTGGCACTGCGCGCACGGACCGCACTGCTGGCAGGGCTGGCAGGGGATGCAGAGCTGACAGAACTGCGGCGGGGTGCAGAGCTGACAGAACTGCGGGGGGATGCAGAGCTGGCAGAACGGCTGCGGGATGCAGAGCTGGCACTGCACCGGACCGCTGTGGCAGAGCGCACAGAGGATGATGCAGGGGTGGCAGAAGGTGACGGGTCCGGCGCAGGGGCCGCACGAGCACTCGTTGCACTGCCACCGGCCGCCGACCTTGTCCAGCTTGTCGGTGATGGCGGCGATCGCCGACTGAATCTCGGTGATGACGATGTTCAGATCTTTTGGTTCCTCATCAGCCATGGAACTCTCTCCTTCCAAACAAACTCGCCGGCAGGGTCACGTTGCTGAAGCTCTCCTGGGATGCGCGGCGCCAGTATTACCGGGAGTAAGTCCGGGCGGCAAGGAGGAATTATGGCGACTTCTTCACCGCCTGCTGGGCGGCGCTCTGCTCGATCTTGACGCGGTAGCGCTCGACGTCGTCGGTGCGCTGCAGGCTGGGGAGGGCGGCGGCGAGCTCCTGCCGCGCCTCGACGTAGCGGCCGATCTCGTAGAGGGAGACGGCGTAGTAGTAGCGGAGGTCGTCCTCGCCGCGGTTGAACGTGCCGAGGCGGGTGAAGCCGCGGACCGCCTCCTGGAACGCGCCGGTGCGGTAGAGGCCGGCCGCGGCGGCGGCGATGGCCTCGCGGGTGGAGGTGGGGCTCTGCGCGAGCGCGGAGTAGATGCGGTTGGCCTCGGCGAGCTGCCCGGCGATGGCCAGCGTCTCCGCCTCCCGCAGGCTGGTCAGAAGGGCCCGCCGCCGCTCCGCCTCGGCCGCGGAGATCCGTTCCTGCGCGTCTTTCTCCGCCGCGACGCGTGCGGCCGAGATCCGCTCCTCGGAGATGCGCTGCATCGCCGCCCGCTCGGCCGCGATCTTCTGTTCCGCTGCCTGTTCGACCCCGGCGCGGAGGGTGGCGATGCGCGCCGCCGTTTCCCGCTCGCTGCTGGCCCGCTCGGCCGCGATCTGCTCCTCGGCCCGTTTCTCGGCAGCGGCGCGTTCGGAGGCGAGCCGCTGTTCCAAGCCGCGTGCTGCAGTGGCGCGTTCCGCGGCGATGCGTTCCTCGGCGCGTTTCTCGGCGGCGGCGCGTTCGGATGCGATGCGCTCTTCCACGGCTCGTGCGGCAGTGGTGCGTTCGGCAGCGATCCTCTCCTCGGCGCGTTTCTCGGCAGCGGCGCGTTCGGTTGCGATGCGCTCCTCCACCGCCCGTGCGGCCATGGTCCGTTCAGCGGCGATGCGCTCCTCGGCGCGTTTCTCGGCGGCGGCACGTTCCGAGGCAATGCGCTCTTCGACCGCGCGCGCGGCAGTGGTGCGTTCAGCGGCGATCCGCTCCTCGGCGCGCTTCTCTGCGGCGGCACGTTCCGACGCGATGCGCCCCTCCACCGCCCGCGCGGCCGTGGTCCGTTCAGCGGCGATGCGCTCCTCGGCCCGTTTCTCAGCGGCGGCGCGTTCGGAGGCAATGCGCTCTTCGACGGCGCGCGCGGCAGTGGCGCGTTCGGCAG
>DASWNW010000046.1:0-18563 GCA_036399015.1 Thermoanaerobaculia bacterium | reverse complement strand
GCATGTCCCGGAGTCGCACTAAGCATGTCCCGGAGTCGGACTAAGCATGTCCGGAGTCGCACTAAGCATGTCCCGGAGTCGCACTAAGCATGTCCCGGAGTCGCACTAAGCATGTCCGGAGTCGCACTAAGCATCTCCCGGAGTCGGACTAAGTACTCCATTCGCTAAGTTCGCGCACAGGAGTAATCTTGGTGGAAACAATTTGGGAGGGTGGGCGTGAGGTGGACGACGCCATATCGGATTGAGCTCAGCGAGGATGAACGGTCGGCGCTTACGGAACGTGCGCGGTCGTCGAATGCACCGTATCGACAGGTGGTTCGCGCACGAATTGTTCTCTATGCTGCGGATGGGATGGAGAGCGCGAACATCGCGGCTCGGCTTGATTGCACGCGTTCGTTCGTAAGCCGGGTTCGGAAGAGGTTCTTCGAGGAGCGTCTGAATGCACTCGAAGAGCGACCGCGGTCAGGACGACCGGCACGTTTTTCCCCCTAGCGAGATCGCATCGGTCAAGGCAGTTGCTTGCGAACTGCCGGCGCAGCTGGAGTTGCCGTTTTAGCGTTTCAGCATCGAAGAGATCCGGCGCGTTGTGATCGAGAGAGGAGTGGTCGAGGCGATTAGCGTGACCACGTTGTGGGAGTGGCTCCACGAAGATGGGCTTCGCCCCTGGACGCACCGACCGTGGATCTTTCCGCGAGATCCTGATTTCTCGGGCAAAGGATCGCTCGTGCTGGATCTCTACCATCGCATGTGGGACGGTAAGCCGCTTGGCAAAAAGGACTTCGTCATTACGGCTGACGAGAAGACGAGCATTCAAGCGCGCCGACGCAAACATCCGAGCACACCGCCTGACACGAACCAACCGGGTCGGTTCGAGCACGAGTACGAACGCAATGGCGCGCTGGCGTACCTGGCCGCGTACGACGTCCACCGAGCGAACGTGTTCGGGCGGTGCGACCAGACGACCGGCATCGTTCCGTTTGGCAAGCTCGTAGACCACTTCATGGAACAGGAGCCGTATCGGTCCGCAGCTCGGGTGTTCTGGATCGTCGACAACGGGTCGTCACATCGTGGACAGGCGGCTTGTGAACGCCTCCGGAAGAAATGGCCGAATCTGATCCTCGTGCACACGCCGGTACACCGAATGACTTCAAATCTCTGCAGCATCTGGAGCGAACAATCCTCGCGTTTCAGGACAGGTTCACGAAGTTGGGTCAGCCATTCAAGTGGAAGTTCACGCGCGACGAGTTGCACCGATACCTCGCGAAGCTGGCTGACCTCCCACTCGCAGCGTGATCGAAGTTAACGAATGAAGTACTAAGCATGTCCCGGAGTCGGACTAAGCATGTCCGGAGTCGCACTAAGCATGTCCCGGAGGTGCTTCAAGCATGTCCGTAGACTCGTCGACGCGATGCGGACGGATCGACGGAGCTCGAAACCGCATCGACGGCCCCCTCGAGCGCGGAGAGCGCAGCTTTCGCGACGGTCACCGCGATCATCTGCGGGTTGCCGGCGGCCGGGGCGGGGAACGCATTCGTGATGACTGCAACAGAGACCTGGCGAGCGGGGAAATAGATGAGAAAGCTCTGGAAGCCACCGACTGCGCCGCCGTGGAATACGGCCTCATGCCCGATCTGCGGAGCCAGCATCAGGCCGAGGCCGTAAGGCGGCATGTTGTTGAAGTCGACTTGTGCAGGGGTGGTCATCGCCGCGTACGAAGCAGGCAGGAGGACGCGGCCGGTTGCGAGGAGGTGCGCCCACCGTGCGAGATCGGTTGCGGTGGAGCAGAATGACCCGCTCGACCAGAGAACGGTCGCGTGGATTGCCGGCAGCTTCCCGTTCGGGCCGTACCCTGCAGGCACCGGCAGGTTGTTCGTTCCACACACCCCCGTATCGAGGAGCCCGAGCGGCAACGCGAATTCATGCTGAATGAACTCGGCGTACGACTTGCCGGTGATCGATTCGATCGCATAGCCGAGTAGCATGTAGCCGGAGTTGCTGTAGCTCCACATGGTGCCGGGCGTGAAATCGAACGGTTTCGCGTTGATTCCGTTCATGACCTGCTGACGTGTCGCCGGCGCGAGGAGGTTCGTCGCGGGCGGCATCCAGTCGCGAGCAACTCCCGACGTGTGGGTGAGGAGGTGCCGCAGGGTGATCGTCTCTCCACGGGGGTTGAACTCCGGGACGAACTTCTCGATGCGGTCGTCGAGCGTCAGAGCCCCCCGCTCGGCAAGGCGGAGAATCGCCGCTGATGTGAATTGCTTCGTGACCGACGCGATCTGCAGCACCGATTGCGGTGTTGCGGCAGTCGCGGTCACTTTATCGGTCACGCCGAACGCCTCGGAGTAGACGACCCGGCCGCCCTCGTACACCGCGATCTGAACCGCCGGCACGCCCGCCGCCAAGGCAGCTTCGGCCGCCTGATGTGCCGCTGTCACGATGGCCGCCGGCGTGACGAACGGTGCCGGATGCTGCACCGCCCGCCTGCGCGGCGCCGCGGCTACCTGGAATTGTGCGAGCGCGAGAAGCAGGGCGAGGAGTGCTCGAGTCATTTTGATCGTCAGGCTAGACGGGAATGCACCTGGATGTCCCCGGACCTGCGTTTCCAAATTCGGCTGTAACCCAACTGTCACGGGGCGTCTATTTTCACTATGACAGCACCCAAAATCGTCGCCGGCCTATGTCCGCGCCGTGACCGTCGCCAGCGCGGCGATCAGCGCGGCTGGGTCGATCGGCTTGACGAGGTGCAGGTCGAACCCGGCGTCGAGCGACATGGCGCGGTCTTCCGGCCGTGCGTAGGCGGAGACGGCGACGGCCGGCAGTGCCAGACCGCGGGTGCGCACCTTGCGCACGAGCGAGTGGCCGTCCTCGCCCGGCATGCCGACGTCGCTGACCAGCACGTCGTAGTGCCTGTCGTCCATCGCCTCGAGCGCTTCCGAGGCCGACGACGCGGTATCGACCACCGCCTTGCAGTCTTTGAGGAAGCGGGTCAGGAGGCGGCGCGCCTCGGCGTCGTCATCGACCACCAGCACGCGCAGGCCCTCGAGACTCGCGCAGGCGTCGGGGGCGAACATCTCCGGCTGCTGCACCTGCCTTCGCTCGGGGGGAGACGCGGGTGACGGCCGGGCGGAGAGCAGCGGGATCGACACCGTGAACGACGCGCCGAGCCCGAGGCCGCCGCTGCTGACGCGCACCGTCCCGCCGTGCGACTCGGTGAGGCTCTTCACGATCGCCAGTCCCAGTCCGAGGCCGCCGTGGCGGCGGGTGGTGGTGGCGTCGGCCTGGCGGAAGCGCTCGAAGACGTACGGCAGAAACTCGGGCGAGATCCCCTCGCCGGAGTCCGTCACCGTCACCTCGACCTCCGCCGCCGTCCGGTCCATGCGCACTTCGACCCGGCCGCCGTACGGTGTGAACTTCACCGCGTTCGTGAGCAGGTTCCAGAAGACCTGCTGCAGGCGGCTGGCGTCGCCGGTGACGGGCACGCCGAACACCAGCGCCGGCTCGATGCGCACGCCCTTCGCGTTCGCCGCCGGCTGCACGGTCTCGATCGCGGCGACCACGGCAGACGCGACGTCGATCGGCCGCACGTCGAGGCGCACCTTCCCGGAGATGATGCCGCTCATGTCGAGCAGGTCGTCGATGAGCTGCCCCTGCGCGCGCGCGTTCTGTTCGATGACGCCCAGCCCTTCGGCAACCTCGTCGATGGAGTTCCCGCCACGGCTCAGGACCTGCGCCCAGCCGAGGATGGCGCTGAGCGGCGTGCGCAGCTCGTGACTCAGGGTGGCGAGGAACTCGTCCTTGATGCGGCTCGCCGCCTCCGCCTCGCCTCGCGCCCGCCGCTCCGACTCCAGCAACTGGCGATTGACGTCGGAGAACGTCCGGATCTCCGTGACGTCGAGCGCGATACCGACCATCGCCACGGCGCGCCGCGCCTCCCCTTCCCCGGCGAACGACGACTGCCCGCGCGCGGCGATCCAGCGGATCGAGCCGTCGGACTGCCGCACGCGATACTCCACGTCGTACGGCCGCGGCGCGTGAGGATCGATCGCCGCGCGGACGGCCGCCTCGACCAGCGCCCGGTCCTCCTCGAAGATGCGGGGGATCACTTCGGCGTAGGGAAGCTGCGCCTGCGACATCGAGAACAGCTCCTGCACGCGTGCGTCCGAGGAGACGATGCCGGTCTCGAGGTCGAACTGCCACCAGCCCATCTCCGCCGCGTCGAGCGCGAGGCGCAGTTCCGACGCGAGCCGCCGCTGCTCCTCTTCCGCCTGTTTGCGCGCCGTGACGTCGCGCGTCGTGCCGGCGATGACCTCCACCTCTCCGTTCGCGTCGAAGACCGGCGTGAAGATGTACTCGTAGACGCCGTAGATGCCGGTCGGCGCGAGGTAGGGCACCTCTCCCTTGATCGGCCGCCGCGTCTCGATCACCTCGCGCAGCTCGCGCATGTGCATGTCGGCGTGCCATTCGGGGTAGCCGAGGTCGTAACAGGTCTTGCCGATCGCCCCCTCGAGCGTCGTTCCCCAGACCTCGAGCAGGCGGCGGTTCGCGAAGAGGAACCGCCCCTCGAGGTCGAAGAGGTAGGCGAAGTCGTCGGTGGTCGAGAGGATGGTGTCGTAGATGCGCGTCTGGCGCTCGAACCGCTCCTCGAGCGCGCGGCGCTCGGTGATGTCGAGCAGCAGGCCGGGAAAGCGCATCGCGCCGGTGACCTCGTCGCGCGCGACGCGCCCGCGGGCGATGACCCAGCGCATGGTGCCTTCGCCGGTGAAGATGCGGTACTCGGCCTCGTACGGCACCCCGGTGGCGACGGTGCGCCCCACGCGCTCCAGCACCAGCGGGCGGTCGTCGGGATTGATCGCCTCCACGAACCGCGCGAGCGGCGCGCTGCCGTCGGGATCGAGGTGCACGCCGAAGATCCGGTCGAAGTTGGCGTCTCCCCAGAGGCGGTCGCGGTCGACGTCCCACTCGAACGTGGCCACCTCGCCCGCGCTCAGCGCGGAGTCGAGCTTCCGGCGCGCCTCCGCCAGCTCCTCGTCGGTGCGCTTGCGGTCGGTGATGTCCTGCACGACGCCGATGAGATGCGTGACCGTTCCCACCTCGTCACGCGAGGGGGAGAGGTTGACGAGCGCCCACACCACAGAGCCGTCGCGGCGGAGGTAGCGCTTCTCCCACGTCGTCCGCTCCATGTCGCCCCCGTGCAGGCGGCGGATCTGTTCGCCGTTCAGAGCGCGGTCGGCGGGGTGCGTGTATTCGAAGGACGTCCGGCCGAGGACCTCCTCGGCCGTCCTGCCGATGATGCGGAGGAACGCGTCGTTCGCCCGCAGCACGCGCCCTTCCAGGTCGGCGAAGACGACGCCGACGACGGCCTGTTCGAATGCGGCACGGAAGGGATCGGGGGCGTCGGACGTCACGATGGACGTACGATGTTATCTGAAAGAAGCGTGCGCTGTGGCCTACTCCTGCAGCGCCCTGTACAGCGCCGGCGCGAGGCCGCTCGCGGCCGGCGGGTCGAGGTTCGCCAGGACGATCACGGTCCAGTGCCCGTTCTCGATGGCCGCGTTGACGCCGGGAGCGCCGCCGGCGTAGCCACGCTCCGCGCCCGACTTCGCAGCCCACCGCTCGAAGGCAAGGAGGTCGGCGGCGGTCGAGTAGGCCCCGCCCGCCGCGCTGCCGGCGGCGCCGTGCTCGAAGGCGTTGGATCGCATCGGCCCACGCTCCCTCGTGTAGCCGGTGGCGACGTCGGCGGCCAGCGAGTCGCGGTGGAAGAAGCCGGTCTGCTTCATGCCGGCGGGGTCGAACACGTGACGCTGGATGTACTGCTCGTAGGGGATGCCGGAGACGCGCTCGATGATCTCGCCGAGGACGACGAAGCAGGAGTTGCAGTACTGGCGGGCGGTACCCGGCTCGAAGTCGAGCGGCAACGGCGCGGCGTACTCGTACCAGTCGCGATTCGAGCGGAACGCGCCGAGCGGGAGCTCGGTCATCTTCGGAAAGAAGTCGGCGAAGCCGCCGCGGTGGTCGAGGAGCTGGCGGATGGTGGCCCCGCGTGCGGCGACGTTCGGGTAATCCGGCAGGTGCTTCCCGATCGTGTCGCCGGGCGCGAGCTTCTTCTCCGCCGTGAGGCGGGCGATGGCCGTCTCCGTGAACATCTTGTTGATCGAGCCGATGTCGAAGCGGGTACTGGTGCGGTTCGGCACACCGTACGTGCGGCTGGCGAGGCCGTATGCCCGCTCGAAGAGCGGCCTGCCCTCCTTCGCGATGAGCACCACGCCCGAGAAGAGCTCGTTCGCCGTCAGCCGATGCAGGTAGGGGTCGAGCGCCTCGGTGAGCTCGGCGGCGGTCATGCTCCCGCGGATCGGCGGCGGCGGCAGGCGCGGTCCGCGGTCCTGGGCGCCGGCGCCGATGCCGGCCGAGAGCGAGGTGAGACGGTACGGCGGCTCGGCCTCGTGCTCCAGCCTCAGCACGGCCGGCATGCCCCCCTTGCTCTCCAGGGTGATGCGCACCGAGGTGGGAGAGGGGCGGCTGATCGTCCCGGGGACGAGCTTTCCGAAGTCGCGGCGGAGCGTCTCGTGGAGCTGCCGCCGTTTGTCGGGCCCTCCCGAGAGCGCGCTCTTCGTGAACGCCTGCTGCGAATAGGTCTCCCAATCCTCGGCCGTGCCGTTCAGGGCGGCGAGGGTGGCGTTGACGCGGTCATCGACGGTGGAGACGGAGGTGGCGGCGAGCAGGAGGACGAGGAGCAGTCTTCTCATGCCGCTGAAATTAGCGGGCACTCATGAATCTTTGATGAAGGCAGCACGGGGACCAAAGTCTGGTAGTGTTACAACCAATTCCATGAAAGTCGCCTTCATCAAGCCTCCCGTGGGGGGCATCCTCGGCCTGGAGATGCTCACGTTCGTCGAGCCGCTCGGACCGATCTGCGTCGCCGCCTGTCTCGAACAGGACCACCACGCCTGCAAGGTCTTCGACCTCCGCATTGACGGCGAGGAGAAGGGCCTGGCCGACTGCAAGGCTTTCGATCCCGACGTGGTCGGCCTGCAGTGCAACTTCACGACGGAGCGCAACCGCACCATCCGCCTCGCGCAGAAGATCAAGCAGGAGATGCCGAAGGCTTTCGTCGTCATCGGCGGACACGACGCCTCCCGCGATCCCGACTGGTTCCTCCACGATGCCATCGACGCCATCGCCACCGGCGACGGCGAAGAGGTGATGCCGCCGCTCGTCAACGCCCTGCGCGACGCGCGCGAGCTGAAAACCGTCGAAGGGCTGTGGGTGCGCGACGGGGAGAAGTGGCACTTCACCGGGCACGCGCCGTCGCGTCCGAACCTCGACACCTATCCCCTCCCCGCCCGCCACCTCATCGCGCACTACGCCGACAAGTACTACATCAACTTCCGCAAGCCGCTGGCGCTCATGGAGACGGCCCGCGGGTGCCCCTTCAAGTGCAACTTCTGCTCGGTCTGGAAGTTTCACGAGTCGACGTTCCGCGAGAAGTCGCCGGAGCGGGTGGTGCGGGAGCTCGAGCAGATCAGCGCCCCCAACATCTTCATCACCGACGACATCTTCTGGATGAACGTGAAGCGCGGCGAGGAGATGGGGAAGCAGATCAAGGCCTCCGGGATCCGCAAGTACTTCACCGTGCAGACGCGCACCGACATCATCTGCAAGTTCCCCCACCTCATCAAACAGTGGAAGGACTGCGGCGACCTGGCCATCTTCCTCGGCCTGGAGTCGGTGACGGACGAGGGGCTGAAGGCGGTCAACAAGAAGAACACCGCCGACAACAACGTCCAGGCCATCAACATCCTCAAGGACCTCGGCGTCGGCTTCACCCCAAACTTCATCGTCGACCCGGCGTGGGACCGCGACGACTTCAAGCGGCTGCGCGACTGGATCGAAACCATGGGCGCCTACAACAGCGGCTTCTCGATCCTCACGCCGCTCCCCGGCACCGACCTCTGGGACTCCGCCAGCAAGCAGGTGACGACGCACGAGTGGGAGATGTACGACATCGTGCACACCGTTCTGCCGACGAAGCTGCCGCTCGAGGAGTTCTACGAGGAGTACTCGGCGCTCTGGCAGCACTCGCTGAACGTCCGCTACAAGCACCGCGGCCGGCTGAAGACCTATCTCCAGCTCGGAGCCGCCGTCGCCACCGGCAAGGTCTCGCTCAACGAGATCAACCGCGGCCTCGGCATGGCCAAGACGTTCACCAAGCCGCAGACGTTCCTCGAGGCGCACCGGCAGGGGGAAGTTGGAAATTGAAAATTGAAAATTGAGAATTGAAAAATCGGCACCGTGTGTGGCAACAGCGAAGCTCCGATCTTTCAATTTTCAATTTTCAATTTTCAATTCCGCCGCTTCACATGCTTCTCGACCGTCTGATGCCGCACTGCGACTTCTTTGAGCGGCACGCGATCACCATCCGGGCGACGCCGGAGCGCGTCTACGCCGCCTGCCGCACGTCGCATCTCGGCAAGAGCCGCGTGGTGCAGGTGCTGCTCGCGATGCGGGGGATGAAGAGCGGTCCTCGCGAGTTCCCGCCGCCCGGCTTCGAGCTCCTGGCCGACGACCCGCCGCGCGAGATGGTGCTCGGGATCGAGGGCCCGTTCTGGAACCCCCGCTGCAAACTGCACAAGGTCTCGGCCGAGACCTTCGCCGGTCCCGTCACCGGCAACGTCGCCCGCGGCGCATGGAACTTCTTCGTCAAGCCTGAGGGCGCGGTGACGCGGCTGTCGACCGAGACGCGCGTCCTCTGCTCCGACGAGTCGCGCTGGAAGTTCCGCCTCTACTGGATGCTGATCCGCCCCTTCAGCGGCTTGATCCGGATCATGATGCTGCGCACGATCCGGAGCGACGCGGAGCGGTGATGTACCGCCGCGACCTCGCCTACATCCACCATCAGGGCTTCAGCGAGTTCGCCGAATCGTCGGCGCCTTTCGTGATCGGCCTCCTCCCTCCCGGCGCATTCGTGGTGGAGGTCGGATGCGGCTCGGGCATCCTGGCGCGGGAGCTGACGGACGCCGGCTTCGAGGTGCTGGGCTTCGACGCCTCGCCTTCCATGATCGAGCTGGCGCGGCAGACGGCACCGCGGGCGCGCTTCGAGGTGGCGTCGTTCGAGACGGCGGAGCTGCCCAAGTGCGACGCGATCGTGGCCATGGGAGAGGTGCTCAACTACGGCGACATGCGCTCGTTCCTGCCGGAGGCCGCGAACGCGCTGCGGCCGGGCGGGCTGCTGCTGTTCGACGTTGCCGAGCGGGGCTCCTATCCGGCGTACGACGAGGTGCGCACCGGCGGCGACGCCTGGTCGGTCATCGCCATCAAGCAGAGCGACGGCCTCACCGTCACCCGCCGCGTCTTCACGTTCCGCGAGGCGAGCCGCGACGAGGAAGTGCACCTGCTGGAGCTGTACGAGCGCGCCGAGGTGCTGTCGCTGCTGCGCGGCTTTCGCGTGAGGGTGCGCCGCTCGTACGGGCGCCGCCGCCTGCCGAAAGGGCACGCCCTCTACGTCTGCGTGAAACGGTAGGCCGCCCATTTGCAGAACGCCGACCGTGACTTTACGACTGCAGGCCCTCCTCCTCGACGTCGACGGCACCCTCATCGACTCCAACGACAAACATGCGAAGTGCTGGGTGGAGGCGTTCGCCCACTTCGGCAAAGCGGTGCCGTGGGACGTCATCCGCTCCCAGATCGGCAAGGGGGGCGACCTCCTCGTCCCCGACACGCTCAACGCGCGCGAGATGCGCGAGATCGGCGAGAAGCTGAAGGAGTACCGCGGCGAGCTCTGGAAGCGCGACTACATGGAGAGCGTGCAGCCCTTCCCCGGCGCCGTCGAGGGGATCCGGGAGATGGAACGGCGCGGACTGAAGATCGCCTTCGCCTCGTCATCCAACCCTGACGAGGTCGAGTACTATGTCGAGCTTCTCGGCGTCGGCGATCTCCTCGAGGGCACGACGTCGAAGGAAGACGCGAAGTTCTCGAAGCCCTCTCCGGAAATCTTCCAGGCGGCGCTGGAGCGCGTGAAAGGCGATCCGGCGCGGACTCTCGTCGTGGGCGACACGCCGTACGACATCCTCGCGGCGCATCGTATGGCATCGGCGATCGCGGCGGTGCGATGCGGCGGGTTCCCCGAGGAGTCGCTGGCGAAGGCGGAGTTCGTCTTCGACGACGTCGCGCAAGTGGCGAAGGAGCTCGAGCGGATCGATGAGTATTTCCGTGAGTGACGCGGTCCACCGCCGCGCCATCATCGTCGATGGACACTGCGACACGCCCTACCGGCTGCTCCGCCACAACGTGCACCTCGACGAGCACGACACCGAGGCGCAGGCCGACCTGCGCACGCTGCAGGAGAGCGGCATCACCGCCTCCTTCTTCGCCGCCTACGTGCCGCCGTTCTACGCCGGACGGGGCGCGGCCAGGTTCGCGCACCAGCTCATCGACGTGATCGAGGAAGAGGCGGCACGACGCCCCGACGCGCTCACCCTCTGCGTCAGCGCCGCCGGCATCCGCAAGGCGAAGACCGAGGGGAAGATCGCGCTGATGATCGGCGTCGAGGGGGGCCACGCCATCGAGGACTCGCTCGACACGCTGCGCGAGCTCTACGGACGCGGCGCCCGCTACATGACGCTCACGCACGTGAACACGAACAACTGGTGCGACTCGTCGGGCGACGTCGCGCGGCACGGCGGCCTCACCGACTTCGGACGGGACGTCGTGCGCACCATGAACGACCTCGGCATGATCGTCGACATCTCGCACGTCTCCGACGACGCGTTCCGGGACGTGATCGAGACCACCCGCGTCCCGATCGTGGCCACCCATTCGTCCTGCCGCGCGCTCTGCCGCCATCCGCGCAACATGACGGACGACATGCTCCGCGCGCTCGCCGCGAACGGCGGCGTCTGCATGATCAACTTCTTCTCCGCCTTCATCAGCGACGAGGTGGCGCAGGTGATCATGAACGCGCAGAAGCCGGGCAAGAAGAACGGCGACCCGACCGGCGGCACCGAAGAGATGCCGGACGACCGCACCGACTGGGATGCCTACCTGCAGTGGTTCCAGGGCCTCGGCTGCCCCGTGGCCACACTCGACCAGGTCGCCGACCACGTCTTCCACGCCGCGTCGGTGGCCGGCATCGACCACGTCGGCATCGGCACCGACTTCGACGGCGTCCCCTCCCTCCCCGAAGGCCTCGGCACCGCCGCCACCCTGCCCGCGCTCACCGCCCGCCTCCTCGAGCGCGGCATGAGCGAGGACGACGTCGAAAAGGTCCTCGGCGCGAACTTCATGCGCGTGTTCGAGGCGGTGGAGGGGGGGCGGGGGGGCACGTAGTCGTACAGTCTTACAGTCGTACAGACAGAGACAACCCCACTCGGCGGAGCCCCTGTAAGACTGTACGACTGTAAGACTGTACGACTGCGCAACTGTCCGACTAAACTCCCCCCATGCCGTCCGAAGTCGAAACGCTCCGCGAGCTTGCCCGCGCCTACTGGGCCGGCAAGCCGACCCTTTGTCCGAAGCATCCCGGCGCCACGATGAGCGGGAGCTTCGTGCAGACGACGTTCGCCGACCACATCTTCCTCACCTGCTCGCGCGGGAAGGAGACCATCACCATCGGCCAGCGCCCGAGGCAGATGGAGTTCTACGACCAGCAGGTCGAGGGGATGGTGGAGAACATCCAGCGCGGCGACACGATCCTCTGCTACCGCTGCCAGTCCCCCGTCGAGACCGACGCGAAGCCGAACCGCGAGACCGGCATCACCGACTACACCTTCACCTGCATCCGCTGCTTCTCGTGGGGGCGCTGGGTGGGCAAGCCGGAGCTGGCGAAGATCGGCAAGGACTAGCCGCGCGCCCTCAACTTCGGGGTAGGGAATTCCCTCCCGCCGTCACTCCTTGGTGAGTGCCGCTGATCAAGGAGTGCTGAAGTGTCCCCCTCTGTCTACCCCGCCGCGCAGGTCGAGATCCTCGACGCTGGGCCACGCTGGTCCTATGGCTTGCTCGCCGCGAACTTCGCGCGCGTGCAGATTCTCGTCACCTGGTACGGCGGCGATCCCGACCGCTACCTCGCCGCCATCGAAGAGGGTCTCGAGGACGCCGAGGACCGTCCGTTCCTCGAGGCGCTGAAGGTCAGGCTCGAGACGGAGCACTTCCTCCTCGACGACATGCGCCGCATCGTCGCCGAGTTCGCCTCCCGTATCTCCGCGTAATAGACTCGCGCCCGCATGAGCGAGCGCCGGCCTCACATCCTCATCATCGGGGGCGGCTTCGCCGGCCTGTACACCGCGCGCGGCGTCCGCCACCTCGACGCCGACGTCACCCTCCTCGACCGCCACAACTACCACCTCTTCCAGCCGCTGCTCTACCAGGTCGCCACCGCGGGGCTGAACCCGAGCGACATCGCCGCCCCGATCCGCGGCATCCTACGCCGGCAGAAGAACGTCTCGGTGATCCTCGGCGAGGCCACCTCTATCGACGTCGCGAGCCGCCGCGTGCAGCTCGCCGACGGCGCCTCACTCACCTACGATCTGCTCGTCCTCGCCACCGGCGCGACCCACTCCTACTTCAACCATCCCGAGTGGGAGCGTGACGCGCCCGGCCTCAAGACCATCGACGACGCGCTGGAGATCCGCCGCCGCGTCCTCGGCGCGTTCGAGGCCGCCGAGCGGGAGAGCGATCCGGAGAAGCAGCGGGCGCTCCTGACGTTCGTCGTCATCGGCGGCGGCCCGACCGGTGTCGAGCTGGCCGGCGCACTCTCCGAGATCGCGCGGCAGACCATGGTGCGCGACTTCCGCAACATCCATCCCGAGAGCGCGCGCATCATCCTCATCGAGGGGAAGGAGCGCGTGCTGCCGGTCTACCCGCCCGACCTCTCCGAGAAGGCACGCAAGCAGCTCGTGCACCTCGGGGTCGAGGTGATCCTCGGCGCGAACGTCACGGAGCTCACCGATCGCGGCGTCCGCGCCGGCGACCGCGTCATTCCCACGCACACCGTGCTGTGGGGCGCCGGCGTGCAGGCGTCTCCCCTCGCCCGCTCCCTCGGCGTGCCGCTCGACCGCGCCGGCCGCGTCCTCGTCGAGCCCGACCTGACGGTGCCCGGCCACAAGGAGATCTTCGTCCTCGGCGACCTGGCCGCTGCACGGCAGCACGACGGCAGCTTCGTCCCCGGCGTCGCCCCCGCCGCGATCCAGGCAGGGCAGCACACCGCCCTCAACCTCCAGCGGGCGGTGGAGGGGCAGCCGCTGCGCGCGTTCAAGTACCGCGACAAGGGATCGCTCGCCACGATCGGGCGGGCGGCGGCGGTGGCCGACTTCGGGCGGGTGCGGTTCGGCGGCTTCCTCGCCTGGATGGCGTGGCTGGTCATCCACCTCTTCTTCCTCATCGGCTTCCGCAACCGGTTCCTGGTGATCACGCAGTGGGCCTGGGCGTACCTCACCTACCAGCGCGGCGCGCGGCTGATCACGGGCGAGACGAAGAACCTGCTACGTTCGTAGCAAACCTTCCGCGGCCTGCTACGTATGTAGCAAGTATGAAAGCACTCCTCCTCGCCCTCGCCATCAACTGGAACGCCGATCTCACGCACCTCGCGACCGAGCTCCCGAAGACGCACCCGAACCCTTTTCACAAGACGAGCCGCGAGGCGTTCCTGGCGGACGTCGAACGGCTCCGCTCCCGCGCGCCGGAGCTGCAGCCGCACGAGGTGATCGTGGAGATGGCCCGCATCGTGGCCTCCCTCGGCGACGGCCACACCCGCGTCACCCTGCCGCTCGCCGCGAGCCACGGCTTCTTCCAGGGCCACGCGACCACCGCCCCTCCCAAAGATCCGTCGCTGCTGTTCACCGCCATTCCGCTGCGATTCGCGCTCCGCAACGAGGGGCTGTTCACGACCGACGGACGGCGCGTGCTGCGCATCGGGAACATGTCCGCCGAGGAGGCGATCGCGGCGCTGATGCCGGTCGTGCATGGGGACAACGAGTGGCAGAAGAAGGAGATCGTGGCCGGGTACCTGGCGGTGCCGCAGGTGCTGGCGGCGCGGGGGGTGATCTCGTCGCTCGCGGAAGTGCCGGTGACGTTCGAGGATGGGACGGTTGTTTTCGAACCGTCGGCGGCCGGAGCGGCCGCCGCTCCACAAGGACGGCCGTGGTCGTTCGTGGTGCGGGACAAGGCCGTCCTCTTCGACTTTGACGAGGTCGCGAACACGAAGGAGGAGACGTTCGCCGCCTTCGTCGACCGCCTGTTCCGCTTCATCGACGAGCAGCCGGTCGACCGGCTGGTGATCGACCTCCGCGACAACTACGGCGGCAACAACTCCCTTAACCGGCCGCTCGTCCACGCCCTCATCCGCGCGAAGAAGCTGCAGGCGCCGGGCACCGTCTTCGTGCTCACCGGCCGGCGGACGTTCTCCGCCGCCATGCACCTGCTCATCGACCTCGAGCAGAACACGAATGCGATCTTCGTCGGCGAGCCGACCGGCGGCGCTCCCAACGGCTACGGCGACTCACGCCGCATCATCCTCCCGGAAAGCGGCGTCACGGTGCGCGTGTCGAGTCTGTACTGGCAGAAGTCGGATCCGCGCGACAAGCGCGACACCATCGAGCCGCACCTGCGGACGGAGACGCCGCTGGAGACGGCGCTCGACTACTTCGGCGCGCAGGCCACCAAGGGGACGTGGACCGGCTTCGTCTCGATCGACTTTCAGCGGCTGCCGGTGACGATCGTCGACGGCGAAGTCACGACGCCCGACCTGAAGGAGTACCAGTTCTCGCTCCGCCTCGGCGCGAAGCGCGCCGCGGGGACGATGACGGTGAACGGTCTGGACTACCTGGTGACGGCGGAGCGGTAACGGCCGTTCTTTCTGGAGCGACGGGCTCTCAGCCCGTCGGGGTGGGTGCCGGGCTGGAGAGCCCGGCAGTCCAGAGAGATCGACTTTCAACCCCGTCGGCGCGAAACGCGCCGCCGGGACGATGACGGTGAACGGCCTGGACTACCTGGTAACGGCGGAGCGATGACGGCCGTTCTTTCTGGAGCGACGGGCTCTCAGCCCGTCGGGGGTGGGTGCCGGGCTGGAGAGCCCGGCAGTCCAGAGAGATCGATCAGTGCAGCGTCCGCACTCCCGATTCGCCAAGGGCCGCGCCGGCGATGACGCTGTCGAGGCGGCGGCGGGTGGCCGGGACCTTACGCATGTACTTCTCGGTCTCCGGCAGCGTGCGGATCAGGCCCGCCAGCATCCGCTTCACGTTGTGCGAGCCGCCGTTGTAGAGCGCGGCGGTCATCGCCTCGACGTCGTCGTCGCTGCTGGCCAGCTTGCGCGCCTCCTCCGCCTTCCGGTCGAGGTGGCGCACGAGGAAGCGGGCCATGCTCTTGGCCGAGAAGCGGTCGTCGAGGTGCTCGCCGAGGTACTCGCTGGCCTCATAGGCCATGTTCTTCTTCACCAGCTTGTCGTCGATGCCGAAGTGCTGCTCGAGCATCCGGTCGCGCTTCGCGATCAGCGCCTTCTGGTACGAGACCCAGGAGGAGAGCTGCGTCGCCTTGAGCGCGCGGTACTCCTTGCGCGTGGCGTTGCGGAAGGTGCGGATCTCGGCGCGGGAGCCGTTGTCGATCAGCTTCCCGAGGCGGCTCAGGACGGCCTTGTTGTGCGCGTCCATGTCCTCGATGCGGGCGAAGTAGCGCTTGGAGGCGTACGGCGCGAGGAGGTCGAGCTCGTCGATGCCTTCACGGCGCAGGTCGCGCGCCGAGGCGAGGAGACGCTTCGCCTTCCTGCGAACGGCGGGCGTGTCCTTGTCGACGATCATCGACGCGATCGTGTCGGCGTCGCCGAGGGGCTTCTTCATGATGTAGGCGCGCGAGCCGATGAGGTAGTCGGTGGTGACGAAGAGCTTTCCTTCCAGCCCTTCCTCGCGATACGCCACCGGCGTCGCCTGCGCCAGGCCGACCGCGCCGGCCTCGGAGACGTCGAGGATCATGCCGTTGGTCTCGGCGTGCGCGATGGCCAGGAGCAGCGTGACCGAGGGGGCGCTGGGCATCGAGCGCGCGGCGTCGTCGATCACGACCACCAGCTCCTCGGGATTGCGCGTCCACATCTCCGCCATCTCGCGCGCCAGGACCTGGATGCGGTTGTCGATCTCCTTCTGCGAGACCTGCATCAGCGTCGGCACTTCGCGCGACGGCTCGGGGCGCGTCAGCTCTTCGGCCGGGAACTCCGGCACGAAGACCGGCTGCTTCGCCGGCTTCGGGGGAGGAGCGAACATCGCGGCCTGCTGGAACTCCCCGCCATCGACGAGCGGCATCTGGACCGCGCCGTAAACGATGCACCCCAACGCCCCGCCGAGCGCCACCCACCACCACGAATTGGTTCGCATGATCGCCTCAACGTGAGGTTAGCATTGCCACCTTCCCATGCGATGTGAACGTTTCATTATTTTGCTGCTTCTGACCGCCGCCTGTTCGCGCGAAACGCCCGCGCCTCCTCCGGCGCCCGTTCCCGCCGCGTCGCAACCGCCCGCCGCCGCGTCCGCCCCCGTCAAGCCGGCGCCGGTGATCAAGGGAACGTACGAGGAGGCGCTGGTCTGGCTCCGCTCGACACCCGGCTTCCGCTTCGAGATCGAGGAAGGCGGCGTGCGGGCGGAGGGAAGGATGACCCGCAAGACCATCGGTGCGGAGAGCATCGAGGTGCGCGCGAACGGTGAGGAGTGGCGCGCCAGCAGCGGCCCCCAGGGCGTGGCGTGGGAGCGCCGGAGCGGCGGCAAGTGGACGCCCGCGCCCGCCCCACCCTACGGGAACCGCCTCTACCAGCGGGTGACGCTCGCGTTCGACCCGCAGAAGAAAGAGGGGGCGGCGCAGCTCGCCGGCACCGAGGGGAGCTCGAACCGGTACCAGTTCACGAACGCGAACACCGGCGAGCTGCACGAGGTGTGGGTCGCGCAGAGCGACAGCCACATCGAGCGCATCAGGATCGGCTCGACGATGGAGATGAAGATCACGCCGTGAGGGGCCCTCGTTGACCGTGCTTCCTGGAGGGCCGGGCTTTCAGCCCGGCCAGCGGTGTCGACGGGCTGAGAGCCCGTCGCTCCAGAGAGGACGTTCGACATGGTGTTCCGGCGCGCGGCGCAGTAGCCTTCGCGCGTGAAGCCGCCGCCGAAATCCGTCAAGGCTCCGCCTCCCGGCGACCGGCCGCTGAAGACGCTCGAGCGCGTGCTGTCGAAGGCCGGGGTCGGGTCGCGGACGGAGGCGCGCAAGTGGATCGGCGCGGGGCGGGTGAAGGTGAACGGGCGGGTGGAGGGGGATCCGAACCGCTGGGTCGACCTCGAGCGCGACCTCATCACCTTCGACGACAAGCCGCTGCAGCAGGCGGAGTCGAAGTACCTGCTCCTGCACAAGCCGACCGGCTACCTGACGACGTACCGCGACCCCGAGGGGCGGAAGACGATCTTCGACCTCCTCCCCGATCGCGACCGCTACCTCTTTCCCGTCGGCCGGCTCGACATGGACACGAGCGGGCTGCTGATCCTGACGAACGACACCGCGTTCGCGGAGCGGCTCACGAATCCCGACTATCACGTGCCGAAGACGTATCGCGTCAAGGCGTCGAAGGTGCTGTCGGACGAGCAGCTCGACCTTCTTCGACAAGGCATTGAATTGCGCGACGGGCCGACGCGGCCGGCACTCGTGAACCGGCTCGGGCCGGCCACGTTCGAGATCACGATCACCGAGGGGCGGAACCGGCAGGTGAGGAGAATGGTGGAGGCGCTGGAGGCGAAGGTGCTGAAACTGGCGCGCATCGCCATCGGCCCGATCTCCATCGGCGACCTGGAGTCCGGCAAGACGCGCGAGTTGACGCGGGAGGAGTTGGATACACTCTCGGCATGAAGCGTACGCTCGCGATCGCCCTCCTCCTCGCCGCCTGCTCGAACGAGCCCGCCCCGCCGACGACGACCGCGGCCGAAAAGGCGACGACGCCTCCCGCGCCGAACGCGCAGCAGGCGCGCCAGCTCATCGAGGCCTCGCCGGCGCTGAGCGAGCACGAGTTCACGAACGCCGCCGTGTCGATCGCGGTGTCGGGCGCGGTGATGAGCGAGCCGGTGCGTCAGCAGGCGAAGCAGCTCGCCGCCGCCGGCTGGATCGACTTCGACGGCGCGGGCGACATCATGCTCAACGACAAGTCGCGCAGCGACAAGCGCTTCCTCCTGCGCGAGAACGGCATCCTCGACGTGGTGCCGCTGGCGAGGAAGCAGATGGGCGAGGTCTCCGCCGTCCGCCCGAACGAGGACGGCACCGTCGGCGTCGACTTTACCTGGAGATGGATCCCGAACGAGGTCGGCACCGCCTTCACCAGCGGCATCGTGCACGATCGTTTCGCCGCGACGCAGAACGCGATCGCGACGCTGATGTGGGATGGAACGAACTGGACGGTGCTGAAGATCGACGCGCGGTAGCGCGTCGATGTTGTCGGTTGTCGGTTGTCAGTTGTCTGTGGAGTCGCGTTGAACGGGCCACTCCGGGCGACTAACGCACGTTGCGAGGCTCGCAGTCAGCCGCGTCCGGGCGAAACACCCCAGACAACCGACAACTGACAA
>DASWNW010000045.1:0-138163 GCA_036399015.1 Thermoanaerobaculia bacterium | reverse complement strand
TGATGTAGAAGAGGTAGAGCGTCAGGCCGACCAGCGTCACCGACTCCTGCAGCAGGTCGCCCATGCGCGTCGACACGGCGGCCTGGATGGCGTCGGCGTCGGAGACGACGCGGCTCACCATCTCGCCGGTGGAGCGCTGGGTGAAGAAGCCGTGACTCTGGTGGATCATCCGCTCGTAGAGCTGGTTGCGGAGGTCGCGCACGGTCGAGAGCCCGACCTTCTGGAACGAGTACTCGGAGAGGAACGAGGTGATCGCCCGGACGATGAAGACGATGAGCAGGATCGTCAGCACCCGCTTCCACTTCAGCGACGGGTCGGCGCTCCACCAGCCGTCGAAGCGCTCCTTCGCGGCGTAGATCGCCGGCACGTTGTTCTGGAGCAGCGACTCGGCGGCGGTGAGGCGGGGCTCTTCCCTCGCCACCTGCTGGCGTGCGGCGGGCGGCGAGAGGACGTCGTCGAAGAGCGGCTGCACCATCGCGGCGAGCACCGTCTGCGTCAGCGCGAAGACGATCATCGAGCCGAAGGCGACGATGGCCCAGGCGCGGTACGGCCGCAGATAGCGGTAGAGGCGGCGCAGGACGCTCATCCGCGCACCATCTTATGGATTTCTTCGGCAACGCGGCGGGCGGTGCCGGGCTCGCCGAGCTGTCCCCTCACCTCTTCGAGCTCCGCGCGCACCGCCTCGTAGTGGCCCGGCGCGACGAGAGCACGCACCTCGGCGGCGATCCGCTCGCCGTTGACGTCGTCCTGGATCAGCTCCGGCACGACCCGCTTGCCGGCCACGATGTTCACGAGCGAAAAGTGCGGCAACTGCACGAGCTTCTTGGCCAGGAGGTAGGTGGCGCGGCTGAGGCGGTACATGACCACGACCGGCGTGCCGACGATCGCCGACTCGAGCGTGGCGGTCCCGGACGAGGAGAGCGACACGTCGGCGGCCGCCACCGCCTCGCCGCGATCGTGCTCGACGATGGGGACGGTCACTCCCCGCTCGCGCATGATCCGCTCGAGCTTCTCGCGCGAGATGGTCGGCGCCTGCACGACGTACGCGTTCACCGGGCGCTCGCGGCGAAGGACGGCGATGGCGTCGAGCATCGGCGGGAGCAGCGACAGCACCTCGCCGCGGCGGGAGCCGGGCAGGAGGGCGATGCGCAGCTCGTCGGGATTGCGCGCCGGCCTGGCGATGTGGCCGAGCTGCTCGACGAGCGGGTGGCCGACGTACGTCACCGGGATGTTGTGCTTGCGGTAGAACTCTTCCTCGAACGGGAAGATCACCACCATGCGGTCGACGTAGCGGGCGATGTGGCGCACCCGCCCCTGCCGCCAAGCCCAGAGCTGCGGGGAGATGTAATAGACGACGCGCAGCCCGAGCTCCTTGCAGCGCTTCGCGACGCGCAGGTTGAACTCGGGGTAGTCGACGAGCAGCACCGCGTCGGGTCGCTCGCGCTCGATGCGCTCCACCAGCTCGCGGAAGACGCGCCGGAAGAAGCGGAGGTGGCGGAGGACGTTGAAGAGGCCGACGATGCCCATCTCCCGCGCGTGGTGCATGAGGGACATTCCCTCGCGCGCGAGGAGGTCGCCGCCGATGCCGAACGTCGACAGCTCGCTGTCGAGCGTCTTCAACTCCCTCACCACCTCGGAGGCATGCAGATCGCCGGAGGCTTCGCCGGCGACGATGGCGAGCTTCATGCGCGCCCTCGGGGCGCGGGTCGCCGGTTGCCCGTTGCCGGTTGCCGAGGGGCGGCACAGAGTCCGGGCGCGACAGATCGCGTCGACAACCGACAACCGGCAACCGACAACATCATTTCAACGGCAGCGGGAACATCAGCCACCCGATGGCGATGCCGCCGAGGAACAGCGAGCAGAAGATGACCAGGAAAGAGCGGATGCGGTCGCGGCGCTCGCGTCTCCAGAGCAGCGAGAAGAAGAGCGCCGTGGCGGCGGCGTAGAGGAACATCAGGATCATGTGACCGCGCAGGAAGCTCACGGCTTCCTCCCGGTGGCGATGTCCCAGCAGTCGAGGACGAGGAGGAGGTTCATCAGGCCGGCGCTGAGGGTGAACATGCGTCCGTACTCGAACGTCGGCGAGGTGATGCTGCCGTGCGGCCCGAGGCGGCCGGCGATGAAGTAGAGCGCGCCGGAGCCCATCGAGCCGATGGTGGCCAGAAGGGTGAGCAGCGAGCCGCGGGCGTCGCGGAGGGTGTAGAGGCTGCCGTCGACCGCGAGGCCGACCGCGAAGACGAAGACGACGATGGCGCAGAAGGCGGCGGCGAGCCCGCGGCGGCCGAGGAAGAAGTGGCCGGCGCCGGGGAAGACGGCGGCGAGCAGCATGGCGGCCAGCGCGCGCGACGTCATTCGGAGAAGCGCGCTCCGTTCAGCTCCGCGAAGTGGGGCACGAGCCGGTCGTAGGTGACGTCGAGCTCCTCCGGCACGAGGCGCGTGCGCGCCGTGACGGTCATGAAGTTCGCGTCGCCGCTCCAGCGCGGCACGATGTGCAGGTGGTAGTGGTCGGCGATGCCGGCGCCGGCGACGGTGCCGAAGTTCATCCCGACGTTGAAGCCGTCCGGATGGTAGACGTCAGACAACACCCTCTGCGCCTCGGCGGTCAGGCGGATGAGCGCCTTGAGTGAGGTGTCGGTCGACTCGAACAGCCGCGACTCGTGCTGCACCGGCGCGACGAGCAGGTGGCCGTTCGTGTAAGGAAACTTGTTGAGCATGACCACGGCCGCCTCGGAGCGAAAGAGCGTCAGCGCGGCCTTCGGGTCATCCGTCGTGGCCGCGGAGCAGAAGATGCACGCGTCCGGCGCATCCGTTTTGGGGGCGGTCAAGTAGGGGTATCTCCAGGGGGTGAAGAGGGTTTCCATGAACAGGGCGAATGAAGAATTTCGAATGAAGAATTAAGAAGTTGGCGCGTGGTCATTCTTCATTCGAAATTCGAAATTCTTCATTCCGTAGTCGCCGCCGCGACTGCCGTCCCCTCTTCCGCCGGCGCTTCCGCCAGCGCCTTGTTGATCAGCTCTTTCAGCTCTTTCCCCGGCTTGAAGTAGGGGATCTTCTTAGAAGGCACTTCCACCTTTTCCCCTGTCTTGGGGTTCCGTCCAGTGCGGGATTTGCGGGAGCGGAGGCGGAAGGAGCCGAAGCCGCGGAGCTCGATCTTCTGGCCGGCGCGCAGGGAGTCGACGATGGAGTCGAAGACGATGTTGACGATCGTCTCGGCCTGTTTCTTGGTGAGCTGGACGACTTTTGCCACCTCGTCCACCAGCTCGGCCTTGGTCATCACGCCGGCGTTGAGCTCGATCGAATCGCCGTCGTCGTCCTGCTCGTCCTGCTCGAGATCGAAATCATCGTGTTCGTCCAAGGCTCTTCCCTCCTGGCTTACCACTGATACAGAAAGCGGGGCATGCGGCGGCTGACGATGCGCGAGAGCAGCGCCTCGGCGTCGCCGCCGGTGAGGAGCTCGAGCAGCCGCTCTTCGCGCGGCTTCGGCCAGAGCTTCGTCGGCTCCCCTTCGATGCCGGCCAGCTTGCCGGCGGTGCGCACCGCGTCGTCGATGCTGCCGAGCTGGTCGACGAGCTTGAGCTGGTGGGCCTGCTCGCCGGTGAAGATGCGGCCGTCCGCGAGACGCGCCACCTCTTCGAATTTCATGGTCTCTTTGCGTCCCTGCGCGACGTCGCGCACGAACTGCGAGTGCAGTTGCGCGACGATCCCCTGGAAGTACTGCCGCTCCTCCGGGGACAGCTCGCGGAACGGCGAGCCGGCATCCTTCATCGCGCCGCTGGTGATGGTGTTCGGCTTCATCTTCGCCCACTGCACGAGGTCCTTCATCTCGAACCACTGCAGGATGACGCCGATGGAGCCGGTGATGGTGCCGGGATTCGCGACGATCTTGTCGCACGCGGCGGCGATATAGAAGCCGCCGGAGGCGGCGACGCTGTCGAGCGAGGCAACGATCGGCTTCCCGGAATCCTTGCGGGTGTGGCGGATCGCGGAGTAGATCTCCTGCGAGGGGGCGATGCCGCCGCCGGGGCTGTTGATGCGGATGACGATCGCCTTGACGCTGGCGTTGTCGGCGTACTTCTTCAGCGCGTCGACGGTCTCGCGCGCCTCCACGATCTCCCCTTCGATGGGAATGACCGCGACCTTGTCGCCGAGGGAGAGCTCAGTGCCCTCCGTGTTGAAGGCGGCGATCATGATGCCGATCACGGCGAAGGCGACGAAGATCACGGCGCAGCCGGTCAGCGCGCCGAGGAAGAACGATCCCGCCCGCGACTTGCGCGCCGGAGGTGGTGGTGGTGCAACGGTCTGCGGAGACTCGAGCTCGGACATTCCTCAGACTCAGCTCTGCTGCGTATTCGTCTCCGGCGTTTCGCCGTCATGGGCCGGGTGCTCTTCAGCGTGGTGGCCCGCGTAGCTGGCGCGCTCCTCGTCCGTCAGCGGCTCGACGTCGCGCGTCGTGAGACCGATCTTCCGCTCGTTCGAATCAATCTTGATGATGCGGGAGCGCATGACGTCGCCCACCGCGAAGGTCTTGTCGAGTTTCTGCCGCGGATCGCGCTGCACCTCGGAGACGTGCGCGAGCCCCTCGACCCCGTCGGCAAGGCGGATGAAGAGGCCGAAGTCGGTGATCTTCGAGACAGCGCCCACGACCTCGTCACCCACATTGTGGTCCTTGGCGAAGTTGTCCCACTCGTTCGGCAGGAACTCGCGGATCGAGAGCGAGAGGCGCTGGTTGTCGCCGTCGACGTTGATCACGCGCGCCTTCACGGTGTCGCCCTTCTTGAGCACCTCGGACGGGTGCTTGAGGCGGCGGTGCCACGACATGTCGGAGATGTGAATGAGTCCGTCGATGCCGTCCTCCACCTCGACGAACGCGCCGAAGTCGGTGAGGTTGCGGACCTTCCCTTCGATGACGGTGCCGACCGGGTAACGGTCGGAGATCGTGTCCCAGGGGTTCTGCTCGAGCGCCTTGAGCGAGAGCGAGATGCGGCGGTTCGGGACGTTGACGTCGGAGACGACCGCCTCGACGCGGTCTCCGATGTTCAGCATCTTTGCCGGGTGGCGGATCTTCTTGGTCCACGACATCTCGCTGACGTGGATGAGTCCCTCGACGCCGTCCTCGAGCTCGACGAACGCACCGTAGTCGGTGAGTGAGACGACGTTGCCGCCGACCTTGCTGCCGAGCGGGTAACGGTCGGCGACGTCGGACCAGGGGTCGGCGGACTTCTGCTTGTAGCCGAGCGAAACGCGCTCGGAACCGGAGTCGAATTTGAGGACCAGCACCTCGATCTCGTCGCCGACGTTGAAGTACTCGGACGGATGGGTGACGCGGCCCCAGGAGATGTCGGTGATGTGCAGCAGGCCGTCGACGCCGCCGAGGTCGACGAAGACGCCGTAGTCGGTGATGTTCTTGACGATGCCGTGGGTCATCTCCCCTTCGCGCAGGCGCTCGAAGGTGGCTGCCTTGGCGGCGGTCTGCTCGACTTCCACGATGGCGCGGCGGGAGAGGACGATGTTCGTCCGCTTCTTGTCGAAGGAGACGATCTTGAACTTCATCTCGTGGCCGCGGAGGGCGTCGAGGTTCTTGACCGGCTTGGTGTCGATGAGCGAGCCCGGGAGGAACGCCTTCACGCCGCCGACGTCGACAGCGAGACCGCCCTTGACGCGATCGACGACACGTCCGCTGATCGGGGTGTCGGCTTTGAAGGCGGCTTCGATGTCGTCCCAGACACGCATGCGTGCCGCTTTTTCGCGTGAAAGGGCGACGTAGCCGGAGGAGTCTTCGAGACGCTCGATGAAGACCTCGATCTCGTCGCCCCGCTTGACCTTCACCTGGCCGTCGAACCCGGTGACTTCACTGGCCGGGAGAAGGCCTTCGGACTTGTACCCGATGTCGACGACGATGTCGGAGGGGGTGACCTTGATGACGCGACCCTTGATGATCTCGCCTTCGGTCAGCGATGGTTTGCTGTAGAGGTCGAGAAGCTCGTCCATGCCGAGGTTCTCCAGATTCCCACTTCCGGAGTCCGCCTGGCGCGGCTGATTGGGCTTCTTCGACTCGTCGTTGGACGGCATGAACTGGGGAACCCCCTACGCGCTTTGAAATCGCCTGCCCGGCGCGATTCCCCGCGCCCCCTCACTCAACGTAAGTTGTTGATACAGGTCGAAATCGGGAGTGTAACGGGCAGGTATAAGGGAGTCAAGGAAGGAAGGAACGCTGACGCACTGATTTCACAATGAGATCCACCACTTCACTGATCGTCAGGGCCGACGTATCAATGACGGTATAGGTCTCATCGTGGGTCAGCGGCGAGTCGGCGCGGGTCGAGTCCTGGCGGTCGCGCTGGACGGCCTCGGCGAGGACTCTGTCGAACTCGACCGACTCCCCTTTGGCGACGAGCTCGGCGTAGCGGCGGTGGGCGCGGACGTCGGCATTGGCGTCGAGGAAGAACTTGTGGGGCGTCTCGGGAAAGACCTTCGTGCCGATGTCCCGCCCCTCGAGCACGCCACCGTTGCGGCGGCCGAGGTGCTGCTGCATCTGCACGAGGAGGCGCCGTACGGCCGGCACCGCCGAGACGTGGCTGGCGGCCATGCTGACGTCGGGCGTGCGGATCTCGCCGGTGACGTCCTCCCCGTCCAGGATGACTCGCGGCGGATCGCCGGGGACGAACTCGATGCGCGTCCTCGACACCAGCGCCTCGAGGGCGGCGTCGTCGCGGAGACCGATGCCTTTGCGGATCGCGGCGAGGCCGATGGCGCGGTACATGGCGCCGGTGTCGATGTGCGGGAGGTTCAGCTCACGGGCGACGAGTCTGGAGGCAGTGGTCTTGCCGACGCCGGACGGGCCGTCGATCGCGACGATCAGCGCCACGGTCTACCCGCGACCCCGTCGTGATTCCCGCGCCGGGCGCGCCTCGTGCGCCGAGCGGCGCGCGGCCGGCGACTTGGGACGCGGCCCCGCCACCTTCGTCCGGGAGCTGGAAGAGGTCGAGCTCTTCTTCGACGTGGCGGCGCGCTTCGCGGCCGGCTTCTTCTTCGCCGCGGCGGCTGCCGGGGCTTTCGTCGTCTTCTTCGCGGAGGGGCGGGCGGCGCGGCGCGGCTTCGGCTTCGCCAGCTCCTGCATCGTCTCCAGCATCTTCACTTCTTTGGGCGAGAGCTCGCGCCAGTCGCCGGCGGTCAGCTTCGGATCCGCGATCGGTCCAATGGCCACGCGGCGCAGCTTCGAGACGGGATGCCCGACCGCCTGGAACATCTTGCGGATCTGCTGCGTGCGTCCCTCGCGGAGCCGGACCTCGTACCAGGAGTTGCCCTCGTCCTCGCCGCGGCCGGTCGTCTTCATCCGGGCGATCTCGCACGGGAGCGTGCGCTTGCCGTCGATGGTGATGCCGCGCTCGAGCTTCTCGACGATGCGGTCGGAGGGCACGCCGCGCACCTTCACGTGGTACGTCTTCACCGAGCCGTGCTTCGGATGCGAGACCTTGAAGGCGAGGTCGCCGTCATTGGTCAGGAGGATCAGCCCCTCGGAGTGGAAGTCGAGACGGCCGACCGGGTAGATGCGCTCGCGAACGCCCTTCACCAGATCGATGACCGTCTTGCGGCCCTGCGGGTCCTCGACGGTGGTCATCACTTCCTTCGGCTTATAGAGAAGGATGTAGCGATGCGTCTCGGGCCGGGTGATCAGCTTCCCGTCGACTTTGATGTGATCGTGAACGGGATCGGCTTTGGATCCGAGCTCGTCGACGACGCGCCCGTTCACCGTCACCCGCCCCTCGCGGATCATCGTCTCGGCTTCTCTACGGGATGCGAAACCGGCGTGCGCGATGATCTTCTGCAGTCGCTCGAGTTCCATCAATCTTCGTTCGCTTCGGTGCCCGACGATTCTAACTGAGTTTCATCGGCTGCAACCGGCGACTGCTCTTCCAAAGGCGTGCCCTGTTCCTCGACGAGCGGCGCGACGGCCGTTTCGTCGGTGACGGGAGCGGCGTTGATGGCGGCGACGAGATCGTCGTTGATGTTCTCGCCGATGAGGTCTCCGAACTCCTCGAGCCGCGGCAGGTCGCGGATGTCGTTGAGGCCGAAGTGCACGAGGAAGTCTTTCGTGGTGCGGTAGAGGAACGGTGAGCCGACGACGTTCTTGCGGCCGGCCACGCGAATCATGCGCCGCTCCAGCAGCGTGCGGATCGAGCTGCTGGAGTTGACGCCGCGGATATCGGAGACCTCGGGCGCGGTGATCGGCTGGCGGTAGGCCACGATGGCCAGCGTCTCCAGCGCGGCGAGGGAGAGGCGGTTCTCCCCTTTCTTGGCGAAGTACTTCTTGAGGATGGAGTCGTGCTCGGCGCGCGTGGTGAGGCGCCAGCCGCCCGCGGCCTGCTCGAGGGTGAAACCGCCGATGTGCTCGTCGAGGTTGCGCTTGATCTCCTCGAGCTGCGTGCTGACCGCCTCCTTCGGCTCGTCCAGCGACTCCGCCAGGTCGTCGACGCGGACGGGATCGCTGCTCAGAAAGAGGATGGCTTCGAGTGCGGCGCGAAGTTCGGTTGCTTCCATGAATTACGAATTGTCGAACATGGCGAACGTCGCCTCGTCGATCTCCTTGTCGGTGGTGTTGATGAGGATCTCGCCGAAGAGATCTCCCTGCTGGAGGGCGATGCCGCCGAGGCGCACCAGCTCGAGCATGCCCAGGAAGACGGCGATCAGCTCGTTGCGGTCGCGCCCCTCGAGGAACCACTGCAGGCGCAGCGGCGCCTTCTCGTGCAGCTTGCCGTACAGCTCGCGCATCTTGTCGGAGATCTTGTGGGTGGTGCGCTGCAGCTCGATCGACTGCGGATGGTTCTGGCGGTAGCGCACCAGCGCGGTGCGGAAGGCGTCGATGAGGTCGAAGAGACCGACGTCGGTCATGTCGATCTCGTTCGGCTCGTCGCCCGGGAACGGCACGCGCGGCCGCGACCACATCCCCATGCGCAGCACGTCGAGCTCCGCGAACGACTCCGCTACAGCCTTGAAGCGCTGGTACTCGACGAGCCGGTCGACCAGCTCCTTGCGGGGGTCGTCGACGCTGTCGCCGTCGGCTGACTCGTCGCGGGGGAGGAGCATGCGCGACTTGATGTTGATCAGCAGCGCGGCCATGTAGATGTAGTCGGCGGCGATGTCGAGGTCGAGCTCCGTCATCGCGTCGAGATAGGCGTTGTACTGCTCGGTGATGAGGACGATAGGGATGTCGTAGATGTCGATCTCGTGCTTCTTCAATAGATGAAGGAGCAGGTCGAGCGGACCGTGAAACGTGGGAAGGGTGACCTTGTACGCGGAGGCGTCGGTCTCCGGAGCGGCTTCCTGTGGAGGGGCGGCCGCTTCGGCCGCCTTTACCTCGGCGCCCGCCACTCCACCTGCAACGTTCTCTTCGTCGCTCATGCGCGCAGCTCGGGATACGCGATCTTCATCGCCTTGCGGGCCAGCACCATCGTCTCCGCCGCCCGCTCGCGTGCCTTCTCGTTCCCGGCGCGCAGCGCGTTCCAGACGATCGAGGGGTCGCGGTCGATCTCCTCGCGGCGCGCCCGGACCGGCGCGAGCGCCTCGATCATGATGTCGGTCAGCAGCTTCTTGTCCTGGACGCAGCCGATCTGCGCGGTGCGGCACTCGTGGTCGACGCGGGAGATCGTCGCCTCGCCGGAGAAGAGCTTGTGGAACTGGAAGAGGTTGCAGATGTCGGGGTTGCCGGGATCGGTGCGGCGGACGCGGTTCGGGTCGGTGAACATGGTGGAGACGAGGGTGCGGATCTCGTCGGCGCTCGCCGTGAGCGGAATGGTGTTGCCGTACGACTTCGACATCTTCCGTCCGTCGAGCCCCGGCACCTTGGGTGTGGCGGTGAAGAGCGGCTGCGGTTCGGGGAAAACGTCGCCGTAGAAGTTGTTGAAGCGGCGCACGATCTCGCGCGAGAGCTCGAGGTGGGAGGCCTGGTCTTCACCGACCGGCACGTAGCAGGCGCGGTAGACGACGATGTCGGCGGTCTGCAGCAGCGGATAGCCGAGGAAGCCGTAGGTGTTGAGCTCTTTCTCCTGGAGCTGCGCCTGCTGGTCCTTGAACGTCGGGACGCGCTCGAGCCACGGCAGCGGCGTGACCATGGAGAGAAGGAGGTGCAGCTCCGCGTGCTCCTTCACCTCCGACTGCAGAAAGATGACGCAGCGGTTCGGATCGAGCCCCGCCGCCATCATGTCGGCCACCGCCTCGAACGTCGCCGAATGCACCTTCGACGGATCGGCGTAATCCGAGGTGAGCGCGTGCCAGTCGGCGACCATGCAGAACGACGGATAGCGGTCCTGCAGCTCGACCCAGTTCTTCACCGCGCCGAAGTAATTGCCGAGGTGGATGCGGCCCGTCGGACGGAGGCCGCTGAGGACATATGCAGGAGTAGAGTTCACGTCGAGCTCGCGTAGAGGTTGCTGTGGCGGCGCAGTGTAGCGCATCATGAACGGGTCCATGTCCCGCTCCCAACGCCTCCTCCTCGCCCTGCTCGTGGTGTGTCCGCTCTACGCCCGGACTCATGTCTGGAAGGGAACGGAGAGCAACCTCTTCTCCGACCCTCGCAACTGGCGGGGCGGCTCCCCTGCCGGCGATCCGGAGGCGGAGCTGGTGTTTCCCGACGCGGTTCGCCAGTCGCTCGTCAACGACCTCGAAGGGCTGATGATCCAGCGCATGACCTTCGAGGTGGACGGGTACAGGATCGAGGGACGGCCGATCGCGCTGACGGAAGGGGCGGAGATCGAGAGCCGGGATGCGGTGATCGCGGCCGAACTGCGTTTCGGCGGTGAGGTCGTGGAGAGTCCCGCGGGCGGATTTACGCGGTACAGCCGCAAGGAAGGTCACGCCGCGCACGCGGCCATTCGTTCCGACGCCGAGCCGTCCGGCGCGATCACGTTCCATCCGTCGGGCGAGGGCGCGGACGCCCGCGTTACGCCCGGGGCCGAGACGGCCTGGCTCATCATGTCGCGGTTTTCTTTCGGATCTTCGACTCAGGGCAATTACGAAGCGGACACCGATGGCGACGGCGTCGTCCGTTGGGAGGCTTCGAATTGGGGCCGCCGCAAAGTGTGCGTCGTCGACCTCACTTCAGGAGAGATCCACGCCGCGATCTCCGACGGTTCGCCGGTCGAGCGAGAAGCGTTCGCCGCTGAGTTCCTGCGTGATCCCGAGGGAAACTTCTCCTGGGCCGCGGTGCCCAACGCGGGAAAATTCGGGATCCCCGAGCTCCTCTGGGTCCGGCCCGGCGTCGGCGAGTGGGTCCGCGGCAGGGTGCCGCTCTATGGCCACGCGAATACGCTCGTCTTCAACGTCGGCGGGATGCTTCCGATCGGCGCCTCGCCCGCGCCACCGGCGGGTGTGGAGCCGGGTGACTACTTCGTCAGCATGTCGTTCTCGCTCGACGGCGGCACCTTCTACGGCGGGCGCGTCGACGAGGCGCTGGAGAAGGCGGAGCGCGCCGAGTCCGAGGTTGTACTGAACCACGGTGTGATGCAGGAGCGCCAGGGGAACGCCTTCTTCTTTCTCCTCCGCCTCGGCTCGACCGACCGTGACACGCGGGTCGAGTACGAGATCTCCGATGCCGATCCCGATGACGGCGTTGCCTATCCTCCGGCACGAGGAGTCTTCGTGCTCCGGCGTGGTGAGGTCCGCGGACGGATCGCTTACCCGATCCCGCAGGATCGCATCTATACCGGGAACACGTCGGTCTGGCTCACCATCAAGAGCATCAGCGGCGGCACCCTGATCGGTGCTCCGTCCATGCGGGCCAGTCTCACCGATGACGATCCCGCACCGGTGATCTCCGTCGTCACGACCAGTGTCGCCGAGGGCGACGCCGGAACGCGCGAGGTGCCGGTGGAGCTCGAACGCACCGGCGGAAGCATCGTACGCGCTACCGTGAGGTGGCGACGCGCCGCTGTGCCGGAGCAGCCATGGCAGACGGTCGTCTTCGCTCCTGGTGAGACGCGCCGCGAGATCCTGCTGCCGGTGGAGGGCGATACCGTTCCCGAGCCCAACGGCGCGATCCGGATCGAGTTCTTCCCCTCCGGGGACGCGACGGTGAAAACCGGGACGGTCACTGTCGAGGACGACGATGCGGCGGGAATCACGCCGCGCCATGTCACCGTCAGCGAGAAAGAGGGACGGGCACGCGTGACGGTGACACTCGACTCTCCCCAGGCAGAGCGTGTGACCGTGAAGTACCAGACGGACCGCTATGACGGGACGGCGATGCCAGACCAGGATTACACGCCCGTCACGGGCGCCCTGACGTTCGCACCCGGGGAAACCGAGAGGCGGGTCGACATTCCGATCCTGCAGGACCTCGTCACCGAGGCCGGCGAGTACCTCGAGCTCACCCTTTTCGATCCGTCGCCGTCTCTCATCGTCCGGCAGCGTGCACGAATCACGATCGTGGACGACGGCGATGTCCCGGTCTACAGCATGGAAGACGTCGTCGCCACCGAGAGCTCGTGGGCGCACCTGTTCCTCAGCGCCACGCCGGCGCCACAGGTGGAAGGCCGTCTCGGCGCCCGAATCGTCCCCGGAACGGCCACGGCCGGAGCCGACTTCGACGATCGCGTCGAAGGTGACGGTTTTAATTCTCAGGTACGGATGAGGGCGTACGAGGGGTACGCGTTTCTCTACGTCAACATCAAGTACGACAGGCTGGTCGAGGAGGATGAGACGTTCGTCGTCGAGGTATTCGACAGCGACAACCCCTCGCACGTGATCGCCTCCGCAACCGTAACGGTGCAGGATGAAACCGTGCTCCTCCCGGTACTCACCATCACCGACGCCAGCGTCTCGGAAGGGAAGACTGCCTCCTTTACCGTTTCGCTGTCGGCGCCGTCGATCTTCTCCGTCTCGTTTCGGCTTCGTACTGTGGGAGATACCGCGGAGTCGAACGTCGACTTCAAGTCACTTTCGCAGGTCTACAGCTTCCCTCCCGGCCAGACGTCGATGATCTTCCACGTGAAAACCCTCGAAGACTCGCTTGCCGAGTCTCACGAGACGTTCGGCGTTGAGTTGATGAATCCGGCGAACGCGCGCACCGAAGACGCGGTCGGCCGTGGCCGCATCTTTGACGATGACGACCCGGAGGAACCCGTTCTCGCCGTATCGAACGTCAGCGTCGCCGAAGGCGCGGGCGTGGCGCGATTTACGATGACGCTGGAGCGCGCGCTGAGCAGGCGGACGTTGGTCTCCTTCGCGACGGCAGACGGTACCGCGGTCGCCGGCGAGGATTACCTCGCCTCAACCGGCACGCTGACATTTGAAGTAGGCGAGACGTCGAAGACAGTCGACATCGCGGTCGTCAATGACGCTCGGTACGAGGAAGGCGAGACCTTCACCCTCCGCCTCATCAACGGCCCGGAAGCTACCGCCACGATCCTCGACGACGACACGAAGACGCGTACGCGCGCCGTTCGCCACTGAGAGCGTCACGCCGTCCGGTCGATCCGGCAGGCGAAGCAGCCGTACGCCGGGAAGCGCACGTGCAGGAACGCGGTGCCGGGGGCACCGAGGAGGCGCTCCACCGTCTCCTCGAGCGCCGACGCCGGGATGAGCGCGGCGTCGCTGATCTCCTCGGCGGCCGAATAGGCGCGGACGGCGAACTGCGCTTTCAGATAGTCGGCGCTCGTGCCGGAGAGTTGTTCGAGCGTGTCGCGCCGCACCGGCTCGTCGCTGCCGTGCGCCAGGACGAATACCGGGCCGTACTCGCGGTAGGGGCCGGGCCGCGTGAACGGCGAAAAGCTCGCCAGGATCAACTCCTCGCCGGGACGGGCGCGGCGAAGCACGTCGCGGCAAGGCTCGCCCCCCTCGGCGATGACGCGCTTCACCGGCTGGCCGAGGTCGTCGAGGCCTTCGGTACGGACACGGGTGAGGAAACTCTCCGGGATCGCGGCGATGTGAATGCTCATGCCGCTGAAACACCGGCGGGACGCGTCGCGTTCGGCGTCAGTCGCGCGCCGCGGCCTCGGGAATCGAGATTCCGAGGAGCGCACGGGCGATCTCCTCGGCACGTCCCACGTCTTCGGCCACGGTGGCGATGGCGAGGTCCCTCGCCCTCTCCATCAGGTCGTAGTCGCGGAGGATGTGCCCCATGCGGAACTTCATCGCACCCGATTGCCGCGTGCCGAGGAACTCGCCGGGGCCGCGAATCTGCAGGTCGTGCTCGGCGACCTCGAACCCGTCGCGCGATTGTTCGAAGAGGCGCAGCCGGTCGCGCGTATCGGGCGCCACCTTCTCCTCGTGCAGCAGCACGCAGTACGACTTGCGCTCCCCTCGTCCCACGCGACCGCGGAGCTGGTGGAGCTGCGACAGGCCGAAGCGGTCGGCGTCGACGATGAGCATCATGGAGGCGTTGGCGACGTCGATCCCGACCTCGATGACGGTGGTGGCGACGAGGATGTCGATCTCGCCACGCTTGAAGCGCCCCATCACCTCGTCCTTCTCGGCCGCCTTCATGCGGCCGTGCAGCATGGCCAGGCGGCGGTTCGGGAAGCGGCGCTGCATCGCCTCGTATCCGGCCGACAGCGGCTTGAGGTTCGACTTCTCCGACTCCTCGATGATCGGATAGACGATGTACGCCTGCGCCCCCTCGTCGATCTGCCCGTCGATGAAGTCGTAGACGCGGTCCGCCTCTGGTGCGGCGCGCACCACCGTCTTGATGCGCTGCCGGCCGGGCGGAAGCTCGTCGATCACGGAGAGCTCCAGGTCGCCGTAGATGGCCAACGCGAGCGACCGCGGGATCGGGGTGGCGGTCATGACCAGGATGTCAGGCAACTGACCCTTCGAGAAAAGCTTCTGCCGCTGCTCGACGCCGAACCGGTGCTGCTCGTCGACGATGGCCAGTCCGAGGGACTTGAACTGGACCGCCTCCTCGAGGATGGCGTGCGTGCCGACCACGAGCTGGATGTAGCCGTCGCGAAGACCGGAGATGAGAGTCCGCCGCTCCCCCGCCGCCATCGAGCCGGTGGCCCGGGCCATCACGATCGACTGGTCAACTAGTTGACGGATACGCTGGAAGTGCTGTTCGACCAGGATCTCGGTCGGCGCGAGCAGCGCCACCTGGTGGCCGTTCCGGATCATGATGATCGCCGCGATCAGAGCCACGATGGTCTTGCCGCTGCCGACGTCGCCCTGCAGCAGGCGGTACATCGGCTGCTCGGAGCGGAGGTCGTCCGCGATCTCCCGCAGCACACGTTTCTGGGCACCCGTGAGCTTGAACGGGAGGATGCGCTTCACCTCCTCGCGCAGCTCGTCGGTCACCACGATGCTCCTCGCCTTCTTCCGCGTCTCCTCGGTGGCGCGGCGGACGCGCAGCGCGAGCTGGAAGGTGAAGAACTCCTGGAGGATCACACGCAGGTGCGCGGGCGAGCGCTGGCGGAGGAATTGTTCGTTCAACTCCTCCGGCTGGTGGAGCTCCTCGAGGGCGGCGGGCAGGTCGATGACGCCGAGGGCCTCGCGGAGGTGCGGCGGGAGCGGATCGTCGAGCTGCGGGAGCGTCTCCAGGGCGGTGCCGACGATCTTCCGCAGCGCCTTGACCGGGATGTTGCCGACTTTGGAGTAGATCGGGACGATCGCCCCCTCCTCCTCCTCGTCCCCCTCGAATTTCTCCCAGTCGGGGCTTTCAATGGAGAGCGACCGGTAGCCACTGGAGCGGGGCGCGCCGAAAACCGCCAGCCGGTCTCCCTGCTTGATCTGGTCGGCGAGGAACGCCTGGTTGAACCAGATCAGCTTCACCGAGCCGGTGCCGTCGTCGAGCACCGCCTCGAAGAGGCGCATGCGCTTACGCGGCGAGATGTGAGCGCGTGCGGATACGATGCGGCCGCGCACGAGGACCGGCACGTCGAGCGAGCGCCCGAGATCGGCGATGCGGGCGGGATGCCGCCGGTCTTCGTACCGATACGGGAAGAAGTAGAGGAGATCGCGGACAGTGGCGATCCCCGCGGCCCGCAGCAACTCCGCGCGCCCCGTCCCGACGCCTTTGACGAACTGGATCTCGGTGTCGGGGGTGAGCACGTGATTATTGTGCGGGAGGTGTGCGGGAGATGCGCACTTCGCTACGAGCTGTAGCGTGTTGCGCGTTGCGAGTTGACCGGGCTGTTTCGCCTGGACCACAAGGCCCGGGCAACACGCCACTCGCAACCCGCAACTTAGTCAAACACCGCCTTCATCGAGATCAGCCCGATCTTCAGCAGGTCGCCGTCGTGGATGGTCACGGGGACGCCGGTGGGGATGCGCTGGTCGTTGACGTAGGTGCCGTTGACGGTGCCGACTTCCTCGAGGATGTGGTAGTCGGTGCCGGTCTTGATGATCTTGGCGTGGCGGCGGGAGACGGAGCGGTTGTTGTCGACCGGCGTCAGGTCGACGTCCGGCAGGATGCCGGTGACGGGGTCGGCGCGGCCGATGGTGGTCTCGTCGCCGTTGCTGAAGAAGAAGGCGGTGCCGGTGGCCACGTCGACGAGGCGGTGGCGGGTGGCCTTCTCGACGGGGGCGATCACGGTCGCATCCATGGCTACGTGATCGGCGTCGACTTCGCGGCCGACCAGTTTCTCCAGTAGCGTGTTCGCCTCGCGCAGACGCTTCGAGTACTTGCGGATGATGCGCACCGCGACTTCCGGGTTCTTGCGCAGCATCTCGTCGAACCGCGAGCCGTTGATCGCGACGACCTTCACCTCGGTCGTGGCGACCGCGTCGGCGGTGCGGGGCAGCGCCTCGAGCAGCGCCATCTCCCCGAAGAAGTCCCCCTTCTCCAGGCGGGAGAGGGTGTGCGACTCGCCGGCGATGTGCTTGATGATCTCGACCGTGCCGTCCTGGACGATGAACATCTCCGTGCCGAGGTCGCCCTGGGAGAAGATCTTCTCCCCGGCGTTGAACGTGAGCAGGGAGTCCTTGACGGGATCGCGCGTCGATCCGCCCGTCGTCTTGAAGACCGCCTTCAACCCACGTCCACTCTCATCGCTCATAAGACGACCGCCGGCTCGATTACGGAAAAGGCACGATCCCGGGTGCTGAGGCGCACCGTTCTGCCGACCGGCATCAGGAGGTTGTTTCCATGATGCCCGATGGGGAGATTGCGGACGACTGGGATCTGCAGCGGCTCGAAAAATTCGCGCAGGAACTCGAGCATTTCTGCCTCGTTTCCGCAGTCTTTCAACGTACCGATGAGAACACCCCGGACCGCGGGCATTCTGCCAGACAGCCGTAAGTGGGTCAACATACGGTCGATGCGATAAACCGGCTCGTCGACGTCTTCCCAGAACCAGATTCCGCCCTCCACCCAGTAGTCGTACGGCGTGCCGATCAGCGCCTGCGTCAGCGCGAGGCACCCGCCGAACAGCTCGCCTTCCGCCTCGCCTTCGCAGACGACGTCATCGGCGTCGAAGGCGCGCGTCAGGGGCGCCTTCCCGGTGAGCATCGACCAGAACCACTCCTCGATGTCATGCGAGAGGCCGGCATGGAAGTCGAGGTTGATCATCGGGCCATGAAAGCTGGCCACGCCGATGGTCGTGGCGAGCGCCTGGTGGATAGCGGTGATGTCGCTGAAGCCGACCAGCGGGCGGGGATTGGCGGAGAAGGCGGCGTAGTCGATTCGCTCGAGGATGCGCATGGCGCCGTAGCCGCCGCGGGCGAAGAAGAAGGCGTCGTAGCCGGGATCGCGGAAGGCGCGGTTCAGCTCTTCGGCCCGCTCGTCGTCGTTGCCGGCGAGATAGCCGCGGTGCCGGGCGTCGATGTTCCCGGCAATGGTGACGCGATGGCCGCGCGCCTCGATGGCGCGCGCCCCCTGTTCGATGCGGGCGCGGTCGGAGGGGCCGGAGGCGGCCAGGATGGCGATGTGGGCGTTCTCAGGAAGCGCGCGGGGTGCGGTGAGCATGCGGGCGCATCGTAGCTGGTAGCCTGCCAGCGAGCATCGAAAAGCGTGGAGCGGACCTGTAAGCCGAATTTTGTCTCCCTCTTGCGAGGGCGAGGATCATTCGTCTGCCGCTCGCGTTACCGCGGCGGTCGAGCAACCTACCCGGACACTCGAACGGACACGGGCGGGTCCATTGCGTCCCTATTTGGTCTTGCTCCGCAGGGGGTTTGCCGTGCCGGCAACACTCACGTGTGCCGCGGTGCGCTCTTACCGCACCGTTTCACCCTTACCTCGTTCCGAAGAACGGTCGGCGGTTTGTTTTCTGTTGCACTTTCCGTCGCGTCGCCGCGCCTGGCCGTTAGCCAGCCTGCTGCCCGTAGGAGTTCGGACTTTCCTCGACGGTTACCCGCCGCGATCCTCCGGTCCGCTCCACGCATCCGACCATAACAGCGGGACGACGAGGAAATTCTGCGAGCTAAATTGCTGCTGTTTTAGTGACTTACAAACAATGTCGGCGTGCCGACATTAAAACTTCATCCGGTTACTGTCGTCGGAAAAATAGGCCGTCCAGTCGTCGGAGGGCTCACTCTCCCCGCTCGCCGCCGCCTGTTCCAGCTCGCGGATGAAGGTCGTGGAGGGGACGATCTCGACCTGCCGCCGCTGCACCCGCGCCGCCAGTCCACGGTCGGAGGTGACGACGCTCCAGCCCCTGCCCTGCGCGGCCCGCTCGACGATCAAATCGTCGGCCGCGCGGCTCCCGCTGAAGGCGATGGTGACGGCGCCGAGATGCCGCGCGAAGCTGGCCGGCTCCGGCCCGTCGAAGATGCAGGTCACGCGCGTCTTTTTCGCCCGCGCGAATCCCGCCAGCAGCGTGACGAGCCGCCGCTTCGACTCGTCACCGTGACGATCGACGCGCATCGCGCCGAGGAGGTTGCTGGCGTCGATGAGGTACGGCATGGCTCACCTCGGCACCGCCTTCACCGCGGCGCTCCGGTCGCGCAGCGCGCCCGGCACCTCCGCCAGCGCCCGCTGCGCCTCTTCGCGCGTGTTGAAGTTGCCCCAGAAGAGCCGGTAGCAGGAGCGGGTGCCGAGAGTCTGCGGGACGAACCAGACGCGGTCGCCTCCGGCGCGCATGGCCTTCTCGACGTTGGCCGGATCGCAGAGGATCTGGATCTGGACCGTGTAGTTGCCGGCAGGGTTCGCGGCGAACTCCCGCGCCCGCGCGTCGAGTGCCGCTTTCCCGGCCGGGACACGGGCGGTGACGCGCGGCAGCGGCTGGGCGGTGGAGGTGGCTGCCGGGGCGGGCGTCTGCGCCGTGATCTGCACCGGAGCGGGACGGGGTGCGGGGGCGGTGGGCGGAGTGATCACCGCCGGCTGCGGCGCGACCGTCGTGGTCATCGGCGCGGCGATCACGACCGGCGTCGGGGTTCCCGGCGCGGCAGTCGCGGTCGTGGCGGTGTTCGCCGGAGGCGTCGTGGCCAGCGGCGCGGTGCCGGGGTCGCGGCGGCGTACCGGACGCTTCACGACGAGGTTCTCTTCCGCACTCTCCTGTTGCCCCTGCCACCAGAGGAAGCCGTAGTAGCCGCCCCCGGCGAGGAGGACGATCGCCAGGATCGCCAGGAGCAATCCCGAGCGGCGCCGGGCTGGTTTCGGCGGCGGTGGCGCACCGGGCGCCGGTTTCGCCGCACGACGAGCGGTCTCGAGCTGTGCCTCGTCGAACCCCCACTGTCCTTCCTCTTCCTCCGGCTCCGCCGGCGGCTCGACGGCTGCCTGGATCGGCACCACCACGGCACTGCGTGGAGGAGCGTCCCATACCGGCATCGGCTGCGGTGCCGCAGGAGCGGGCGCCGGCTCGGGCTCATCCTCGGTGTCGTCCCAGGCGGAAGTCACCGGCAGCGGCGACTCGTCCGCCTGCTGATGCGGCACCGGCTCCGGGTCGACATCCGGCATCAGCACAGCCGGGATCTCCAGCGTCGGCTGCGCGAACGCCTCCGCCTCGTCGAGTTCGAACTGCGGCGTGTGCTCGGTAGGCGGCGGCGGATCGTTCCAGAGGTCGGCGGCATCGGCGACACCCGCCGACGCAAAGTCGTCGAGCGCGAACTGCGGCTCCGCCGGCGCCTTCGCTGCGCGGCTGAGGATGCCGAGCGTCGCCATGGCGTGCAGCAGTTTGTAGACGTTGAAGGTGTCCCGTCCGGAGGCGGTGGCCACCTGGGTCGCGGTCTTGCTGCCGTCGATTTCGCGGACGATCGCCTCCGCGTCGTCGTTCAAACCGAGCTGGCGCCAGACGGCATCGAAGTCGTCCGTTTTGGTGAACACCGCCTCGCCGCCGTCGAGCGAGCGCTCGAACGGAGCCCGGTCCTGTTCGGTGACGATCAGCTCGACCAGCACCTGCGGCAGCGGGAAGAGCGTTCCCTCGTCCCGTTTCGGGAGGTAGTCGGCGACGATGGTGAAGGAGCCGGCGGTCCAGGCGGCGATGGAGCGGATGACGCCGACGACCTGGACGCGGCGGGCCCACGTCAGCTCCTTGCGCGTGATGAAGCCGAGGTTGAGGAGCGCGTCGCCGAGAGTCTCGTTCTCCTTCCGGCGGGCCAGCGCCTGCTTCACGTGCTCGCGCGAGACCTTGCCGGCGCGCATCAGGATCTCGTCGATCGAGTCGGAGCGGTCGTTCGTGCTCGCCGACAGGATGTCGCCGCCCTTGAAGTAAACGATCTTGATGATCCCGTCGTTCTCGAACCGGATTGCCCCGGTGAACCGCTCGCGCCACAACTCCACGAGCCGCTCGATCAGTTGAATCTGGCCGATTTCGCCTTCCAGCATGCCCCCGCCCCTTCTGCTGCGTACTGCGTCGTTTGGACGGGCGGATTATCGCACGGGGGGTGAAGTCGTACAGTCGTACAGTCTTACGGTCGTACAGAAGAAGAATCGCGCCTGTAAGCCTGTACGACTGTAAGCCTGTACGACCGCGGGCCCCTACCCCGCGTGCAATTCGTCAAACAACGTCTGCCCCACCTTCCGCCCCAGCACGTTCATCAGGTCCTGCGCGCTGGCCTGCTTCACGGCGCTGACGCTGCCGAACCGCTCGAGGAGGAGGCGCTTCCGCTTGCCGCCGATGCCCGGCAGGTCATCGAGCTCGCTGTGGAGGGTGCGCTTGCGCCGCCGCCGGCGGTGGGACGACACGGCGAACCGGTGCGTCTCGTCGCGCACCATCTGCAGGAGCTGCAGCGCCGGGTCGTGCTTCGCGAGACGGATCGGCTCGTCGCGGTCGGGCACGTAGATCTCCTCCTCCCGCTTCGCCAGCCCCGCGATCGGGATCTCCTCGACCCCCAGCTTGTTCAGCGCCGCCAGTGCGGCGTTGAGCTGGCCGCGTCCGCCGTCGATCAAAATCAGATCGGGCAGCACCTTCTTGTCCTCGAGAACGCGCCGGTAACGCCGGTCCACCGCCTCAGCCATCGAGCGGAAGTCGTCCGCCCCCACCACCGTCTTGATGTTGAAGATCCGGTACTGGTTCTTGTCGAACTTCCCGCGGTCGAAGACGATCATCCCGGCCACCGAGTCGGTCCCCTGGATGTTCGAGATGTCGAACGACTCGATCTTCTGGATCTCCCGCTCCTGCCAGCCGGTGGCCTGGCTGAGGATCATGCCGAGGCGCTGCGCGGCGATCTGAAGCCGGTCCTGCGTCGACTTGCGGAAGCGCGATTCGTGCGACAGCCGCGCGTTCCGGTTCGCAAGGTCGATCCGGTCGACGCCCCGCCCTCTCTGCGGGACACGCACGCCGGTCTTCCGGTTGGCCTGCTGCGAGAGCCACTCCTCGAGCAGCTCTTTCTCCTCCACCTCGAACGGGATCAGGATCTCGTGCGGGATGAAGAGGTTGTCCTGGTAATACCGCTGCAGGATCTCGCTGAGGAAATAGCCGGACTGGTAATCGGCGACCTTCTCCCAGAACAGCTCCCGCCGGTCGACGACGTTCCCGTCGCGGATGACGAAGAGCTGGACGGCGACGTCGCTCCCCTCCTCGTACAGCCCCCACACGTCCATGTCCTCTTCCTCGGCCGAGGCGACCTGCTGCTCCGCCTGGATGCGCTCGACCGTCCGGATCAGGTCGCGGTAGTAGGTGGCGAGCTCGAAGCTCTCCTCCTCCGCCGCGCGGTACATCCGCTGCTTCAGCCGCTCCTGCAGCTCGCGCGACTTCCCGCCGAGGAACAGCACCACGTCGTCGACCATCTCCCTGTACGCCTCGGCGGTGGTGAGGCCGACCACGCACGGGCCGAGGCACTGGTGCATGTCGTAGTAGAGGCAGGGGCGGCTGAGGGCGTTCTTTCCTTCCTTGATTTCCAGGTCGCAGCTCCGCAGCTTGAACTGGTCGGCCACCAGCTTCAGGATGCGCCGCGCCGTGCCGGCGAAGAACGGCCCGAAGAACAGGTCTCCCTTCTTCCGGTCCATCCGGCGGGTGAAGACGACCCGCGGATAGTCCTCCGACATCGTCACCTTGAGATACGGGTAGCTCTTGTCGTCGCGAAGGAGGATGTTGTAGCGCGGCTGGTGCGCCTTGATGAGGTTGTTCTCGAGGAGGATCGCCTCGAGCTCGTTGTTCGTGGTGACGAAGTCGATGGCGTCGATCTCGTTGATCAGCGTCATCGTCTTGGTGTCGCGGGCGCCGCGGCCGACGATGTACGAGGTCACCCGGTTCTTGAGGTTGCGCGCCTTCCCGACGTAGATCACCTCGCCCGCGACGTTCTTGTGCAGGTAGACGCCGGGCCGGTCGGGGATCTCCTGGAGGCGCGCTTTGAGGCGGTCGAGGCGGGTGGACATCAGGGGGTGTTTACAACACGCGCGGACCGCTCTCCATGCCGACGAGTTCGAGGAACTCGCCCGCCGCCGCGCGGAAGTCGTCCGACCACTCGTGCCCGCCTGGAAAGACGCAGCGTGTGACGCTCGTCTTCCTCTCCAGAAAGCTAAGGTCTTTCTTGAGCTTTTCCTCGGTGTACCAGTCGTCGGCCGTGCCGCGCCCGATGAGCACGGGAGGCAGTTCGGCACCCTCAGCTTCGGCGACGTCCGGCGGGACGTCTCCTCCGAGGAGGATCAGCCCGTCCGCTCGAGCGGCGAAAGCGGCCGCACGCGCGGCCATCGAGGCGCCTTGCGAAAAGCCGGCGAACACGAGCGTGCGTGGACGCGGCAGCGCCTTCAGCACCGCCCGGACATAGGCGATGTTGTCGGCGATCGTCAGCTCCCGGTCGACGCTCGTCATCCAGCTCGCGACGACCGCGCCGGCGCGCGTGTAGAACGGATGCAGCGCCTGGATCGCCACCACTGACCAGCGCTCGATCCCCGGGATCCGCGCCAGCTCCGCGAGATGCGTGGCGGCGTCCTCGCCGTAGCCGTGGAACCCCGCCAGCAGGCGCTCCGCTCCCCTTTCCTCGTACAGGTAGCGGCCGTGAACGGAGGTGGCAATCGTACGTATCTGCATTCAGTCGACTGACTGGTCAAGATGTTGACGAGTCAGCGAACCATTCTAGCTAGAATGCGCGCCGTGCATCTGATCGTCGTCGTCCCCTGCTTCAACGAAGAGCGCCGCCTGCCGGTCGACGCCTTCCGCTCCTTCGCGCTCGAAGGCACGCGGACCGAGTTCCTCTTCGTGAACGACGGCAGCACGGACGGCACACTCCGGCTGCTCCAGTCGCTGGTGGCTGCCGATCCCGCGCGCTTCTCGCTCCTCAGCCTGGAGCGGAATCGCGGGAAGGCGGAGGCGGTGCGCCGCGGGATGCTGGTGGCGCTGGAGCGGCGACCCGACTACTGCGGATTCTGGGACGCCGACCTCGCCACCCCGCTCGAGGAGATCGGCGGCTTCCTCACCGTCTTCGGCCGCCGTCCCGAGACCGAGATGGTGATCGCCGCCCGAGTCCGGCTGCTCGGACGCTCCATCAGTCGCAACCCCGCCCGCCACTACGTCGGGCGCGTCGGTGCCACGCTCATCTCCTCATCCCTCGGCCTGGCGGTCTACGACACCCAGTGCGGCGCGAAGCTCTTCCGGGCCGGCGACCGGATCGGCGAGCTGTTCGGCAAGCCCTTCCTCTCCCGCTGGATCTTCGACGTCGAGATCATCGCCCGGCTCGTGCTGCAGCGCGGGCGCGACGATGCCGCGCGGGCGATCTACGAGCTGCCGATCCTCACCTGGCACGACGTCAAGGGATCGAAGGTGCGCTCGACCGATTTCTTTCACGCACTGAAAGACCTCTGGAAGATTCATCGCGCTTACAATCGGCGCAAATGACTGAAGTCCTCGACCGCGGCATCGATCGTTCCCTCTCCACGCTCGCGCGGGGCATGACCGGCTCCGAGGTCTTGAAGGTCGCGCGGGAGGTGCGGGCGGCGATCGACTCCGGCCGCTCCATTGCCAACCTGACGGTCGGCGACTTCTCCCCGAAGCAGTTCCCGATCCCCGGGAAGCTGCGCGACCTGATCGTCCAGAACCTCATCGGCGGCGAGACGAACTACCCGCCGTCCGAGGGGACGATGCAGATGCGGAAGAGCGTGGTGGAGTTCTCGAGGAAGAGACTCGGCCTGACGCTCGACACCGACTCGGTGCTCATCGCCGGCGGCTCCCGCCCCATCATCTATGCAGCGTATCTCGCGGTGGTGGACGAGGGGGACAAGGTCGTCTACCCGACGCCGTCCTGGAACAACAACCATTACACCTACCTCTCCGGCGGCGTGCCGGTCGAGCTGGTGGTTGGCGCCGACACGAACTTCATGCCGACGGCGGAGATGATCCGGCCGCACGTACGCGACGCGCGGCTCATCGCCGTCTGCACGCCGCTCAACCCGACCGGAACGGTCATGGCGAAGAGCGAGGTGGAGGCGATCGCCCGCCTGGTGGTCGACGAGAACCGCCGGCGGGAGTCGACGGGAGACCGGCCGCTCTATCTATTGTGGGACCAGGTCTACTGGATGCTCACCTTCGGCGACAACAAGCACTACGCGCCGCCGCAGCTCGTGCCGGAGTCGGCGGCGTACACGATCTTCGTCGACGGCATCTCCAAGGCGCTGGCGGCGACCGGAATCCGCGTCGGCTGGACCATCGCGCCGCCGGCGGTGACGCAAAGGATGTCGGACCTCATCGGTCACATCGGCGCCTGGGCACCGAAGGCGGAGCAGCTCGCCGTGGCGCAGTTCCTGTCGCAGCAGGACGACCTCGCGGAGTTCCACGAGACGATGATCCGCGAGCTGCGGCTCCGCCTCGACGCGCTGTACGACGGGATCATGGCCATGAAGGCCGAGGGGCTTCCGGTGGACGCGATCGCACCGCAGGGGGCGATCTACCTCTCCGCGCAATTCAACCTCATCGACCGCCTGAAGACGAACGAGAACATCCGCAAGTTCCTCCTCGACGAGGCGGGATTCGCGGTGGTGCCGTTCCAGGCGTTCGGGCTGAAGCGGGAGGACGGCTGGTTCCGCCTCAGCGCCGGCGCCGTGAGCGTGGAAGACTGCGTCGACGGGCTGGCTCGCGTGCGCGCGGCGTTGATGAAGCTGTAGCCGACCGCGCGGCGCGCTGCGCGCGAAGGGCGTCGTGGAAAGACTCGTGACCGATATCCTCGGACTACGGCAGGGCGTCGTGGCGCTCGTCCCCCACTCAGAGGCGTGGCATGACGCATTCGCGGAGGAGGCAGCCAGCATTCGCGCCGCGCTCGGCGATCGGGTCAAAGCGATCGAGCACATCGGCAGCACAGCCGTATGCGGTCTTTCTGCGAAGCCCATCATTGACGTTGCAGCGGGAATCGACGAGCCGATGCGGGGCGCCGGCTGGATCGCCGACCACGAAGCTCTCGGGTACGAGTACCGCGGCGAGAGCGGCGTCGCGGGACGGTCGTACTTCGTGAAAGGCGATCCGAGAACGTACCACCTGCACGTTCTTCACCTTCAGAGCGAGGCGTGGCGTAACCACATTGCATTTCGCGATTGCCTGCGAGCCAACGGAGAAGTCGCGAAGGAATACGAGCAGTTGAAACGAGCTCTCGCGGCGCGGCACCGAAACGATCGCGAGTCATACACCCGAGGAAAGGCCGCGTTCATACGTCACATCCTCGGCCTGCCGTAACAGGCGGGGTGTGATCCGTTGGCCCCGCCGAAACCCGCGATCATCTTCGCGGTAGCGGCCGCGTTTGTGGTGGCAGAACGGGTGTGGCCCGGTCGCGACCTGCCCAATCCCTGCGGGTGGTATGTCCGCGCGGCACTCCTAAATGGGGTGCAATCTGATCGTCTTCATGGCTGCCGTCACCTGGAACAGCTGGTTCTCGGGCCTGACCTCATGCGGATCTCGGAGCATTTGCCGGCGCCCGCCGAAGGTCTGGTGGCGTGTTCGCCGGCACGTTCGTCTTCTACGTCGTTCTACAAACATCCGCTCGAGATCGCGGTCAACTCATGCCTGGCGAGCTTCATCGTCCTGGTGCTCCTCGGCGGCTCGGTCGAGGGAGCGGCATGGTTCAACGTCTTTGCCGCGACGGGTGAGATGTTCTACCACGCGAACATCCGGACACCCCGCTGGGTCGGCTACTTCATGCAGCGTCCCGAGCATCACTCGATCCACCACGAACTGGGCGTCCACGACTTCAACTTCGGCGACATCACCTGGTGGGATCGTCTCTTCGGTACGTTCCGCGAGGCTCCGGCCTTTACCGCGCGGTGCGGGTTCGACGGCGACGCCGAGCGGAAGCTCGCCCGGATGCTCCTCTTCCAGGATGCGGCGGGTGAAGCGGGCTAGCCATGGGGGCTGTTCTGGCCGCGCCACCTCGTATCGCATGCGCGCTCGCATATGACCCAGCGGCAGCGTCCGTGTCTCAACGGACGTCACTTCATGGAGCCCACGCCTGCAGCATTGCTGGCGAAGTGCGACATCGCGGAGTCGTCGACGCGTTGGGCCGGAATTCAAAGGGTTACCGAGACCACGCGGCACGTGTTCGTGATGCTCAGCGACGTCGAAGGGTACGTCGTACCTGAAGTGATGCGGCGGGCTGAAGCCCGCCGCTCCACAGGAAACGCCTACGGTCTCCGCCTGCCGCGGCGGCTCGATCCACCGCCCGGACCGGTTCCCGGTCCGCTCGGCCGTGCGCCGCTGCCTCCCGGGCGCGAGCTCCCCTGCGGCCGTTCGGGCAGGCGGCGCTGCGGTCCGGGCGACCCGGCGAGCTTCGGCTTCGGCGGGTTCGGCGGGGGCGCCGAAGCCTTCCGCTCCAGCTTCGCCTTCGCCCTCGCCCGCTCCTCCGCCTTCCGCGCGCGGATCGCGGCGATGCGCTCCTGGATCGGGATCTCGAGCTGCTCGGCCGGCTTCTGCTTGTAGTTGAAATCGGGCACGGTCACGCGCGGCAGGCGCTTGCCGATGGCCCGCTCGATCGCCCTCAGGTCCTCTTCCTCATCCGGGGCGACGAACGTGATCGCGTCGCCGGTCATCTCCGCGCGCGCGGTGCGGCCGACGCGGTGGATGTAGTCCTCGGGGATGTTCGGGACGTCGAAGTTCACGACATGGGAGAGCGCCTCGACGTCGATGCCGCGCGCGGCAATGTCGGTGGCCACCATGATCCGGTAGCGGCCCTCCTTGAATCCCGCCAGCGCCTCGGTGCGCTGCACCTGGCTGCGGTTGCCGTGGATGCGCGCCACCTTCACTCCCCGCTTCTCCAGCTTCTCGAAGACGCGGTTCGCGCGGTGCTTCGTGCGGGTGAAGACGATCGCGCTGCGGATCTCACCGCGCGTCAGGAGATGGTCGAGCAGCTCCAGCTTCAGGTCCTGGATCACCGGAAAGACCGACTGCGTGATCCCGGTCGCCGGCGCCGCCTTCCGCTCCACCGAGATCATGGCGGGGTTCTTCAGCATCTCCCGCGACAGCTCCACGATCGGCTGCGGCAGCGTCGCCGAGAAAAAGAGCGTCTGCCGCTTTGGCGGGAGATGCTTCAGCACTCGCCGGATGTCTGGGAGGAAGCCCATGTCGAGCATCCGGTCGGCCTCATCGAGGACGAGGATCTCCAGACCGTCGAGCTTCGCATAGGGACGGGTGAAGTGATCGAGGAGGCGCCCGGGAGTCGCAACGAGCACGTCCACTCCACTGCGGAACGCATGCTCCTGCGGCCCCATCCCCACGCCGCCGTAGATGGCGGCGCCGGACAGCGGCGTGTGCACCGCCAGATCGCGGAGGTGCTCGTCGATCTGCGCGGCCAGCTCGCGCGTCGGCGTGAGGATGAGCGCGCGGGTGGTGCCCCGCTTCTTCCCCATCAGCCGGTGCAGGATCGGGAGGAGGAACGCGGCGCTCTTGCCGCTGCCGGTGGCGGCGGCGGCGAGGACGTCCTTGCCCGCCATGGCGGGCGGGATGGCGTCGGTCTGAATGGGGGTCGGGCGCTGAAAGCCCAGCGCTTTAACCCCGCGCAGGAGGTCGGGGTGCAGTCCAAACGTACTGAAAGGCATGTGGCTCCTATCCACCGCTGACCGCGGGAAGAATGACGATTTCCGCGCGGTCGCGTACCGGGGTGGCGAATCCGCCCGAATAGCGGATGCTCTCCCCGTCGACGAAGATGTTGACGTGCTCGCGGACCTCACCGAGCTCGGTGATCACCCGGTCGCGCAGCGCCGGGCAGTTCGACCAGAGCAGTGACAGCGCCTCGGCAACCGACGCGGCGCGGCCATCTACCGGGATCTCTCCACGGTTTCCGGCGAGCTCGCGCAGCGGTCCCGAGACGACGAAGGTCAGCGGCATCGCCTAAGAGACTATCGCGGTTTTGACCGCGACGATTGGCGGAAGCCCGTCCTGCAGCTCCGTCCAGCTCTCTCCCGCGTCGGAGGAGCCGAACAGTTTTCCGCTGCGCGTCCCGAAATAGACACCCGGCGTCTCCAGCGGATCCACCGCCATCGCGTCCCGCAGCACGCACTCGTACGCGTTCTCCTGCGGCAGGCCGTAGGTCATCGGCTCCCACTTCGCGCCGGCGTCGCGCGTTCTGTACACACGCAGCTTCCCCTCCGGCGTGCAGCGGAAGACGTCCGCCTCCAGCGGCACGATCCAGGCGGTGTCGGGGTCGTGCGGGTGGACGACCATCGGGAAGCCGAAGTCGGAGGGGACGCCGTTGGCGATATCCGTCCAGCTCTCGCCGCGGTCGTCGCTGCGATAGAGACCCCAGTGGTTCTGCAGGTACATCCGCTCGGGCCGCTGCCGCGACTGCGCGACCTTGTGCACGCACTGGCCGAACTCCGGATGCTTGTCGGGGAGAAAGTCGGCGCGCACGCCCTGGTTCGACGGACGCCACGTCGCGCCGCCGTCTTCGGTGACGTACATCCCGGCGGTGGAGACCGCGATGCGCACCCGCCGCGGATCCTCCGGATCGAGCAGGATCGTGTGCAGGCACAGCCCGCCCCCGCCCGGCTCCCACCGCTCGCGCTGCGGATGGTTCCATAGCCCTTCCGTCAGCGACCAGGTCGCACCGGCGTCGTTCGACCGGAACAGTGCTGCCGGCTCGACGCCGCAGTAGAGCGTGTCGGGCTCCGACTCCCGCCCCGGCACGATCTGCCAGATGTTCTTCAGCGCCGCCCCCGTCCCCTCGGGGAACTTGACGTTCGCCTCCTCCGGGTTCGTCCAGGTGCGCCCGAAGTCGTCGCTCGAGCTGAGCAGCGCCCCCCAGTGCATGCTCTGCGGCCCCGCCCACAACCGCTGCCGCCCCGCCCTCCCGTCGTACGCGAGCGCGTAAACGGCCATGCCGGGAAAGTACGGACCACCCATCTCCCACTTCGTGCGGTCCCGATCGGAGCGCAGCAGAAACGCCCCCTTCATCGTCCCGACGAGCACGAGAACGTCACCACTGCGAGGCTCGATGTGTTGCGCGAACGGCATGCGCCGGATCGTATGACAAAACGGGCTCAGGTAGGGATTTCACCCCGCCGCGGCTCTCCCTACTCACGGTACGCTCGCTGCAGGAAATCGAGAACGTGAGACGCCAGGACGAGGACGGCTGCGGCGCCGAGAGCGCGGGCAGCGGGAAGTCGGAGGCAGCCGCGGCGGAATTCGATCCGTTCGCGGAGGAGGACGACACCCCGCCACCCATCTCCGGCAGCCGTTCCGTGCACGTCGGACGGCCGGTGAGCGATGCCGCATACCGCGCGCTGAAAGAGCGCGCACGGGCGCGACGGGACGCAACCGATCCCGCCGCGCAGGAGGACGCGCATGGCTCCCACGACGACGAAGAAAAGCCGGAAACGTAGCACCACCAGATCGACTCGCGCCGAGGCGCCGGCGAGCTACCGTCCGAAGACAGGCCGGGGCACACGGGGCGTGCCGGTCTCCTTCGACGAGCCCGCGACGCGTGGGCCGGGTGCGCTCGCGGCGGAGTCGGTGGAGATGCCGCGCATCCCCCGTCCGGCGAAGACGCGCTACCCGGTCGACCTGGAGACCTATCGCGCGTTGAAAGAGGCGGCCGTCGGCGCCAGCGCTCTGCGCAAGGGGGACGCTGAAGTCGTCAGCGACAAACGCGGCCGGCGGACGGAAGTGGCGTCGATGCTGCGCTCGCTCGCGGCCAGCGGCCCGGCGGCAGCCGCGCCGTCGGCCCTGACGACCGTCTCGAACTTCGGCGGGCTGCCGCACAACGGCTGGAACCCTTATGACGGCACGCTCGCCGCCGGTCCGGAGCATGTGATGGTCGCGGTGAACGAGAGGGTCGGCTTCTACACGAAGAGCAGCGGCGCCGTCGTGCTCGAGCGCTCCCTCGGCTCCTGGTTCCGCCGCGTGGTCACGGGGGCGAAGATCTTCGACCCGAAAGTGCTGTACGACCAGTACGCCGGCCGCTGGGTACTCCTGGCGATGGGCGTGGCGACGAATCCGCTACGGTCGTGGTTCCTGCTGTCGGTCTCGGAGTCGGCCGATCCTCGCGGGCGCTGGTTCAACTACGCGCTCGACGCCACGCTCGACGGCGACACCCCGACGAACAACTGGGCCGACTACCCCGGCCTCGGCGTCGACAAGGACGCGCTCTACGTCAGCGCGAACATGTTCCGGCTGGACGACCGGTTTCAATACGCGAAGCTGCGCGTCATCCCGAAGAAGGCTCCCTACTCCGGCGGCACCCCCACCTGGTCGGACTTCGTGCGCCTCAAGAACGACGACGGCACGTTCGCCTTCACGGTGCAGCCCTGCCACACGTACGGCTCGCCCGGCGTCCTCTACCTGGTGAACACCTGGTATCCGACCGAGCAGCGGCCGACGAGGGACCGGCTGTCGGTGTGGAGTCTCCGCGACCCGCTCGGCACGCCGCGGCTGACGCGCAAGACGATCAAAATCGCCCCCTACTCGCTGCCGCCGCAGGCGGAGCAGAAAGGAGGCGGCGGACTGCTCGACAGCGGCGACATCCGCGTGCTGAATGCCGTCTACAGCGGAGGCAGCGTCTGGTGCGTCTTCACGACGGCGCAGACCTGGAGCGGCACGAACCGCGCGTCGTTCTGCTGGCTGCAGCTCCGTCCGAGCGAAGACTCGCTCCTGCAGCAGGGGATCTTCGGCGCCCGCGACGGCTCGTACTTCTACCCCGCCGTGATGCCCGACGTGCATGGGAACGTCGTCATCACCTTCTCCCGCAGCAGCAGGACGGAGTTCGCGTCGATGTACTACACGGGGCGGGAGACGGCCGATCCGGCGGGCAAACTGCGGCCGAGCGTCCTGGTGAAAGCGGGAGCGGCGCACTTCAGCGACGGAAACGACCCGTCGCGCTGGGGCGACTACTCGGGTGCCGCGCTCGACCCGGCCGACTCGCGAACGATCTGGATCTACAACGGCTACGCCGCGACGGGCAGCACCTGGGCCACGCAGGTCGCGGCGGCGCGGTTCTAGCGCGGAAGGACGAAGGGCGACGGGCTGAGAGCCCGTCGCTCCAGAGAGCACGCAGTCTTACAGCCGGACAGGGTCGCTTCTGCGGTAGATCCCTGTATGACTATACGACTGTGGTGCCGACGCCGCCGCCACTTCCGCCGCCCGCGGGACGAGACCTACGCGGTCGCCGTGCGAATCTCGCTGAGCGCCATCTCCAGCGCCGCGGTCTTGAGCTGCTCCTGCTCCGCGAGCTGCTCCATCTCCGCCTCGCGACGTGCCGCGGCGCGAAACTCCCGCTGCCCGTAGATGCACGCCAGGACCAGGAAGACGTTCTCGAACGCGACCCAGCCGGCGTGCTCGAGGAAGCGCCACCACTCCGGATCGGTCACGCCGTACACCGACTCCGGCCAGTAGAGGCCGCGCGCGAAGTGATCGGCGGCGACGACGACGGTCGCGGTCGCGATCACTTTCCAGTCGAGATAGAACGCGAGGAAGGCGAGCGAGCCGAACACGTGAAAGTGCGTCTCGATGCGTCCACCGGTGAGATGGATGAGCAGCGCCGACGAGAGCATCTGCGATGCGGCGATGACGTGGCGGGTCATCATGGCCGAGGGGCGGAAGAGCGCCATCAGCACCGGCAGGACGGTGATGCCGGCACCGGCGAGGATCGCCACCCAGACGTGCATGTGCAGCACGCGGTCCTTGCCTTCCCACGCGTACGGCGATACGGCGAACGCGGCGGCCACGCAGGCGACGTACTGCACGACCAATAGCACCGCGAACATGCGGCTGACCATGACGTCCCGCTTGGCGCTCTGCTCCCGGTGCAGCTCTTGCGCGCGCTCGTCGATCATCGGATTGGTGCTCATCGTGTCTCTCCCCTGGCGGTTTTGTTGATGGCGCAGCCGAAGACCGGATGCGAGCCGTTCCCGTTGCGTTGGTTGGCGATGCGGATGACGTCGGCGCGTCCGCGGTTCAGCCCCGCGTGTCCGCGCAGCGACGTGACGCCGCCGGCGAAGCGAAGCCGCCCCCGGTCGTCGTACAGAAAGGTCTGCCCCGAGGTGAAGCCGCCGAACCTCTGCGCCTCGGCGCCGTCATGGTCGACGAGCACGCGCGCGCGGCGAATGCGCGTCGCGCCGTCGTAGACGTTCGTCCGCTCCCACCCTTCCTTCATCTCGCGCGGCCGGAAGACCAGCACCGTCGTCTGCACGTCGCGCTGGGACTTCTCGACGATCTCTCCGAGCTCTTTCACGCTCGCGCGGCTGCACGAGCAGTGTGGATGGACGAGCATCACCAGCGACCAGCTGCCGGGCGCACGCGGCACCGCCGTGGCGGCAGGCCAGGCGCGCGGCGCGGATGCCGGCAGTCCGGGCGTGGTCTCGAAGCGGCGGATCGCCTCGTACGCGGCCGCCACGGTCGCCACCCAGATCAGCGCGGCCAGCGTGAAGACGGCGGTGAGGATGCGGTTGCGGGTCATGACTTCTTCAGGGCGATGAGCGGTGAGACCGGCTGGTTGTCTTTCTGGAACTTGATCCTGCTGCTCGTGAGCAGCTCGATCCGCTCCCCCAGCGGCAGCGCGTAGAACTCGTTCGGCGGCAGCTTGGCTACACGTCCGTCCGGAAAATGGATGGTCGCCACGTCGAAGTTCATCGACCAGCACCTTCTTTCGAATTATTTGGACCTGACAGAGTGTAGGCGCCTCTCCACCGGGAGGCAAGCGGGCGCTACTTCTCGCGGTCGAAGCGGTACGCCCGTTCGACGCGGGCGACGCGGGTGACGAAGCAGTCGTACCAGTCGGAGCGCCCGCGCTGCCGCGCGACCGTGTGCTCGGCGTGTTGCCGCCAGTGCGCGACCGCCTCGTCCGACTCCCAGTACGAGACGGTGATGCCGAGACCATCCTCGCCGCGCGCGCTCTCCACGCCGAGGAAACCCGGCTGCCCCGCTGCGAGCTCGAGCATGCGGGCGGCCGTGTCGCCGTAGCCGGCGTCCCCTTCGGTGCGGCGGGAGGTGAAGATGACCGCCACGTACGGCGGGGCAGGCGTGGTGGCGGGGCGGGGCTCCGCGGAGCTCTTCATCGGTCTCCCTCGGCCAGCGTAAACGCCGGCTCGGTGACGATCTCCGTCCGCACGGAGTTGGCGAGGAAGCAGGAGTGATGCGCCTGCTCGTGAAGCTCCCGCACCGCCTCTTCCGCCGGCGCGCGGCCGTCGCGGCCGAACGTCGTCTCCGGGCGGAGCGTCACCCGCGTCATCACCATTCGTCCGGACGCGTCCTTCTCCAGGACGCCGACCGCGGCGTCGCGATACGACTCCACCGTGTAGCCCCGCTTCGCGGCGAACGCCAGGAAGAAGAGCATGTGGCAGCTCGCGAGCGCGGCGACGTACGCCTCCTCCGGATCGACCGCCGCCGCGTCCGAATACGGCAGCGGGACGGAAAGAGGAGACGACGAGGCGGGCACGGTGGCGCCGCCGTCGAACTCCCAGGCGTGCGCGCGGCTGTATTTGCTGTCGGTGAATGCGGCGCCGCGCCGCGTCCAGACCAGCGTCGCGTGATGCTCCATCGTCACTCCCCTTTCCGCGCCGCGGTCTCGCGCAGCGCCGCGACGAGCAGCTCCTGCGTCGCCCGCAGGTGGCTCTCCAGCTCCGCCACCGCTCCCGCCGCGTCGTTGCGGCGGAGGCACTCCAGCAGCGCGTCGTGCTCCTGGTACCAGGAGCGGTCGCGGTCGGCCGGCGTGAGGTAGCGCAGATAGTAGGTATTGAGCGAACGCCGGAGCGTGCGCGCCATCTCGAACGTCCGCGGCCGCTCGGCCGCCGCGTAGATCGTGTAGTGGAAGCCCTCGTCCAGCTCCAGCCACTCGTGCGGCTCCCGGGTCGTGCTCGCATCGGCGTTGAGACGGCGCAGCCGCGCGAAGACCGGCTCGGCGATCCGTCCGCAGGCGCGGCGCAGGAGATCGCTCTCCAGCAGCAGCCGCACGTCGAACAGCTCCGAGATCGTGCTTTCGTCGTGCTCGACCACGAAGGCGCCGCGGTTCGAATGGACGACCACCAGCCCTTCCTGTTCGAGCAGCCGCAGGGCTTCGCGGACCGGAATGCGGCTCACCGAGAGGCGGCGGGCAATGTCGTCCTGGCGCAGCGGCTCGCCGGGGGCGAAGAGGCCGCGGTCGATGTCCTTCCGGAGGTCAGCCGCGATGTCGTGAGCCAGCGTCCGTGTCGCCACGATCAAATTGTATACATGTATTCGCAGCCCGGCAACCGCCGCTGCTGCTCAGACGAAGATCCGCGCTTCCTTCAGCTCCCGCACCTTGTCCCGGATCTCCGCCGCCCTCTCGAAGTCGAGATTCTTCGCCGCGTCCTTCATCTCCTTGGTCAGGCGGCTGATGGCCTTGTCGATGTCTTCGTCGCCGGCGATGTCGAGGCGCGACTTCTGTCCCGGCAGCGGCACGTCGAGGTAGTCGAGGTTGGCCATCTTCACCAGGTCGGAGTCGATGGCCTTGATGATGGTGGCCGGCTCGATGCCGTGCTCCTCGTTGTACTTCTGCTGCACGGCACGGCGGCGGGTGGTCTCGTCGATGGCGAAGCGGAGCGAGTCGGTGATCTTGTCGGCGTAGAGGATGGCCACGCCGTTCACGTTGCGCGCCGCGCGGCCGATGGTCTGCACGAGCGAGGTCTGCGAGCGGAGAAATCCTTCCTTGTCCGCGTCGAGGATGGCCACGGCCGACACTTCCGGCACATCGAGCCCTTCGCGCAGCAGGTTGATGCCGATCAGGACGTCGAACGTGCCGAGGCGGAAGTCGCGGAGGATGGCGATGCGCTCCATCGTCTCGACGTCGGAGTGGAGGTAGTTGACCTTGATGCCGAGCTCCATCAGGTAGCGCGTCAGGTCCTCCGCCATCCTCTTGGTGAGCGTCGTGACCATCACCCGCTCGTTCACCGCCACCCGCTCGCGGATGACGCCGATGAGGTCGTCCACCTGCCCCTTGACCGGCTTGATGATCAGTTGCGGGTCGAGCAGACCGGTCGGGCGGATCACCTGTTCGGCGAAGAGACCGCCGGTCTTCTCCAGCTCGTACGGTCCCGGAGTCGCGGAGACGCAGAGCATCTGGTGGATCTTTCCCTCGAATTCGTCGAACGACAGGGGGCGGTTGTCGATCGCGCTCGGCAGACGGAAGCCGTACTCGACGAGCGTCGTCTTGCGCGCCCGGTCGCCGCCCCACATCGCGCGCACCTGCGGGATGGTCTGGTGCGACTCGTCAACCACGAGCAGGAAGTCGCTCGGAAAGTAGTCGATGAGGGTGGGCGGCGGCTGGCCGGGATGGCGTCCGCTGAGATGGCGCGAGTAGTTCTCGATGCCGTTGCAGTAGCCGAGCTCCGCGATCATCTCCAGGTCGAACATGGTGCGCTGCGAGAGCCGCTGCGCCTCGAGCAGCCGGTCCTGCGCGCGCAGCTCGGCCACCCTCTCGTCGAGCTCGACGCGGATGTTCTCCATCGCCACCATCAGCCGCTCGCGCGGGGTGACGTAATGCGTCCGGGGGTAGATGGCCAGGCGATCGAGATTGGGACCCGAGGTGCGTCCGGTGATCGGGTCGATGCGCACCATCTTGTCGATCTCGTCGCCGAAGAACTCGATGCGCACGGCGTCGTCCTCGTACGCCGGCCAGACCTCGAGGACGTCGCCGCGGACGCGGAAGTTGCCGCGCGCGAGGTCGTACGGCGTCCGTTCGTACTGCATCTCCGTCAGCTTGCGGAGGTAGTCGGTCATCGGCTTCTCGACGCCCCGCTCGAAGAAGAGGAGCATGCCGTAATAGAGCTCCGGCTCGCCGATGCCGTAGATGCAGGAGACCGAGGCGACGATGATGACGTCCCGCCGCTCGAAGAGCGCCTTGGTCGAGGCAAGCCGCAGCTTGTCGATCTCGTCGTTCTTGGTCATCTCCTTTTCGATGTACAGATCCGACTGCGGGATGTACGCCTCGGGCTGGTAGTAGTCGTAATAGGAGACGAAGTACTCGACGCGGTTCTCCGGGAAGAAGTTCTTGAACTCCTGATAGAGCTGCGCCGCGAGGATCTTGTTGTGGCTGAGGACGAGCGTCGGCCGGTTCAGGTTCTCGATGACTTTCGCGACGGTGAAGGTCTTGCCCGAGCCGGTGACGCCGAGGAGCACCGCGTGCGGATCCCCACCCTGCAGGCTCTCCGTGAGCTGCCGGATCGCCTCCGGCTGGTCGCCCTGCGGCTGGAAGGGGGAGATGAGTTTGAATTTGGACATGTTTTGGAGTCGCAGAGTCTCAGAGTCTCAGAGTCTCAAAGGGCTCCGCCGATCGCATCATCTCTGAGACTTTGAGACTTTGCGACTCTGAGACTTCCCATTGATCTTCCTCGCCGTCTCCTCCAGCGCGCGCGCCTCCTGCTCCGTCACCTCCTTGTCGTAGCCGGCGCTGCGGAGGGACTCGAGGAAGGGCTGCAGGTGGACGATGGAGATGCGCTCGGCGCGGAGGTTTTCGCGCATGGTCTCGATCTCCCGCTCCAGCGACTTGCGGCGCGGCTCGGCGACTTCCTTTGCGTACATCCCCTTCATCTCCGCGACCGACATGCTGATGCTGAAGTCGAGGAAGGTGGTGAAGCCGCCGCTGGAGAGGAAGATGCCGCCGGCGAAGATGAGCAGCAGCGCCACCGCGGCGGCGATGCCGCAGCCGTACGTGACGGCCGGGGGAAACGCCGACGGCGGCGTGGGCGCTGAATAATGATCGGCGGGCCAGACGAAGCGGCTTTTGGGGATTGTTTCGGGCTCCGTCATCGGGTTCGAGAGGTTATCATGTGCGCCGATGGCAGCTTTATCCAACGTCACCGTCCTGATCCTCGACGACAATCCACTCGTGCTCAAGCTCGGCCGGGCCCTGCTCGAGCGCGAGGGCTGCACCGTGCTCACCGCGTCGAGCTGGATCGAGTTCAACCACGTCCTGGCCGGCAACACCCCCGACATCATCTTCCTCGACGTCAACCTGCCGTCGATCAAGGGCAACCGGCTGAGCGAAGTGCTGAAGTCGCAGTCGAACAAGAAGGACATCCCCATCGTGCTGATCTCCGACCTGCCGGAGCGCTCGCTGGAGGAGATGTTCCCGAGCTCCGGCGCGAACGCCTGGATGCGCAAGCCGCTGACGCGCGACAAGATCGTCGACATGATCACGCGCTACGTACCGGCGGCGCGCTAGCGGAATGCGGCGTGCCGGCCGGCAAGCCGCGATCTTCACGCTCTTCCTGCTGTTGGCGATCGCGCTGACCTGGCCGCTCGCAGCCAACCTCGGCACCGCTGTCTCCGATCGGGGAGACCCGCTGCTGAACGCCTGGATTCTCGACTGGACCGCGCACGCGCTCCTGACGCAGCCGCTGCACCTGTTCGACGCTCCGACGTTCCATCCGTCGCTCCTGCCGCTCGCCTACAGCGAGCATCTGGCCGGCGTCGCGCTGCTGGTGCTGCCGTTCCATCTCGCCGGCGTCTCCGCGATCGCGCTGCACAACATCGCCATGCTGCTCGGCTTCGCGCTGTCGGGATACGGCGCGTTCGTCCTGGCGCGCCTCTTCGTGCCGCAGTTCATCCCCTGCCTCGTCGCGGGGATCTTCTACGCCTTCGTCTCCTTCAAGTTCGACCATCTGCCGCATCTGCAGATCATCTCCAGCGGCTGGATCCCGCTGACGCTCGCGGCGCTGGTGCTCTACTGGCGCGACGCCACCCCGCGCAACGCGCTGCTCTTCGCCGGCGCGTTCGTGATGAACGGCCTCTCGAACGTCTATTACCTGCTCTTCGTCTCCGCCGCCCTCGGCATGACGCTGGTCTTCTTCCTCGCCGCCGCCCCCCGCCGCGACCGCCGCTTCTGGCTCACTCTCCTCGCGGCGTGCGCGCTCGCCGCAGCAGTGCTGCTCCCGTTCCTCCTCCCCTACCGCACGGTGTCGAAGGCGTACGGGCTGAAACGACAGGCGCACGAGGTGCTGTCGAACGGCTGGACCGGCTGGCTCGTCCCCGCGCCGAGATCGCTGCTGTACGGGAACCTGCCGGCGGAGGCGATGCGGATGCCGGAGAACTCGCTGTTCCCGGGGGTGGTGCCGTTGGTGTTGGTGGTGGTGGCGTCGTGCTTGTGGAGCGACGGCCGCTCCCGGCCGTCGAGCTCTCGCTACCATCCGGCGGCCGAAGCGGCCGCCGCTCCACAGTTCCGCCCCGTCCTCGACACGCTGATCCTCCTCCTCTCCATCCTCTTCCTCGTCAGCCTGATGCGCGACCGGGTCGCTCCCTCGCTGTTCGGGATTCGCCTCTTTGCCATCCGCGGGTCGGATCTCCCTTTCGCGGCGCTCTTCACCGCGTTGCTCGTGCGGCTGCCGCTGCGGGAGTGGCTCGCCCGCTCCCGCTTCTCGACCGAAACCTGGATGGCGATCGTCTGGATGCTGGTCGGCTTTGCCGGCTCGTTCGGGATGCGCACTCCCTTCTACGCTTTTCTGTTCAAGCGGCTGGAGCCGTTTCAGAGCCTTCGCGCCGTGAGCCGGTTCGCGGTCGTGACGTACGCCGGGATGATCGTTCTGGTGGCGATCGGTGCGGCGCTGCTCCTCGCGCGGCGGGGTCTGGTCGCGAAGTCGTTCCTCGTGGCCTTCGCCGTCGTCGACGTGCTCCCGCGCATCGAATGGCAGGCGGCGCCGGCCACCGTCCCGCCCGTGTATCGCTGGCTGCGACAGGGGCCGGTGCTGGAGCTGCCGATCGAGAGCAACGCCACGTTCCTGTACGTCCTCTGGCAGCGCCATCACGGCATGACGCTGCTCAACGGCACGTCGGGCTTCGAGCCGCCGGAGCACATCCGCCTGCGGGAGGCGTGGGAGCAGAAGAACGCGGCCGGATTGCTGGACTTCGCGACAGAACTGGGGGCGAACGTCTTGATCGTGCACGACCACTGGCTGGATCCAGAGCAGAAACGCATCCTTTTTGCCGAAATCCAACAGCAGGGACTGCCCTCTGTGCAGTATTTTGCACATGAAGCTGGCGGCGATCTCGTTTTCCTCTTGAAATGAGCAGTGAACGTCTGCCGCGCAGACGTTTTGCGCTCGAATGAGCACGTTCCGCTGTCTTTTTTGCACCGAACGTCTGCCGCGCAGACGTTCGCGTAACCATTTGATCCGTCATCCGTCCAAATGAAAGGAGGATCGAATGGATCAAAAGCTTCGGCTCGTCCAAACAGACACGAAGGCACCGGAACCGGAACCGCGCGTACTGAATCCGAGCGAACGTGCAGCGGCGGAAGTGGCGGCGCTGCTCGACGAGATCGTCGCGCGCATCCCGCGGCTCACCGCACCGGCCCCCGGCAGGAAGAACAGCGTCCGTGGTGCGCGGACCGTACGGCGCGAGTACGTCGTGGCGATGATCGACGTCGTGGAGCGCCACCGGGAGCTCACGGAGGTACGGGTGCAGCTCGACGCCGCTCAGGCGCGGGAGACGCTCGAGTTCCGTGACGCCTTCCGCCCCATCGCCATGCGCCTGGCCGTCGTGCTGAAGAGCCTGACCTTCACCATGGACGCGCGCTGGGCGGCCGTGGTTCAGCAGGCGCTGGCCGCCTACGCGATGGCCCAGGCGATCAGCGGGGCTCCCGGCCGCGAGAGCCTGGCGGCCGAGCTGGAGCTGGTCGCGAAAGACCTGAACCGGAAGGATAAGCCGAAGAAGAAGAAGGAAGCGGGCGGTTAACCCGAGGTATCGGTCGCGGGCGGTGCGGGCACCGACTCCTTCACGTTCGGCGTCGGCGACTCCGCGCTCTCCCCCGCCTGCGCACCGGCGTCGTTGGCCGGCTGCGTCGGCTCTCCCTCCTTCGCCTGGTACATCGGGCGCTGGAGGTAGTACGGGAGTTTGGCGACGTTGACGCTGCCGCCGCTGCAGTCCTTGTCCGGCTCCTGCCCGGCGACGAAGGCCTGCTTCACCACGCGCCCACAGGGGCCGGTGCCGCGGCGGCCGGTGTGAAGATCCATCGGCACGATCACGACGCCGGGCGGCGGCTCGAAGTCGGGCTTGGCGACGCGGAGCTTCTGCTCCTCGAACTGCTTGAAGATGTCGATCCAGATCGGGAGCGGGACGTCGGCACCGGTGGCGCCTCCGCCGAGGGACTTGGCGGGATCGTCGTAGCCGGTCCAGACCCCGACCGTGTACTCCGGCGAGAAGCCGATGAACCAGGCGTCCGTATAGCCGTTCGTCGTGCCGGTCTTGCCGGCGATCGGGCTGGCGAGGGTGTGTGCGGCGTACGCGGTGCCACGGTCGACCACCCCTTTCATCATGTAGGCGATCTCGAACGCCACCTGCGGCGACGTGGCTTCCGACAGCTCCGGATACTGCTCGTCGAGCACCCGCTCGGTCTGGTCGGCGATCTTCCGGAGGAACCGCGGCTTGGAGTAGACGCCGTTGTTGACGAAGACGTTGTAGGCCGCCGTCATCTCCAGCGGAGAGACGCCGGCAGCGCCGAGGGAGAGCGACGGATACATCGGCAAGTCGGCGGTGATGCCGCAGCGCCGCGCGAAGTCGACCACCCGGGCGCCGCCCGCCATCATGTACGTCTTCACGGCGGGCACGTTGATCGACAGCTCCAGCGCGCGCTGGATCGTGACGATGCCCGCGTATTTACCGTAGTAGTTCTTGGGGGCGTAGATCTGGTCGCCGACCGGAATGGCGATCGGCGCGTCGAACAGCGTGTCGGCCGGAGTGAGGCCTTTCTCGAACGCCGCGCCGTAGACGAACGGCTTGAACGACGAGCCGGTCTGGCGGCGCGACTGCACGGCGCGGTTGAACTTCGAGTGCGCGAAGTCGTAGCCGCCGGCGAGCGCCCGCACCTCACCCGACTTCACGTCCAGCACGACCACCGCCCCCTGCACGTTCGGCATCTGGTCGAGCATCCACTTGCGCGCCTGGGTCTTCGGGTCCTCCGCCTGCAGGACGTGGATCATGTCGCCCCGCTTGAGCACCCCCTGCAGCGTCTTCTTCTTGGTCCAGGCATACGCCGCCGGGTCGAGCTCGATGCGCTCCTTGTGCACGCGCACGGTGACCTTGTCTTTCGTGACGTCGAGGACGACGGCCGGATAGAGCTTGTCGATGGTGAGCAGCTCGTTGCTCCAGCTCGCGTCGCGGTAGGTCTCCGGATCGAGCCCCTCGGTGACGAGGTTCCGCTGCGGACGGCGGAAGCCACGCCGCTTGTCGAACCGGCGCAGTCCCCGCTGCAAGGCCGCCTCGGTGATCTGCTGGATGCGCAGGTCGAGCGTCGAATAGACCTTCAGGCCGCTGTTGTAGAGCTCTTCCGCGCCGAATTTCTCGTTCTGCTCGATGTACTGCCGGATCTCCTCGGCGAAATAGGCGCCGACGCGCGGTGCCTCCTCTTTATACGTGCCGAGGGTGATGGGCGAGCCGACGGCCTGCCGGTACTGCTCCGGCTTGATGAATTTCTCCTTGAGCATCCGCCCGAGGACGTAATTGCGGCGCATGACCGCACGGTCCATGTGCGTGATCGGGCTGTAATACATCGGCGAGCGGATCAGCGCCGCCAATACCGCCGCCTCGGGCAGCGTCAGCTCCTTCGCATGCTTGCCGAAATAAAGACGCGAGGCCGCCTCGACGCCATACGCGCCGTGGCCGAGGTAGACCTGGTTCGCGTACAGCTCGAAGATCTGGTCCTTGGTGAAGTCCTTCTCGATCTGGACCGCGAGAAACGCCTCGTTGATCTTGCGGCGGAACGTCTTCTCCGGCGTCAGGAAGACCTGCTTCGCGAGCTGCTGCGTCAGCGTGGAGGCGCCCTGCGCGTGGCGGCGCTCGATGATGTCCTTGATGGCGGCGCGCACGATCGCCTTCGGATCGACGCCGCCATGCTTGTAGAACTCCGAGTCCTCGGTGGCGATGATGGCCTGGATCAGCACCGGCGCCATGTCGCGCTTGCTGACCACGATGCGCTTCTGGATCGAGTACTCCGCGAACGGAACGCCGTTGCGGTCATAGACGCGCGTGATGATGGCCGGCTGGTAATCCGCGAGCTTCTTCACCACCGGCATCCGCACCGCGTGCGCGAACAGGAACCCCGCCGGAATCCCGAGCGCCGCCGCCACGAACAGCAGCAACAGCCGCGACTTCCGCTTCGAAGGCGGAGCGGCCGGGACGAGCTGGTGTTCGGGAGGGGCGGTGGTGGTGGTCACGGGTGAAGTTTACGTTGTCGGTTGTCGGTTGTCAGTTATCTGCGGTGTTCCGGCTGACGGCGAGCCACGGACAACCGACAACGGACAACCGACAACAACTTGTAGAATCCCCCCAACAATGTCCTCCCCCTCCACCATGTCTCCGCCGAAACAGGACTGGCCCCGTCTCGTGGGGGAGTCGCTCCGGCAGAACGGTCCCTGGCATACGTATCAGAAGCTCCTCGAGGCGCGGCGGGTGTATGGCGACGACCTGTCGCTGCGCGGCTACGTGGAGATCGTCCGCAACACGATCGTCCGCAATTTCCTCGAGCATCCGCGTGGGGTGCAGGCGGTGCCGAAGCTGAGCGCCGACTTTCTCACGAACTTCGACCGGTTCGACCTCAACGCCCAGGAAGGCTACCTCGTCTCCCTCATCGACGGCCGGATGGATGTGCAGAAGCTGATGATCCTCAGCCCGTTCGATCCCTTCACCACCATCTTCATCCTGGCCAAGCTCCAGCACGAGCGCGCCATCACGGTGCCGTCATGACTTTCGCGTTGTCGCTGCTCGATCACATCTCCTCCTCGATCGCCGTCGTGGCATCCAACGGCGCGGTCCGGTACCGCAACCGCGCCTTCGAAAAGGCGTTCGGCTCCGACGCCGAGTCGTGGCTGAAAGAGGCGGCGCGCGCGGTGGCCGGCGAGCGCGGCTGGCTGCAGGGCTTCTTCCTCGACGGCGAGGACGGCAAGACCATCGACGTCGAGATCGAGGGGCGCGTCTACCGCATCGACCGGATCATGCGTACGGAAGACGGCGCCGACGGTCCCGCGGTCGCGCTGTCGTTCGAGGACGTCACCCAGCAGCGCGAGGCGGAGCAGGCGAAGTCGGACTTCACCGCCCAGATCGTCCACGACCTCCGCGGACCGCTTTCCGGCATCCAGGGGACGCTGGAGTTCGTCCTCGCGCAGGAAGGGAACAAGCTCGATTCCCTCTACGCCGACCTGCTGCAGGAGGCCTACCGCGAGTCGGAGCGGATGATGGGGCTGATCAACGAGATCATGGATTTCTCGAAGATCCAGTCCGGCAACTTCCTCGTGGAGACGGAGCCGGTGCGGGTGGCGGGGGTGCTCAAGCGCGCCGTCCGATCGCTGCAGTCGGTGGCCGCGCGCGACGAGATCTTCCTCCTCAGCGCGCACGGCCGCGACGTGCCGCAGATCATCGGCAGCGTGGAGAAGCTGACGCAGGCGGTCATCAACCTGATCTCGAACTCGCTGAAGTTCACGCCGAAGAAGGGGCTCATCTCGGTCGGCGCGCAGATCGTCCGCAACGGCGACGTCCCCGAGGCGATCGTGGTGACGGTAACGGACACCGGGATGGGCATCCGCGCCGAGGAAGTGGACAAGATCTGGGAGAAGTACAAGCAGAGCAAGAACAAGTCGCTCCGCGGCGGCGGCGGCACCGGCCTCGGTCTCTACATCGTGAGACAGGTCGTGGAGGCGCACGGCGGCGAGGTGAGCGTGGCCTCCATCGAGGGCGTCGGCACGAGCATGGTGCTGCGGCTGCCGGTCAAGCGGGCGGCGTGAGCGCCGCGACAGCTAGACGCGCGTCGCGGTGTCGAGCCGCCGTTCGGTGAAGAACCCGATCAGCTTCAGCACCGCGGGCAAGCCGGTGGTGAGTGCGCCGGCGAGGGCCGTGCTGGTCGTCATGAGGTCCTTCTGCGTGACGAGGAGCAGGAGCAGCAACGTCGTAATGACGATGAACAGCGGCAGGCGCAGGGCATCCCAGGCACTGGCCGGCTGCTCCATGCGCGCCTTGTCGAGCAGCCCCTCGCGCCTTGCGGCTGAGAGCACGAAGAGGCGGAACGTCTCGCTGAAAAGCTCCAGGTTCGGATCGCGGCGCACGAGTCCGCGTGCGATGAGGCGGCGCAACGTCCGCCGGTTCTTGCCGTTCGCCAGCCCGTTGTGGCCGAGGTAGTAGAGCAGCAGCTTCTCGTCGTCCGTGCAACTCGCCCAGAGGCCGGAGTAGTAGGTCTCGGCCCGCTCCCCGATCTCGTCGATGAGCCGTTTGCAATCGGCATCGGCAGGCAGCTCCCCACGGAGCTCGCGGAGGAAGGGGTTGTGCTCCGTCTCCTCGTCCAGCCATGTCTCCGGCCGGCGCCAACGCGACTGCGTACGCCGCCGCTCGCTCTCGTCCCGGCGCAGCTCGAGCTGCTCCTCGGTCACCCAGACGAAGCCGCGCAGCAGCTTGCGCCACCGGTTGAAGTACGCCGCGGTCTCTTCCGGCGAAGAAGCGGCCGGCGGCTCGGTCAGCAGGACGAACGACGGGCTGACCGAGGAGATGACGATCACGGTGCGGTCCGGCAGCGTGAGCAGGCCTTCCAGCCACTCGAGCTTCTTTTTGTTGAAAGCGGGATTGTCGATGAGGCACTCGAAGTCGACGACGCGGACGTTCAGCCCGGGCGCGCTGCGGTCGATCCGCGCCAGCGCGTCTCTCCACTCCTCGTCGGTGACGATGTCGCTGAAGCGAATGTCGACGAAGTCCTTCTGCACGCCCTGCGCGTTCTTGCCGGTCAGCGCCAGTGCCTCATGCTTGCGACGCACGAGGAAGATGTGGTCCCCGAGGGTGGGACTGAGCGGATAGCGCGACAGCCAGTCCGGCTCGGAGACGTCGATCAGGAGAATGCGCCGGGCGATGAACGTGGCCACGTAAGCGAACGCCCCGAGGAGCGTGAGCGCGCCGATGACCAGGGCGAGAAAGGTGCGGATGCCGGCCGGCTCGGTCCATCCGAATCTCCAGGGGATCAGCAGCGGAAGACGCGAGGTGACCCGAATGACCTGCGTCGCCGCTCTTGGCTGGGTGTAAACCTTCTCGACGACGGCCGGCAGGAGCCGGATGTCGCGGTCGAGGGTCAGCAGGTGGCTCCTGGCCGTCCATTTCCAGAGCTCGTCCGACGAACCGGAGCCGAAGAGCTGCCGCAGTGCGATCGATTCTTCATACAGTGGCGGCAGCCAGTCGGCAAAGTTCGAGCCGAGCGTCTCGCGATCGTTTCCACCGCCCGCGTTACACGGCACCTTCTCGACGCGCTCCGGCAGGCTGGCGGGTGGATCGATGCACCAGGTGCTCCCGAATCCGTCGCTGAGCGGGTAGCGGAAGATGTCCTGGTGGACGGCGGGTGAATCGGCGGCGATGCTGAGGTGGTGGAGGCGGGAGATGCGATGCTCGATCTCGACGGCCGACCGGAGCTGCGCGTACTTGGCGAGCAGCTCCATCTCCGCCCGTCCGGCGATCTTGAAGAACGCCACGACCGGCACGGCCACGCCGATGGTGAGGAGCACGACGCCCATGACGCGATAGAGGACGCTGTGATTGACGTCGTACAGGCGCCGCAGGACGCCGTTCACCATTCGGGCCGGTCCGCTTCGCCGGATGGCCCGCACAAGTCGCATGGATACGAAGGCGAGCACCCGCACCGCGCGGCGCGCCGAACGTCCGAACGCCCGGCGGATCGTCCGCGCCACGATGTGCGGCGGCGGCAGCGACACGGCGAAGAGGTACATCGTCACCGTTAGGTACAGGAGCGCCAGCAGGATCAGGACGACTCGCGTCTCGTCGGGCGCGGGCGAGACGAGGAGACCTGTATCGATCGGCGCGCGGCCGACGACGAGCAGCAGCAACGCCGAGGCGGCGAGCCAGGCAGCCAGTGCCAGCCCGGTGCGGCGCCGCAGATCGCGGGCGTGCAGCAGCAGGTACGTCGTCACGGCGAAGTGCGCCGGCAAGGCTGCCGCGATCGGGAAGAGGGAGCGGGAATCGACCGCGTAGATCAGTGCCACGAACAGTGCTGTCCCGGCCATCCCGCTTCCGGAAACGGCCGCGTAGAGGCGGCCGCGCGTCGGGTCCGGCCAGAGCGACGGCGCGCGATACCACGGCCAGGCGATCAGCACCGCCAGGTACAGGAAGAGGTACGGCGCCGCGTTCAGCAGCATGAGCAGAGCCGCCAGCAGCACCGCCTCGAAGTTCATCACGCGCGGCAGCCGCTTTCCCGAGAACGTCACCAGCGTCCAGGGCGAGTGCTCCAGCGGACGCGCGTACATCCGGTAGTCTTCGCCCCAGTAGCTGGCGTTGAAGACGTGCGCCTGGCGCGACACGACGGCCGCGCGGAGGTCGGCGTCCCAGTCGGTCTCCGCGAAGAAGTTTTCGTAGCCGATGCGCTGCTGGTCGGAGTGATAGACGACATTGCCCTCTTCGTCGATCACCGCGAGCTCGACCCCCGGCGGCCGCACCGCTGCCGCGAAGTTCACGAGGTCGGTGGTCATCGCCAGCACCGGAAGTACCTCCACATTCGTGCGCCGCGACATCACTGCCGTGATCTCATTCGTGGCCGCCGAGCGGACCCACTCCAGTACGTATTCGCCCTGCCGCCCTTCGGCATCGCCGACACGCCAGGTGACCCCATCGCGTGCGTCACGGAAGTAGCGGCGGTTGCGCACGCTCACCCGGGGGTTCTTTTCCTCGCGCCCTTTGTACTTGAAGCGCTGGAAGCCTGCCTCGTCGATCCAGGCGAACGAGCGGATGTACGGATACTTTTTCACCGTCGCATCCGCCTTCAGTTGCTCCTCCAGCTTCACGTTGTCGAAATTGGCCGTACGGGTCATGACCTCGAGCCGCGCCAGGACCTCCGACGCCCGCAGGAGGTCTTTGGCGAAGTCGCCGTTCAATTTCGCGCCGAACGTCTCGAGCTGTCCGTCGGTGGCCTCGCCGATGCGGCGGTACGCGGCCATGTCGAGCAGCATCAGCGTGACGACCGCGGTCCCGGCGACGCTGCAGAAGACCATGAACACCACGTCGGTGATGATGAGCGGCTGCCGCTCGCCGATCAGGCGGATGCGGAGGAACGGCCAGCAGCAGATCGCCAGGACGATCAGTCCGGCGGCAAAGAGCACCACCGACGTCGACACCGCGGCCACGTCGTAGCGGAACCGGGGGGCGGAGACCAGCGCGCAGACGATCCACTGGTCTTTCTGCTGGCTGCCGACGTCGCCGGAGAACGTGTACGGCTGGGTGAAGGCGACGTAGTCGCTGCCGTCGATGTTGACGTAGGTGTGCCGCGTGGCTTTGTTCAGCGACGCCACGTCGAAGCTGTCGTACTGCCGCCAACCCTTCCTCTGCGACAGCGCGGCCAGGTTGGTCACGACCACCGGCGATTCGAGGCGCTGGTCGCTGCGCGCGCGCTGATCGCGCACGGAGAGGGAGCCTTCGTCGCGATCGGTGCTGAGAAGCGTCGAGGAGGCGGCAGAGGGACGGAACGAATGGAGAACCGTGCCGTCGGCTCGTGCGATCAGCAGCAGGTCGAACGCCGCGGCGACCTTGCGGTCGAAGACCGGCCGGACGATGTCCGCGAGCGATTTCGTGGCGCAGCCGAATACCGGCGTCCCGCGCTGTGGCGCCGCGGCCGGCGGCTTGTAACGCGCCGGGACGGTCGCCGGCGGCAGCCGAACGCGTGAGTGGAGATACGTCCATCTCACCTCGTGCCCTTCGCGCGTCGGCAGCAGCGTGCGGGACGAGACCGCCGGCGGCACCAGCTTCGGCACCTGCGGGGGGCATTTCGCTACCTCGATGGGCGTTTCCTGACCGCTTTCGGTCCAGGTCTTCACGAACTCGCCGGCCTGGTCGATCTCGTGGTCGAGTTGCATCGTCAGCATCGACAGGAGACGGAGATTGCGGCCGGTGTAGTACGCCTGCTGGTTCTTGTAGTACGCGAAATAGGCGGCGACTATGGCGAGGACGACGGCGAAGGTGATGACGAGCGGAGCGCGGCCCCCGGGCAGGATCCGCTCCTTCCAACCGCCGGCTGGTCCGTCCGCCTTCACGTCATCTAGGAGAGACGCGTTGGAGGACTTTCCCTACCTGAGCGCCGCGTCGATGCCGTAGGCGATCTCGTCTTCGGTCACATCCGAGACGACCACGCATTCGCCAATTCGCCTCGGGAACACCATCACCCGCGCGCTGCCGGTGTTCTTCTTGTCGTGCTCCGTCGCCGCCAGCACCACGGCCGGCTCGAGCGGTGGCGGCACTTGCGGGTTGTATCTGAGGATGGCCCGCTCGATCCGGCTCGCCTCTTCTTTCGACAGAAGACCGCGCCGCACCGCGATCGCGTTCGCGCCGATCATCCCCCACGCCACCGCTTCTCCGTGGGTGATCCCCTCGTACTGCAGCGCCGCCTCGATGCCATGGGCGATGGTGTGTCCGTAGTTGAGGAGGCGGCGCAGATCGGCTTCCTTCTCGTCCGCGGAGACGATCTCCGCCTTCACCCGGATGGCCTTGCGTACCAGCTCGTCGAGGTCGAACGCCTCCCCTTCGAACAACTCGAAGAGCGACGGGTCGCCGATGATCCCGCCTTTCAGCGCCTCGTACATTCCGGAAAGACGCTCGTGCGGCGGAAGCGTCTCCAGCACCGCCGTGTCGGCAATGACCGCGCGCGGCGGGTAGAAGCTGCCGATGAGGTTCTTCCCCTTCGGATGGTTGACCGCCAGCTTCCCGCCGATCGAGCTGTCGACCTGCGCGAGCAGCGTCGTCGGCACGTGCACCAGGTCGATGCCCCGGAGGAAGATCGAGGCGGCGAAACCGGCCGTGTCGCCGATCATCCCGCCGCCGACGACGACCGCCATGGCATCGCGCTTCGCGCCGCGCTCGAGAAGCTGCGTGACGACGTCGTTCGCCGTGTCGAGCGTCTTGTACTTTTCCCCTTCCTGGATGAACAGCACGTCCGCCCCGCCGACGACGCTCCCGAAGCGCTCGTGCAGCGCCGGAGAGGTGATGACAAAGACGCGCCCGCGCGGGCGGATCAACTCACCAGTGCGTGCGAGCAGCCCCCGGCCGACGAAGACGTCGTAGGTGGCGGAGGACTGGCGGATGGTGAGGAAGGGGCGCATGGCTCAACGTAGAACGTAGAACACGGAACGCGGAACAGAGAACGTGATTGCTCCGATCGTTCCGTGTTCCGTGTTCATCGTTCCGTGTTCTTCAACGCCACTCCCAATTCATCCAACTGCCTCACATCGACTTCCGACGGCGCGGCACTCATCAAGTCCTGGGCGCGGGCGGTCTTGGGGAACGCGATCACGTCGCGCAGCGACTCGGCGCGTGCCATGAGCATGGCCATGCGGTCGACGCCGAGTGCGATGCCGCCGTGGGGCGGCGCGCCGTAGCGGAAGGCGTCGATGAGGAAGCCGAACTGCGCCTGCGCCTGCTCGTCGCTGATGCCGAGGGCTTTGAACATCTGCTCCTGCACGGCGGGCTGGTTGATGCGGATCGAGCCGCCGCCCAGCTCCAGCCCGTTCAGCACCACGTCGTACGCGCGCGCCAGCGCCGCACCCGGATCGGACTGCATCAGCTCCAGGTGGCCCGGCGCGGGTGAGGTGAAGGGATGGTGGCGGGCGAAATAGCGTCCCGACTCCTCGTCCCACTCGAAGAGGGGAAAGTCGGTGACCCAGAGGAAGTGCCACGTCTCCGGCGGGATGAGGTTCTCGTCCTTCGCGATCTTCAGGCGCAGCGAGCCGAGGACGTCCCAGACCAGCGTCGTCTTCCCGGCCACGACCAGCGCGAGATCGTTCTCGTTCGCCTGCAGCGTCTGGCGCAGCGCGTCGTGCGCGCCTTCGTCGAGGAACTTCTTGATCGAGGAGCCGCGCGCGGCGTCGAACTTGATCCAGACCAGGCCACTCGCCTTCAGCTTCTTCGCCTCTTCGGCCACGTCGTCCAGCTTCTTGCGCGAGAAGGCGGCGCCGCCCGGCACCACGATCGCGCGCACCGTCTGCGCCGCCCGGAACGGCTCGAACGCGAGCTGCTGCGCCTGCGCGGTGATGTCCTGCAACTCCATCCCGAAGCGCGTGTCCGGACGGTCGATGCCGTAGCGGTCCATCGCCTCCTGCCAGGTCATGCGGGGGAACGGCGTGGTGACCGGGATGTTCGCGAGCGGGAAGATCTCCTGGAACAGCTCCTCGATCGTCCGGTAGATGAACTCCTCGTCGATGAAGGAGGCCTCGACGTCGATCTGGGTGAACTCCGGCTGGCGGTCGCGCCGCAGGTCCTCGTCGCGGAAGCAGCGGGCGATCTGGAAGTAGCGCTCCAGCCCCGCCACCATGCAGAGCTGTTTGAAGATCTGCGGCGACTGCGGGAGGGCGTAGAACTGCCCTTTGTGCACCCGGCTCGGCACGAGGTAGTCGCGCGCCCCCTCGGGCGTCGACTTCGTGAGGATCGGCGTCTCCACTTCCAGGAAGCCGTTCCGGTCGAAGTAATTGCGGATGCCGAAGACCAGCTTGTGGCGCAGGATCAGGTTGCGCGTGAGCGTCGGGCGGCGCATGTCGAGGTAGCGGTACTGCAGCCGCAGCTCTTCCGCCGCGTCGACCTCGTCTTCGATCGGAAACGGCGGCGTGTCGGCGCGATTCAGGATCTCGATCGCGGACGGGACGACTTCCACCTCGCCGGTCGGCAGCTTTGGATTCTTCTGCCCCTCCGCCCGCTCCACCACTTCGCCGGTGACGCGCACGACGAACTCGCCGCGCAGCTCCTTGGCCGTCGCCAGCAGCTCCGCCGACGCACCGCGCGACTTGTCGACCACCACCTGCACGATGCCGGTGCGGTCACGGAGATCGACGAAGACGAGCTCCCCGAAGTCGCGCTGCTTCTGGACCCAGCCGTGAAGGGTGACGGTTTGCCGGACGTGTTGTTTGTTGAGGGTGCCGTTCATCATTCAGTCTCAGAGTCTCAAAGTCTCAGAGTCTCAGAGTCTCAAAGGGTGGCCGGCTCCTCTTTGCGACTTTGCGACTCTGAGACTCTGCGACTACCTCCCCGCCAGGTACTTCTCCTTGTAACCAACGTAGTTGCGCCACGACTGGTCGAGCCGCGCCAGCTCTTCTTCGGTCAGCTCGCGGATGACGCGGGCGGGCACGCCGACCGCCAGTTTGCGCGGGGGCACGTGCATCCCCTCGGGGATGAGCGCGCCGGCGCCGACGAGGGCCGACTCGCCGATCACGGCGCCGTCGAGGACGCGCGAGCCCATGCCGATCAGGGCACCGCGATGCACCGTGCAGCCGTGCACGATCGCGCCGTGCCCGATCGTCACCTCCTCGGCGATGACCGTGGCGTGCGTCTCGTGCGCGACGTGGATCGTGCAGTTGTCCTGGATGTTCGTGCGCGAGCCGATGCGGATGAAGTTCACGTCGCCGCGGACGGTGGTGCCGAACCAGATCGAGCAGTCGTTCCCGATCTCCACGTCGCCGATGACCGCGGCGTTCTCAGCCACGAACACCCGCTCCCCGAAGCGGGGAGTTTTCCCGTCGTAACTGCGGACGATCATGCGCGCCGGACTTTAGCATGCGCTCCGCCGCGCCCCGAATGTAACGGTTCCGGGACTTTCGCGCTCCCCGGCACGTTCTATCGTCAACCATGCTTCAGCGCAGGCTCCTGCTCATCCTGACCACCCTCCTCTTCCTCGTCGCGGCGCGGCATCGCTCCGTACGGCACCCCGAGGCCTGGCCGATGGGCACACCGCCCGCCGATACGTTCAGCTTCGCGGACCCGTCTGCCGTGCGCACGGAGCACATCTCGCTCGACCTGACGGTCAACTTCGACCAGCAGATGCTGCACGGGTCGGCCACGCTCGACATCGAGAATCTCACCGGCACCAGCACGCTCGTGCTGGACACGTTCGACCTGAACGTGACGAGCGTGACGCTCGACGGCGGGACGCCGGCGGTCTGGTCGTACGGCGCACAGACCACGTACAGCCGCGCCATGCAGATCACGATCGCGCCGTCCACCGATAAGGTCACGATCGCCTACTCGACCGGCGACGAGACGGGCCTCTTCTGGAACACGGCCGAGCAGAGCTACGGACGCGTGCAGCCGTACCTCTACTCGCTCAACGAGCCGGTCGGCGCCCGGAGCTGGATTCCGAGCCAGGACACGCCGACCATGCGCTCCACCTACGACGCCACGATCCGCGTCCCGGAGGGGCTGCTCGCGCTCATGAGCGCGAACGGCAACGCCCCGGCGGCGAACGACACCGGCGTCTACACCTTCTACATGAACTACCCCGTGCCGTCGTACCTGATCGCGCTGGCGGTCGGGCGGCTGGAGCACCGTGCACTCGACGAGCGGACGGGCGTCTACGCGGAGCCGGAGCTGCTCGACGAGGCGGCGTGGGAGCTTCAGTACCTGCCGGAGATGGTCGACGTGGCCGAGGAGATCGCCGGGGAGTTCCCGTTCAGCAGGCACGACGTGCTGTTCATGCCGCCGACGTTTCTGGTCGGCGGGATGGAGCACCCGATGCTGAATTTCGTCGACCCCTCGATGATCACGCGCAACCACCCGACGAATCCGCTCCCGAGCACGCTCATCGCGCACGAGCTGGCGCACTCCTGGTCGGGCGACTCCACCACGCTCGGCAGTTGGAACGACGTCTGGCTCAACGAGGGCATCACCTCGTACCTCACCCACCGCATCATCGAGGAGATGTCGGGCACGGAGCGGGCGGAGCTCGGCTACTTCAACGACCGCCGCAACTACGTCACCTACGCGACGAACGCGCCGCCGGAGAACACGATCCTGCACCGCCAGGTCCCGAACCCGAACGTCGGCTTCGGTACGACCGGCTACGTGAAGGGGGCGCTGTTCATCAAGACGCTCGAGGACCACATCGGCCGCGCGCAGTTCGACAACTTTCTGTATCGCTACTTCCGCACGTTCGCCTACCGCTGGGTCGACGACCAGCAGTTCCTCGCCTTCCTGCGGGCGACGGTGCTGACGCCGGAGCTCGAGGCGCAGGTCAACGTCAACCAATGGATCTACGAGCCGGGATTGCCGGCGAACGTGACGGCGCCGGAGACGTCGGAGCTCTTCAACCGCGCGCTGCAGCGGGCGACCGCGTTCGCCAACGGGACGCCCATCACGCAGTTGGAGCCCTCCACCTGGTCGCAGGTGGATCTCGACTGGTTCCTCGCCCTCGTGCCGCAGGTCCCGTTGCGCCTGCGCATGGCGGAAGTCGACGCGGCGCTCGGCCTCAGCATGCGCACCACGCCGCCGCTGGCCTGGCTCACGAACGCGACGCACGCGAAATACGCCCCTGCAAACGCGGCGGTGGAGCGGGCGCTCCAGCGCGGAGGTCCGAGCGGCTGGATCATCGCGCTCTACAACGCGCTCGCGGTGAACGACCACGCCCGCGCCGTGACGCTCTTCAACCAGTTGCGCGGACGCTATCGCGACGACATCGAGGCGCAGGTGGCGCAGATCCTCGGGCTCTCCGCGGCGAAGGGGACGTTCAAGGCCGCCGCCTGACATTCGTCACGTGACACGCACGCATGCCGCCGCTACATTGGGCGGCATGCAGAAGGCCATTCCGTTCCGGTTCCGCGGGCGCGAAGTGTCGCGCGTGGAGGCGTTCAGTGACGTGGTGTTCGGCTTCGCGCTGACGCTCATCGTCGTCTCGCTCGAGGTCCCGAAAAGCTACGCGGAGCTGATGCGGGTCATGAGCGGCTTCCTCGGCTTCGCGATCTGCTTCGCGATGCTCACCTGGATCTGGTACGTGCACCACACGTTCTTCCGCCGCTACGCGCTGCAGGACGACCTCACCATCGCGCTCAATACAGCACTGCTCTTCCTGGTCCTCTTCTATACCTATCCGCTGAAGTTCATGTTCTCGATCGTCACCGGCCAGATCCGCGGCGCCTACGCCAACGCCGGCACGCTCTTCGTCATCTACGGCCTCGGATTCGCCGGCATCTTCCTCCTCTTCTTCTGCATGTACCTGCACGCGCTGCGGAAGCGGGAGGAGCTGGAGCTGAATGCGCTCGAGGTGCACGACACGCGAACGGCCATGATCATGTACGGAGCCTACGTCGGCATCGGCCTCCTCTCGGCACTCCTCGGCGTGACGCTGACCGGCTTCGCGCTGAATTGGGCCGGCTGGACCTACTTTCTACTCGGCCCCGTCTCCGCCTTTATCGGCTTCCGCCGCGGCAGCCAGCGGGAGTCGCTGCAGATGGAGGATACGAGCGCGGTCTCGGCATGAACCGCGTCAGCGCTCGCGGTCACGTGCGTCGCGCAGGAGCTTCAACTGCGACGACAAATCGGCGCCCTCCGCGTAGTGGAGATTGACGATCGTCCACCGGTCGTTCTGCTTCGCCACCTCGGCCGTGACCTCGGGCTGGCTGCTTCTGGTGCCGGAGCAGACGCCGTGGATCGCCACGCGATACCTCGAGCCCTGCGCCTTGACCTCTCCGACCTCGTAACGCTCGCAGGGGTCCTGCGAGGCGAGGAATGGATCGAAGTCGAGGCCGACGATCTCACCGCTCGCCTTCTCCTGTGCAGCGAGGTCTTCTTTCAGCGCCGCGGCGAGCTCCGGGGCGAGTGCGTCACTCCTCGCGCGCAGCACGCCGTTCATCGCGGCCGCGGAGTCGTCCCGTGCCCGCGGGACATACCAGGTGTAGAAATCCTGCACGAACGTACGGACGGAGGCGCGTGCGTCTTCCGGAGCCTTGCACGTCAACGTGATCAAGATCGCGCAACACGCGAGGATCTGCTGCGATCTCACGAGCGACTCATCTCCTCGCGCGGCTCCGACGTCGTCAGGCGGATCGACTGGCCGTGGATCTCGAGCCCGCGGGTCTGCGAGAGGCGCCGCGCGAAGTCGTTCCATTCGACGACCAGCAGGATGTGACGCTCCCCGATCTCGAGCGTGAGCACCTCGCCGTCCTCGTACTCTTTCTCGAGAGCCGCCACCGACTGGTCGTCGATGGTGATCGTCTCCACTCCGTCGACGAACACGGTCGCGTCGGCGAAGCGCTCGCCGATCCGGATGTCCTGAAGCTCCAGGCGGGCGGTATCCCCCTCCCTCGTGAGCTCGAGTACGGTGGCTTCGTGGAAGGAAACGTCCTGCGTCATAACCGCCCGTTCTGCTCCCACTCGATCATCAGATCGCCGCAGACCTCGACCGACTCGCGGCTGCGTCCCGCCCGCTGGATCAGCTCTCTCGTGAGCGCCTCCAGCCCGGCCGCTTTCGCCTCGAACCGGACCACGCCGTGCGACTCGGTGTCGAAGTCGAACGAGCTCCCCTCCGCCCAGGTGACCCTCCAGATGTCGCGGTACGGAATCCGGCGGATGCGGCGGATGCGGTCGTACACGACCACGGCGTCATCCTGCAGCACCAGCCGATGCCAGCGCGCCCGGTTGAGGTCGTACAGAACAAGGAGGATCGCCACCACGCACAGCGTGCGCATGACGACGTGGAGCTCGTGCCAGGCCGCGATCGTGACGGCGACGACGATCGTCAGGGCGATGACGTGATCGAGAGTGCCGCGCGGCGACTTCACCTGCAGCCCGCTCACCGCCACAACCTCCAGGTCGAATACGCCCACACCATGCCGAATAGTACGCATACCGAGGCGGTGGCGAGCGTGGCAATCGTGGCGCCGAACTGGTCGGCGGCGATGCCGGAGGCGAGTCCGGAGCAGGCCATGGTCAGCGTGACGAAGCCGTAGTCGACGGAGAAGACACGGCCGCGGATGTAGTCCGGCGTCTCGCGCTGCAGTCCGTACGTCGAGAGCTGCCAGGCCGCGCCTCCGCCGAGGTGTGCGAAGAGGATGGCGGCGAATCCGGCGGCGAGCGTCTTCGACACCGCCAGCGCGCAGTAGCCGGCGCCGAAGGCCATCACGCAGAAGGCGATCGCCTTGTAGCGGGCGTTGTCCTCCTTCACGAACCCGCGCAGCAGGAACGGCCCGAACAGCGCACCGATCCCGCGCGCGGCGTACAGCAGGCCGATGCCCCAGGCGCCGGAGCGGAACACTTCCTTCCCGAAGACTCCGAGGAGCGCGACGATGCCGGCGCCGAGCCCGTAGCCGGTCTTGACGGTCAGCAACCCTAGGACTCGCCGCTGCGCCTTCGCGAACCGGAAGGTCTCCCGCAGCGACTCGCCGAACTTCGGATACTCGTGCTGCGCTCCCCTCTCCTCCGAGAACCGTCCCCGCATCCGCACGAGGAGCAGCGCCGAGACGCCGAAGCTGATCGCATCGACGACGAACGAGGTGTCGCGCCCGAAGAGCGTCGTCACCGCGCCGCCGATCGCCGCACCGGCGGTGAGCATCGTCCCCCACGTCGAGCCCATGAGCACGTTCGCCGTGGCGAGATCCTCCGCCGGGACGATGTTCGGCAGCGCCGCCTGCGACGCCGGCTCGAAGTAGGCCGAGCCGACCGCGATCAGGAACACCCCGGCGTACGCGAACGGCAGCATCGCCGGCGTCCGCGCCAGCAGCGGCAGGAGGCAGGCCGCGATGCGCAGCACGTCGACCGCGATCATCAGTTTCCGCCGGTCGACGCGGTCGATGAGATGCCCCGCGTGCGGCGTGAAGAGGAACACCGGCAGCGTCTGCAGCAGGAGCACCATCGACACGAGCGTGGCCGACCCGGTGAGCTGCAGGACGAGATCGAGCAGCGCGACGGTCAGGAACCAGTCCCCGCCGAGGGAGATCAGCGTGGCGAAGTAGAGGAGGCGGAAGTCGCGGTTGGTGCGGAGGAGGCGCCAGTACATGTTGTCGGTTGTCGGTCGTCAGTTGTCTGCGGCGTGTCGCCTGAACGGAAGAACCACGGACAACCGGCAACGGACAACCGACAACATCATTCCTCCGGGATGGGATGCCCGGCCGCCCCGGCGCGGTGATACGTCAGATATGTGTACGGATACTGATTCTTCTCATCCGCGTCGAAGTGCTCGGAGTCGACGAGCTGCCACTCGGAGACGTCGTCGAACTCGGGGAAGAAGGTGTCGCCTTCGACGTCGGCGTGGATGCGCGTGAGGAGCATCCGGTCGGCGCGGTGCAGCGCCTGCTCGAAGATCTGTGCGCCGCCGTTGATGAAGGCGTCGTCGTCGCCGTTCGCCTCCGCTACCCGCAGCCCCTCGTCGAGTGAATGGACGACGATCACCCCCTCGGGGCGGTAATCGGGGTCGCGCGTCACCACGACCGTCGTGCGGCCCGGCAGCGGCTTCCCGACCGACTCGTACGTCTTGCGTCCGGTGATGAGGTGGTGCCCCATCGTCAGCGCCTTGTAGCGCTTCATGTCGTTCGACTGGCGCCACGGGAGGTCGTTGTCGCGGCCGATGACGTTGTTCGTCGAGAGCGCCGCGATGATCGAGATCTTCATACCGCGATCGGCGCCTTGATCGCCGGGTGCGGATCGTAGCTCTCCAGTGTGAAGTCGCTGAATTTGAAGTCGAAGATCGATTTCACCTCGGGGTTGAGGCGCATCGTCGGCAGCGGGCGGGGATCGCGGGTGAGCTGTTCGCGCGCCTGGTCGAGATGGTTGAGGTACAGATGCGCGTCGCCGAGGGTGTGCACGAACTCGCCCGGATGCAGGCCCGTCACCTGCGCGACCATCATCGTCAGCAGCGCGTACGAGGCGATGTTGAAGGGGACGCCGAGGAAGATGTCGGCGCTGCGCTGGTACATCTGGCAGGAGAGCTTCCCATCGGCGACGTAGAACTGGAAGAGCGCGTGGCAGGGCTGCAGCGCCATCTTCTCCAGCTCGCCGACGTTCCACGCGCTGACCAGCAGGCGGCGCGAGTCGGGATTGCGCTGGATCTCGGCGACCACGTTCGAGATCTGGTCGATGTGGCGCCCGTCGGCGGTGGGCCAGGAGCGCCACTGGTAGCCGTACACCGGCCCCAGCTCGCCCTGCTCGTCCGCCCATTCGTCCCAGATCGTGACCTTGTTCTCGTTGAGGAACTTCACGTTCGTGTCGCCGGCCAGGAACCAGAGCAGCTCGTAAATGATCGAGCGGAGATGCAGCTTCTTCGTCGTCAGCAGCGGAAAGCCGGCGGCGAGGTCGAAGCGGAGCTGGTGGCCGAAGATGCTGAGCGTGCCGGTGCCGGTGCGGTCGGTCTTGCGGGTGCCGTTTTCGAGCACCGTGCGGACGAGCGAGAGGTATTGCTGCATGCCGGCGATTGTATCGCCGGGTTGGCTTGCCGAGTTGCCGGTTGCCAGTTGCCCGTTGCCGGTTACCATCGGCTTGCGGGAGCACCGCGGGCAACCGGGAACTGGCAACGGGCCACCGTCAACCATTGCTACACTGCGCGGCGCCCATGGAGTACATCAACGGCTCGCTTCACATCGATAGCATCCCCGCCTCCGAGCTCGCGGCGCGCTTCGGCACCCCGCTCTACGTTTACGACGCCGCGGTGATCCGCCGCCAGATCGGGCAGATCCTCACCGCCTTCTCCGGCCTCCCCTTCCAGCCCTTTTACGCGATGAAGGCGAACGGCAACCTCTCGATCCTGCGCATGGTGCGGGAGCAGGGCTTCGGCTGCGACGCGGTCTCACCCGGCGAGATCCAGCTCGCGCTGCGCGCCGGCTTCGCGCCGGAGAACGTCTGGTTCACCTGCTCGAATGTTTCCGACGAAGACATGCGCGCCATCCCCGATCCGCGCATCGTGGTGAACGTCAACTCGATGGCGGAGATCGACCGCTGCCTCAGCCTCGACCTCGAGAACCCAGTCGCACTGCGCATCAACCCCGATGTCGGCGCCGGCCATCACGCCGACGTCATCACCGCCGGCGACAGCGTGAAGTTCGGCATCGACCTGGCGGAAGTCGACAGCGCGCGCATGCTCGTGGAGGACGCGGGGCGGACGCTGGTCGGCATCCACGCGCACATCGGCTCGGGAGTCGACACGCCGGCGCCGCTGCTCGACTCCGCACGCCGCCTGCTCGAGCTGGCGCCGGCGTTCCGGAACCTCAAGTGGATCAACTTCGGCGGCGGCATCGCCACGCCGTACCGTCCGAACGAGCCGGAGTTCCCCCTCATGGAGTACGGCGCGGAGCTGACGCGCATCGCCGGCGCCATGCTGCGCGCGCGCGACCTCACGGCCATCATCGAGCCGGGACGCTACATCGTCGCGGAGTCGGGACTGCTCCTGACGCGCGTCACGACGAAGCGCGTCAGCGCCGGCGTGGAGTGGATCGGCGTCGACACCGGCTTCAACCACCTCGTGCGCCCGACGAAGTACTGCGCCTACCATCACATCGTGAACGCGACCCGCGGCGCCTCCGGCTCGCTCCGCGAGACGTTCGACGAGAAGGCGGATCGCGAGGAGGTAGTGGTGGCCGGCAACCTCTGCGAGTCGAGCGACGTCTTCACCCGCACCGACGGCAAAGTCGCCACGCGCCCGCTCGACCGCACGCACGTCGGCGACCTCCTCGCCTTCTGCGACGCCGGCGCGTACGGCTTCTCCATGGCCTCGCACTACAACTCCCGCCTGCTGCCGCCGGAGATCCTGGTGGAGCGCGGCCAGGCGCGCGTGATCCGCGAGCGGCAGGCGCTGGAGGATTTGTGGAGGGGGATGGAGTGACGGGGTCTCAGAGTCGCAGAGTCGCAAAGTCGCAGAGATGGTGGGCGGCAGATCCTCTGAGACTCTGCGACTCTGACACTCTGCGACTCCTCCTCGCCCTGCTCGTCCTTACCGGCTGCACGACCGCAACGACCAAAACACCGAACATGCTCGACCTCAAGATCATCAACGGCCGCGTGCTCGACGGCACCGGCTCCCCCTGGTTCCGCGCCGATCTCGGCGTGCGCGGCGAGGAGATCGTCGCCATCGGCGACCTCTCCGCCGTACCGGCGAAGGAGACGATCGACGCGAAGGAGCACATCGTCTCCCCCGGCTTCATCGACCTCCTGAGCTGGGCGCAGTACAACGCCATCGTCGACCCGGCGCTGGAGGCGCACGTGCGGCAGGGCATCACCACCGCCATCGCCGGCGAGGGGATCTCCCCCGGTCCCCGCCGTCCCGACCAGCTCACCGAGGAAGAGCGCTGGCCGCGCCTCGGCGACTATCTCGATCAGCTCGACCGCCAGGGCGCGCCGTTCAACTTCGCGCTGCTGGTCGGCTCGTCCAATCCCCGCTCGATGGTCATCGGCGATACGAACCGCCCCGCCACCGCGGAGGAGATGCGGCAGATGGAGGCGATCGTCGATCAGGCCATGCGCGACGGCGCGATCGGCATTGGCTCTTCGCTCGTCTATGTCCCGGCCATGTACTCGTCGACCGAGGAGATCATCAACCTCTCGCGCGTCGCGGCGAAATACGGCGGCATGTACTTCACCCACATGCGCAGCGAAGGCGACGCGATCGACGCGGCGCTCGACGAGACGTTCCGCATCGGCCGCGAGGGCGGGCTGCCGGTCAACATCTGGCACCTCAAGATCGGGCCGCGGGTGAACTGGGGAAAGATGCCGGGGATCATCGCCCGCATCGCCGCGGAGCGGGAGAAGGGGCTCGACGTCTCGGCGAACATCTACCCGTACGCCGCCAGCGGCACCGCGCTCAGCACGCTCGCCCCCGACTGGGCGATGGAAGGCGGCTACGACGACTTCCAGAAGCGCCTGCAGGACCCGGTCGACCGGGCGAAGATCGCGGAGGCCTTCCGCACGCAGGTCGCCCGCCGCGGCGAGAAGGGCATCCTCGTCGCGCAGATCTTCCACCCGCCGCACAAGCAGTACGAGAAGCAGTTCCTCGAGGACATCGCCCGCGAGATGGGGAAGACGCCCGACGAGGCGCTGATCACGCTCTTCGAGAGCCCGCTGTCGCCGCGCGTCATCTACTTCCTGATGAACGAGGACGACGTCCGCTACGCGCTCAAGCAGCCGTGGGTCTCCGTCGGCACCGACGCCGACGCTCCCGGTCCCGTCGCCCGCCAGTCGAACGTCGCCGTGCACCCCCGCGCCTACGGCACCTTCCCCCGCGTCCTCGGGCGCTACTCACGCGACGAAAAGCTCTTCCCGCTGGAAGAGGCGGTGCGCAAGATCACCTCCCAGGCCGCCCTCCGCGCCCACATCTTCGAGCGCGGCCTCCTGCGCGTCGGGATGAAGGCGGACGTGGTGGTGTTCGACCCGGCGACGGTGCGGGACCTGTCGACCTTCGAGGACCCGCACCACTATTCGGAGGGGATCATCTCGGTGGTGGTGAATGGGGTGCCGGTGATGGTGGAAGGCACGCTCACTGGGAAGAGGCCGGGGAGAAGCGTTCGGGGGCGGGGGTATCGGAGCGAATGAAGAATTTCGAATTTCGAATGAAGAATTCCTTCGCTTCTCATTCTTAATTCTTCATTCGAACTTCTTCATTCATCGTGACACGGCGAGGACGAATGACCACCGATAATTCGAACAAGCTCATTAGAACCGTAGGCTTCTGGGGCCTCGTGGCCATGTGCATCAACGCCGTGGTCGGGTCGGGGGTCTTTCTCCTCCCGCACGAGTCGTTCGTGCTGCTCGGTGCCTTCTCGCTGTGGGCGCCGCTGCTCTTTGCGATTCCGGTGTTCATTCTCGTCCTCAACTTCGCCGAGGCGGCGAGCCATTTTGACCGGCCGGGCGGGGCGTATCTGTACGCGCGGTCGGCGTTCGGGGACTTCATCGGGTTCGAGACGGGCTGGATGAACTGGCTGGCGCGCGTGACGTCGCTCGCCTCGCTCTCCAACGGCATGGTGCTGGCGCTGGCGCTGCTGCAGCCGTCGCTCGGCCAGGGCATGGCGCGTCACGCCATCATCGTGGCGATCCTCGGCATTCTCGCGGCGATCCACTTCGTCGGCGTCCGCTACGGCGCCGCCTCGATCTACGTCTTCACCCTCGGCAAGCTCGTGCCGCTGGTCGGCTTCATCATCGTGGCGCTGCTGGCGTGGCACTCGAACCCGATTCCCGGCTCGTTCACCCTCCCCGCCGCCGGGACGAAGTGGAACGAGGTCGCGCTCTTCATGCTCTTCGCCTACGCCGGCTTCGAGAACCTCGGCGTCCCGGCCGGAGAATTCAAGAACCCGCGGCGCGACCTGCCGCTCGCGTTGCTGGCCGGCATCCTCATCATCGCGGCCATCTACGCGCTCGCGCAGCTCGGCGCGATGTCGGCGCTGCCGGACCTGTCGCAGACCAAGACGCCGATCGCCTCCGCCGCCGCCGCGCTGGTCGGTCCCGTCGGCATGCTGATCGTCACCATCGGCTCGCTGCTGTCGATGGCGGGGACGAACTCCGGGACGATGCTGGAGGGTTCGCGCATGCTCTACGCGCTGTCGCTCGACCGCCGCATGGGCCCGATCTCCTACGTCCACCCCACCTTCCGCACGCCGACCGTGGCCATCGTCATCCACGCGGCCGTGGCGATGGCGATGGCGCTCGCCGGCTCGTTCGCACAGCTCGCGTTGCTCTCCGCGGTGGCGCGCCTGGCGACCTACCTCGCCACCTGCTGCGCCGTGCCGCGGCTGCGCAAGCTGAACGAGGGTTTCCGCACGCCCGGTCTCATCGTGCCGATCCTCGGCGTGCTGGTGTCGCTGACGTTCGTCTTCGTGCTCGACGCGAAGCGGTTGCTCGTCGCCTCGATCGCCATCACCGTCGGCGCCGTCATCTACTTTCTGACGCGCGAATCAGCGCCCGCACCTCAGCAGCCATCTTCGTAGCGCCGGGATTGTGGCGGAGTGCGTCGTCGACCGTACGGCGCGCTTCGTCGAACCGCCGCTGCGCCGCCAGCACCACCGCCAGATTCCCCCACGCGGTGACGTTGTCGGGATAGGCCTGCACTTCCGCGCGGAACGCCTGCTCCGCCTCCGGTCCCCGCCCGAGGTGCAGCAGCGCCTCGCCGCGATCGGCCTGTACCCCGCGCATGCTCCCGCGAATGCGATCGAGCGCCGCGAGCACGCCCGCCCAGTTCTCCTGCTCGCGCTCGATGCGCGCCACCATGAGCAACGTGGCCATCCGCTCCGGCGCAACCGCGAGCGCCGCCTCCGCATGCTTCCGCGCCGACGGGACGTCGCGCGCAGCGAGGGCGATCTTCGCCAGCATCTCGTGCGCGATCACCGGATCGCTCTTCAACGCCAGCTCCGCATGCGCGCGCGCCTCGGCATGCCGGCCGCCGCGCAGGTACGCATCGGCCAGCGGCAGCACCACGGCGGCGCTGCCGGGGAAGTGGCGATGCGCCTCGCGGAGAATCGCTACCGCCTCGTCCGGACGCGCACGCGCCAGCAGCAGCCAGGCGTCGACGATGCCCGGCGCGTTCACCGTGATCTTCCGAAGCAGCGGCACCGCATCGGCGGTCTTCCCCTCGCGCGCCAGCCCCTCCGCACGGCGGTACATCGCCAGGAACTCGATGCGGTCCTTCGGATCGGGGAAGTCGGCCGTGGCGGGCGCGGACGAGCCGACGTAGCCGAGTGCCGCGAGCTTGCGCTGATCCTCCGCGTCGACCTGCGACGGCGGCGCAGGAGGCCGCACCCGCTTTGCCAGCGCCGACGAGAGCGCGTGGGCCACCCGCCGCTCGTCCGCGATCAGGTTCCGCCGCTCCGCCGGATCGGCGATCCAGTCGTACAGCTCCGCGCGCGGCGCCTGGATGTACTGGTGCTGCGACGTGACGACCGACGTCAGCTCCGCCCAGCCGAAGTGCAGCCGCGGGTAGAAACTCTCCGCATCCACCTGCCGGTCGGCCGGTACGGCAGTGCGCAGCAGCGCGACACCGTCGAGATTCGGCGGAGCGTCGATGCCGGCATGCGCGAGGATCGTCGGCGCGACGTCGGACAGCGCCGCCAGCGACTGCACCCGCTCCCCCGCCCGCTCCCGCCGCGGCAGCTTCACGATCAGCGGCACCTGAATCGCCTCCCGGTACAGGAACACACCATGATCGGGTTCGCCGTGATCGCCGAGTCCTTCGCCGTGATCGGAGACGAAGACGATCAGCGCGTCGTCGTAGAGCCCCCGCTGCTTCAGCGCCTCGACGAACTCGCCGACGACTTTGTCCGCCGCGGTCACATCCGTGTCGTAACCACGGGGATAAGGCGCGTGCGGCTCGTACAGATGAAGGAACGCGAACAGCTTCCGCGAGGTCTGCGTCTGCAGCCACTGCAGCAGCGCGGCCGACGTGCGCTCCCCACCCCGCTCCGCCGTCACGTCGAGCGCCTCCCCCTCCAGCGCGTCGTCGTAGAACTCGAAGCCGCGGGCCATCCCGGTGGAGCGGCGCAGCACGTACGACGACACCGCCGCGCCGGTCTGGTAGCCGTTCGCCTGCAGCAGCGACGGGAGCCAGGCGACGGTCTCCGGCACCGCGTAGCCGATGTTGTCGCGCACGCCGGCGCGCGACGGCACGAGCCCGGTGAGCATCGTGGCGTGCGACGGCAGCGTCTGCGGGATGTGGCTGAACGCCCGCTCGAACGTCACCCCGTCCCGCGCGAGCGCGAGGATGTTCGGCGTCAGCGCCGGCGTGACCCGGTCGGAGCGGAGCGTGTCGACGGAGATGAGGAAGACGGGCGTGTCTAGGCGCGTCTCGGGCCGGCTGCATGCGGCGAGCAGCAGGAGCGCGAGGAGGCATGGGGAGTTCCTCGGGTTCCTCGGGTTCCTCGGAGTTCCTCGGCCGGTTGAATGCATGGCTCCCCGAGGAACGCCGAGGAACCGAGGAACCCCGAGGAACCGCGATCTCATCTCACCCCAAGCTGCGCGAACGTCTCCGCGGCGAACTGCTCGCTGCCGGGGTTCGCCGCGATCATCCGCTTCATCGTCGCCTCGGCGGCGCGGCGGTTGCCGCTCAGAAAGTGCACGACGGCGAGGCTCGCGTACGCCTGCCGCTCGTCGGGGAACAGCCGGATTTCCTCTTCGAACGCGGCGATCGCCTCGGGGGCCCTGTTCATGCGCGCCAGGATGTCACCGTGCACGAAGTGCAGCAGCGGCGGCGTCTCCTGCTGCTTCGCCGCGAGCTCCTGCCGCGCCTGCGCGATCTTCGCCAGCGCGTCGTCGAGGCGGCGGCGCTTCACGTCCACCTGCGCGAGCAGCACCAGCGCCGGCACGCGGTAGTTGAACGTGGCCAGCGACTGTTCCGCCTCGCGCGTGGCGGTCTCCAGGTCTCCCTCCGCCAGCGCGGCGCGGCCGAGGAGCAGGTGCGCGTTGCCGGGATTGACGGCGAGACCGAGGCGCGCATGCTCCGCTGCCTCGCGCGGACGGTTCAGGCGCAGGTACACGTTGGCCAGCGCGAGCCCGTACTCGCCGGCGGCGGAGGGGGCGGCGGCGATCCCCTGCCTGTACGCGGCGGCGGACTCCTCCAACTGCCCGCGGCGTTCGAGCAGCCGCCCGAGCATCGTCCAGGCGTCGGCGGAGCGGGGGCTGCGGGCGACGCGCGCGCGTGCCGCCTCGATCGTCTGCGGCGTCGAGAGCGTCGCGATCTCGTCCTTCGGATCGGGCAGCGGCCCGTCCGCGGCGGACGGCGTCGAGGTGAGATAGCCGAGCGACGCCAGCTTCTTCGCCGCCTCGGGGTCAGCGGTGCCCGCGCTCGGAATGTCGCGGCTGAACGGCGCGAGCGCCTGGCGCATCGCCGCGGCGGCGCGGCGCTCCCGCTCGAGGATGTTCTGCTGTTCGCGCACGTCGCTCGCGGCGTAGAGCTCCGCGCGCGGCGCCTCGATGTAGTGGAACTTCGCGTCGACCAGCGAGCGCAGTTCGCTCCAGCCGAGGTGCAGGCGGGGGTAGAGCGTCTCGCTGAAGATTGCGCGCGCAGGCGGCGGCGTGAGCAGCGACGTCCCCTTCCCCGCCGGCGGCACTTCGAAGCCGGTGAGCGCGGCGATCGTCGGCAGCACGTCGATGAGACCGACAGGTGCGTCGATGCTCGTGCCGCCCCGCTCCGACTTCGGGAGCTTGAGCAGCAGCGGCACCTGGATGGCCTCGCGGTAGAGGAAGATCCCATGCTCCGCCTCGCCGTGGTCGCCCAGCCCCTCGCCGTGATCGGAGAGCACGACGATGACCGCCCGGTCGTAGACGCCGGTGCGTTTCAGCTCGTCGAAGAAGCGGCCGAGGATCGCGTCGGCGGCGGCGACGTCGCCGTCGTACGTCTGCGCGTACGGCGTGTGCGGCTCGAAGAGGTGCAGCATGAAGAAGAACGGCTTGCCGTTCTGCGACGCGATCCAGCGCGCGGCGATGTCGGCGGTGGCGCTCCCCTCGCGCTGGATGCCGCCCGCGGCCTCGCCGGAGCGTATCGGGATCTCGTCGTCGTAGAAGTCGAAGGGGGCGGCGAGCCCCGTCTCGCGCCGGAGCACGAACGCCGAGACGGCGGCGCCGGTGGCGTAGCCGCGTGCCTTCAGCAGCGACGGAATGGTGGGATGCGCAGCGGCGTCGAAGGTGAAGCCGATGTTGTCGCGGACGCCGTTCTCCGGCGGCAGGAGGCCGCTGAGGATGGTGGCGTGCGACGGAAGCGTCAGCGGCACGTGCGCGTAGGCGTTCGTGAACTGCACCGCGTCGCGGCGCAGCGCCTCGAGGTTCGGCGTGAGGTCGGGCCGCACCCGGTCGGCGCGCAGCGTGTCGATGGAGACGAGGATGACGGGAGCGTTCGCGACCGGCACTTCCGGCCGGGAGCAGGCGCAGAACAGCAGAATGAAGGTGAGGACGGTACGGCGCATGGAAAAGGGAGGACGGGCCCGAAGGCCCGTCCTCCACATGTTGCCCTAGAAGCGGGCGCCGAGGGAGAGGAAGTAGGTGCGGGGAAGCTGGTAGTCGCCGTTGGGGGCGAGGAGGTTGATGCCGCCGCTGGTGGTCGGGTTGCGGGGATCTCCGAACGTGGAGCCGAGGCGCCAGTTGTAGCCGCCGGCGATGCACTGCTCGCTCGAAGTCCCGCGCGGGCACTCCTTCGGCGTCTCGGTGAACGGGTTGAACGGATTCTCCGAGAAGACCGTCACGCTGGTGTTGCCGGCGGTCTGCGCCTGGTTGTTGAAGGTGTTCAGCACCTTGCCCTGGGCGAACAGCGTGAAGCGCGAGATCGGCAGCTCGTAGTTCACCGCCAGGTCGGTCGCGTGCACGTCATCCCAGCGGAAGGCGCCGCGGTCGCTGAAGTAGTAGCTGATCGTCTGCGGCACGCCCGTGTACGGCAGGTCGTCCGAGACGTACCCTGCCTCGACGAGGGTGGCCGTGTCGAGCTGGCCGATGGCCGAGTAGGCGGCTCCGGAGTCGAAGCGCTGCATCACGCTGAAGTTGAAGTTGCCGAACGGCGTCGGCTGGTCGAAGCCGGCCCAGGCGCGCAGCTTGTGGCGCTGGTCGCCCGGCAGGTAGCCGTACGGCGCCTCACGCTCGTAGCCGCGGAACTCGGGGTACTGGAAGTGCGTCTCGCCGATCGGGCCGCTGCCGGCCGTCTCCGCGCGGACGTTCCCCTCAAGCCTCGAGTAGGTGTAGTTCGCGCCGATGTTGACGCGCGAGAACGGCTGGTAGGCCGCCTGCAGCGTCGCCGCCTCGTAGCGGCGCTTGTAGAAGTCGCTGTTCTCCGTGAGGACCATGTCGAACATGCCGACCGAGATCTCGCTGCCGTCCGGCAGGGTGACGACGCCCGGCACCTGGCCGGTGGTCTGGTCGACGCGGGTGGAGTAGAAGTTCTTCCAGTCCTTGCGCGTCAGGTCGATGCGGAAGAAGGCGCGCGAGGTGAGCTGCGAGCCGAAGCCGAGCGAGATCTCGTCGGCGGACGGCGACTTGAGCGAGCCGTTGATGCGCGACGACAGACCGGCGATGACGCCGAACAGCGGCTCCTGCGTCAGCCCGCCGTGCGCGAAGAAGTAGTCGAACGCCTGCTGCAGCGCCTGTTCGGTGGTCAGCGAGTGGTCGAGGTTGATGTCGGGACCGGTGTACGCGTAGTAGAGGTAGGAGGGGTTGCCGCCTGCCGCGGCTCCGCTGCCGACGCCTTCGGCGATGCGCGACACGTAGGTGCTGTAGCTGGCGTTGACGCGATAGCGGCCGTCGCCCCGGATGTCGTAGATCAGGCCGAGGCGCGGACTGATCGCGGAGTCGTCGGCGACCAGCGTGCCGGAGGCGTCGATGCCCTTGTTCTTGTCGTAGCGGAGGCCGACGTTGAAGTTCCAGTGGGCGTTGAGGTCCCACTTGTCGTTCACCCACAGCGAGCGGGTGGTGAAGTCGGAGCCCTGCGACTCCTCGAAGATCGGGTTCCACTTGATGAGGTCACCGTTGCGCAGGATCGGGTGGCAGCGGACGGAGGCCGCGTCGGCGCCGGTGCAGGTCGGCGCGATCAGGTCTTCTTCGGTGTCGCCGAACGTGTACCAGAGGAAGTTCGAGCCCGACTGGTAGTTGTTGGCCTTGCGCTGCTCCGACCAGTCCTCGTAGCCGGCCGCGATGTTGTGCGTGCCGAAGCCCTTGGAGGCGAGGTAGTAGGAGGCCTTGACGTTCCAGAGGTCGTTGTTGCGGGTCTCGGTATCGCAGAAGCCGCAGAAGATCGGCGCGCCGAGGTAGCCCTCGCCGGTGCCGACGGCGGTGATGATCGGCGTACCCTTGGCCGGGTCGGCGAAGTCGCCGCCCGAGCCGACGAAGGCGAAGTACTTCTTCGACCAGTTCGCCTCGACGAGCAGCGCGTTCGTGATGATGCCGCCGTAGTGCAGCGTGCGGAAGTTGTTCGGCAGCTCGCGCGCGACGTCGAGCGTGGTCCCCTCGAGGCAGGGCTGGAACTGGCAGAGGTTGGCGTTGGTGGTGTCCGACTTCAGGTATGAGCCGACCAGCGTGTGGCTGCTGGTGATCTGGCCGGTCAGCTTTCCTTCGAAGCGGCGGTCGGTGGAGCCGAAGATGTACGGCGTGTTCGCGTCGTTCGCGAACGTCTGCTGCTGCTCGCGGTCCGAGCTGCGGCCCGCGACGAAGAACCAGAGGCGGTCGCGGATGATGCGTCCGCCGAGCGTCCCCTCGTAGACGTGGTTGATCTTGTCGACGTTCGGCCCGGGCGACAGCTCGCCCTCGGCCGTCCAGCGGTCGTTGCTGAGCGAGTCGCGGACCGAGCCGCTGAACTCATTGCCGCCCGACTTCGTGATCGCGTTCACGACGCCGCCGGTGAAGCGGCCGAACTCCGCGGAGATCGCGCCGGTGGTGATGGTCGTCTCCTGGATCGCATCCTCGATGAAGAGGTTGTGCGTCTGGCCGCGCAGGTTCTCGTTGACGGCGGCGCCGTTCACGAGGAAGACGCTGTCGTACGCCGGGGCGCCGGCGATGGCGATCGAGCCGCTGGCGACGCCGCCGCTGGCGGTGCTGCCGCCGCTGTTCGAGACGATGACGCCCGGTGCGAGCGAGGTCACGGCCTGCAGGGTGCGCTGCACCGGCAGGTTGTTGATCAGGCTCTGCTGCAGGTTGGTCTGCTTCTCCGTGGTCTCCAGCACGGCCGGCGCGGCGGCGGTGATGGTGATCGAGTCGGTGATGGCGCTGAGCGCCAGCGTGGCGTCGGCGCGGGCGGTGCCGGAGAGCGGCACCTGGACCGTACGCTTGACGGAGCTCATGCCCTCCATCGACACCTCGACGTTGTAGGTGCCGGGCGGGATGCCGCCGAAGTTGTAGTTGCCGTTGACGTCGGAGACGGCGACGCGCGTGCCCTGCAGCGCCGGCGAGGTGATGGTGATCGTGGCACCGGGGAGAGGACCGTTGTCGAGCGTGACGGTCCCGGTGAGGTTCGAGGTTGTCTGTGCCACCGCCGCGAAGCTGACCAGGATCAGCGCGGCGAGCACCAGGGGGATCCGTTTGAGTGAATTCATACAGGCTCCTTACTCATGTCGGTGAATGGACGCGTAGGACTTTTCGTGTGGCTGGTTCGTGACCGGGGCACCCCTTTCGTTCGAGTAAATCCGCTGGCGCGCCCCTGCGATGCCGCTGCCATGGATCCCACCGGCCCACCAGGAGCCAAGTTGTTGATTTCAGGAGAGTTCTTCCTGTCACCGACCGTTCACGAAGCCGTTTCATCCGGTGGCCTGGATAAACGATTCAACGTCTGGAGCGGCGTTGACACGGACGACACCGGTTGGTGACGGTTGCGCGTTGTTGTGAACGGTCCGCGCATCGTTCTTGCGTTATCCGTCCCCGGAGGATTACGTATGAACGACAACATCAAAGAGACCGTCCGCGAGAAAGCCTCGTCCCTCGCCGGCGGCGCATTCGAGAAGCAGAAAGGCACCGCCCTCGGTGAGCTCGACAACATCGCCTCGGCACTTCGCAAGGCCGGCAGCGAGCTCGGTGACTCCGGCGGCGTGGCCACGAAGCTCGTCTCGACGATCGCCGACCGCGTCGAGTCGGCCGGCCGCTCGCTCGACGGCAAGGAGCTCGGCGACGTGGTGGACGACCTGGAGCGCTTCGCGCGCCGGAACCCCGCTACGTTCATCAGCGGCGCGATCGCGGTCGGATTCCTCGCCTCCCGTTTCTTCAAGAGCAACGCGAGCGCGGTCCCGCCCCGCCCGCAGCAGTCGCTGGCCGACACCGGCGCCGGCGGCGGCATCGGCAGTACCACCGGCCCGTCCGACTTCCCCACCTCGACCGACACGTTCAGCGATGACGACGGCCGCGGCGAAGGGATCATGGACCGTCCGCTGATCGCAGGCATGGCCGCCCTGGCCGTCGGCGCGATCGTCGGCACGATCATCCGCGAGACCGACCGCGAGCACGAGCTCTTCGGCCAGCACCGCGAGCGGCTCACCACCAAAGCCATGGAGACCGCTCGCCAGACGGTCGCCAAGGGCGTCGCCGAGGCAGCGTCGACGATCGCCAGCCGCGTCGGCGGCAGCGCCGGCGACAACGGCCGCGACGACGTCGGCACCAACGTAGGGATCTAACGCGCTCTCTGGAGGGACGGGCTCTCAGCCCGTCCCCTCAGAACATCCAGGCGCAGATCGCCACGGTCGCAATCGCCGCGACCAGGTCGCCGATCAGCGCCGCCGGCACCGCGTGGCGCGTCCGCTTCACCGCCACCGCCCCGAAGTAGACCGCCAGCACGTAGAACGTCGTCTCCGAGGAGCCGTACAGCGTGGCCGCGGTCCGCCCGATGAACGAGTCGGGGCCGTGCGTCTTGATCAGGTCCGTCGTCAGCGCCAGCGAGCCGCTGCCGGTCAGCGTGCGCAGGATCGTCAGCGGAAAGAGCTCTGCCGGGAACCCGGTCGCCGCCATCATCGGCCGCAGCGCGTTCGTCAGCAGGTCCATCGCGCCGGACCCGCGGAACATCCCGATGGCCACGAGCATCCCCACGAGGAAGGGGATGATCTTCACCGCCACCTCGAAGCCCTCCTTCGCGCCGTCGACGAAGACGTCGTACACCTTCACCTTCCGCACGATCCCGAAGAAGGGGATGAACACCAGCAGCACCGGGATGGCCCAGAGCGAGATCGCGGCGAGCGTGGCGCGCATCACGGCGCCACCTCCCCTTCCACCACTTCATCCTCTCGATAGAACCGCTGCAGCACCTTCGCCGACACCACCGCGGCGACCGTGCCGACGAACGTCGCGGCGAGCGTGGTGCCGATGATCGCGGTCGGGTTCTTCGAGCCGGCCGCGGCGAGGATGCCGATCATCGTCGCCGGCACGAGCTGCACGCCCGACGTCGTCAGCGCCATGAATGTGACCATCGAGTTGCTGGCGGTGTCTTTCTTCGGATTCAGCGTCTGCATCTCCTCCATCGCCTTGATGGAGAGCGGCGTGGCGGCGTTGTTGAGGCCGAGCATGTTCGCGGCGACCGAGAGCACGATCGCGCCCGCGGCGGGATGCTCGGCCGGGATGTCGGGGAAGAGCCAGCGCATGACCGGCCGAAGCGCGCGGCCGAGGAGCGTCACCAGCCCCGCCGCCTCGGCGATGCGCATGATGCCGAGCCAGAGCGTCATCACCCCCACGAGGCCGATCGCGATCTCCACCGCCGTCTTCGCCGAGTCCACCGCCCCCGTCGTCACCGCCTCGGCCGTGCCGTTGAACGCCGCCACCACCAGCGCGATGGCCATGAGCCCGAACCAGATGTAGTTCAACATGCGCGGGATGGTAGCGTATGGACGAGTGCGCGAGCCGGACCTCCCTCGCCTCAGCGGCGACTGGCAAACAGCGGAGCTGCCACCCGGCTACGACTACCTCGTCTTCCGCGCGTACGGCGACGTGCGCATCGACGTCGCGGGCCGCCGCGTCTACGAGCTGCCGTCGCCCGAGGGGACGCTCTCGGTGCACGTCGTGCCGGTGCCGCGCGCCGGCGGCCGCCTCGACGTCGGCACGCCGGGAGACGCGCTGGGAGACGACGCGCTACTGGCCACGCAGGCGACGCTGCCGGCCGCCGTCCGCGATGTCACGCTCGGGCCGCTGCGCGGCGATACGGTCGACATCCTCCTCGCGCTGCTCTTCATCGTCACCGGCGTCATCGCCCTCGTGGCCGCCGGACTGCGCCGCCGCGGCAACGCCACCGGCCTCGCGGCGATGGGGACGTTCACGCTGCTCTACGGAACGCGGCTGGTCTTCGAATCCTACCTGCCGGTCCTCCTCGGCGCGCCCGTGCCGGCGGTGGCGTACACCGCGGCATGGCTCACCTACGTCATCCCCATCCCCGGCTGGATCGCCGCGCGCTGGCTGCTCGGCGACGGCTGGCGGTCGTCGCTGCGGCTGCAGGTCTACGCCTTCTCGCTGCTGCCGCCGATCGGCATCATCACCGACCTCGTCACCCGCACGCCGGGCGCGCTGGAGCAGGTGAACAACGTGCTCGTCATCGCGGCCGGCCTGAACATCCTCTTCAACGTCTTCCGCACGCGCGAGCAGAGGACGTCCGAGCTGCGGATCATCATGGCCGGCTCGGTGGTGTTCATGCTGTTCGCGCTCGAGAACAATCTCTCCGCCCTCGGGCTGCTGCCGTTCCGCGGCAGTTTCGAGTCGATCGGGCTGCTCGCCTTCATCGGGTCACTCGGCTACGCGTCGACGCGCGCCTTCATCCGCGGCGAGCGCGAACAGCTCGCGCTCGAGCACGAGCTCCACACCGCGCGCGAGATCCAGCAGTCGATCCTCCCCCACGCCATGCCGGCGGTGCCGGGCCTGGAGTTCGACTCCGCCTACGATCCGGCGACCTCGGTGGCGGGCGACCTGTACGACTTCATCCGCGTCGACGAGCAGCACGCCGGCGTCCTGGTGGCGGACGTGGCGGGACATGGCGTGCCGGCGGCGCTGATTGCCTCGATGGTCAAGATCGCCGCCTCGTCCCAGGCGCGGCTGGCGGACGATCCGGCGGCGCTCGTCGCCGCGCTGAACGCGACGCTGCGCAACGAGGTGCGGCGGGCCTTCGTCACCGCGACCTATCTCTGGTTCGACATGGAGCATGGTTGCGTCTCGGTGTGCAACGCCGGACACGCGCCGCCGCTGCTCTATCGCGACGGGACGTTCGTCGAGCTGGGGACGCACGGCGTGCTCCTCGGCCGCTTCGCCGATGCGCGGTACCAGTCGCGCACTGTCGCACTGCAGCCGGGCGACCGCGTCGTCGCCTTCACCGACGGCATCGTCGAGGCGCGCAACGGGCGGGAGGAGCAGTTCGGCGAGGAGCGGCTGAAGGAGCTGATCGCGCGCGGCAGCGCCTCAGAGGCGGTCGCGGCGGTGCATCAGTGGCGGGTCGAAGAGGACGCGGACGACCTCACCATCATCGTGGTCGACGTCACACGTCGAACACGTGGTCCTGCTCGAACTTGACCGCGGCGTAGCACTCGCACGCGGCCTCCTCGAGGCCGGGACGGTCCCTGATGGTGGTGCCGCCGCGGCGGTAGGTGATCAAGCCGCGGTCCTGCAGCTTCAGCGCGGCGTCGGTGACGCCGGGACGGCGCACGCCGAGCATCGTGGCCAGGTACTCGTGGGTGATCGTCACCTCGTTGCTGCCGATGCCGTCGCTGCTCATCAGCAGCCAGCGGGCGAAACGCTCCACCACCTGGTGCTTGCGGTTGCAGGCGGTCGACTGCGAGGCGATGATGAAGAGCGAGTGCACGTAGCGGTGCAGCAGCGCCCTCACGGCGCCGCTCTGCTCGAAGCGCTCCATGAGCGCGGCGGCGGGGACGCGGTACGCCGTGCCGGGAACCTGCACCACCGTCTCCATCGGCGTCGACCTGGCGTGCAGGATGACTGGGATGCCGACCATCCCCTCCCTGCCGACCGAGCCTCCCTCGACCGTGGCGCCGTCTTCGAGCACCGTCACCAGTGAGGCCAGCGCGGTGGTCGGGAACCAGACGTCGCCGATCGGCTCGTTCGGCCGGATGAGCGGCGTGTGGAGGTCGAGCGTGACCTCTTCCATGTGCGGACGGAGGATCTCGCGGTCTTCTTTCGGAAACGCTTCCAGCAGCCGGTTCACTGGCGCGATTCTATAGACTCTGGCCGTGCTTCGGCTCATTTTCGTCATCCTGCTGGCCGCGGCCTGTTCACGGCCCGAAAGCGCGCCTCCGCCGGCGGCGGTCCGGCCGTCGATCCTGCTGGTGACGCTCGACACCACGCGCGCCGATGCCATCGGCCCCGATACGCCCGCCTTCAACGCGCTCGCCGCCCGCGGGCGCCGCTTCACGCAGGCCTACGCGACGGTCCCGCAGACGCTGCCGTCGCACGCCTCGATGCTCACCGGGATGTATCCCGGCGGACACGGCGTCCATGAGAACGCGCGCTATGTCGCCGCCTCCCACCCGCTGGTCTCGGAGCGGCTGCGCGAGGCCGGCTATCGCACCGCCGCCTTCGTCTCCGCCTTCCCGCTGGCGCGCCGGTTCGGGCTCGCGCGCGGCTTCGAGGTCTACGACGACGCATTCACCGGCGCGGAGCGTTCCGGTCCCGAGACGACGGACCGCGCACTCGCGTGGCTGGGGCGGCAGAGCGGGCCGCTCTTCCTCTGGGTGCACTACTTCGAGCCGCACGCGCCGTACGAGCCGCCGGCGGAGTTCCGCGCGCGCGGCGCCTACGCTGGCGAGGTCGCGGCCATGGACCGGCAGCTCGGCCGTCTCGTCGACGCGTTCCGCGCCCGCTATCCCGACGGCGCGATCGTCGTCGCCGGCGACCATGGCGAGGGCCTCGGCCAGCATGGCGAGGCGCAGCATGGGAACCTCGTCTACCAGAGCACGATGCACGTACCGCTCGTCCTCGCGGGGCCGGGGATCGCCGCCGGCGTGCACGACGGGCCGGTGAGCACGCGCAGGATCTTTCACACGCTGCTGGACTGGGCCGGCCTTGCGCCGGAGCACAGCCTGCGCGTGCCGGGCGAGGAAATCGTCGTCGGCGAGTCGATGATCCCCTTCCTGCAGTTCGGCTGGCAGCCGCAGGTCATGGCGGTGGAGGGGCGGCAGAAGACGATCAACGCGGGGCGGATCGAGGTGTACGACGTCGTCGCCGATCCGAAGGAGACGCGCGACCTGGCGAAGAGCGCGGAGCTGTCGCGCGGCGTGCGTCAGGCGCTGCGGGAGTATCCGATCCCCTCGCCCGCCGCCGCCCCTGCCGCCGCGGTCTCCGACGAGGACCGGCGCCAGCTCGCCGCCCTCGGCTACATCGCCTCCGAGGTGAAGCCGGTGGTGCGGCCCGACGCGCCGCGCCCCGCCGACATGGCGCATCTCTTCGAGCCGCTCGAGCGCGCCTCCGCGCTCTTCGTCGCCGGCGAGTACCGCGCGGCCATCCCCTTGCTCGAACAGATCGTCGCCGGCGACCCGTACAACCTGATGACGACCCTCCGGCTCGCCGCCGCCCACTCCGCGCTCGGCCGGGACGAGGAGGCGCTGGCGGCGTTCCGGAAGGCGCAGGCGCTCGCGCCCGACTCCCCCGACGTCCGCCACTACCTCGGCATGCACTACGCGAAGGAGGGCGACGTCGCCAACGCCGCGCCGCTGCTCGAGCGGGTCGTCGCCGAATCCCCCGACCGCCTCCCCGCGCTCGAGGCGCTGGCGGACGTCCGCGAGAAACAGGGCCGCCTCCCCGAGGCGCTCGCGCTGCTGCAGAAGACCCACGCCATGAAGACCCCCACCCCCGCCGACCACGCCCGCCTCGGCGCCCTGGCGATGGAGCTCGGACAGACGGAGACCGCGATTGCCGCCTACGAGCGCGCCCCCGGCCACGACCTCGAGCTGGGCGTCCTCTACCTCGCCGCCCGGAGATACGAAGAGGCCCGCACCGCCCTCGACCGCGTCCCCCCCACCCACCCGGCGTACCCCATGGCCCTCTTCAAGCGCGCCCAGGTGAGCGTGCTGTTGAACGAGCCCGACGCCCCCACCCGCATCGCCACCGCCCGTGCCCGCGCCGACGCGACGACGCGCGAGCTGATCGAGCGGGAGCGGCTGTTCCGGTAGGAGGACGGTGGAGCCGGGCTGAGAGCCCGGCCCTCCAGAGGGAACGAAAGCCGACGGACGGTGCTCTCTGGAGCGACGGGCTCTCAGCCCGTCGACGTTCGGTGCGGCGGCGTAAAATGACGAACGCATGGAACGCACCCTCGAAGAGATCACCTCCGAAGTGCTTCAGATGAGCGTCGAGTCGCGCGCCGCGCTGGCCAAGCGTCTTCTCGACAGCCTCGACGAGCTGACGCCGGAGGAGAACGAGCGCTTATGGGTCGAGGAAGCCGCGCGCCGCTACAGGCAGCTCAAGGACGGCACGGCGACCTCCGTCCCGTCCGAGGAAGTCTTCGCGCGCCTCGACGTCCGCCCGCGCAGATGAAGTCGCGGTTTCACGCGAGCGGGAGCGGCTGTTCCGGCAGGGCGTTGGTGGAGCGGCGGGCTTTAGCCCGCCGGTGGGGCCGGGTAGGACGGCGGCCTGAAGGCCGCCGCTCCACAGGGACGGCGCCCGGCGCACGTTCGGTGGATTAGCCCCACCCCCACCCACAACGGGGAGCCCGGCCGAGGCCGGGCTCCCTCACGGGGTGCCTAGAAGAGGAAGCGGGCCGCGAGCTGGATGCGGCGGGGGGCGTAGAAGGAGCGGAACTGGCCGAAGTCGATCGCGCTCATGGCGGGCTGGGGGTTGTACCCGGTCTGCTTGTCGAGCACGTTGAACACCTCGGCGGCGAGCTGGAAGTTGCGGCCCAGGATGCCGAAGTTCTGGATGTAGCTGAGGTCGACCTGGTAGTGCTCCGGCGTGCGGCGGCGTCCGGCCGGCTCGGCGTAGCGGCCCGAGTCGCTGGTGCTGGACGTGAGGTGCACGTACGGGAGATAGCTCCAGGCTTCCCACGGATGACCCGACTGGTAGAGGCCGAACGCACCGAACGTCGCGTTCCACGGCAGGTCGTACGTGCCGTAGACCTTCAGCAGGTGCGGGCGGTCGCCGCGCAGGCGGCCGTAGCGGTTGTTCCAGATCTGGCGTCCGGCCGCGTCGGCGATGAGCGACGAGCCGATGAACGTGTTCATGTCGTTCACGGACGTCGTGTTGTCCTGGTCGAAGTTGCCGTAGTAGTGGCTGAAGGTGTACGAGCCGCGCAGCGAGGTGCGGCCGCCGCGCCAGTCGGATTCGAGCGTCGCCTCGTAATGCTTGGTGAAGGCGCCGTCGAGCTCCGCGATGACGTAGGAGGTGCCGCTGCCGCCGGTGCCGATCTGGCCGAGCTTGGCCGCGAGATCGGGGATGTACAGCTCCTGCGGGACGCCGGCCGGCGCACCGAACGCGACGCGCGCGTGGTTGTTCGTGTCTTCCCAGAAGTGGTTCGTGTAGCGGTACCGGCCGTACGCGCGCGCCGACCAGGCAGAGGTGAGCTGCTGCTGCGTGCCGATCAGGTACTCGTTGACCGTGCGCGGCTGCAGGTCGTCGGCGAACAGCTTGCCGGTGGAGCCGCGGTTCGGCTCGACGCCGATCAGCGACCCGGTGGCGTCGAAGTAGGCGTTGATCGTCACGGCCAGGTTACGGGCCCACGACGCGGCGCGCGGGAGCGACGACGCGGAGGGGTTGTAACGGGCGTAGCTGGCGTAGACGTTGTCCTGCCCGTTGTACGCCCAGGTCGCGCCGAGGCGCGGCTGGATCTGGTCCATGAAATCGACCTGGTACATCTCGTAGCGCTGCCCCGGCGCGGCGATGTAGCCGGAGAGTGTGTCGGCCTCTTCGAGGCCCTGCCCGAAGAAGGTGTCCTGGCTGACGATCGCGCCGAGGTTGAACGACCAGTCACCCATGCGGATGGTGTCGTTCAGCTCGAGGTTGATGGTCTCGACCTCGGAGATGATCGGCGGGATGTTGCCGAGCGTCTGCTGCTGGAACGCCGCCTGGAAGAAGATCGGCTGGCCGGCGCAGGTGGTGACGGTGGCCGGGCAGTTCGCGCGGCCGCCGGGGACGGTGATCTGGCCCCAGCCGTTCGAGCGGCGGATCAGACGCTCGCTGTCGTTGCTGTACTGCAGGCCGGCGTGCAGGTCGTGCGCGACCGCGCTGCCGACGGTGATGTCGTAGGTGCCCTGCACTTCCTCGCGGAAGAAGTCGTTCTGGTCGAACTGGGAGTAGCTGCCGACGGCGCCGCCGCCGGTGCGCACGCCGTTCTCGACGTAGCCGTACTTCTGGATCAGCGGGGCGATGAACTCGGCGTAGGCCGCGCCCGCCGCGGCGTCGGGCGCCGGGACGCTGAAGTAGCCGAGGGACTGCAGGTTGTTGAGGTCGAGCTTCGTGCCGAGGGACGTCGAGATGTTGACGTTCAGCGGATTGTTCGGAACGCCCGAGGTCTCGTTCGCAAAGTCGGTGTAGCGCACCGTCGCGAAGCTGCGGTTGTTGATGACCCACGAGCCTTCGAAGATGGCGATGTCGAGGCCGGCCTCGTTGCCCGCCGCGGCCGTACCGGCCTCACGCGGACCGATGCTGGCGGCCAGCTCATCGCGATGCGAGGTGCGGTAGCTGCCGTTGAGCAGCAGGTTCGACGTCGGCGTGTAGGTCAGCTTGCCGAAGTACTCGTTGCGGGTGTCCTTGTAGTCGGGAACCGGGCCATAGGCGTTGGCGCTCGACTCGTCGGTGATGGTGGGGCGGTAGTAGGAGCCGTAGAAGAAGAGGTGCTCGCGCCAGATCGGGCCGCCGATGTTGGCGGTGGCCCAGGCGCGGTCGCGGTCCTGCTGCGACAGGTTCAGGCTCGTGGTGTCGGCCGTCAGGGCGTCGTTCTGCACCTGGTAGCTGATCATGCCGGTGTACTCGGAGGTACCCGACTTCGACACGGAGTCGAACAGGAAGCCGCCGGCGCGGTTGAAGTCCTGCGCCTTGGCGCCGCCCTTGATGATCGAGATCTGCTCGATGTCGTGCGCGGCCGCCTCGGAGGCGAGCGTGCCGAACAGCGGCAGGGTGACGTTCACGCCGTCGAACTTGTAGGTGTTGTCCTGGCCGCTGCCGCCCGAGGAGGGTCCGCGGACCAGCTCTTCGGAGTAGGTGACGGCGGGCGCCAGCTTCACGAGGTCGCGGTAGCTCTGGCCGACCGGCACCTCGTTGATCATGTCCTCGTCGATCGAGGACTTCACTTCCGTGGAGTCGGTGTCGACGAGCGTGGCCTCGGCGGTGACGGTGATGCTCTCCGCCACGCCGGCGATGCCGAGGGCGACGTCGGCGTTCGCATCCTGGTCGAGCAGCACCTGGATGTTGCGGGTGGCCGTCTCCATGCCCGCCAGGTTGTAGGTGACGGTGTAGCGGCCGACCGGCAGGACCGGCAGGCGGTACTCGCCCGTCTCAGAGGTGAGCGTGACGCGGGGCTGCGGCAGAACGGTGGAACGCGCTTCGACTGTGACACCAGGCAGCGCGGAACCGTCGGTTGCCGTCACTGTTCCGCTGATGGAACCGGTCTGCTGCGCGAATGCGAGTGGAGCTGCTATCAGAATCAGGGACAGCAACAGAAGAATGCGTGATGCTCGTGTACCGGGCATGTAACCTCCTCAACTCTCGGCGGGAAGACAGACTGGGCGTAATGGTAATGAAGGTTCGCGACTTTGCGAATCCTTTTCGGCATCTTTACGGCACAGATGAGGAGAAGTCGCCGTCCGGATGAGCCCGGGAGCGCCTCAGCACGCGCCGCGAGGGCTTTGGAACGGGGTCCGGAGGCTTTGCAAAGGGGTCCCGAGGCATTCGAACGGGGTCGCGAGGCGTTGCGAAGAGGTACCGACGGCTTTATCAAGGGGTGGCGACGCGCTCGAAAAGGGTCGCGACGCATTTCCGAGGGGTCGCGAGGCACTGGCAAAGGGGTACGCACGCGTTCCAAAGGGGTCCGGAGGCGTTCGAACGGGGTCGGAACGCATTCGAACGGGGTCGGAAGGCATTGCAAACCGTCCCGGATGCATTGCAAACGCTCTCGGATGCATTGCAAACAGGCCCGGATGCATTGCAAACAGGCCCGGATGCAATGCAAACCGGCCCGGATGCAATGCAAACCGGCCCGGATGCAATGCAAACCGCCTCGGATGCGATGCAAACCGGCCCGGATGCAATGCAAACCGGCTCGGATGCAATGCAAACCGGCTCGGATGCAATGCAAACCGCCCCGGATGCAATGCAAACCGGCTCGGATGCAATGCAAACCGGCCCGGATGCAATGCAAACCGGCGCCGTTCTACCCGCCCAGCGGCCACTCCAGCTCGCCGAGGAACCGTTCGTCCTCGCGCCAGCCGGGATGGGCAGAGACGTGGAGGTCGAGGAAGACTTTCACGCCGAGGATCGACTCCAGCTCCTTGCGGGCCTCGGTGCCGATCTGCCGGATCATCGAGCCCTGCTTGCCGACGATGATCCCCTTCTGCGAGTCGCGCTCGACGAAGATCGTCGCCCAGATGCTGATCATCCCGCTCTCCTCGTCTTCCTCGAAGCGGTCGACGTTGACGGCGGTCGTGTAGGGCAGCTCCTCGGAGGTGTGCTGCAGCACTTTCTCCCGCACCAGCTCCGCGGCGAAGAAGCGCTCCGGCTGCGTGGTGTAGTCCTCGGTCGGGAAGCGGGGCGCCCCCTCCTCCACGTTGCGGAAGAGGAGCGTCTTGAGCTCCTCCACCCCCTCGCCCGCCGAGGCGGAGATCGGGACGATCTCGTCGAAGATGCCGAAGGCGTGATACTGCGCCATGAGCGGCAGCAGCTTCTGCTTCTTCACCAGGTCGATCTTGTTGAGGAGCACGAAGCGCTTGGCCTCCGGGTTCTGCTCCTTCTCGGCGCGCAGCATCTCGATGACGTACTGGTCGCCCTTCCCGTACTCCTCGCTCGCGTCGACGATCAGCGCCACGACGTCCGCCTCGGTGAGCGCGGAGCGGACGTGATCCATCATCCGCACGTTGAGCCGGTGCAGCGGCTTGTGCACGCCCGGCGTGTCGAGAAACGCGAGCTGCCCCCGCTCGTCATTGAGGATGCCGACGATCCGGTTGCGTGTCGTCTGCGGCTTGTTCGAGACGATCGACACCTTGTGCCCGAGGACGCGGTTGAGCAGCGTCGACTTGCCGGCGTTGGGGCGGCCGACGATGGCGATGACACCGAAGCGGCCGGTGGCGGGTGCGTCTTGTTCTGTCATGGTCGTCGAGCGCAAATTGAAAATTGAAAATTGAAAATTGAAAGATCGGCAGGACCCGCGGTAGCAGCGAAGCTCCGCTTTTTCAATTTTCAATTCTCAATTTTCAATTTCGACTACTCATCCTCCTCATCGCCCGGTTTCCAATTCGGGTCGCGCCTCACCTTGACCCGGTAGATGCGCCGGCGGTCGGCGCGGTCGACTTCGAAGATCCAGCCGTTCTTCGGGACGAGCGTGCCGGCGGCGGGGACGCGGCCGAGGGTGGTGAAGATCAGGCCGGCTACGGTCTCGTAGTCGTCGCCGCACAGGTCGGCGTCGAGTTGCTCTTCCAGCGTCTCCACGCGCAGCAGCCCGCTCACGAGCCAGTGGTCGTCGTCGATCTGGACGACGCTCGCCTCTACGTCCTCGTGCTCGTCCGCGATCTCGCCGACGATCTCCTCGATGATGTCCTCGGTGGTGATGATGCCGGCCGTGCCGCCGTACTCGTCGACCACGATCGCGATCTGCAGGTGCTCGGTCTGGAACTCGCGCAGCAGGTCGGAGACCTTCTTCGTCTCCGACACGAAATACGGCGGCCGCGCGAGCGCGGGGACGTTGCGGTCCTGCCCCGCGAGCAGCGCCTCGAAGACGTCCTTCACGTGCACGATGCCGGTGATCTGGTCGATGCTCTGGTCGTAGATCGGGATGCGCGCGTACTTCGATTCGGTGAAGATCTTCGCCAGCTCGATGAAGGGGCGGCGGGCGTCGAAGGCCATGACGTCGATCCGGGGCGTCATGATCTCGTGCGCGAGCCGGTCGCCGAAGTCGACGATCGACTGCAGCAGCCGCCCCTCGGAGGCCTCGATGATCCCCTCCTCCTCGCCGACGTCGATGTACGCCTGCACCTCTTCGTCGGTGACCTCTTCCTCCTCGTCGTCCGCCTGCTGGTTGCGGTCGAGCCGCTCGAGCAGCCGGCGCAGCGGAAAGAGGAGCGGCCAGAAGATGTAATACATGGTGCGGGTGAACGGCAGGAGCGCGCGCAGGATCACCTCGCCCGTGTCCTCCGGGACGATGGCGAGGACGAACTTCCAGACGATGACGACCAGCGACCAGAGGACGACGCTGGTGAAGACGGCGCTGCCGATCGGCCGCTCGTCGAAGGTCATGATCGTGGCGCCGGCGCCGATGACCAGCGCCACCTGCAGCAGCAGGCCGCTGATCAACTGAAAGTCGGTGATGTCGAAGTAGCTCCAGCGGCCGGTGTTCTCGTCGGTGTCGGTGCTGAGGCGGCGGAGGCGCACGGGGCTGAGCTGGAGGGCGAACGACCGGAGGGCGTCGAACATCAGGTACAGCACGCCGCAGAGGAGCGCGATCAGGATCCAGTGGAGATGCGTGTGGGGGACGGTACTACCCATGTCGTCGCGGCGGATTCTAGCTCACGAGCATGGCGGCGACCGCCGCCACGAGGCTGGCTTTCATCAGCCCTTCTGCACGTTTGTGGAGCGCGTGGAACGCGCGGCGCTGCGGGTCGTCTTCCGGCATCTCCGGGGTGAGATGCACGCGCCGCGCCTCCAGAGCCGGCTCGAGGGAGCCGATCTCGTACGCGAGCGCCGCGGCCATGAAGAGGAGAGCCGCCGAGCGGATGCCGATCCAGCCCAGCGAGCCTGTTGCCCAAATCAGGTACTTGATGGAGGCGGCCATGAGCGTGACCAGCAGCGCGAACACCCGCAGGCGGGCGAAGCGGCGCAGCGTCCGGCCAAAAATGGCGCCTGCCTGCTGGCGTGGGAGCTCGCGGAAGAGCGCCGGGGCGACGAGCGCGCCGAGGACCAGGGTCCCGCCGATCCAGACGGCGAGTCCGAGGTGGTAGAACAGGTTGGTGAACAGGTGGGGCCAGTCGGGCATATTTGGAGGGCGAAGAGTAATCTAAATGTCCATGAACGCCCTGCTGTTGCTGCTCACCCTCACCTCGACGATCGTGCTCCGCTCGGGCGAGCGGATCCCGGTGGAAGGCTCCGTGCGCGAAGAGCGCGGCGTGGCGACCTTCCGCTCGAACGGCCGGCTCTACTCGATGCCGATGTCGGAAGTGGAGCGGATCGAGAAGCCGGAGGAGGCGGCAAAGCCGGCCGCCGAGACGCGTCCCGCACCGGCGCAGGCGACGAAGCCGCGCGCCCGCACGCCGCTCGCCGTCTCCGAGGAGGAGCGCAAGCGCCTGCTCGCGGAGCTGGAGAAGAACCACGCCGGCGGCCCGGCGCGCGAGCTGCCGATCGTGCGCGAGACTCCCCCGCCCCCTTCACGCGAGGAGGCGCGCGAGCAGCAGGCGGAGGAACAGCGCTGGCGCAGCCAGGCGCGCGCGCACGAGGAGAACATCCGCCGCGCCACCGAGGAGCTGTACCTGCTGGAGACGCGCATCAGGGAGCTCGAGGACCAGATCCACAGCTTCATCACCCTCGGCTACAAGCCGCGCCAGTTCAGCTACCAGACCACGCAGCTCGAGCGGACGCGCGAACAGCTCCCCTACGCGAAGCTCGAGGTCACCCGCGCCGAGCGCGCCTTCAACGAATTCAAGGAAGACGCGCGGCGGCAGGGGATTCTGCCGGGGTGGCTGCGGTGAACGTTGCTGGTTGCTAGTTGCGTGTTGCCCGGGCCTGGCTGGTTCTACGGAAACGCCCGGGTAACGCGCAACGCGCAACGCGTAACGGCCCGCTACGCGGGCGCCGGCCCGAACGTCTCCGAGATCAGCGCGCCCTCGTCGGCGGCGATGCCGCGGAGCGCCTCGCGCACGCGGTCGAGGAACGGGTCGAAGCCGGCGGCGAGGAGGACCGAGTCCTTGATCGCGCCGCGGTTGCGCTCGACCAGCGTCTCGATCGGGCCGCTCTCGTGGACGATGTCGCCCGCGCGTGCGAGCGGGTCGAAGTCGCCGGCATAGAGGATGTGCCGCTGGTCGGGCTCGTAGAGCACGATGATCTTGCGGGGGTCCTTCTCCGCCAGGAGGTGCAGGACGTTGCTGCGCACCGGCGCGATGCCGACGTCGCCCGCCATGAAGACGACGTTGCGCGCGTCGCCGTCGGGGATGAAGAAGTCGCCGTACGGCCCGTCGACGCTCACCTCGTCCCCCGCCTCGAGCTTGCTGAGCGCCTCGCCGCCCTTGCCCGGCCCGCGGCGCACGCAGAGCTGCACCGCCTCGGGGCGCTGCGGCGCGGAGGCAATCGTGTAGGCGCGCGAGACGCCTTCAGGGAAGCGGAAGCTCAGCCACTGGCCCGGCTTGAACTCGAACGGCTCCTCGAAGGAGACGGTGAGCTGCAGGACGCTCGGCGCGAGGGACTGGATCTCCGTGACGATCGCTTTGTGGCGCATCGTGCGGGATTGTAAATCGGTTGCTGGTTGCTCGTTGCTAGTTGCTTGCAGAGAACTGGCGCCCTGGCAATGCGTCGCGAGCAACCAGCAACCAGCAACCGGCAACATCGCGCGGCACAGCCGCGCGATCAGAACCACATTCCCGACTTGGCGAGCTTGGCGATCTTTTTGAGGATGCGGTCCTTCTTGAAGCCGCGCAGGTAGTCGACGAAGAGGGTGCCGCGGAGGTGGTCGATCTCGTGGCACATGGCGCGGGCCATGAGGCCTTCGCCCCACATCTCGCGGCGCTCGCCGTTGCGGTCGAGGTAGCGGAGCTTGACCCGCTCGGGCCGCGTCACCACCTCGACGAAGTCAGGGATCGAGAGGCAGCCTTCCTCCTCCGTCACCTCCCCCTCGGTCTCGACGATCTCGGGGTTGATGAAGACGTGGCACTCGCCGGGGCGTTTGCCGACGGAGAGATCGATGAGCATGAGCTGCTTGGAGACGCCGACCTGGTTCGCGGCGAGGCCGACGCCGGGGGCGGCGTACATGGTGTCGATCATGTCCTCGATGAGCTTCTGGATCGACTCGTCGATCTCTTCGATCGGCTCGGTCGGGTTGCGGAGGACGTCGTCACCGTACTTGCGGATGGGGAGGATCATTTCTTCTTCAGACTCTCGATCATGGCCTCGACGGTGTGGTTCGCCCGCTTCCGGTAGAACTCGTCGAGGACCTTGCGGATGCCGGGGTGCTTCGAGAGCACGCCGTCGAGCTTGTCCTTGTCGAGGCGCAGCAGCTCGGTGCGCTGGGAGGCGGTGATGGTGGCCGTGCGCGGCTTGCCGCTCAGAACGCTCACCTCGCCGAAAAAGTCCCCCTCGCCGAGGCGCGCCAGGTAGAGGGAGCCGGAAGAGCCGGCGCCGCGGGTGAAGACCTTCACCTCGCCCGAGGCGATGAGGAACATGGAGGTGCCGGGGTCCCCCTCGTTGATGATCACGCTCCCCTCGTCGTGCGTCTCGAGCTCCATCTCCTTGACGATGGCGTCGCGCTCGACGTCGCTCAGCACCTCGAAGAGGGGGCTCTTGGGAACGGGGCGGGAGAAGAGCGGCTCGTTCCTGCCCGGCTCGGCCGCGGCCGGTTTCGGGAGCTGCTCGCGCAGCTTCTCCGCCTTCTTCTTGACGGCGATCGCCTGCACGGTCAGGCCGTTGTCGTCGTAGTACTTGGCGGTGGCCTCGTACTGCTCGACCGCCTCGTCCGACATGCCGGCGCCGGCGAGGGCGTCGGCGTACTGGAGACGGATGCGGGGATTGGACGGATACTTTTCATGCTCGCGCTTGAGGAGCGGGACGGCGCGGGCATATTCGCGGCGGGCGAGGAGTGTCGCGCCGCTTTCGGTTTCTTCGGCCATCGATCGGGGATTGTAGTCTCAGAGTCTCAGAGTCGCAGAGTCTCAGAGGAGTGCGGCCGGCGTTCTCTGCGACTTTGAGACTCTGCGACTTTGCGACTCAGAACTTGATCCTCTGCAACTCCGCCTTCGCGGACGAGGCGGTCGACGAGTAGGGGTAGCGCTCGATCACCTGCTGCAGGGTGCGGCGGGCGAGGGCGAGGTCGCCGGTCTTTGCCTGGGCGAGGGCGGTCTTGAAGAGGGCGTCGGGGGCTTTGTTCTGGTCGGAGAACTCGTTCACCACGCGCGTGTAGTAGCGGACGGCGTTGTTGAGGTCTCCGGCGGCAAAGTAGGTCTCGCCGATCCAGAAGAGGGCGTTGTCGGCGAGGTCGCCTTCCGGCTCGCTGTCGAAGACGGCCTGGAAGCCGCGGCGGGCGTCGGTGTGGCGGCCGCGCCCGAAGAGCATGATCGCCTCGCGGTAGTCCTCGGCCAGCTCGGCGCCGACGAGGGCGCGCTGCGGCTCCTGCGCCGTAGCCGGCGCGGGGCGTCGGGCTTCGGGCCTCTGGGAGGCGGTGGCTTCGGGCGCGGGGGTCGGCGGGGCCGCGGCGGCAGGCGGGCTGAAGCCCGCCTCTCCACTCTCCACCTTCGCCAGGCGGCTGTTCAGGACGTCGAGGCGCTCGAGGAGCTCGGTGAGCTGCGTCTGCAGCGCGGCCACGTTCTGCGTCAGCGCCGGGTCGGCGACCGGCTGGGTGACGATCACCGGCTCCGGGCCGCCGTCATCGGTGGAGGCGCAGGCGGCGAGCAGCAGGACGGCCAGGACTGCCGGTTTCTTCATGCCTTGATCTCACCGAGGCGCTGCTTGGCCCGCTCGGCGTAGTCGCTCTGCGGGAACTCGGTCACGACGCGCTCGAAGTAGAGCCGCGCCTCCCCTGCCCGTCCGAGGCGGGTGAGGGCGGTGCCGAGATCGTAGAACGCGCCGGCGCGCTCGTTGTAGTTGCCGTAGGTGTCGATGAGGTAGTTCAGCCGCTGCACGGCGGCGGTCCAGCTCCCCCGCTTGATGTAGAAGCGGGCCACGAGATGCTCGTGCTTGGCCAGCCGGTCGAGCACTTCCTGCCGGCGCGCCTCCGCCTCCGCCTTGAGGGGGCTGTTGGGGTACGTGCGCAGCATGTCGTTGAACTTCTCGAGCGCCTCGCGCGTCTTCTGCTGGTCGCGGTCGGGCTTCTCCATCTGCTTGTAGGAGGTCATGGCGATGCGCAGCATCGCGTAGTCGGCCTGCTCGCTCGTGGGATAGCGGTTGATGAAATCGCGATACTTGTACTGCGCCTCGACGAGGTTCACCGGATCGCCCTGTTCGTAGAAGGTGTCGGCGACGCGCAGCAGGCTGCGGCGGCCGAGGGGATCGTTCGGGTAGGTCTCGTAGATGTGCGAGTAATAGGTGCGGGCGCTCTTCCAGCGCTCTTTCGCAAAGCTCGCCTCGGCGCGCTGAAAGAGCTCGTCCTTCGAGAGCTTGAGCAGCTCCGGGTCGAAGGCCGGGCGGTAGGAGCGCGGGCCGCGGTTGCACGCCGCGACGAGGAACAGCGTCGCGATCATCAGGATCAGGTGTCTGAGCTTCAAACGGATTTCCCCCTAAATCTTCACCGTGCTAACAGCGCCTCGGATGGACTCCATTGCAGCACGGCGATCTTCCCGGCCAAAAACTGCCGAGCCCGCGACCAGAATCGACGCCCCGGCGCTCACGACGACCGGCGCCGTCTTCTCGTCTACGCCGCCGTCGACCTCGATCTCCACCCGCAGACCACGATCATCGACCCATCCGGCCAGCCGGCGGATCTTCGGGACGCAAAGTTCCAGAAACTTCTGCCCCCCGAAGCCGGGATTGACGGTCATGACCAGCACGTAATCACAGAACTCGATGGCCGTGGAGAGCGTCTCGACGCTCGTGGCCGGGTTGATGGCGATGCCGGCCTTCGCTCCCCCGTCCCGGATCATCTGCAGCGCGCGCTGGAGATGCGGCTCGGCCTCGACGTGGATCGAGATCATGTCCGCGCCGGCGTCGAGGAAGGCGGGGATGTACCGCTGCGGCTCGCTGATCATCAGATGGCAGTCGAACGGCAACTTCGTCCTCTTCCGCAGCGCCTTGACGATCGGCGGCCCCATGGTGATGTTCGGCACGAAGTGGCCGTCCATGACGTCGAGGTGAAGGATGTCGGCGTCGGCAATCGTCGCCAGCTCCTGCTCGAGGCGGGAGAAGTCGGCGGAGAGCAGTGATGGGGCGATTTTGATCATTGTTGCTGGTTACTGGTTGCTGGTTGCTTGTTGCTTGTTGCTGGTTCGTGGTGCCGTCTGGCGATGCCTCACGAGCAACCAGCAACCAGCAACCAACTACGGCGTCGCCGCAGGCGGCGTCGTTTCCGGCACCGGTGCGAACGCTCCCCCTTCCTCGTGTCTCGACACCACCACCGAGATGGGATCGCGCGTGCTGACCGGGGCGCCGCGGAGGGGGTACTGGCGGATGATTATGCCATCCGCGATTCCGGGATACGCCTCGTACTTTACGGTGGCGACGTTGAGGCCCCGTCCTTCGAGCGCCGGCCGGACGCTGTCGAGCTGCTTGTCGATGAGGTCGGGCATGACGTACTGGCGCGGCTGCGACGGGACGGCGACCAGGAGCGAGACCGGCGTCTGCGGCGCGACCACGGTGCCTTTCGGCGGGTCGGCGGCGACGATGCCGGTGGCGTCGGAAGGGACGTAGGTGAGGTTCGAGAGCTTGAGGTTCTGCTGGCCGAGGCGGAGCATGCCGGTGCCGGCGCTGGCGCCGGCGAAGTCGGGGACGCGCAACACGAGCGGCCCGGCGCTCAGCTCGACGCGCAGGACCGAGCCGCGCTTGATGAAGCTCGTGGCGCCGGGGTTGCGGTTCTGCCAGACGATGTGGCCGACCGGCACCTTGTCGGAGTTGCGGCGGCGGGAGTCGTCGACCTCGAGGTCGACGCCGAGGTCCTGGGCGATCTTGCGGGCGTCACCGACCGAGCGGCCGATGAGGTTCGGCGTCGGCAGCGAGCGCCCTTTGACGAAGTAGGTGAACCAGAAGTACGTGCTGCTGCCGAACACGAGCAGCAGCACGGTGAAGAAAAAGAGGTTGTCGAAACAGCCGCGCTTCATCGCCGCTCGGCCCGCTCGCTCTTCTCGTCGTGCCGCTCGACCTTGCGCTCGTGGTCGGCGCGGTACTCCGCCTCGTCGTACTTGCGCGTCTCTCCCCTCACCAGGAAGATCGGGATGAGCGCTTCCTTCCAGACGTCCTCGACCCGCTGGGCGAAGACGAACTTGAGGTTGGCCTTGATCTCCTCCGGCACTTCCTGCAGGTCCTTGCGGTTGCCTTCCGGCAGCATGACGGTGCTGATGTTGGCGCGATGCGCGGCCATCACCTTCTCCTTGATGCCGCCGACCGACAGCACCTTGCCGCGCAGCGTGATCTCGCCGGTCATGGCCACGTCGTGGCGCACCGGGCGCTCCCCCATCACCGAGGCGATGCAGGTGGCGATGGCGACGCCGGCGGAGGGGCCGTCTTTCGGGATCGCGCCCGCGGGGAAGTGGATGTGGATGTCGTGCTCGCTGAACTGCTTGTCGTCGATCTCCAGCTCGTGCGCCTTGGAGCGGACGTAGGAGTAGGCGGCGGAGACCGACTCGCGCATGACGTCGCCGAGCTGGCCGGTGACGGTGGTGCGGCCGCTGCCGGGCATGCGCGTCGCCTCGATGAACATGATCTCGCCGCCGAACTGGGTCCAGGCGAGGCCGGTGGTGACGCCGATCTCGGGATGGCGCTCCGCGAACTCGTGCTCGTACTTCGGGAGGCCGAGGTAGGACTCGACGTCGTCTTTCTTCACGACGTACGGCTTCGTCTCCGCCTCCCCCGACGCCACCTTGCGGGCGATCTTGCGGAGCACGGTGGCGAGATTGCGCTCGAGGTTGCGCACGCCCGCCTCGGCGGTGTAGTCGCGGACGATGTGCAGGATGGCGGGATCGTCGAACTGCGCGTCCTCGCCGGTGAGGCCGTGGTTCTCGAGCAGCTCCGGCACGAGGTGGTCCTTGGCGATGGCGAGCTTCTCGTTCTCGGTGTAGCCGGAGAGGCGGATCACTTCCATCCGGTCGCGCAGCGGGCCGGGGATCATGTCGAGCACGTTGGCCGTGCAGACGAAGAGCGTGTGCGAGAGGTCGAACGGGATCTCCAGGTAGCGGTCGACGAAGGCGTGGTTCTGCTTCGGGTCGAGCACTTCCAGCAGCGCCGAGGAGGGATCGCCGCGGAAGTCTTTCCCGATCTTGTCGATCTCGTCGATCATGATCAGCGGGTTGTTCACGCCGACCTGGATGTAGCTGGTGATGAGCTTCCCCGGCATCGCGCCGATGTAGGTCTTGCGGTGGCCGCGGATCTCCGACTCGTCGGTGACGCCGCCGACGGCCATGCGCACGAACTTGCGTCCGAGCGCGTCCGCGATCGCCGCGCCGAGGGACGTCTTGCCGACGCCGGGAGGACCGGTGAAGCAGAGGATCGGCCCCTTGAGGTCGCCCTTCAGCTTGAGCACCGCCAGGAACTCGAGCACCCGCTCCTTGACCTTCTCCAGGCCGTGATGCCGCTTGTCGAGCATCTCCTCGGCGACGGCGAGGTCGAGGCGGTCCTCGGTCTGCTGCGTCCAGGGCATCTGGAAGATGGTGTCGAGGTGCCCCTTGATGACCGCGTAATCGGAGGAGGACGGCGAGAGCTGCCCCATGCGCGTCACCTCGCGGCGGAGGGTGGCCTTGTGCTCCTCGAGCAGCGGGAGGGCCTCCACGCGGTCGCGGTAGGTGTCGGCCTCGCGCTCGGCGGCGTTGCTCTCCCCCAGCTCGTCCTGGATGATGCGCATCTGCTCGCGCAGGTAGGTCTCGCGCTCGCGCCGGTCGATGGAGGTCTGGATCTGGCGCTGGAGCTCGCGGTCGACGGTGGCGCGGCCGAGGTCGCGGGAGATCCACTCGTTGAGCAGCTCGATGCGCTCGATGGGGTTCACCGTCTCGAGGAGCAGTTGCTTCTCCTCGAGCGGGAAGTTGACGAACCCGGAGAGGAGGTCGGCGAACGTGTCCGGCCCCTCGGCGATGTTCATCTGGAGGATGTTCAGCAGCTCCTTGCTGTACTTCGAATCGCTCTCGACGAGCTTCTCGAAGAGCGACATGGCGCGGTTCATGAGCGCGTCGGTCTTGACGGTCTTGGGGATCGGCTTCGGCGCGACCTCGCGCAGGCGGGCCTCGAAGTAGGGCTCGTTCTGCAGCATCTGCACGAGCTCCACCCGCTGGCGGCCCTGCAGGAAGAGCTGGTAGCGGTCGGCCGACAGCGGCAGGCGCTGGACGATCGCGGCGAGGACGCCGATCTGCGAGAGGTCCTCGGCGGCCGGGTTCTCCTTGTCGCCGGTCTTCTGGCAGAAGGCGGCGATGAGGTTCTGGTCGTCGGGGAGGCTCTTGAGGAGGCGGACGTTGCGGTCGATCCCGACCTGGAGCGAGAGCACGCCGCCGGGGAAGAGGACGGAGGAGACGAGGGGGATGATGGGGAGACGGCTGGGGACGTCGAGCTCCACCCAGTCGGCGGAGGGCTGATTCGGTTGCGATTTCCCCTTAGCGGATTGTGCCATTCGTGGTGTCTTCGCGGGCGAATTGTAATCGCGGCATGTGCTACCCGTTCAAACAAGTGCTGCGAGGAGACGAATTGCCCGTTGCGTTCGGCTACACTTGCGGCCGAGGGTCGGGCACGCCGTTTGTAGCCCATCCGTTTCAGCTTGAGCGATCGCCGAACAGAGTCAGCAGATCCGATGACCGATGATCCCGCCCTCAAGCGGGCGGATCTGCACTGCCACAGCCGCTTCTCGGTGTTCAAGTACTTCAAGCGGGCGAATACGCGCGACTGCTACAACGCGCCCGAGGACGTCTACCGGATCGCCAAGGAGAGGGGGATGTCGTACGTCACCCTCACCGACCACGACTCGATCGACGGCGCGCTCTACCTGCTGAACAAGTATCCCGACATGACCGACTTCTTCATCGGCGAAGAGGTCGAGACCTACTTCCCGGAGACGAGCCAGCGCATCCACATCGGGGTGTGGGGGCTGAACGAGGAGCAGCATCGGGAGATCCAGCGGCTGCGGCCGGACATCCGCGAGCTGATCCCCTACATGAAGTCGCAGAACCTGCTCTTCGGGATCAACCACCTCTTCCAGAACTACCGGATGAAGAACGTGGCGGGCCGCTACATCAGCGAGTTGATCGAGATGTTCTCGATCTTCGAGGTGGTGAACGGGGCCATGGCCTCGTTCCACAACAAGATGGTGCAGCAGCTCGTCGAGCACGTGAAGCACGAGCATGGGAAGCCGATCTCGATGGTCGGCGGGTCGGACGCGCACACGCTCAAGCACGTGGCGAAGGTGCACACGGTTTCCAAGGGGGAGACGGTGCAGGAGTTCCTCGACAACGTGCGCGCCGGCAACTGCTTCGCGTGGGGCAGCGAGATGCGCTTCCGCGAGCTGGTGGCCGACATCTACCTCCTGACCATCGCCTACCAGAGCGACTTCGCGAACGACCTCCGCTCGACGAACTACACGGCCATGGACAAGACCATCCAGCTCGCCGGCCGCCTGGCGTCGATCCCCACCGCCATCTCCGGCATCCCCGCCGCGATCACGTCGCTGAATTACCTCAAGCAGATCGTGGTGACGAAGGGGCTGTCGTACCGGTTCGCGAAGCTGGTCGAGGAGATCAGGCCGGGGTTTCGGTAGGGCGTTGCTGGTTGCTGGTTGCTGGTTGCTCGTGACTGGCGGTAGCGCGACGGCACCTATTCGCTACTTTATTGACGCGCCACGACTTATCGCGTTTACTCGATCGCGTGAGTGTCGACCGCGAGCGGCTTCTGACCATCGCCCGAGAGCGGGGAATCGAGGGTGAGGAGGCGGAAGCGCTCATCGACGACCGCAGGCTAACCAACCCCCGCGCAGCAAGCGACGAACTAGAGCCCGGCGCCGTCACGGGGACAGCGCCGGGCGAACTGCTAGAAACCCTATCGATCAGAGATCGCGTCCAGCCTTGAAGTCCTGGACCTCCGTGGCGTCACCCGGCGTCGCCAGCGCACTGAGCGCGTCGAGCGACTGAAGGAACATCGTCACCACGGAACGGGACGTGGTCGGCAGGATCGGGAAGACGGTGAGCGCGACGAGCAGGGGGCGGATCACCGCGAACATGCTGATGACGCGACCGAGCCGGCCGGTGAGCGTCTCGTCCGGTTCGGGCACGGTGTTCAAGTTCACCGCGCGAAGCGCACGGTCGATCGAGCGGATGGAGGGGGTGGAACTTTCATTCTTTTTCATGGAATTCTCCTTTTCTGAGTTCGTAGGTTGAGAGTCAGCGCGGCAGACGCTCGCGCCATCGGGCGCGCGGCTGGGCACCGAGCGGAAAGGGCGGGATGGTCCTGTCATCGTCGAGCGGCACGACGATGCCTACCCTTGCCCACGCGTCCGCCACGATCCGCTGATATCGGGAACCGTAGCCGTAAAGCTCACCGGCCATGTCGACCGTGTTGAGCGCGAGGTCAAAGAAGGTAGGCTCGTTCGGCAACCCTTCGACGAGCGTGCGGTACCAGATTCGTCCGGCTACTTCCCACGAAGGCCCGCCAATCGCCATCGCCGCGAGGTAGAAGGCATGGTTCGGGATGCCCGAGTTGATGTGCACCCCGCCGTGGTCCTCATCGGTTTCGACGTAGTCGCGCATGTGGGACGGCTGCGGGTCGCGCCCGAGCACGGGATCGTCGTAGGCGTGGCCGGGAGCGGCCAGAGAACGCACTCCACGGCCCTTGACGCACGGACGGAGCAACTCCGCTCCGATGAGCCAATCGGCCTGTTCCGCCGTCTGCTGGAGTTGGAACTGCTTCACCAGACTCCCGAAGACGTCGGCCATGCTCTCGTTGACCGCGCCCGCTTCGCCGCTATAGCCCATTCCGGTGGTGAACTGCACGATGCCGTGCGTCAGTTCGTGAGCGGTGATGTCGATGGACACGGTGAACGAGTTGAAGAACCGTGCGTCACCGTCGCCGTAGACGATCTGGTCGCCGGTCCACATCGCGTTCTGAAAACGCGTGCCGTAGTGGACGGTGGCGTTCAGAGGGAAGCCGCCGCCGTCGAGGGAGTTGCGGCCGTAGACGCGATGGAAGAACTCCATCGTCGTACCCGCGCCTTCGTACGCCTGGCGCGCATCGAGATCTCCGCCGGTGGTCCTGTGGTCACTCAGGATCAGTTTTCCCGGCAGGTCGCGACCTCCCTGCGCGTCGTAGACGTTGCGACGGGCCCGGGGCTCGGTGCGTCGGGGCTCGGCGAGATGGATGAGGGTCAGAGCGCGCTCGTTGGCGAGCTCGCGCATCTGTTCGAGGGTGCTGCGGGCATCGTCTCCGTCGGCGCTGTTGCCAATGCGTGACAACATGTGCGACGGAATGACTCCGCAGAGGGACTGAGTTATGTTTTTCATGACACGAAGGCTCCTTGTGCGTACGTGAGTGCCTGGGGTTCAGACTGTCGGGCCGGGCCGCGCTGGAACGCGGCTCCGGCCACCTCTACTACTACTGCTAGAAACGTCTACTGCGGCGTCGCGGCGACGGCCTGCACCTCCTCTTCTCGGCCCTTCTTCCGCCGCTTCTCCGATTCCGGCACGAGCGCCGGGGTCGTACCGGTCGACGGCGCCAGAGGGGCCTTCGCGGCCTTCTTCGGCCCCGGCCGGTTCAGCTCACGCTTCAGATCGGCGGCGAACTGCAGCATGTCGGCTCCGGCCGGGTCGCGGCCGAGCGCCTTCGCGACGCTGTACACCTGCAGCGAGTCAGCACCGAGAATCGCCACCCCGGTGTCCAACGTGTACTTGAGGTTCTTCGCGAGGTTGAACAGCTTGTCGACCACGTGACGAAAAGCCTCGTTCAGCTGCAGCGTGTTACGCGCGGCCATCACGTCGAGCTTGCTGACGGCCTGGAGCGACGGGCTGTTCGCGACGCCGGCAACCGCCTTCTCCATGAAAGGGACGGGGATATTCAGGTGACCGTTGACGAACTTCGCCGTGGTCGGGTGTTTGATCTGGAACTGCGGGATCATGGCGATTGCTTCGTCGAGCATGGCCACGACGCGGTCCGAGACCTGCTGGTAGTGGGTGAGCGTGGGGGTCTCCGGGGTGGTTTCGGCGCCTGCTGCGCCTGTCTCTGCACCCGCGGCCGAAACCGCACGATCAGGACGTTCCGAGGGAGTGAAGGACATGATTTCTCCTTTTCACCGCGCAGGACCGTATAGATCGAGTACGCGGTGAGGGTTCGATTGGTTACGCAAGCTCGCCCCGGCCGGAGCGACTTGAGCGATGGCACCGTGCACTGGGCCGACTCTGATTCGCGATCGGTATGCTTTAGAAGCATGAAGCGGGGTCAGGTTTGGGCTGTTGCTGTCACGGCTTTGTCACACGGCAGGTTTTTCTTCCCCCCGCGTTGATTCCAAAGGAGTTGCGGGAAAGACGCGACGTTCGGAGCGAACGCTCTTACCCGGCTGATTCGGTTAACTTTCCGTTACATGGCATGGTCCGGCCGACCGAGCAGCGAAACCGGAGGCGGTTTTTCGGCGGGCGGGTATGGCCGCACCGGAAATGCGTGTCCTCGGCAGGTGACTCAATCGATCACGAAAGTGGTCACGAGGACGATGCGGTGACGCTGTGGAGTCGACGCGGCACCGGTTTTGGCACTCTCAAGAGTCGACCTCCCAAGCAGTCGTGCCAGCGATCGATGCGAAGGAGGAAGCGGAGCCGCGACGCAGGAGATTTAAACCTGACCTGAACGCAGCACGAGGCGGCCAACCCCGATCACTCGGGCGTTGTCGAGATCAACGAATGATGGCGCGTCGATCAGCCGAACCGCGGTGTATGTCACGAGCAGTCGAGCCGGACCATGCCAGCGCAGGATGGGGGCGGCGATGAGCAGATCGACGAACGCCTCACCGGCACGGCGGCTGAGCAGCGCCCGCAACTGGATCAGCAGCGCTCCCGATTCATCATCGAAGCCCCTGACCGTTCCGTGGAGATCCCTTCCAACGACATATGGATCGTCACTCCCCTCAACCAGGATAGTGACGTCCTTCTCCAAGGGGGTCCATCGACGAACACGTGCGATGAACCGGCCAAGGGCCTCGGGCGCGCGGGCCAGCGCTATCGGCAGCGGCATTGGAAAAGCTCGTAAGAAGGGGAAGGAACGTAGGTCAGGACCCGCGGAGAAGCCGTGAAAAGAGCACGGCCACTCGCCACGACTTCTCCGCAGGCGTTCTAGTGAAAGTTGGGGTCAGTAGCGGGGCAGAGTTGTGCCGGTTTCGTGCTGCAGCCTTGATTCGCGCCGGTTAATAGTGGGTAAGCTCGCTCCCAGCCTTTGCCGCGGCCTTTACGCGAGTCTGCTGCTCGTCGGAGCAAGGGAAACCAAAGGATCTGTCGAAGTCACAGGACGGGTCGGCGTAGACCTGTTCCAGTGCAAACGACGTGTCGTCCGACGTTTGGTACACGAGGTATTTAGCGACGAAGTCGTAGAAGATCCTCCCCGCGCTTATCGCGAACAGGCTCCCTCGCATCCGCTCGGCGCTCTCGATCAAAGAAAAAGAGACGGTAGGGCGGATCGACGCGCGAAGTTCTCGAAGGCGTTGCCACTCTGCCGCTTCGAAGTCGACGCTTCGCCATTCACCGCCCGGCGTGGTGATCGTGAGAAGTGCTGGAAGCATCCCTACCGTCGGGCTGTTGCGCGCTTCCCTGAGCATACCGCTGCGGGTCTTTGCCGTGTAGGGCATCGTGAACGACGTCCGGATATAGTCCTTCCGCGTCACATCAGACATTTCGTAGACGACTGATTGGTCCTCGTAGAAGTGCCGTGTATGAAGAATGGAACGCCCAAGGCCGACGTCGGAAACCAGCAGCCAGGTCTCGTCGAGGCGTTCGGATGAACGATCCACCACGGTTACCTCGTAGTGTACGGTCTTGTCCTTCGGGTGACGCAGCACGTAATGCTGACGCGACTCCTCTGGATCTACTTCGCCGCCATTCGACTGGAGGCGTGGCTGATCGGCAGGCGCCGACCCGACGACAATCAGCTGCGCGACGAACAGGGTAGCGGCCGGCAGAAAGCGGTGACTCATTGGAGGCATCTTACCCGGCAACCGGAACGGATGTAGCGGTGCCGGCCCACAGAACCGGGTCGAGTGAGCCGCCGGAGGCGGGAATGAAAGCGACCCAGTCGATGCCGCAGTTCGTCCTGCACGCCTTCAACTCGGCGAGGGCGGTCTGCTGGCAATAGGCGTTACTGCCACATTTCTTTTTGTTGTTCTCGTAGAAGCAGTCGCACCGTGCCAGGCACTTGGTCTTCGAGGTGTTCTCCGGACAGCTCCCAACGCCGAGCGTCAGCCAGCACGCCCGGTCAGCGTCGATCGACCCGCAGGGGTCTGACGGCGCCCAGTCGCGGTCGGGCTCGTACGCGAATGCCGCCGGGGCGGTGATGACGAGAAATGCGACTACAAGTGAAAGACGTAACAAGTGCTTCATGACGGATCTCCCCTTCGTCTGTTGCAATTTCGCTCTTGCAGAGCGTTGAAGCGACAAAACCACACCAGCGCGAAGGACGTCAAGACTTATTTGCGCGTTAGACACCTAACCGGATCTAAACCTGTAATTTCGGTCCCGAAAGGAGTCATATCTCGACGGCGACTCGCGACGCAGCCACCTGTTCAATCCCGAGTCGAAAGCCCGAGTCGAAGGCGCTGCTATGGGTTCGCGGTGCGGTACGTCGCTATTTGACACCTCAACGGAGCTAAACATTAATTTTCGCGCCCATAGGTGTCTGTAACGCGCGGGTTGCTAGCCTGTTGATCCGGAGCGATGAGCGCTTGCTGTGTCTCTCGCGCAGCGTTGAGAGGCTGCCGAGTGCGCAGGCGTATGGACAGGACACAGGTAGTGGTTCGTGGACTCGCGCGATGTGGCCATCCTCCCGGTAGCAGGCGTCGAATGGGAGAGCCAACGTCCCGCAAGGTACGCCGCCGTCCCGAGCGCTTCCGTGCTGGTCGCGCGATGCGCCGCAGAACTTCCCCCCAGGCCTCGCGACCGCCACCCTGAAAGGAACGAAAAGGTGTCATTACGACCGAATTACGTCCATACTGGCGGCCGTGGGAGACGCAAGACACGTTTGCGTCACTCCCCACGCTGAAGAGGGGCCCCTCCTCACTCACTAACACCCGGTCCATGCGGCCGAATGAGGAGGGTTTATGCGTCGTTCCGTTGTCACCTTGGTCGTACTGTGTCTGTTGCTCGCGGTCCCGGCTTCAGCTTCCCCATCTGATGGCGAAGCGCTTCAGCTTCGTCGGCGCGATCCCATCCAGCGGGTGATCCGGATCGTGAAGACGATCATCCGGAGCCTCGGGGACGGGATCGTCACTCCCCGTCCCTAGGTGGTATTTCCAGTGTGAACTCTCGCTCCGGGTGCGCCCGGAGCGAGACGATGTAGTCGCGCACGTGGGTGACGTGCCGGCGACCGGCCTTTTTCGCGGCGATGGCTTCAGTCAGCCACCCCACGGCGGTGATCGCCCGCTCGCTGAGACCCGCGGCGAGAAATTCGCTGACGACCGTGCGGGCCAGCCGCTCGGCCCGTGCAGCGTGGTTCAGGGCGAGCAGCCCCTCGACGATTTCTAGGCCGCACAGCCCCGCTTCTTCAGCCATCGAATGCTTCAAGAACTGATGGCGAACGGGCTCCAGATGTTGAATCGCGGCTTCCAGCCTCCCTTTCCGGAGAAGTAACCGCCCCCGAGCATACTCGCCGTTGATCGCGTCAATGGGTTGCCGCAGCGACCTGAACATCTCGATCCCTTTAGCAATATGGTGTTCCGCCGGTTCGAAATCACGAAGCTCCATCGAGCACAGTCCTATCGCGTGATGAAGAGCCGCAAGAGTACCCGGCGGGATCTTGTCAAACGACGCCATCGTAAGAAGAAGGACCTCGCGAGCCTCGCGGTACTGTTGCAGCCGCTGCAGCAGCACTCCTTCGTAGAAGCCGGCCAGGACGTACAGCGCGATATCGCCGTAGTTGTGCAAGACGGTCTTACACTCGGCAATCAGAGCCCGAGCCTCCTCGAACCGGCCGACTTCCTGATAGGTCAATGCGACGTTCAGGCGGACGAGCGCCAGGTCATGACCCAGCATGTATCCTTCTTCGAGCACCGCCTCCGCATGCGCAAATGCGTCGAGGGCCTCCGCGTGCCGCGCGAGGAACGAGCGTACCTTGCCTAGATCCCTCCATGCCTGCGCGCGCAGTTGACGCACTGTAACTGTCGGATACACGGGAGGGAGCACCTCGGCGATGGAATGCGCAAGAAGGGCCAAAGCCTCCGCATACGGCGGGTCCCGCGTCAGCTCCTCGGCAATGAGATCGGTCAGCCGGTCCAATGCTCCCGCTGTCCGCAACTCCGTTCGTTCGGCCAATGTGCCTATATCGCTGCGGGCCGTCTGTCTGAGTATCCGGTCCACCTCGACTAACGCATCCTGTCGTTCGCGTTCGAGCCGGTGCAGCATCTCGGTAAATTCCGCCAGGCGCCGCGGATCAGGTGAGCGCCCCCTGCTCCCATGCGATCTCCAGTCATCAGACATGGCGTTCCCTCCTCTGCACGGCGCACTGAAGCGCGCCCGTTAACCAAATGAGTGGGTCGTCAATACGCTTTACCTGACAGAGGCATGCCACCAGTAGCTCATGCGCAAGTTCTTCGGCGTCGGCAGCGCTCAACCCATACCGGGACATTGCCATCTTTCTGAGGATGGTGAAATGCTCCGTGTAGAACTCGCCGGACTGTAGTTCTTGTGGGTGCATGATGAACTCGGGTTGAACTTAACACTCGAACTTCGTGCAGTAAATGAGCACGTGCGATGTTTTGCGCCACTTTGACACCGAAAGATGACTACAGTCGCGGATAGGTGTCGACTCGGCCGATTTTCTGTGAGCACCCTAATGATGAACGGCTAGAACGCGACACGGAAACCTTGCTGTGGCGCTCATACGGTACTAGTGACGCTTATAATGTATTGAGGTTCAGGGGGATCGTCGCGCCGTCACACGCTGCGACCACGGCGGGGTCTGCGTCGGGGCGCGGTCAGTCTCGACGGTCTGACCACGAGCTCACCTTGCCGCGGCGCGATCGTGACCGAGACACCAATCTCGAATCCCGCAGCTCGGAGCCATTCTCCGCGCAACCTGAGCATCGGCACACGCCGTTTTGATTGGTCGTCGTGGTACGTCCCGGCAATCGTCGCGCGCCGCACCTGCGCGGGTCGTGGCGTACTCGAAGGGGATTTCTTAGAACGATCAGGCATCTCGTGCTCCTGTGTAGAGGTAGACGTTGCGCAATACGTTACCTCGGAAGGTTGCGCGGCTACTGACGGTAGAGGTGGATGCGCGAAACATGCTCTCGCGGTACCGTTCCGTTCCGTGTTGGCGATCTGACTGTCTCGACCGGATGTAGAGTCCGATGAGGAACCGGTGGCTGCGCAAGCCGTCCCGGAGTGCGGCCGGAGCTTTACGAGTGTCGTCGGAGAAGTAGCGAAGTGGTCGACCGCCTCCTCTCCCCTGGCTCACGTAACGCTCAAGAGGCTAACCGGGACCGGCGGGACGTTCATGGTCACGGCAAAGAAGGTATCAGCGGCGGTTGTGGTGGCATTTCAACGCGTTCAGCAGTGATATCGATCACCCTGCGTGGGGGAATTGAAAACGTTCTGGGGATCAGTCTTCTACGTCTTGAAGAGAAGTCCATTACGTTGTGCTTGAGATCGATGACGTGGTGCAAGGGAAGCGAATGATCTGCGCCCTTATAGGTTCCATTGACGCGCGTCGCTCAGTGTCCCCTACGCACCTGATCGATCACCCGCACGCGATCATCGATCACCGCTGACGCGGTACCATTTTCTCTCTTCGCCGTTTGCCGACTACGCCCACTGTGGTCGTTGCTTAATGTCCGCGAGATCGTCGATAAGGTCGTGGAGCGCGTCGATGACTCGCGCAAGCTATCGGCTCGACGTTCGGGGCACCATTGTTTTACCCACCGGTACCTCGTCGGTTACCTCTGCGCCCTTCGGCGGCAACGCCGGCCGCTTCTCCGGCCGATGACCGCTGATTTCGCGCCGCTGCGGCGCGACCCGTCGCCGAGGGCGTCACCGAGATTGGGGGCGGGGAAACGTTGTCTCTCGCGCTCGCGGCCACGCCGGCCGAGACACGCCGACGCGCTGTCAGGCTAAGGTCCTTGGTGTAAGCCGCACGGCCGGTCCCGCGTGCCGAAGCCGGAGCGGCATGCCGGTTGCCGCCAAGGAACTGCCCTGCAGCGAGTGGCGACCTGTCATGCTGGCGATGAAGCAGCCGGCTCGGCCGGCGGGCCGAAGCCGGGCCGTGCCGGCTTCACACCAGAGTTAGGCGCCGGGGTCTAGAAGGCGTTTAGAACTTCTGACGTATCAGCATATAGGTTCCGAAGATACGGCAATTCGATTCCAATCTTGCTAAGGCGCTCGCCGGCGCGACGACAGTACTCTCGCCACTGCGCATCAAGGGTAGCGGCAGAAACGTGGGGCAACAGATATACGTGCGAGAAGTCCTGCAAATCGCTCTTGGTCATTATCACTCCCCGATCACGTCGCATTTCCTGAAATGCTTCATGCCCAAGGCGCCAGGCAGCACAGACGGATGGTTCGCGAAAGAGCCAATCGGCGAAGCCCGTGGCATCGTGAACGTTGAACGAGAGCGAATCGAGCTGCGAGACTACAGAGCCACGGAAGAGCACTTTGTTTGGGACACCGGAACCCAACATTCTACGGTGGATTTCCAACACGGATGCTAGCTCGTCAGCCGACTCCCGCGCATAATCTATCCACTCGTCGCCCATTAGGATCAAGCGAAGCTGCTCCGGCATGGACAATGTGTCAAATTCCTGGTGAAGAATTGCCGTTGCCGAATCATCAGGAGGATGCGGTAACAACCGCCAAAACGTCGGGCGGAACGGTAGGCGCATCTCGGCTTTATGGCCCGTTGAGAATGCCGCAAGGGCATGCCTAAACTCGATCGTACTGAGTTCACTGTGCTGCAGAAAAACATGCGGCAGGTGGTCGAGGCGATGCGCTATTTCCAGAGCGTAGTCGATCTCGCGACCACGCGGCATCACCTCGATGACATTGCTCATCGTATAGACGAGCCGAGCACTGCGTTTGCGGAGCCACCGAGCAAGATATTCGTGATCGCAAGGATCGGCGCGCTCGACACAGTCGATGAGATCTCGGGAATCTAGAAAGACGAGTCGACGCACTCCGCAATCCTACCGGAGACACGACGCCACCCGCCGAGGAGACGTGGGCAGAACAACATTCGAGCTGGGCCGTCTGAAAGGATGCCTTCTCGCAAAACGCTCGTGTCGTGCGCCTAACCGGGGTTTGGTTAGCCTGCAGTGCGCGGTGTGGCGAGCGCCGGCGATTCTTGCGCACCCCACCGGCAAAACGGCGCACACCTGCCGCGCTCAGCAGCGCGGCCCCCGGCGGCAGCGCACGACCATGCAGCTCGCCGCCGTCTGGCGTCGATCCCGACCGCCATCTCCGGCATCCCCACCGCGATCACGTCGCTGAATTACCTCAAGCAGATCGTGGTGACGAAGGGGCTGTCGTACCGGTTCGCAAAGCTGGTGGAGGAGATCAGGCCGGGGTTCCGGTAGCCGTTGCTGGTTGCTCGTTGCTGGTTGCTTGTGCCTGGCGGTCAGCGCGACGGCACCTATTCGCTACTTATTGCGTCCAAGCCACTTATCGCGTTTACTCGATCGCGTGAGTGTCGACCGCGAGCGGCTCCTGAACATCGCCCGGAGCTTTGATATCGTCGGTGACGAGGCGGACGCGCTGGTGGACGACAACCTCACCATGTTCCGCCTGAACGACTTCGGCGCGACCGGTTCCGAAGCTTGGCTGGAGTGGCTGGTCACCGCCGCCTGCATTCGGCGCCGTGCCGCGGCGGTGGTAGCGGGACTCGACCCGGTGCGCCTGCGGGAGATCCTTCCTTCACTCCCGGCGCACACACGCCGGGTGTTGCAGCTTCACGCGTTCCACGGGCTCGATGCGCACGGCGTTGCACAGCTGCTGGACATCCCGCCCGTTTACGCCGCCAAGCTGATTGAACAGGCGGTGGAGCGTGCGAAGGAGTTGATCGAGCAGCGATGACCGGGGGGGCCAGATTCGCAAAGTTCGAGGCGCGTTTCGCGACGGAGCGAGAGCTCGCCGCGCCGTACGTCGAGACCATCCGTCACGATCCTCCCTCCGCGCCGCCACCTGGATGGATCACGCTCGGCTTCGCGTACGAGCTCTGTGGCGCGGCGCACGAAGCCTCCACCCCCGCCGAAAGCGCCGCGCTGGCGCAGCTCGCGATCGGCGTCGCCGAGCGTCTTGATGATTCCTATCCTCGGGTGGCCCGGAGACACATCCTGGCTCGGGCCTGGAAGGAGCTGGCGCACGCACATCGCACGCGCGGCAAGCATGCGGACGCGCTGGCCGCGCTGGACCGCGCCAACGCGGCGATCGGCGACGAAGCCGCCCTCGGGTGGGACGAAACGGTCGTGACGCTCTGCCGCGCCACCACCCTCTCGAACCTGCACCGGCATGAGGAGGCACTGCGGCTCGTCGGGGAGGCTCGGGCAGCGTTCGAGCAGCTCGGCGACCGGCGGCTCGTCATCCAGTGCGAGCTGCAGTACGGCACGATCGCCGACCGACGGGGCGACTTTGGGGCAGCCGAGCGGGCGTACCGGGAGGCGTCGCGTCTCGCCCTCGCCGCCGGCGACGTGCGTACCGCGGGCAGCGCCTGGCTCAACCTCGGTGCGCTCGCCGCGCGCGGGGGGCGGGTGGCGGAGGCGCTGGAGTCGCTCGCGCGGGCGCGGGCGCTGTTCCGGGAGCTGGACGCGCGCGACGAGCTGGCGCGCGGCGACCTCTGGATCGGGGTCGCGCTCCTCGCCGCCGGGAATCCTGACCAGGCGATCCCGCTCCTTTCCGGCGCGCGCGACGCCTTCCGCACGCTGGACATGCCGGAAGAGAGTGGCCTGGCCGGCGTCGACCTGGCCGAGGCGTTCCTCGTGCTGGGGCGCGTCGAGGCCGCGCGGCAGCTCCTCGGCGAGGTGATCGACGAGTTCCGCCGGCATCACCTCAACGAGCGCGCCGTGGTCGCCCTCACCTACCTCCGCGATCTGCCCGCCCCCGCCCGTGGCACCGCGCAGCAGGTTCGCGCCTATCTCGAGCGGCTGCGCCGCGAGCCGCATCTGCTCTTCGCGGTGCCGGACGAGCGTTAAGACGCGGCCGCGACCTTCAGCTCGTGAAAGAGCCTCACCAGCTCCCCCGGTTGATAGTTCGCATTGAGTCCGCTGGGATTCGGCAGGACCCAGATCCTCGTCTCGCCGATCGTGTCGGGCTGCAGGCCGAGCTTGGCCTTCGGGCGGGCGAAGGCGGTGCGGTAGGCGCCGATGCCGACGATGGCGAGGTACCGCGGATGATAGCGGCGGACCTTGCGCGCCAGCTCCTTCCCTCCCTCCACCAGCTCCTCCGGGGAGAGCTCGGCGGCGGCGGCGGTGGCGCGGGCGACGACGTTCGTGATGCCGTAGCCGAGCTTCAATAATTCGAATTGCTCCGACGGGTGGAAGAGGCGCGGTGTGAAGCCGGCGCGGTGGAGGGTGGGCCAGAAGCGGTTGCCCGGACGGCCGAAGTGCTGCTGGACCGCGGCGGTGTAGAGGCCGGGGTTGATGCCGCAGAAGAGGACGTTCAGACCGGGCCCGATGACGTCCGGGAGGGTCTTGCCTGCCGCGGCGGCTAACGCGTCCCTGGTCGGTTTCAACCTAGAAGTTCACGGCGAGCCCGCCGATGTACTTCCTCGACTTCCCTTCTTCGGCGAAGGCGTCGATGAGGTACGGCGAGTTGTCGGCCTCGGCCAGCTCCATCCCGAGGAGGAGCTTGATGTCCACCGGCAGGTAGAGCGACTGGGCCATGCGCAGGTGCAGGCGCTCGGTGCGGTAGTCATCGTCGCCGTTCTCCCCCGGCTGCTGGAGCTCGCGGTACGAAACGGCCAGCGTCGTGCGCGTGGGGGTGAACGTCGACTGCAGGTCGCCGGTCACGTAGACCTTGACGTGCTCCTGGTCGAGCCGCTGCGCGGCGGTGCCGGCGGTGGCGGCGAGGTCGATGGCCAGCTTGCCCATCTCGCGGCGGTAGGCCACGCGCAGGTCGCGGCGTACGTCACCCTCGGCGATCTGCAGGCCGTCCCAGAACTGGCTCACCTCGTCGGCGAAGACGACCCGCAGCGGATCGTCGGACTCGGAGAAGGTGGCGATCGCGGAGAAGCGGTTCTTCCCTTCCTTGCCGGTGACGAAGCCGAAGGTGTAGGCGTAGCGGGGAATGGTGCGGGTGTCGTCGGTCCAGAAGACGAGCGCCGGCATGGCCAGGCTCTCGAGGTCGCGGTCGAGGACCTTGTACAGCACCGAGCCGACGAGCGAGGTGTTGTCGGTCAGCTTCAGCTCCGCGCCGGTGCGGGGGGCCCACTCCTGCCCTTCCACGCCGATGCGGCTGGCGAGACCGTAGTGGAAGATGACGGCGGGGACGAGGTGCAGGGTGCCGTTCGCGGAGAGATCCGCGGTGCGCAGCAGCTCGCGGTTGGACTCGACGCTCTCCTGCGCCACGCGCACGGCGATGCCGAGGTCGTTGCGGCGCGTCTGGACGAGCGGCATGGCGCCGCCGACTTCGATCAGGTTCGAGCCGTCCGGCGTGTCGTGGAAGAGGTTGTCCTGGCTGAAGTAGCGGACCTCCACCCTGGCGGGGCCCTTCTCGAACTCGAAGTTGTGGGCGCTGACGTCGGCCTGGTGCTCGCCGTCGGCGCGGTCGAGATAGATCCAGCGGCTGTTGGTCGAGGCGACGCGGTAGGAGGTGGTCGGCGAGGAGCGCAGCTCCATCGACATGACGCTCGATTGCGCGACGGCGCTGCCGAACTGGATCTTGTCGTTCGGATCTTCGAAGCGCTGCAGGTTGCCGCGGATGCCGAGCTGCCAGGTCTCGCCGATGCGCCCCTGCACGCCGAGGGCGGTCTGGGCGTAGGCGGTGTTCGCGGGAGTGTTGGTGACGCCGGTGACGGAGACGACCTCGCCGCGCAGGCGGGGGATCTCGTACGTCTGGAGCTCGGCCGGCTGCATGGCGAAGTCGAGGTCGCGCAGGATGTCGGGCGGCAGCGAGCCGCGCAGCTCCCAGATCTCCTGGTTGAGGTCCTTGCCCTTCGACTTCTTCTCCGCGTCGAGGCGGAGGGCAAGCCGGTGATTCGCGCGCGTCGGGGAGATGGTGGTGATGGCGGGGATGAAGCCCTGCTTCACCGCGATGATCTTGTAGATGCCGGCGCGGAGGGCCGGGAGGGAGAAGCTGCCGTCGCTGCCGCTCCAGGCCTGGACGGCGGCGAAGTCCTGCAGGTTGAGGGCGATGACGAGGGCGTTCGAGACGGGGCGGGCGGCGTTGGTCACGGTGCCGAGCACCTGCAGCGCCACGGGAAGGGGGGCCTCGGAATGCGCGGGGGCAGCTACGACCATCACCGCTGCGACCAACGCGAGAGCTCGAAACCGGCGCATGAACCTCCTCCCTTCGATCTTGTACCGTCTGTGGGAACGCCGCGCCCTGCCACCTCGCTTCCCGGGTATCCGGCGACACGCCGCGGGAAGCAGAGAGGATGTTACACCTCCCGGGCGCTTATGCAACGGGGGTGACCGTTTCGGCACCGGGACGGGTTCCTCGGGTTCCTCGGGTTCCTCGGTTCCTCGGAGTTCACCGAGGCGTCGCAATGCCCCCCCACCCCGAGGAACTCCGAGGAACTCCGAGGAACCCCGAGGAACCCCGAACCCCTCAATCCTCCCTCACCCGGTGCACTCGTAGCAGATTCGTCTTCGCCCGCTGGTAGATGGGCGAGCCCATCAGGATCACCAGGCGGTCTCCCGGGCGGACGATGTCCTTCTCCAGGAGGAACTCGTCGACCCGGTCGACGATCTGCTCGTGGAACTCCCCCGTGTCGCGGAGGACGAACGGCTGCACGCCCCAGAGCAGGTTCATCCGGCGGGCAACCCAGCTCGACGGGGTGAGGGCGATGATCGGGACGTCGGGGCGGAACTTCGACATGAGGCGCGCGGCGAAGCCGGTCTGGGTGAAGACCACCACGTACTTGGCCTCGAGCTGCTCGGCGGCGTAGTTGGCGGCGCCGGCGAGGGCGTCGGTGAACTCGTCGGTCTCGGAGTTCTTGCGGAACGGCTCCCGCTCCCACTCGTGACTGACGTGCTGGCTGTTCGCCTCGGCGGCGTGGACGATGCGGGCCATCATCTGTACCGCCTCCACGGGGTACCTCCCCGAGGCGGTCTCCGCGGAGAGCATGACGGCATCGGAGCCGTCGAAGATCGCATTCGCGACGTCCGAGGCCTCGGCGCGGGTGGGGCGGGAGTTCGTGGTCATCGACTCCAGCATCTGCGTGGCAGTGATGGCGAAGCGGCCGTAGCGGCTGGCGCGGGCCAGGATCTTCTTCTGGACGATCGGCACGGCCTCGGGCGGCAGCTCCACGCCGAGGTCGCCGCGCGCGACCATCACGCCGTCGCTGACTTCCAGGATCTCGTCGAGGTTGTCGATCGCCTGCGGCTTCTCCAGCTTCGAGATGATGTGCAGGTCGTCGCCCCCCGCCTCGTGCAGCAGCTCGCGGAGATCCACCACGTCCGACTTGCGGCGGACGAACGACGCGGCGATGTAGTCGAGCTGCTGCTCGACCGCGAACTTCACGTCCTTGCGGTCCTTGTCGGTGATGGCGGGGATGGTCAGCTCGGAGTCGGGGAAGTTCATCCCCTTCTTCGAGGAGATCGGGCCGCCGTGGATGACGCGCGTCGAGACCTGCGTCTCGTCGACCGAGGTCACGACCAGCTCCACCAGGCCATCGTTGATGAGGATGCGCTGCCCGATGCCGACTTCGCGCGGGAGCGGCTTGAAGGGGGTGGAGACCTCGCGGGCGGTGCCAAGGCGCGGCTCGGTCGAGATCAGGAAGGGCTGGCCCGACTCGAGGTGGATGACGCCGTCGACGTCGCCGATGCGGAGCTTCGGGCCCTGGATGTCGCCGACGATGGGGACGTAGCGGCCCAGCTCCGTGGCCACCTCGCGGATGATATGAATGACCTTGGCGTGGTCCTCGTGCTTGCCGTGAGAGAAGTTGAGGCGGAACGCGTCGACGCCGGAGGTCAGGAGGCGGTGGATCATCTCCTCGCTGCCGCTGGCGGGGCCGATGGTGGCGAGGATTTTCGTGCGGCGCATGATCGCCGCGGAGTCTATCAATGAGGAAGGTCGAACCGGTTCTCGTCGCGCACCTCTTCGCGCCGCTGCACGCCGAGCTGCTCGCGCTGCTGCGCGGCCTCACGCCCGCGGAGTGGAACGCGCCGACCGTGGCAGGCGCCTGGACGGTGAAGGACGTCGCCGGGCATCTGCTGGACACGAACCTGCGGCGGCTCTCGCTGCATCGCGACGGACACCAGCCGCCGCCGTTCACCTCGTTCGACGACATCAACCAGACCGGCGTCGCCTTCGCGCGGCGGCTCAGCCCCGCGGTGCTGATCGACCAGCACGAGCGTTACGGCGCGGAGATGAACGAGTTCCTCGCCTCGCTCGACCCGTACGCGCCGGCGAAGTGGAGCGTGAGCTGGGCGGGCGAAGAGGAGTCGCAGAACTGGTTCGACGTGGCGCGCGAGCTGACCGAGCGCTGGCATCACCAGCGGCAGATCCGCGACGCAGTCGGGCGTCCGCCGCTCTACGACTACCTCGCGCCGGTGCTGGACACGTTCGTGCGGGCGGTGCCGTACACGTATCGCGGCGTGGAGGGGACGGTGGTGCTGCGGATCGACGACGCCGTCTGGTCCTTGGTGGACGGGGCGCTCTACGCGGGCGAAGCGCGCGATCCGGCGGCCACCGTCACCATGACCGGCGACGCCGCCTGGCGGCTGTTCACGAAGCAGAAGATCGACCCGAAGGCGCGCGTCGAGGGGGACGCGCGGCTGGCGGAGCCGCTGCTGCGGATGCTGGCGATCGTGATCTGACTCAGCGGGCGGCGAGCACCGGCTGCAGCGTCCGTCCCAGCACCCGCGCGATCGCGTCCACCTGCTGCACCACCTGCTCGAAGGCCTCCGGCAGCAGCGCCTGCGGACCGTCCGACAGCGCCTCTTCCGGCTTGTGGTGCACCTCGATCAGCACGCCGTCCGCCCCCGCGGCGATCGCGGCACGCGACATCGGCAGGACCTTGTTCCGCTTGCCGGTGCCGTGGCTGGGGTCGACGAGGATCGGGAGATGGCTGATGCGCTTGATCGCCGGGATGACCGACAGATCGAGGGTGTTGCGCGTGTGGTCGGCGAACGTGCGCACTCCCCGCTCGCACAGGATCACGTTGTAGTTCCCCTCGGACATCACGTACTCGGCCGACAGGAGCAGCTCCTCGAGCGTCGCCGACATGCCGCGCTTGAGCAGCACCGGCTTCCGCGCGCGCCCCGCGCTCTTGAGCAGCGAGAAGTTCTGCATGTTCCGCGCGCCGATCTGGATGCAGTCGGCGTACTGCTCGACGAGCTGCAGCGACTCGTGATCGACCGCCTCGGTGACGACGGGGATGTCGAACTCCTCCCGCACGCGCGCCAGGATCTCCAGCGCCTGCTCGCCGAGGCCCTGGAACGAGTAGGGAGAGGTGCGGGGCTTGTAGGCGCCGCCGCGGAAGAGCTGCCCGCCGGCGCGCTTGATCCGCTCGGCGATGGTGCGGGTCTGGTCGAGCGACTCGACCGCGCAAGGGCCGCCGACGACGACGATGCCCTCGCTGCCGACGTCGACTCCGCCGACGTTCACGACCGAGTCGTCGGGACGCGCCTCGCGGCTGACCAGTTTGTAGGCGTGCGAGACCGGGATGATCTCCTTGACGCCGGGGAAGTTCTCGAGGACGTAGGGATCGGCCTTGCCGGCGTGGCCGGTGACGCCGATGGCGGTGCGGAAGGCACCGGGGATCGGATGCGCCCGGAAGCCGAGACGCTCGATGTGGCGCACGACGGCTTCGATCTGCTCGGGCCGCGCGGCGGCCTCCATGACGATGAGCATCTACTGTCTCCTGGGATCGCGGACGATCGAGGCGCCCGCGGAATCCTCGCTCCGGCGGCGGGCGTTGAACCGGTCCGTCAGTATAATCGACGCCCTGACCGGCAGATTCCGGAGACGCTCATGAAGAAAACGCTGACTGTACTCGCCTGCACCCTCCTCTTCAGTGCACCCGCCTTTGCCGCGTACGTCGTGGTGCTCAAGTCGGGCGCGCGCTACAACGCGAAGCAGAAGTGGACGATCGTGAACGGCAAGGCGATCGTGCTGCTGGCGAACGGTCAGTCGCTGCAGCTCGATCCGGCGCTGATCGACGTGGCGAAGTCGGAGGAGCTGACGAAGATCGGGCTCACCGGCGCGAACGTGATCGACCTCAACGCGAAGATCCCGGAGCGGCAGGTCCAGCAGCAGCCTTCCCTCGGCTCGCAGATCAAGCTGCGCCGTCCCGGTCAGCAGGCGGCGCCGGAGGCTCCCGCGCCGAAGCCGGCCGCGACACCGTCCGCCGCACCGGCCGCGATCGCGCCGGGCACCGGGGTGATGTCGGCGCAGGTGATCGACAAGTTCCAGCGCGCCTACGAGAACGTCGGCATCTTCGAGCACAAGGTGGAGTCGAACGGCAGCCGCGCGCTGCGCGTCGAGCTGACGGCGGACACCGAGGAGCGGGTGTTCAACGCCATTTCCGCGACGTCGTTCCTCATGGTGCGCAACGCGGGCGACGACACGGCGAACATCGAGGTGGTGGAGCTGTTCATGCGCACCACCACCGGCGGCGCCGCGGGGCGGTTCCAGATGACGCGCGCCGATGCCGAGGCGCTCGACAAGCGGACCATGTCGCAGCAGGAGTACTTCGTGAAGAAGGTCATCTACTGACCGTCACCTCACGACTTCGACACTCGCCTCTTTCTTGTTGAAGACCATCACGTAGCGGAACGCGTGCGACTCCGGCGTGGTGATCACCGCCTCCCCCGGCGCGAGGATCAGCGGGCGCACGCCCCAGTCGACCAGCCCGAGCTCCTCCCTCACGTTCGCGAAGCGGACGTTCACGAGCTGGCTGGCGGCGCGGTTCGGGACAATCGTCAGCCGCACCCGGCCGTGGGAGTGCGGCCCGAAGTCGAACACGCTCGCCCGCTGCGTCTGCACTCCCGCCACCGCCACGCCGCTGCGCGTCTGGATGATCGGCACCGACCCAGTGTGGTCGAACACCTCCAGCGGCCGCAGCACCTCCGTGACCGGCTTCTCGAGCTCCTTCCGCACGACGGTGAGGTAGTTCCAGCGGCCGATGGGCGGCTCGCCGATGACGACCGGGCTGCTCGCGCGCGGCAGGTCGCGCTCCAGCAGGAGGGGCGTCCACTTGCGATAGATCTTCCAGGAGCCGTCGGTGACGAGCCAGTTGGCGATCTCGGGATGGATGTCGATCGAGGCGAGGAGGCCGCCGACGCCGCGCGGGGCGCGCACGGCGATGACGATGCGGTTGCGCCCGGTCCTGACGAGCTGGGAGATGTCGTAGAGGTCGAGCGACCGCTCCTCCCCCACGCGGCGCGACGCGGCGTGGCGGCCGTTCACGTAGACGTTGTACTCGGGGTCGCCGAGGACCTTGAGGTGGGTGAAGTGGCGATGCGGCGGCAGGTCGAAGTCGCGCGCGGCGTAGAAGGCCACCGGCACGTTGTCGCTCATCCGGTGCGCGGCCCAGATCCACTTCGCGGTGCCGGTGACGTCGTGGAACTTCTGCGAGTAGGTACGTTCCAGCGTGGCGAAGGCGGCGGTGAAGAGGAAGACCGCCAGCGCCGCGATGCTGACGCGGCGCATGAGATCGCGGTCAGTCGGGTTGATAGAATCGGCCGCGTTCATGCGGAGCGTGATTGTAATTCCGGCGCGTTGGGCCTCCACGCGCTTTCCCGGCAAGCCGCTCGCGCCGATCGCCGGGACCTCCCTCATCCAGCGCGTCTACGAGCGGGCGGTGCGGTCGCAACGCGCCGCCGCGGTCTACGTGGCCACCGACGACGACCGGATCGAGGAGCACGTGCGCGGGTTCGGCGGGCGCGTCCTTCGCCCGGAGGGGGACTTCCAGACCGGCACGGACCGGATCGCCGCCGCGCTGCGCCTCTCGGGCGACGCGTATGACGTCGTGGTGAACGTGCAGGGGGACGAGCCGCTCATCGACATCGGCAACGTCGACGAGCTCGTCGGCCTCCTCGCGCGCAACGCCACGGAGATGGCCACGATGGCCTGTCCTTTGGCGACGAACGAGGAGCTCGAGGCGCGCGACGTGGTCAAAGTGGTGGTCGACGGGCAGTCGAACGCGCTCTATTTCTCGCGGGCGCCGATCGGTTCGCGGGAGACCGCGCTCCGTCACATCGGCGTCTACGCCTACCGCCGGGAGGCGCTGGAGCGCTTCGTGTCGCTCCCGCAATCGCCGCTGGAACGGGCCGAATCGCTGGAACAGTTGCGGGCGCTTCAACACGGCCTTAAAATCGCAGTGTTCAAAACCCCGAGGCCGCATCTGGGAGTCGACCGTCCCGAGGATGTCGCGCGGGTCGAGAGTGAGCTCGAGAAACTGCATGCATAAGACCGGAGACCGCCGTTCGTGAGCTCGACGCTCACATCCTTCTTCATCTCTCCGGCGTACCACCCCCTCTCTCTCCCGAAACAACCAGCAGGCCGAACTACGTAGGAGGCGTCCGATGAGCACGAAGTACATCTTCATTACCGGTGGTGTGGTTTCCGGCCTGGGCAAGGGAATCGCCGCCGCATCCATCGGGGCGCTGCTCGAGGCGCGCGGCTTCCGGATCACGATCCAGAAGTTCGATCCCTACGTGAACGTCGATCCCGGGACGATGTCGCCGTTCCAGCACGGCGAGGTCTTCGTCACCGACGACGGCGCCGAGACCGACCTCGACCTCGGGCACTACGAGCGCTTCACCTCCATGCGCGGCACGCGCAAGAACAACTACACCACCGGCCGCATCTACCTGAAGGTCATCGAGAAGGAGCGGCGCGGCGACTACCTCGGCAAGACCGTGCAGGTCATCCCGCACATCACCGACGAGATCAAGAAGTGCATCCGCGACGTCTCGGAAGGGGTGGACGTGGTCATCGTCGAGATCGGCGGCACGGTCGGCGACATCGAGTCCCTCCCCTTCCTCGAGGCCATCCGCCAGTTCCGCCTGGAGGCGGGACGCGGCAACGCGATCAACGTGCATCTCACGCTCGTCCCCTACATCAAGGCGAGCGACGAGCTGAAGACGAAGCCGACGCAGCATTCGGTGCAGACGCTGCGGCAGATCGGCATCCAGCCCGACATCCTCCTCTGCCGCTCCGACCGCACGATCCCCGACGACATGAAGAAGAAGATCGGCCTCTTCTGCAACGTGGAGGAGGAGTCGGTGGTGCCGGCGTACGACGTGGACTTCATCTACCAGGTGCCGCTGGCGTTCTCGCGCGAGGGCCTCGACGAGATCCTGCTCGACAAGCTGCACCTGCCGCACGAGGAGATCGGCTCGCTCACGAAGTGGGAAGAGATCGTGCGCAAGATGCGGCACCCGGAGGACGAGGTGCGCATCGGCTTCGTCGGCAAGTACGTCGACTTCGGCGACTCCTACAAGTCGCTCAACGAGGCGCTGGTGCACGGCGGGATCGCGAACGGCGTGAAGGTGCGCATCGTCTACATCGACTCCGAGGCGCTGGAGGAAGAGGGGTATCACGGCGAGCTGGCCACGGTGGACGGCATTCTCGTCGGGCCGGGCTTCGGCTCGCGCGGCGTGGAGGGGAAGCTGCGAGCGATCCGCTACGCGCGCGAGCGGCGCATCCCCTTCTTCGGCATCTGCCTCGGCATGCAGTGCGCGACGATCGAGTTCGCGCGGCACATGGCGGGGATGGTCGGCGCGAACTCGACCGAGTTCGACGACGAGGCGCCGTACAAGGTGATCTACAAGCTCCGCGACCTGATCGGTGTCGACGCCCTCGGCGGCACGATGCGGCTCGGCAAATATCCCTGCAGCCTCAAGGAAGGCTCGATCGCGCGGGAGGCGTACGGCGTCGACTTCATCGAGGAGCGCCACCGCCACCGCTACGAGGCGAATCCGGAGTACATCCCGCAGCTCGAGGAGAAGGGTTTCCGCGTCACCGGCGCCAGCCCCGACGGCAAGTTCGTGGAGATCATCGAGCTGGAAGGGCACCCCTGGTTCCTCGGCTGCCAGTTCCATCCCGAGTACAAGTCGCGCCCGACCGCGCCGCACCCGCTCTTCCGCTCGTTCGTCGCCGCGGCGCGCGGGTTCAAGAACGGGAACAAGGCGCCGGTGCACGTGCATCAGGCGGCCGAGGTGGCGGAGGCGTAACGCTACGGCTTCACTTGCAGCACCAGCGGCATCGGGCGGTCGGGAGCGGCGGTCGCGATCTCGCGGCTGAAGCGGAGCGTCGTGCCGTCGTACGTCCAGGCGCCGTCGCTGCAGCGTGAGGCGGTTTCGACCGGCTTTCCTTCACGGACTCGCAGCGCGTTCGCCGTCGCCTCCCGCTCGGCGCGATAGCGGAAGGCGCGGCGCCAGACGGAGGTGAGGTCGGTCCCCAGCTCGTTCGGGCGCGCCGTCACGTCGCAGCGTTTGAGACGGAACAGCTCTTCCGCGATGGAGCGATCGTTCTCGACCTGCGCGGCGAGCGCCTTGGTCGGGAAGAGCTGCGCGCCGCTGTCCCAGTACGACGCCGCCGAAAACTGGAAGGCCTGGAGCAGCGGCCGCACGGCGTCGCGCTTCTGCAGCTCCGCGAGCCAGGCGGGCGCCGGCAGCGGCATCTTCCAGGCGACGGCGTTGATCATCCGCGCCGTCGTGAAGGCGGCCGTCTGCATCATCACCTGCGGCTGCCCGTCGAGCGTCCGAGCGAGCTTCCAGGCCGCATGCAGGTCGTCCCACGCCGCCGCGTCGTTCGCGCGCGCCTTCGCCAGCGCGTTCGCCACGAGCGCGCGCGCCATTGCCAGGGTCGTCGCACGCAGCGCGTTCATCTCATCGCCGCCGCCGACCCCCTCCTCCCGCTCCCAGACGATCGTCTCCCGCAAAAGGAGCTCGCGGATCGCGGTGACGTCCGGAAGCGCCGGCGGCTCGCCGATGGTGATCTCCCCCCGCGCGATCTCGCGCGCCACGAACTCGTCCACCTCGTTCTTTGGCAACGCCGCGCCGAGCGCCAGCAGCTTCCCCGCCGCGGCGTTGGCCTCGTGCGGCGGAAACCGCGCCTCCACCGATTCGAGCGTCCCCATGCCCCCGGGCCACGCCCGCGCCCCCGAGGTCGCGACCGCCTCCGGCGCGCGGAACCAGGAGGCCACCCAGACGACGAGCGCGAAACCGATGACCACTCCGACGACTGTTTTCACGCACGCGACTTTACATAGCCAAGTGCTTGGGTGCAAGGGCGGCTATTGCGCCGTGCGGAAGAAGACGTCGTAGTACGAGGCGCGCGCACCACCCGCGACGCGGTAGTGGGCCATGTACCGGAACTCGTTCCCCCACTGGTCTTTCCTGCCGACGCGGCGGTGATCCGTCTCCAGTGCCGTGACCGCGCTCGCGCCGATCGGCTGCAGCTCGCCGGCGGTCGACATCCCGTCGTGATTGCGGTCGGTCCAAAGGAGCAGCCGCTGCCAGGCGGCGTCCGCCGCATCCACGGCACCGTCGCCATTCGCGTCCAGCTCCGCAAGCGCGACGAACCCGTTCGCCGCGGAGGCACCGGACGCGAGCGGCGTGTAATTGCCGAACAGCTCCGCCCCGCTATCGATCCGCCCGTTGCCGTTGCGATCGACCGCCAGAAACGCGTTCTCCGTACCGAGCTGCGTCCAACCCATTTGCACCCGGTTTCCGTCGGCGCGTATGTCGAACTGCACGCCGCTGGAGATCGAGGTCAGGCGATAGGTATCGTCGCCGAGTGGAAGGATGATCGGTGAGCCGGGGCCGTCGTCCGGATCGGAGCCGGGATCGTCGTAATTCGGGTCGCGGGGCCCGCCGGGGTCGGGACAACCGAGGTCGCGCTCAGAAGAGTGGCAGGTCGTGCCGCCGGCGTTCTCCCACCAGACCTCCTGCGTCAGACAACCCCATCCGCGGTCCTCCTCGACGACGGTGTATCCGCCGACGCACGGAGCGTCGCAACACACTGCTTCGTAGTACGTGTAGTCGTCAGCGCCGGGCCGCTCGTAGACAGTCTCTTTCTGCGCGCAATCCATACACTCTTCCTGCGCGGCTGCAGTCACACACAAGAACGCGGTCAGAATCACGGCCAGGCCCCGACGATCCATGCTGTCCCTCCGATTCAATGACTACGGCGCCGGCACGACAACCCGTGTCGTTTTTCCGGGTACCACGTTGAATGTGACGATGGGGCGCAGACGCAATGCACGGCCGGTCGTGACGGCTGACACCTCGTCCGCCGTCCGCGTCTGTACATAGCTCCAGGTGCCGGCGGCGAGGCGGCGGAAGACCATTGCCTGCGCGTGCGGCGGCTCCTCTTCCACGGATGCGCGGAACGAGACCGCGCAGCCTGTCGACGACACCAGCCAGTTGTCGACGCCGGCCCGCCTCGCCCACCGGGGGGCGACGAGTCGCACCTCGCCGTCGGTCGCGGGAAGACGCAACGTCTGATCGGCGTCGAGCCGGCGCACCGCGCACGAGAGCCGTCCATCAGGCATGGAGTGCACGACGAGGTTCACCGGTGATTTCTGTTGCGCTTCGGAGAGGCGGAGCGTCACTTCGCCGTCAGCGCGCGTCAATCCGCCGAGGCGCTTCGGCTCGAGGCTGCCCGGCGCAAGGAACTCGGCACCGACACTGACGTCGCGCAGCGGGTTCCCGCCTCCGTCGACGACCCGAATCTTCACGGCGGAAACCGGGTCCATGACCAGCGTCACCCCATCCGTGTCGCCTTCAGAAACGCTGAGGAGCACCGGCTCGCTCCGAGCGGATTTCGACTCCGCGAGGGCCTCCCACGCTCCGGCCACGACGCCCTCCAGCAGAAATCGCCCGTCCGCTGAAGTCCGTGCACTCACAGCACTCGGCAGTTCCACGGTCTGCTGCGTTGCCGTGACCACCGCGTCGGGCACCGGTGCGCCAGTCGAGTCGACCACCCTTCCCGCGATGCGACCGCGCGGCAGTTCGATGACCACCTCTTTATCCGGATCTTCGAACGTGACACGCCGACCGAGCGTCACGCTCCGCTTGCCGGCATCCTGAACGAATACGGCGTACTCGCCTTTTTCTTCGAGCAGGACCTGAAACTCCCCGTCCGCCCCGAGCCGGGCGACCGCAGCACGCGCTCTGCTTGTTTCATCCCCAGGCCGGACGTTGATCGTGCCCCGTATGGGTGCTCCATCACGGACGACGCGGCCGTGAAAAAGGTTGGCCGTAACGGTCAACGTGACGTGCCGATCGACTCCAGCCGCGACCTCAATCGTTTCGCCAGTCAGGGCGAACACGAAACCGTTCTGGAGCCGCCCCATCGCGCGTACGGTCCACGTGCCCGGCGGCACGTCCTGGAGCGTGGCACCCGCGGGTGTGAGGGTCCCTCGAATCGGGACGCCGGCGGGCCAGTGGTTGTGCGCTCGAGGCCGGATCTCGACCTCATTCAACTCTACGGCCTGCTTCAGGTGCTCCGCCATCGAGACGGTGACGAAGACGTTCGCCGGTACCTCCAGCAGGAAGTCGTCGAGCAGCGTCTCCTCGCCAGGTCGAAAGGCATACGGCTCCGTCACCTGTGGATGGCTGCGCCCGGGAGCGCGCAGCAGGAAGATGATCCGCTCCTGCGGCAGGCCGGAGAAACGGGCCCATCCCGCTGCGTCGGTGACCGTCGTGGAGAGCGCGAGATCGTCAACGTTCAGTGGATTCCGCAGCGACGCGAGCTCGCCAGCACGCACGGCAGTGACATGCACTCCCCGCTGCACCTCGGCGTCTCTCGCCGACCGCACGCGGAAGGCGACGGCAGCTCCTTCCGTGAGGTCAACCTTCCCGAGATCGCGCTGCGTCGACGAAACGCGTACGGGAGCGAACCCGCTGACGCTGAGGGTTCGTTCGCCGCAGCCCGCCGGAGCGGCAGTACTCACGCGCGAACCGTCAACGGCGAACGGGATTGTGTGGGACGGCACGGGACCGGGACACTTCTCCGCACGTAACGATCCGAACACCGGCCGTGGTGCTCCGGGAGGCGCGGCGAGCGTCGCCGTGATCGCCTCGCTTCGCAGGAGCGGTACCTCGAGAATGTCGCCGCAAGGAGCGTCGAGTGTCACGACGCCGATCCGGTCCGGCAATTCGACGAGGAGAGCTCCGCTGCAGGGCGCCTTCGTCGTTACGATCACGCCTTCGCCCCCTCGGCGTTCGATTCGGGTCGCGAGCGTGGTCCGCTTGCCGCGATCCCACCGCGACAGCACGAGGTGTTCGGCCTCGCCCCCGTCAGTCGGGATCAGAATTCTGATCTCCGCCGAACCCGCCTGCGCCTGCTCCGCCGCGGGCAGCGTCACACGGACGACACGTTCTTCACCAGGAGCGAGCACCACCTCCGCAAGGCCGACCGGCGGAGCGGCGTCGGCGACGCTCTCGCCGGCGCGCAGCACGAGTTGATACGTCCCGCTCGGAAGCGCCGGCCACTCCAGATCGCGCGAAGAGACGGGACGAGTCCAGGTCTCGATCGCCTCCGCGCGCGAAAGATGCTCCGGCAGCGTTACGTCGATCGGCACGAGCGAGACCTTCTCCGGCCGGTCGCCCGGTGGGACCGCCCACTGCAGCCGCAACGTCGCCTGGTCGCCGACCGGCGTCATCAGAGCGGCGACAAGAATCGCGACGATGACCACGACAGCCGCGATCGTAGATTGTTTAGATACTTATTGCGAGCAGCCTGAACGGCATCAATGCTCGTGAACCCGATATCCCGCCCCTTTCGCCGCCGCCGCGTTGGCCTCATGACGATGTGAACGCGCTGCGTGCGACCAACGTGGCGATGCCGCGCGCGCTCGTCGCTAATGCTCAGGCGAAAGCACGCGCGAACGATCCAGCGGCGTGGGAGGACCGAAACCAGGAGACCACCCAGACGACGAGCGCGAAACCGATCACGACTCCGACGACTGTCTTCACGCACGCGACTTTACATAGCCAAGTGCTTGGGTGCAAGCGGCACTACTGTGCCGTGCGGAAGAAGACGTCGTAGTACGAGGCGCGCGCGCCACCGGCGACGCGGTAGTGGGCCATGTACCGGAACTCGTTCCCCCACTGGTCTTTCCTGCCGACGCGGCGGTGATCCGTCTCCAGTGCCGTGACCACGCTGGCGCCGATCGGCTGCAGCTCGCCGGCGGTGGACATCCCGTCGTGATTGCGGTCGGTCCAGAGGAGCAGCCGCTGCCAGGCGGCGTCCGCCGCATCCACGACACCGTCACCGTCGGCGTCGAGCTCCGCCAGCGCGACGAACCCGTTCGCCGCGGAGGCGCCGGAGGCGAGCGGCGTGTAATTGCCGAACAGCTCCGCGCCGCTGTCGACCCGCCCGTTGCCGTTGCGGTCCAGCGCCACAAACGCGTTCTCCGTACTGAGCTGCGTCCAACCCATCTGCACCCGGTTTCCGTCGGCGCGGATGTCGAACTGGACGCCGCTGGAGATGGAGGTCAGGCGATAGGTGTCGTCGCCGAGGGGCAGGATGATCGGCGAGCCGGGGCCGTCGTCCGGATCGGAGCCGGGATCGTCGTAATTCGGGTCACGGGAGCCGCCGGTGCGGTTCGGGCAGCCGGAGTCGACGTCCGAGGAGTTGCAGATGTCGCCTTCCACGAGCTCATTGCTCACGACCATCGTGGAGCAGCCGTAGCCCTTGTCCCACTCGCGTACGGTGTAGCCGCCGTAGCAGGGCGCCATGCAGCACATGGCATCCTTTTCGAAATAAATGTCGCCGTTCGCGCGGTACTTCTGGACCGTTCTCTCCGCGCAATCCATGCAGAAATTCGCCTGCGCCGCGAATGCGACGAAGAGGCCCACCACCAGGACGCTCGCACGAGTCCAGCTCTGGAATGTCATCTCTCTGATCCTCCTGTCAGAAGAACCCTGGTGGTCCTTCCGGGTTGCACATTGAACGTCTTCATCGGCAGGAGCCGCGACGCACGGCCGGTCATGACGGCCGCGTGTTGCTCCGCGCCATGCGTCTCGACGACGCTCCAGGTTCCGGCGGCGAGGCGGGGGAACACCTTCGCGCTGGTGCCGTCGGTCTCCCGCTCGTCGCGCGTGGCCATGAACGGGACGGCGCAGCCGGTCGACGACATGAGCCAGTTCCTCACTCCCTCACGCACACGCCAATCCCGTCCGATGAGCCGCACCTCCCCAGCCGCCTGCGGAACCACGATGGTCTGGTCACCGTCGAGCCGCCGGAGCACGCATGACAGGCGCATGTCGGCGGTGATCACCGCCAGGTTCACAGGCGTCGCCTGCTCCGGCCGCGTGACGCGAAACGTTGCGAGTCCCTGCGCATCGGTGGTGCGTACGTCGCTTCGCGGCGCGTGCGCGCCGGGAAACTCCGCCGCGATGAACGCCCCCGGGACTGGTCCGCCGGTGACGTCGGTCGCACGTATGCGGATGGTCTGGATCGGCTCGAGCAGAAGGGCCACGCCTTCGAGTTGCCCTTCGTCAAAGGCGACGACCAGCGGGTCGCTCCGGCCGGCATCGGATTCGACCACCAGCTCCCAGTTGCCGGAGGATACGCTTTCCAGCGCAAAACGGCCGTCGGCGGTGTTCCGGGCGAACACGCCCCCGGTGGGGCTGGAGAGCTGCTGTGTTGCGGTCACGAGGACGTTGGGCACCGGCGCGCCGGACGACTCCACGACGCGGCCCGTGATCCGTCCTTCCGGCAGCTCGATTTCGATCTCTTTCTCCGGGTTCTCGAAAGCCACCCACCGTCCGAGCATGACGCCGCCGCCGGTCGACTCCTGCATCCGGACCGAGTAGAAGCCCTCACCATCCAGCAGCACCTGGAACGTGCCGTCCGCCGCGACCGGTGCTACCGCCGCGCGTCGTCCACCGCCGCGCTCCTCCGGTTTCAGATTCAGCGCACCCGGGACGGGCTCGCCTCCGCGGGTCACTCGGCCGTGATACAGCCGGTCAGTGATGTTGAGGGTTACGCTCGCGTCGGCGTCCGGCAGGACTTCGACAGTCGTTTCTGCGGCCTTGATCACGAACCCGTTCTTCAGCCGCCCCGCAGCATGGACACGCCACGTCCCTGGTGGTACGTCATCGACCACCGCTCCCATCGGCGACAGCACGCCGCGCAGGGGAACGCCCGCCGGCCAGTGGTTGTGGCCTGACGGATAGAGCTCGACCCGGTCCAGCTCCACCGCGCTTTCGATCGCTCTCGGGAGGGAGACGGTCACGAACACCTTGGAAGGAACCTCGAGCAGGAGATCATCGAGGAGCGTCTCCTCGCCCGCCGCCAGCTCGTACGGCTCGGTGACCTGGGTATATGCGCGTTCCGGCGCCTGCAGCACGAACGCGATGCGCTCCTCCGGGAGTCCGATCAGGCGTGTCCAGCCCGCGGGGTTGGTCGTGGACGTGGCGATTGCGATTCCGTCCAGATCGAGGTTGTGCCGCGCTGCGGCGAGGTCGCGGGCACGCACGGCGGTGACGCGCACGCCGACCTGCGGCTCGGCATCGCGTGCAGAACGGATGCGCAGGGCAGCAGCAGCCCCTCGCACGAGCGAAATCGTCCCGAGGTTCTGCGTGGTGCCGGCGTCCGTGCGCGCCCCCTGCAGCTTGTATGGGACGAAGCCGGACAGGTGGAGGGTGGCGTCGCTGCAGCCGGCAACCGTCACCGCCTCGAGACGCGAGCCGCGGAGCGCAAAGGGGATGGCGGCATTTGCCGGTTCGGTCGAACAGCCGGAGAGCCGCATCACGCCGCCCTTCGGCAGCGCTGCGCCGCGCGGCGCCGTGACTTGCCCGGTCAGAGTGGCGCGTGGTGCGAGCGACAGCCGTTGCGTCGCCTCGCACTCGTCGAGAGGAGTGGCGCCGATCGAGGTGGCCGACTCCACCACCACTATGTTCCCGCCGCCGCATTGTGCTTGCGCCTTCACCAGCAGACCGCCGGCTACGCTCTCGACCTGGGGCTGCAGTTCGACGAGGCTGCTCCCACGCCACTCTGAGACGCGCAGCCGCTCGTCCGGAGTTGCACCTGAAACGACTACGCGTACCTCACGCGTCGGTTCAGCGGCCAGCGGCGGCAGGGGCAGGCGCAGCGTGCGGTCGTCTCCGGGGGCGAGCACGATCTCCGCGACCGCGGACGGGGCTCGCTCGTGACTCGCCGCGCTGCCGGCGCGAAGGACCAACTGATAGGTGCCGGTCGGCAACGACTCCCACCGTGCATCGGCAAGGGTGCGCGTCCAGGTGGTGGCAGCGCCCTGCCGCGTCAGCCCTTTCGGCAATGCGGCGTCGACCGGGAGCAGCGATACCTTTCCCGGCCGGTCGCCCGGATCGGCGGACCAGCTCACGCGCAGCGACGCTCCCCGGCCGAGCACGACGACGTTTGCAGGAGGCGTCGCAATGCGTGCTGCGTCGACAAGCGTGGGTGCATAGCCGGCCGCTTCGATCATGAGCTCGATGGCGCCGGAGGGGACGAGGGCGGTAAAGGCACCGTTACTCGCGGTTTTCGCCGTGGTATTCGCGCGCTGATGACGTTCGCCCAACTCGCTGAGCGCGTCGTCGGCCGCAGCATCGCTCCGCGTGACGGAGGCACCGCTGATGGGACCGCCACTTTCGTCCGTCACGAATCCGCGGAGCGGCGTGAGGCGCTGGAGGTCGAGCCGGACCTCCTGGGAAGCCGGTCCGGAGAGCGTAAAGGCATCGCTCATCGCGGTCGCGAAGCCTGGTGCCACGGCGATGACGCGCCAGGTGCCCGCGCGAACCTGCCATGTTGCCCTTCCGGAGGACGCGGTCGTCTCGTGCAGCGGGTTCGTCCAGGGCTGATCGTCGGCTGCAATCGCGAGGTAAACGTCAGCGACCGCGGTGTTGTCCGCCGATCTGGCGGTGACGCTGACCTCCGCGGCGGCGGCGGCGCTTGCCGCTGCCGACATGCAGAAGAAAAAAAGCGCGAAGGGTCGGAGCCGGATTCAGGAATCGTAATGGATGCATCGAAGGCCGTCCATCTCCACATCTCTGCGGAACGGCATCAATGCTCGTGCAACCCGATATCCCGTCCCTTCCCTCTTCCCGCCCGTTTCGTCCCGAAGAAATCCTGCTGCACGTCGCCGTCGTTGCTGCCGGCATCGATGAGGGGGGAGCGGGGCTGCAGTTTGTAGTCGGCGATGGCGCCGCCGCCGGGGTTGACGAGCAGCGGGTCGGAGGTCACGTCGCCTTTGCCGCGTTTGATCGTGTTTGGGTCGCCGCCGCCGAACCAGGAGTTGTTGCGGTAAGTGATGCCGCGGTCGGGGGCGATGGCGTAGGGGCGGCCGTACTTCTGGTAGAAGACGTTGTTGGCCACGACCGTCGTCGTGTGCACGTTGCCGCCGGGGAGCCAGATCATCGCGTAGTTCGTGCCGTAGAAGACGTTGTTCGCCACGAGGGTGTTGTGCAGGCCGCCGCCGTGCTCCTCGTCCCAGTAACTGAACCCGGTCTGGCAGCGCACCACGACGTTGTTCGTGATCGTCAGCCGGTCGAGCGGGTTCTGCTCGTCGTAGTCCTCGTTCGCCGCCATGATCCCGGCGGGCGGGCCGCCGGCGCGGCGGAAGGTCGTCTCCGCGCTGCACCAGATCTGGTTCCCGTCCACGAGCGTCGACTGGGCGTTGTCGAGGTACAGATTGATGCTGAAGTTGTCGCGGATGGTGTTGCCGCGGATCACGCCATTGTCGCTGACGATGTAGTCGATGCCCTCGCCGTAGTTCTCGTAGACGTAGTTGTTGCTGATCTCCACCCGGTCGGCGCGGTAGGCGGAGATCGCCTGCATCCAGACCTTTCCCTTGCGCCGCGTGCGGTTGGAGAGGACGCAGTGATAGACCTCGTTGTTGCTGATGGTGATGTCGCGGGTCGTACCGAGTGGCGTCTCGTTCGACGACATGGCGTTGATCCCGCCGCCGCCGCAGTCGTGCACGTTGTTCCCGATCACCGTCACCTGCTGCGAGTCGTAGATGTAGATGCCGGCGTGGCGGCCGTTGCGCACCTCGAAGCCGTCGATGCGGATGTTGCGGCTGCGGCCGATCACCACCACCCCGTTCGCCTCGGCGTTGCCGCCGTCGAGGATCACCTTTTCGGCAAGATAGGGACTGAGACGGATGGGACCAGATTTTTCCCAGATCGTCACCGTCTCCTTGTAGATGCCGCGGCGGACGTTGATCTGGTCGCCCGCCTTGGCGCGCGCGACGGCGTGGCCGAGGGTGCGGAAAGGGCGCTGCAGGGTTCCGGGATTGGAGTCGCGGCCGTTCGTCGCCACGGTGTACGTCGCCGCGGCGGCGCTGCTGCTGAGGATCATGAAGAGTGTGAGTACCGTGAGACGGGGCATTGGTCGAGCACGTCAGGTTGCACGCCGCGCGCCGAGGCACAGAATCTGCCTGCGACGGAACCGTGACCGAGCAGACCATGACCAATGCCGCCACCAACCTCACCACCGCCGTCGACAGCCTCAATCAGGCCACCTGGTCCAAACCTGAGGGCGTGGCCGTCTTCTCCGGATACCACGGCTTCATCGACGCCGGCGAGCGCGCCGCGTTTCTGGCGGTGGCGCCGCGGGTGCGGGGGCAGGCGGCGCTCGACGTCGGCGTCGGCGGCGGGCGCACCGTGTCGCTGGTCCGGCTGCTCACCGACGACTACATCGCCGTCGACTACGTCCCGGCCATGGTCGACGAATGCCGCCGCGCCTACCCCGGCGTCGACGTCCGTGTCGGCGACGCGCGCAGCCTGACCGACTTCGAGGATGGCCGCTTCGGCTTCGTGCTCTTCAGCTTCAACGGCATCGACTCCATCGCCCACGAAGACCGCGCGCCGGTCTTCCGCGAGTTCCTCCGCGTGCTTCGTCCCGGCGGATGGCTCGTCTACTCGACGCACAATCTCGACGGCCCGAGCCACCGCGACGTCCCCTGGCGCGAGTATCGCGGAGCGGGCGGACGCGGTCTCCTCGGCGGGGTGCGCTGGCTGGTGCGCTTCCCCTTCAAGCTTCCCCGCTACGCGCGGCGCTGGAAGAACTATCTCCGCAACCGGCGCATGAACCGGGCGGGTGACGGCTGGTCGTTGCGCGTCTCCGCGCCCCATGACTTCGGCCTGATGCTCCACTACGTCTCGCTGCGCGCGCTGCAGAAGGAGCTGACCGACGCCGGCTTCACCTCGATCGAGGTGTACGACAGCGAGCGAGGGACGCGCGTCACGCACGGCGACGACACGCGGCACGTGCACGCGTTCCACGTACTGGCGCAGCGGCCGCGCTGATATCCTCCGCGGCCATGACCGCAGCAGTGACCACGCGTACCATCGCCATCACGCCGGACGTGCAGTTCGGCGGGGATCAGCCGCCGCTCTTCATCGCCGGCCCCTGCGTCATCGAGGGGCTGGAGCACGCCCTGAAGATGGCGCGCACGCTCGTCCGCCTCCGCGACGAGTTGAAGATCAACCTGGTCTTCAAGTCGTCCTTCGACAAGGCCAACCGCTCGTCCATCGAGTCGTTCCGCGGCCCTGGCGTCGAGAGCGGGATGGAAGTGCTGCGCGCCGTGAAGGAAGAGACCGGCCTCGCGCTTCTGACCGACATTCACGAGCCGTGGCAGGCGGAGCCGGTCGGCGCCGTCGTTGACATCCTGCAGATCCCGGCGTTCCTCTGCCGCCAGACCGATCTCATCGCCGCCGCCGCCCGCACCGGCAAGGCGGTCGGGGTGAAGAAGGGGCAGTTCCTCTCCCCCGAGGAGACGAAGAACATCATCGAGAAGGGGGCGGAGGCTGGGAACGAGAAGGTGTTCATCACCGAGCGGGGAAGCTCGTTCGGTTATCAGAACCTCGTCGTCGACATGCGCGCCTTCCCGATCGTGCGCGGCTTCGGCGCGCCGGTCGTGTACGACATCACCCATTCGATGCAGAAGCCGGGGGGTGAAGGAAAGCAGACCGGCGGCACGCCGCAATTCGCCCGTCCGCTCGCGCGGGCTGCTGCGGCGGCGGGGGCGGACGGGTTCTTCATGGAGGTGCACGACAACCCGCCCGCGGCACTGTCGGACCGGACCACGCAGATCCGTCCCGAGGCGGCGCGGCAGATCATCGAGGACGTGCTGAAGATCCGGGAGACGCTGGAGCCGATTTGAGGGTACGGCCGGTCGTCGCGACGCTCCTCCTGCTCTTCGGGCTGCTCACGCTGCTCGATCGGTTCGCGCCGCTCGAGGTGCTGCTGGCGAGGACCGCGAGCCCGCTGCCGCTGGCGCTCGTCGAGGCGCTGGCCATGGTCGGCTTCGGCGCGCTGCTGCGCCGCGCGAAGCGGCTCGACCTCCCGCTCGACTTTCTTCTCGGGTATCCCGCGTTCGGCGCGGCGCTGTTTCTCGTGTCGCTGCTCCGGCTCTCCGCCGGCACGCTGCTGCCGCTGCTGATCCTCGGCTGCATCGCCGGCGTCGTCTATCTGCTGAAGTGGTACTCGGACGAAGAGTCGCCGGTGCGCGACCCCGTTCCGCTCCACTGGACGGCACTCTTCGTCGCGCTGGTGCTCGGCTACGCGCTCGTCTCAGGCGAGCGCCCGCAATCGGCGATTCCCCATACCTGGCTGCTCGAAGGACGCGCCGTCGACCTCCCGCTGCTCGCGGAGGCGAAGACGCCACTGGGCATTCAGTCGGCGGAGCTGCTGCCGCTGGTGCTGCTCGGGCCCGCGCGCGGCGGGACGGCGGCGCACATCCTCTACTGGCTCTCGGCGCTGGCGACGACGACGCTGATCCTCCGCCGTACCCGCTCCTGGCTCGCCACCGCGGCCATCGTCACCACCCCCGCGGCGCTCGCGGTCTGGCCGCTGACGGGGATCTTCGTGGCGCTGTACAGCGCCCTCGAAGACGACGATCGGAAGACCGCCTCCGCCGCGACCGCCGCGGGCCTCCTCACCTCCTTCTTCTTCATCCCCTTCGCCGTGGCGGCATGGGCGCTTAAGCGGCGGCTGCCCGACTGGAGCGTGCTCCTCGGCCTGGTCTTCTTCTTCCGCGGCGAGCTCCCTGCCATTCCGGGCGAGCGGGCGGTGGCGCTCTCCGACTACGTCTTCGAGAAGGCGTTCGCCCTGGAGGCGCTCGGCGCGTCGATCTTCGCGCTGCCGGTCTTCGCCACCGGCGGCGTCGCCATTGCGGCGGCGGTGCTGGCGCTCGTACTCTTCGTGCTCGCCGCGCCGGCGCGGATGCTGGTGCCGTATCTGGCGGTGGCGAGCGTCAGCGGCGCGCCGAACCTGCGCCTCCGGCTGCTCGCGGCGCTCGTCGCCTTCGCGGTCGCCCTGCAGACGTTCATGGTGTTGAAGAGCGTTCCCCCGAAACCGGCGCCTCCCGCCAGCGTCGCCTGGCTGAACGCCACGCTCCCCCGCGACTCACGAACGCTCCTGATCGGCGAGAGCGACGCACGCCCCTTCGCGCGGAGAGTGCGCGCGGGAGAAATCGAGCGCGTCTCGGAGTACCTCGAGCTGCAGAACGCCGACGCGGTCCGGGAGCGCCTCCGCGCGGATGGCATCACGCACGTGGCGGTGATCGAGAAGGAGGGGGTGGCGCTCACCCCAGGCGCGCAGCGGATGCTCGCGCAGACGCTCGACCGCTATGCGGCGACGGTGACGTCGCAGGGCGACGCCACCGTCTTCACGTTGCGCTGAGTGAAACCGTTACGCGAGCACGGCGGCGTCGATGCCGGCAGCGGCGCGCAGCGCCTCCGCCTTGTCGGTCGCTTCCCACGAGAACTCGGGCTCCGTGCGGCCGAAGTGGCCGTACGCGGCGGTCTTCTTGAAGATCGGGCGGCGGAGCTGGAGCGACTCGATGATGCCGCGCGGCGTCATCTGGAAGTGCTCGCGGACGAGCTCCACCAGCTTCGACTGCTCCATCCGGCCGGTGCCGAACGTGTCGACGTAGATCGACACCGGGTCGGCCACGCCGATGGCGTACGCGAGCTGCACCTCGACCTCGTCCGCGATCCCGGCGGCGACGAGGTTCTTGGCGATGTAGCGGGCCATGTAGCACGCCGAGCGGTCGACCTTCGTGGGGTCTTTCCCCGAGAACGCGCCGCCGCCGTGACGTCCGCGGCCGCCGTAGGTGTCGACGATGATCTTGCGGCCGGTGAGGCCGGTGTCGCCCTGCGGTCCGCCGATCACGAACTTGCCGGTCGGGTTGATGTGGAACTTGGTGTCGGCGTCGAGCAGCTCGGCCGGCACGACCGGCTTGATCACCTTCTCGATGACCGCCTCGGAGAGGTCCCGATGGCTGACGTTCGGCGAGTGCTGCGTGGAGATGACGATCGCGCTGGCGCGCACCGGGCGCTTCCCGTCATATTCGATGGTGACCTGCGACTTGCCGTCGGGACGGAGGAAGTCGAGCTCGTTCGACTTGCGCACGTCGGTCAGGCGGCGGGTCAGCTTGTGCGCGAGCATGATCGGCAGCGGCATCAGCTCCGGCGTCTCACGGACCGCGAAGCCGAACATGAGCCCCTGGTCGCCGGCGCCGCCGGTGTCGACGCCCTGCGCGATGTCTGGTGACTGCGGGTCGATCGACGAGATGACCGCACAGGTCTCGCTGTCGAAGCCGTACTTGGCGCGGGTGTAGCCGATCTCCCGGATCGTGTTGCGCACGATCGAGGGGAAGTCGACGTAGGTTTTCGTGGTGATCTCACCCGAGATCATCGCCAGGCCGGTGGTCACGAGCGTTTCGCACGCGACGCGCCCGACCGGATCCTCGGCCAGCACGGCGTCGAGGATCGCATCCGAGATCTGGTCGGCGATCTTGTCCGGATGCCCTTCGGTGACGGACTCCGACGTGAAGAGGGTCCTGTAATTAGCCATGGTTGAGTGCGCTCCTTGAGGACTGCTAGAAGATTCCGAATCGTAGCATGGGGAGCCTTTCCCGGTGCCTCGGCCTTGCGCTTGCACCAGTCCGCTTTCCGATGGTGAAAACGCGGCACCTGGGTGCCTACCGCGATCTGCTCCTGCTCTTCACCCGCTACGGACGCAAAGACTTCCGCCTCAGCGTGAACGCCGAGGACTTCCTCGCTGCCGAGGCGACCGAGCCGGCCGAGATCGAGCCGGACGTCAAGGCGCGCGCCGACGCCTTCGCGACGGCCCTCAAGCAGATGGGGCCGACCTACGTGAAGTTCGGCCAGCTCCTCTCGACCCGTCCCGACGTCGTGCCGCAGGAGTACATCCTCGCGCTCGAACAGCTCCAGGACGACCTCGAGCCCTTCTCGTTCGCCGACGTCGAGCGGATCGTCGAGCAGGAGCTCGGCGTGCGCATCTCCAAGGCCTTCGAGTCCTTCGACGCCACCCCCCTCGCCGCCGCCTCCCTCGGCCAGGTGCACCGCGCCGTGCTCCGCGACGGCCGCGACGTGGTGGTGAAGGTGCAGCGGCCGAACGTCAGCGAACAGGTGCACCGCGACCTGGAAGTCTTCACCGACATCGCCACCGAGCTCGAGAAACACACCGACATCGGCCGCAAGATGAACCTCGTCGCCGCGATCGAGCAGGCGAAGATGGTGATGTTCAGCGAGCTCAATTACCTCCAGGAGGCGCGCAACAGCAAGATCCTGCGCGACAACCTGACCGCCTTCCCGCAGCTCTACATCCCCGACGTGGTCGACGACTACACCACCTCGAAGGTGCTGACCACGGAGCTGGTGCGCGGGAAGAAGGTCTCGAAGCTCACGCCGCTCTCCCTCATCGAGGGGAACTACGCCGAGCTGGCGGGCGTGCTCACGCGCGCCTATCTCAAGCAGATCTGCGTCGACGGCGTCTGGCACAGCGATCCCCACCCCGGCAACGTCTTCATCCGGGAAGATCCGAACGGCGAGACCGGCGCGCCGCAGATCGTCCTCCTCGACTTCGGCATGGTCAGCCGCATCAGCCAGGAGTTCCAGGACGAGGTCATCAAGCTGCTCCTGGCGATCTCCTCGAACCGCGGCGGCGAGGTGGCCGAGACCTGCGTGCGCATGTGCGAGGCGCAGGAGCGGTTCGACCAGACGAAGTTCACCCGCGAGATCTCGACGCTCGTCGCGGCGGTGCACGACGCCAGCGCGAAGGACATCAACACCGGGCAGCTCATCTTCACCGTCATCGGCATCGCCAACAACAACGAGCTGAAGGCGCCGGCCGAGCTGACCATGCTCGCGAAGACGCTGCTGCACCTCGACGCGATCACGAAGCTCCTCGATCCCGACTACGACCCGCAGCAGGTCATCCGCGACTACGCGGAGCAGCTCATCGTCCAGAAGCTCGCGCAAAAGTTCAACCCGCGCAACTTCTACCCGGCGATGCTCGACCTCAATCAGCTCGCGCTCGACCTCCCCCATCGCACGCGCGAGATCGTCGACCTCACCGCGGCGGGACGGCTGACGTTCGGCATCAAGCTCAGTCAGGCCGAGGAGTTCCTGGCCGGCATTCACAAGGTGGCGAACCGGATCACGATGGGCGTCGTCATCGCGGCGCTGCTGCTCTCGGCCTCGTTCATGATGCGGGTGCCCACCCGCTTCACGATCTTCGGCTACCCGGGGCTGGCGATGCTCGGCTACCTCCTCGCCAGCGCGGCGGCCTTCTACCTGATCGTCTCGACGATCGTGCAGGACCGCCGGGACCAGGAGAAGGCGCGCTTCAAAGGGAAGTAGCTACCGGAAGCCTCAGCGCAGCTCGGTCAGCTCGAGGTCGTTCAGACCCTTGCTGTCGGCGATCTCGCGCGGCTGGCTCTCGTAGATCCAGACCTCGGTGCCCACCTCCACCTCTTTCCAGAGGAGGGTGAGCATGTCGTTCGGGAGCCGCACGCAGCCGTGCGAGACGCGCCGGCCGATGGACTTCGGGTCGTTCGTGCCGTGCAGCATCACCCGGTCGCCGAGGTCGAGAGCGTACTTGCCCATCGTGCCGCGCTCCTTGCGGAGCGGCGAGTCGGGCGGCGGAACCTTCTTCCCTTCCTCGATGAACGCCCAGTCGGGCTTCGTCCAGACCGGATCCTTCACCTTGCGCACCACGGTGTGACGCCCGCGGGGGGTGCGGAACCACCACACCTTCGTGCCCTTGCGCAGGACCTTGTCGGAGCCGGTAGCGGCTTTCGATTTCCGGACGAGCTGCCCGTCACGGAAGAGATAGGCCTGGTTCGTCGAGACGTCGACCGTGACGACCGTCCCAGTGCGCGGCGCCCCGTTCGGGAGGCCTTCCGGCTCGGCGGCGGGAGGGGTGGTGACGGTGAGGGCGGCAAGGAGGAGCAGGGTGGCGTTCACGCAAATAACGCATTGCGAGGGGGACGCCAAGATTTTTATTCGGTGTGACGAGCGTCACAGGTTGCGCATCCGCCGCAGGCGTTCGATTGGTGACCCCGAGAGGATTCGAACCTCCGACCTTGAGTTTAGGAAACTCCTGCTCTATCCGACTGAGCTACGGGGTCATACCGTGCCGCAGAACTGTGACGGTCTTACTTTAATTCTTCCGCGGCAGGCCATGCTACCCTCCGCGCCGTGGAACTCTGGGGTGCGTTCATCAAGTCGGGGGTGGTCGGAAAGAGCGTCCTCGCAATCCTCCTGCTGTTCTCGGTTTTCTCCTGGGGTGTGATGATCGCGGTCGCGCAGCGGTTCAGCCGCGCCAATCGCTCCACCCGCCGCTTCACGCCGATTTTCCGGAAAGCCAAACGGCTCGCCGACGTGCAGCCGGCCCTCAATGCGCTGCAGTATTCGCCGCTCGTCGGTCTCTTCCGCGCCGGCTATGCGGAGATCGAGGCGCAGATCGCGCATGGCGAAGGGCGGCAGACCGTGAAATCGATCGACAGCATCGAGCGCTCGCTCATCCGCGCCTCCCGCATCGAGGCGGCGCGCCTCTCGAAATTCGTCCCCTTCCTGGCGACGACCGCCGCCGCCACCCCGTTCATCGGCCTCTTCGGCACCGTCTGGGGGATCATGGGGGCGTTCGGCACCATCGGCGCCACCGGCTCCACCTCCATCACCGCCGTCGCGCCCGGCATCAGCGAGGCGCTCATCAACACCGCCGCCGGCCTCTTCGCCGCCATCCCCGCCCTTCTCGCCTACAACCACTTCGTGGCCCGGCTCCGGGGAGCGCGCGGGGAGATGGAAGACTTCACGCTGGAGTTCCTCAATCTGACGGAGCGGAACTTCACGTGAGGAGTCTGAGCGTCGCAGAGTCTCAGAGTCGCAGAGGAGCACCGGCGAGACCACCCTGCGCTACTTTGAGACTCTGAGACTCTGAGACTTTGAGACTCTGCAGACTGACACCGTAACTTTTCCACCCGCTCACGCGTCTAAACAAACTGATGGCCCTGCGACTAGGCGACAACGACGAACTCGGTGACATGGCGGAGATCAACGTCACGCCGCTCGTCGACGTGATGCTGGTGCTCCTCATCATCTTCATGATCACCGCGCCGATGCTCACGCAAGGGCTGGACGTCTCGCTCCCGCAGGCCGAGGGGAAGAGCTTCGAGCTGGCCTCGAACAACCCCGCCAAGGTGACGGTGACGGCCGCCGGAGCGGTATACGTTGACGGGACGGCGGTCGGGTCCCAGAATCTGGAGCTGACCCTCGGACCGATGTTGCGCGCCAAGCGGATCAAGCGCGCGCTCCTCGAAGCCGATCAGGGCGTGCCGTACGGGCGCGTGGTTGCGGTGCTGGATGTGATGAACAGGGCGGGAGTGGAACAGCTCGGCATGATCACGAAACCTGGAGAAGACGGCAATGCGGGACGGAGTCGCTGACGTCCTCGCGCAGCGCGCGAAGCTCGATCGCGGCGCCGCCTCCGGGCTGCTGATCTCGATCCTGCTGCACGGCGCGCTGGCCGCGTCGCTCGGTTACGCCGCCATGCACGCGCGGGCACCGAAGCCGGTGGGCCTCGTGAATATCCAGTTCGCCCCCATGCCTGCCTCCACGGCACCCTCCCCACGGCCGGCGGCGCAGAAGCCCGCGAAGCCGGTCGTCCCCGCGCCTCCGAAGATCGAGGAGCCGGCACCGCCGCGGATCGAGCCGCCGAAGCCGGCCGCCGAGCCGCAGAAGGCGGTCGTCCCGGAGAAGAACACCGTCCCCCTCTCACCGTTCGGGCAGTCGACGAAGAAAGGCTCCGCGCGTCCCGAGGCGGCGAAGCCGGCACCCGCCCCACCGGCGGCCTCGCCGGGCGTGCCGGGCACCACGACCGATGTTCCTGTCGGCGGCAGCGGGATCACCGGCCTCGAAGGGGGCGACTTCCCCTACACGATCTACATTCAGAGCATGCACCGCCGGATCGGCAGCAACTGGTTCCGCCAGGGCGGGACCGGCACGCCGACGGTGATCTATTTCCGCATCCTCCGCGACGGCACCATCGCCGAGGCGAAGGTCGAGACCTCCAGCGGCAATGCGACCTACGACCGCGCGGCGCTCAGCGCCGTGCGCAGCTCCAGCCCCCTCAATCCCCTGCCGTTCGGGTATGACGGCAATTACCTGGGAGTACACCTCACGTTCCGATGAAGACCATCCTCACAGCAGCGCTCTGTCTCGCGGCGGCGACGCTCTCCGCCCAGACCGACATCACCACCACTATGACGCCCGATCAGGCGGCGCAGGTGATCCGCATCGCCGTGCCGTTCCCGCAACTGAGCCCGATCGGCGAGGCGCCACCCGTTCCGGTCTCCGCGCAGGCGGTGCGGGAGGCTTTCTTCGGCCCGCTCACCCGCGACATCGCCTACTCCGGCCTCTTCGCCATCGCGCCCCTGCCGCCGTCGGTGCCGGTGACGCCGGAGCTCCTGCGGCGCGTCGAGGCGCAGTTCCATCTCCAGCTCAACGTCTGGCTCGAGGGGGAGGAGTACGTCGTCGAGGCGCGCCTCATCGACCAGGCCGGCGCGGCGCAGCTCCGCAAGCGCTACCGCGCGCCGCAGGGCGCCCTCTCGCGCACGGCCCACATGCTGGCCAACGAGCTGATCAAGCTGTTCAACAACCGTCCCGGCGTGTTCCTCTCGCAGATCGCCTTCGCCTCGAACCGCACCGGCCAGTGGGAGATCTGGCTCATGGACTGGGACGGGCAGAACCAGCGGCAGATCTCGCGTCACGGCGCGCTGTCGATCCTCCCGAGCTGGTCGCCCGACAACGAGCGGATGGTCTACACCTCGTTCGCCCGCGGCACGAGCGACATGTACATCATCAACCGCAAGGGCGGCGGGCGGATGCGCATCAACAGCGGCCTGGCGCTCAACACCTCCGCCACCTTCTCGCCGGTCGGCAACGACATCGCGTTCGTCGGCTCGGTGCGCGGCAATCCCGACATCTACCTGATCAAGGACGACGGCTCGAACCTGCGCCGCCTCACCACGACGAGCTCGATCGAGTCGACGCCGGAGTGGGCGCCGCACGGACGCCAGATCGCCTTCACCTCCGGCCGCAGCGGCACGCCGCAGATTTACGTCATGGACGCCGAGGGGACGAACGTGCGCCGGATCTCCCACGACGGCAACTGGAACGACGACGCCGTCTTCTCGCCGAATGGCGAGGAGCTCGCCTACACCTCGCGGGTGAACGGCCGCTTCCAGATCCGCATCACGAATCTCATTACCGGTGAAAGCCGGATCGTGGCCGGGAACGGCTCGAACGAGCAGCCCACCTGGTCACCCGACGGACAGTGGATCGCCTTCCAGTCGAACCGCAGCGGCAAGTGGCAGATCTACCGGATGCGCGCCGACGGCAGCGACCTGCTGCAGCTCACGTTCACCGGCGAGAACAAAGGCGCCGACTGGTCGAAGAAACCCGAATAGAATCATCATTGATAGAGGGAGTGGAACCAACATGAAGAAGTTCTCGAACGTCATCCTCATGACCCTGATGGTCGCGCTGCTGGTGAGCGCCCCCGCGTGCCGCTCGTCGCGCAATAAGCCGAAGGTCGACAACACCGCCAACACCCAGACCACCGTCCCGAGCGTTCCCGACATCACGCCGATGACGCCGCCCGCGACCAATACCGGCGAGACGGTCGAGGAGCAGCCCGACTTCGTCGACGACACGCCGCGGGAGGACGTCTTTCCGAGCGACATCGAGGAGCTGAACCGCTACGTGCAGCGGCAGGGCTACATCCGCGACGCCTTCTACAACTACGACGAGGCGACGCTCGACGAAGCCGCGCAGGCCGCCCTCACCTCCTCCGCCAACTGGCTGAAGGGACGCGAGGGCTCCGGCTACAACCTCCTCGTCGAAGGGCACTGCGACGAGCGGGGCACCGAGCAGTACAACCTCGCCCTCGGCGACCGCCGCGCCAACAGCGCGCGCGACTACCTGATGACCCTCGGCGTGGACGGCAGCCGCATCCGCACCGTCAGCTACGGCGAGGAGCGCCCGTTCGAGGAAGGACACGACGACGCGTCGTGGGCCCAGAACCGCCGCGCGCACCTCGTCCTCGTGAGACCCACTCGATGAAAATTCTCCGGCTCCTCGCAGTGACCGCCGCGGCGCTCGCCGCCGGCGGCTGCGTTTCGACCTCGGACTTCGAGTCGGCGCAGCGCCAGATCTCCGAGCTCCAGGAAGAGCTCGCGAACATCAAGCGCACCGCCTCCTCGAAGGAAGAGGTCCAGAACGTCAACGTCCGCATCGCCGAGCAGACCGAGATGCTGCTCAAGTCCAACGCCACCCTCGTCACCAAGGTCGACGAGATGGACGACCGGATCCAGACCACCCAGGGGGCGGTCGAGCAGACCACGCACCGCCTCGACCAGATCTCGAATCAGATCTCGCAGACCCGCCGCGACGTGGAAGACCTCCGCGCCACCGTCGCCGCCCTGCAGGCGCCGGCACCCGTCGCCGGCACCGCCACGCCGGCAACGGGAGAGGTGACGGTCCCGGCGCCGCCGGTGTCGACGGCCGACCCGAGCCAGACGTACCAGGCCGCCTACCGCGACTACCAGCGGGGGAACTTCGATCTCGCCATCGAGGGCTTCCGCGACTTCCTCGACGCCGCCCCCACCTCCGACATGGCCGACAACGCGAGCTACTGGATCGCCGAGAGCCTCTTCTCCCAGAAGAAATATCGTGAGGCCATCCAGCAGTTTGATGCCGTGGTCAACAAGTACCCCCGTTCCGACAAGGTTCCGGGAGCGCTGCTCAAAAAGGGCTACGCCTACATCAACGTGGGCGAGAGAGCACAAGGGGTTGTGCAACTGCAGTACGTGCTGCACGAGCATCCCCGGTCGCAGGAAGCCTCGCTGGCGCGCCAGAAACTGAAGCAACTCGGCATCGAAACGCAGTAAACTACGCAGCCCTTTAGTGGAGGACAGGCAATCCTGCCTGTCCTGAATCAATTTCACAGTTCAGCAGGAGCAGATTCATGGCGAATATTGCCTCGGCCGAGAAGCAGAGACGGCAGGCCGAAAAGAGGAAGGCGCGGAACCGCGCGGGGAAGTCCTCCCTCCGCACCACGCTCAAGAAGGCCCGCACGGCCATCGAAGGTGGCGACGCGGACAAAGAGACGCTCGCGACCAGCTATTCGGTGATCGACAAGGCCGCCAGGAAGGGCCTGATCAAAGAGAACACGGCCAACCGCTACAAGTCCCGCCTCGCCGGAGCGTCCAAGCGCTCTGCCGCGAAGTAAGACCGGCGGTGCAACAGGGCGCGCCTCACCGGCGCGCCTTTTTTCATTCCCCCCGACCGCGACGACGAAATGCAACGAATCGTGCTGGTGGAGGATGACCTGAACGTCGCCGAGGGCGTCGTGCAGCTGCTGGCGCTGGAAGGCGTCGAGGTGAGCCACGTCTCCTTCGGAGGCGACGCCGAGTCCGCCGTCGCACGCTTCGATCCCGACGCCGTCCTGCTCGACCTCAACCTCCCCGACGAAGACGGGACGGCGGTCTACCGGCGAATCGCGGCCCGCTGGCCGAAGCTCCCGGTCGTCTTCTGCAGCGGCGATCCCGACACCACGCGCGTCCTCCCCTATCTCGCCAGCCCGAACGTCCGGCTGTTCCGCAAGCCGTACGACGTCGACGTCCTGCTCGGCGCGCTGCGCGAGATGGCCTGACGCCGCCGCGCCTCCGGAGGCCTCCGGCGGCCGGGGCCATCGGCCCCGGACCCCGTTGGGTTGGCCTAGCCTCCGCGACACTCTGTTGCGAGATATGAG
>DASWNW010000044.1:0-52652 GCA_036399015.1 Thermoanaerobaculia bacterium | reverse complement strand
AGAAACTCAACATCTGCTGAAAAAAGCTGGAGAATGCAACCAACGCCGGTCACCTCCTGTTTGTCTTGTTCCTTCGACAAGACCGAGGCTACAGGAAGCCGGCGTTCTCGTTTCTGCAAACTGCTAATTTGGACAGGCCTGGTCCGGGGAGTATCGCCTGGACGAAGCACCGCAGATAACCGACAACTGACCACCGACAACATCACGGCAGCGCGCTTGCACCCGCGACCACCGTGCAAGTCATCGTCCTCTTCGGTGGCCCTTCCGACGAGCGCCACGTCTCCGTGGCCTCGGCGCAGAACATCGTGCGGACGCTCGGGTCGCGCGTCCTGGCGTGGTTCTGGGCGCCGGACGGCGCGATCTACGACGTCGCGCCGAACGACCTCCTGGGGCATCAGCGGCCGTTCGAGGTCGACTTCCTGCCGTCGCGGCCGGCGATCTTTCCCGATCTCGAGCAGGCGCTCGATACGATGCCGGTCGACGAGCCGGTGTTCCTCCTCGCGCTGCATGGCACCGGGGGCGAGGACGGGCCGCTGCAGGAGTCGCTGGAGCGGCGCGGGATTCCGTTCACCGGCTCCGGCTCCGCCGCCAGCGCCGCCGCCTTCGACAAGGAACGGGCGAAGGAGCAGGTGCGCGGCAAGGTGCGCACGGCCGAGTCGCGCGTCACGCGGACCGCGGGCGAGGTGCGGGAGGCGATTGCCGACATGCTCTCGCGGCACGAGCGCATCGTCCTCAAGCCTCTGGCCGGCGGCTCCAGCCGCGGCCTCTTCTTCCTCGACCGCGACGGCGACGCCGAGGATGTGGCCGAGAAGGTCATCGCGCGGGGCGTCCCCTACATCCTCGAGCAGTTCCTCCGCGGGCGCGAGCTCACGGTCGGCGTGCTCGACCAGGGCGAGGGGCCGTTCGCGCTCCCCGTCATCGAGATCGAGGTCGATCCGAACCGCGCCTTCGACTACGAGGGCAAGTACCTCGGCAGCGGCACGCGCGAGATCTGCCCGGCGAGAATCCCCGAGGCGATGGCGCGCGAGGCACAGGAGACCGCGGTCGCCGCGCACGTCGCGCTCGGCTGCGAAGGCTACTCGCGCACCGACCTCATGGCCACGGAAGAAGGCGTCTACTTCCTCGAGACGAACACGCTCCCCGGCATGACCACCAGCTCCCTCGTTCCGCAGGAGCTGCGGGAGGTCGGGATCGACTTCGGCGACTTCCTGCGCACCCAGGTGGAGCTTGCCGTCTCACGTACCCGCGGCGTACCGGCGTAAACTGACCCCGTCTTGGACACCTCCAGCATCATCCTCGCCGCCCTCCTCGGGCTCGGCCTCTCCGCGTCGACGGGGCTGAACACGTTCATCCCGCTGCTGCTGCTCTCCGCGGCGGCGCGCTTCAACATCGCCGGGATCGAGCTGGGGCAGAAGTTCGACTGGCTCAGCTCCGACACCGGGCTGACGGTGCTGATCATCGCCGCCCTCGTGGAGATCATCGGCGACAAGGTGCCGGCGGTCGATCACTTCCTCGACTCCATCGGCACCTTCGTCCGACCCGCCGCGGCGACCGTCGCCACGGCCGGCGTGCTCACCGGCGTCGACGTCGACCCGACCGTCGCGGCGATCGTCGGCTTCATCGTCGGCACGCCCGCGGCCCTCGGCTTTCACACGCTGAAGGCGGGGACGCGCGTGGCCTCATCGGCGACGACGTTCGGCTGCGCCAACCCCTTCCTCTCGCTGCTCGAGGACGTCGTCTCGGTCGCGTTCAGCATCCTGTCGATCTTCGCGCCGATCCTGGTGCCGCTCGCGCTGGCGCTGTTGGCGATGGTGCTGTGGCGCGCCGTGCAGCGCGCCCGCCGCGCTAATTCTGTCGCGGCGGGTTCAATACCGTGATGCGCCCGTCGACCTTCGGCTCGAGCGGCGCGCCGTTCGCCTTCTTCAGCTCCGCGATCAACATGTCGCGGATCGGCGCGGCGTAGAAGGTCGTGAAGCGGTCCTTCGGGATCGTGCTCGTCACCGCTTCCGCGCCGTCGCCGCCCATGGCCACGAAGTCCGGCATGATGACGCTGTAGAGCTTCTCCGGGTCGAGCGGGCTCCCGTCCTCGAGCGTCGCGCTGACGAAGCGCTCCAGCCCCTTCTTCGACGCGTCGAAGGTGTACTTCACGCCGCTGACCTGCATGATGCCGCGCGCGCCGGTGCTGGTGTTGCGGAGCAGCTCGACGAGCTGCGCGCCGGTCATGATGACCATGGTCGGATAGTTGTCGAAAGGGCTGACGGCGAAGACGTCGCCGTACGTCAGGTCGCCGCGCGGGAGCTCGGAGCGGATGCCGCCGGAGTTCATGATCGCGACGTCGGCGCCGGTGGAGCGGCGGAGCGCGTCGGCGATCAGGTTGCCGAGGGGCGACTCGCCGGAGTAGTGACGGGTGAAGAGGGCGTCGGTGCGGATGCCGAGCTTCTCGTCGCGCTTGGCCGCCACGCGGCGGAGATACGGCGCGATCGCGGCGCCGGTGCGCGCGTCCGGCTCGATGGTCTGCCCGCCGAAGACGCGCGGCACGAGCTTCGCGCCTTTCACGGCGAGCCGCGGGTCGCAGTGGCTGGTCCCCTCGTAGACGAACGAGCAGATCATCGTCGGCGGGCGGATCTCGCTCTTCGTCACCCGGTTGTTCTCGGTGTCGACCCAGAGCTCGACGGTCGAGAACTCGCGGCTCATGGCCAGGCCCTGCACCGTCGGCACGCCGTTGACGTAATGGGCCATGTTCGCGTGGGTGTGGCCGGCGAAGAAGGCGTCGATGGTGCCGGCCGGGAGCTTCTCCAGGTAGGTCATCGCCTCGGCGTTGCGGTCGCAACTGTCCAGCGCATGCGGCTCGTCGGTCTCCGTGCAGCGGCCGCCGATGTGGGCGATGACCACGATCGCGTCCGCCCCCTGTTTGCGCAGCTCGGCCGCCGACTGCAGCGTCGCCTCGACCGGGTCGGTGAAGTCGAGCGAGGCGACGTTGATGCCCATGGTGACGTTGGGCGTGTCGGGGGTGGAGAGGCCGATGATGCCGACGCGCGCGCCGCCGACGCGGACCAGCGTGTAGCGCTTCGCCCACGCCGGCGTCTTGCGGGTGGCCTTCTCGACCATGTTCGCGGAGAGCAGCGGGAACATGGCCAGGTCGGCGTTGCGCTTGAGGGCGCCGAGCGCATCGTCGCCGGGGTTGCGAGGGATCACTTCCGGCCCGATCGGACCGAAGTCGAACTCGTGGTTGCCGACGGCCGCGGCGGTGTATCCGAGGACGTTGTAGCCGCGGATGACGGCCTCGCCTTCGAAGATGTTGGACTCGAGCGTCCCCTGGAACATGTCCCCCGAGTCGACGAGGAGGACGCGCCCGCCATGCTGATCGCGCAGCGCCTCGACGTAGCTCGCCAGCGACGGCAGCCCGCCCCAAAGCACGCCCTCTCCCCCGCCCGGCGGCGTCTCGACATGCCCGTTGAACCAGCCGTGCACGTCCGTCGTCCCGACGATGACGACATGGACCGGCGGCGCCGGCTGCCGCACCGCAGTCGAGGAGCAGGCCGCGGCCAGCAGGAAGAGAACCAGGGGGAGGGACCGTTTCATCGTGCGGGATTGTACGCGGCGCAAGCGCCGCGTGTTATCGGTTGTCGGTTATCAGTTGTCCGGGGAGCTCCCTTCGGCCGACACTCCGCAGATAACCGACAACGGACAACCGACAACCCTTAATGAGACGCATGTCGTACCATGTCGCCGCGACCGCCACAGCTTTGTTGCACTTTGCCTTCATCCTCTTCGTGATTTTCGGGGGGCTGCTGGTGCTTCGCTGGCCTCGGCTGATGTGGTTGCACCTTCCGGCCGCCGTTTGGGGCGTGCTGATCGAGTTTTTCAGTTGGTACTGCCCGTTGACGAAGTGGGAGAACTACTTCCTTCGCGAGGCAGGACGCGCGGGCTACCAGGGCGGCTTCGTCGCGCACTACATCATGCCGGTCATCTACCCCGCCGGCCTGACGCGCGAGATCGAGATCGTCATCGGGACCTTCGTGCTCGTCCTCAACGCCGTCATTTACTGGAGAGTGTTTCGCTAGATGTCCACACCAGCAATACCGCAGCATCCGGTCACCACCGTCGACCACCAGACCTTCGCCAGCCTCGGGCTCAGCCCCGAAGTCCTATCCACCGTCGAGAAGATCGGCTTCGCCCACCCCACCCCCATCCAGGCGGCCGTCATCCCGACGTCGCTCACCGGGAAGGACGTGATCGGGCTCGCGCAGACCGGCTCCGGCAAGACCGCCGCGTTCGTGCTGCCGATGGCCGAGAAGCTCGTGCACGGCCGCGGCATCCGCGGGCTGATCATGGCGCCGACGCGCGAGATCGCCCTGCAGACCAAGGCCTTTCTCGACCTCTTCGGCAAGCACCACGAGCTCAACACCGCCTGCCTCATCGGCGGCGTGCGCATGAAGCCGCAGCTCGACGCCCTCCGCGAGAAACCGGACATCGTCGTCGCCACGCCGGGGCGCCTCCTCGACCACGTGCAGCGCCGCAGCCTCTCGCTCGAGGCGGTGGAGGTGCTCGTCCTCGACGAGGCCGATCACATGCTCGATCTCGGCTTCCTCCCGCAGATCCGCGAGGTGCTGCGGAAGCTCCCGCGCGACCGGCAGACGATGATGTTCTCCGCGACGATGCCCGACTCGATCGAGATGATCGCGCGCGACTTCATGCGCGATCCGATCCGCGTCGACATCATGCCCGAGGGGGGCGCGGCGGAGGGGATCACCCACCGCCTGTACGTGGTGAAGGAAGAGGACAAGCGCAACTGCCTCATCGCCCTCCTGACCGAGGAGCTGGGCTCGACCCTCGTCTTCACCCGGCGCAAGATCGACGCGGAGTGGCTCTACTCCGTCCTCGAGCGCAAAGGGCACCCCGTCGCCCGCATCCACGCCGACCAGTCGCAGAACAAGCGCGTCAGCGCCCTCAAGACCTTCCGTGAGGGGCAGCACCGCATCCTCGTCGCCACCGACATCGCCGGCCGCGGCATCGACATCCCCGGCATCGAGCACGTCATCAACTTCGACATCCCGGAGAACGTCGAGGACTACGTGCACCGAGCCGGACGCACCGCCCGCGGACGCGCCCTAGGCATCGTGGCCACGATCGCCACCTGGCAGGACCTGCCGATGGTGCGCAAGATCGAGGAGACCCTCGGCGAGAAGATCCCCCGCTGCACCGTCCCGGGCGTCGAGCCGTGGGAGGAGTCGGAGAAGAAGCCCGCCAGCCGCGAGCGGCGGCGCCTCTAACGACGTCGCTAGTCCACCTCCCCCGGCTCCGGCTCGCGGAACAGCAGCAGTGACGCCGCCACCGCCGCGAGCGTGTCGCGATCCTCGGCCGCCGGGTCGATCCAGACACGCCCGCGGTTCACCGTCTCCACGACGGCCACGCGGTTCCCGATCTCGAATCCGTACGGCACGCCGGACGGCCAGCCGGAGCCGGGCACGCGGTGCAGCGACTTCACCTCCAGCGCCTTGCCGTCCGCGTCGCGCAGCGTGCCGCGCAGCGTCGGCTCCGTCTGTCCCGTGCGCGAGAGCGTCAGGACCGAGCGCTCGCCGTTGCGGTCGTAGCCGCAGACGAGCAGCGCCTGCCCGCCGAACGTCGGATCGACGAAGACGCCGCTCGTGCCGACCACGAATTCGCGGGTGTGGCACTCCACGTCGACGCCGTTGATGGCCAGGTGGTACCCCTGGTCGGCACGCGCGACCTGCACGATCCCCAGCTCGGCCAGCCAGGAGCGGGTGGTGCCTTCGTCCACCCATTCCGTGCGCCAGTCGCCGAAGGAGATCGGCGCGTTCCAGCGGCGGGGATTGGAGCCGGTGACGTCGTAGGCGCCGGCCGGCAGGTCGAGCTGGGCGGTGGTGCAGGCGGTGAGGAGGAAGAGCAGAGGCAGGAGGCGCTTCATGGCGGCGCGATTCTAGCGCCCACGCCACGCCCCTCATCCGGCCTTCGGCCACCTGGTGCGTGTTGCCCCTCGCCCCGCTTGCGGGGAGAGGGTGGCGCGCAGCGCCGGGTGAGGGGCCGGCTCACTCCAGCGTGTACCCCGTGCGGCCGATCTTCTCCGGCGGCTCCTCAGGCGTCGCGCCGCGGCGGCGGCTGGCCTCGATCAGCGCCTCCCCCTCCTCCGGCACCGGCACCTCCTTGGCCATCTGCGCGCGGGCGCTGGCGAGGTAGACCCTGGCGCCCTTCTCCGCGTACAGCTCCTCGATGCGCGCCGCGTCGGCGTCGATGACGACGTAGTCGTTGAGGCGCGTCGAAAAGATCGCGTACCTGCCGTCGGACTGCTTCTCGATGCGCCAGGCCATTACGGCGAGTAGCGTAACCCGGCGCGCCAGGCGCGCGGCTGCCCGAGGGTGGCCACCGGCGTGGCGCCCGCCTCGACGTCCTGGTCGAGCACGTTCTCGACGGCGAGCGTCGCCTCGAGCCTCTTCATCAACGGATACGAGGCGACGAGGTCGGCGACGAAGTAGGAGTCGAGCGGCAGCTCGTTGCGGTCGTCGTCGAACTGCATGGCCGACCAGCGGAGCTGCGCGCCGACGCGCTTCCACATGATCTGCGCGGTGGCCTGATGCCGCGGCACCTGCGGTACGCGGTTTCCCCGCAGCTCTCCCTCGCGCACGGTGGCGTCGACGAAGAGCCAGCTCGCGGAGGCGCGCCAGTCGCGGCCGAGCTGCCATTCGGCGTCCAGTTCCGCGCCGACCGAGCGGGTGCGGCCGAGGTTGCGGCGCTGGCGGGTGATGAGCGTGGGCGTCTGCGAGACCGTCACGTTCGCGATCGTGTCGGAGACGTTCATCAGGAACAGCGTCACCCGCGCGTTGCGGGCACGCGCACCGATCTCGAAGCCGGTCAGGTGCTCCGAGGTGAGATCCGCGTTCGGCAGCGTGTTCACGTTGCCGACGCGGAAGCCGCGATGGAGCTCGTTCAGCGTCGGCGCGCGGTAGGCGGTGTAGGCCGAGGCGGAGAGCGAGAGCGCGTCGCCGGCGCGCCAGAGCAGCGAGAGCCGCGGATTCGCCTCCAGCTCGTCGCGCCAGCGGTCGGCGCGCACGCCGGCGATGACGGTGAGCGCAGGCGTGATGGCGAAGAGATCCTCGACGTACGCCGACGCGGTCCGCTGCCGCCCGCCTGCCTCCACACGGAACGTGCCGTTCGCCGTGAAGCGCAGCTCGTCGCTGGTCCCGCGCGCCTCGCGCAGCTCCGCTCCGGCGACGAGGACGTGGCGTCCGCCGAAGGCCCGGGTGTACTGCGCGCTGCCGCCCGCGCCGCGGGAGGGGACGCTCTGCTCGACCGTCAGCGACTCCGTCGCGCGCGTGGGGGCGATCGAGGAGAAGGTCTGGAAGTAGTCCTGGTCGCTGCCGTGCGCCCGGAGCGCCAGCACTCCGCCGGAGACGTTCCAGTCGCCCCCCGCCGCGAGATGGCGGATGGTGGTCTCGTTCCGCTGCAGCGGCGTGCCGTTGTGGCGCGACTCGTCGTAGTACGACGCGCGCAGGAACATCGTGCCGTGGCGCAGCATCCCGTCGATGGTGACGTGGCGGGAGTCGGCCTCGACGTCGACCGCGCCCCGCTCGGAGGGGCGCACGAGGACATAGCCGCCGGTGCGGAAGAGATCGACGGCGAGGCTCCCCCACGCCGATCCCCAGAAGACCGATCCGCTGCCGGTCCCCTGCGAGCCCGCCGTAGCGTCGACGTCGAGCGCGGCGTCCCTCCGCCGCACGAAGTGGATCACCCCGCCCATGGCGGAGCTGCCGTAGAGCTCGGACGCGCCGCCGCGCAGCACCTCCACCCGCTCCAGCGACGCGCGTGGCACGCGCCCCCAGTAGACCCAGCCGCCGAAGGGATCGTTGAGCGGCACGCCGTCGTCGAGCACCAGCGCGCGCGAGGCGCCGCTCGCGCCGACCCCCCGGAGCGTCACCCCCTGCGACGTCGGATTGGCCACGCGGCTGCCGGTGCGGCGGAAGAGGGTGAAGCCGGCCACCTGCCGGAGCGCGTCGTCGAGCGTTGGCGCGGCGCTCGCCTCCACCGCCTCCCGCGACAGCACCACCACGCTGGCCGGCGTGTCCGCGACGCGCGTCTCGGTGCGCGTCGCGGTGACGGTGATGGTCTCGGTGAGCTGAGCGAGGACGAGCGCGGCGAGGATCACGGCAGGGCGAACACGACCAGCGCCGTGCCCCGCGGCGCGCCGAGCATCTCCGGCGCGAATCCCTCCACCCAACCGCCCCATCCCGTGGGGACGGCGATGTACTGCTTCCCGTTCACGCGATAGGTGACCGGATTGCTGTGAATCCCGTTGCCGGTCTGGAAGCGCCAGAGCAGCTCGCCGGTGCGCGCGTGCCAGGCGTTGAAGTGTCCGCTCGGCTCGCCGGTGAAGACGAGATCGCCGGCCGTCGCCAGCATCGAGGCGACCATCGGACTCTCCCCCTTCCACTCCCACACCTGCCGTCCCGTCGCAGGATCGATCGCCTTCACCGCACCCGACTGCGGATGCGGCCGGACGTCGGCGTCGCCGGCGAGGTAGAACATCCCCTCCCGGAACGGCTGCGGCACGAGCCGGAACGTGGCGCAGGCGTCGATGACCGGCGCGTAGAGGAGCCCGGTGCGGGGGCTGTACGCGGCGTGCGGCCACTCCTTCGCCCCAGCCGGGCCGGGGCAGATGACCGTCCCCTCGCGCGTCGGCCGGAGCCGCGACGTGACTTTGCCGGTGGAGTCGACCTCGCCCCAGGTGACGCTGTTCCCGAACTGGGTCACGCGCACGAGCGCGCCGTTCGTCCGGTCGAGGATGTAGAGATAGCCATTGCGGTCGAAGTGGGCGAGCAGCTTGCGGCCCCCCTCCTCGAAGAGGATGTTCTCGTTGACGCCGTCGTAGTCCCAGACGTCGTCGGGCGTGAACTGGTAGTGCCAGCGGATCGAGCCGTCGTCGGGGTCGAGCGCGAGGACGCAGTTCGTATAGAGGTTCGCCCCTTTGCGCGGCCCGTCGTCGAAGAGCGGGCCGGGATTGCCTGTCCCCCAGTAGACGAGGTCGAGCTCGGGGTCGTAGGTGCCGGTGATCCAGGTGGTCCCGCCGCCCCGCTCCCAGGAGTCGCCCGTCCAGGTCTCGTGGCCCGGCTCGCCGGGACCAGGGATCGTGTAGCGGCGCCAGACCCGCGCGCCGGTGGCCATGTCGAAGGCGTCGAGATGGCCGCGCACGCCGTACTCGCCGCCGGAGGCGCCGGCGATGACGAGGTTCTTCACCACGAGCGGCGCCATCGTCGCGCTTTCACCGGCGCGGACGTCGGCGTACCCGGTCTGCCACACCGGCTTTCCGGTCGTGGCGTCGAGGGCGACGAGGTAGCCGTTCTGCGTCGCGTAAAACACCCGCCCGTTCGCCACCGCCACGCCGCGGTTCACGTTGCCGCAGCACATCGGCGTGTCAAGCGGGATGGCGTGCTGGTACTGCCACAGCAGCTCGCCGGTGGCGGCGTCGAGACACCAGACGTAGCCGTCCCAGCCGGAGACGTACATGACGCCGTCGACGACGATCGGCGCCGCCTCGAAGGAGTACGTCGCCGGATTCGGGATCACGCCGATCGGCGCGAACTGGAACTGCCACGCCGGCCGGAGCCGCGAGACGTTCCCGGTGTTGATCTCGTCGAGCGCGCTGAAGCGCTGCCCGTCGTAGGCGCCGTAGTAGGTCATCCAGTTGTCCGGCTCCGTGCGCGCCGCGCGGATGCGCTCGGCCGTGACGTTCACTGCCGGCGCGGTGCCGCGCATCCGTGCGTTCAGCTCCGGCATCGACTGGCTGCGCTCGGTGACCGGATAGTCGGGATAGGTCCGGCAGGCGGAGAGGAGGAGCAGGATGGCGATGCGGCGGATCACTCGGTCCTCCTGACGTCGACCGGCTCCACCCGCTGCGGCCGTTTCTGCTTCGGCCGGTCGAGCTTCGCCGTCTCCGGCGAGTCGCCGCTGACGATGATCAGGCCGAGCATCCCCCGCCCGGCGTGGTTCGCGACGGGGCAGCCGAAGAAGTAGTACCCCGGCCCGTCGAGCTTCATGCGCGCGGTTCCCCGCTTGTGCGCGGGGAGCATCAGGATCTCGCGGCTGCCGTTACTCGGCAGGAGCGCGGCGTGGTACGCAAACGGGTCGTGATTGGAGAAGTCGAGCTCCAGCTCGCCGCCGTGCCGCATCACGATGATGGCCGGCTCCCAGATGTACTGGCCGGAGGGGACGCGGACGCGCGCGCGGAAGACGCCGTCGGCGTCCTGATGGGCGCGCCCGAGGCCGCCGTGCGCGAACAGCCGCGCCACCATCTTCTCGTTCGGCTGGTCGACTTCCGGCAGCTCGTTGACGAGCCGCACCACGCGCGGGTTGAGCTGACGCAGGACCGAGGGGCGGAGGAGCCGGACGTATTCGCATCCGGTCACGAGCAGTGTTGCGGAGAATGCAAACAGGACTGCTGCCGGTTTACGCATGCCGTCGCCTGCGTGCAGAAGAAATGCCCACCGTAGAATGTGCGGGTGACGGAGTTCGCACCGGCCTGGTTCCTCCCCGGCCCGCATTTCCAGACCGTTTGGGGACGCCTCGCCCGCGGGCGCCGCCTCGTGCAGTTCCGCCGCGAGCCGCTCACGACGCCCGACGGCGACGAGCTCCTGCTCGATCACGTAGACGCTCCCGCCCCCTCCTCCGTTCATTTCATACTGATGCACGGGCTCGAGGGCAGTTCCTACTCCGTCTACATGCAGGGCGTGCTCGCCGAGGTGGCGCGCCTCGGGCACTCCGCGACGGCGATCAACTTCCGCTCCTGCGCGCGCGATCCCCGCAACATCCTCCGCATGATCCCGAACCGCCGCCCGCGGTTCTACCACTCCGGCGACACGGGCGACTTCGACTTCGTCGTGCGCACGCTCGCGGCGCGCAATCCCGCCGCCCGCTTCGTCGCCTTCGGCGCGTCGCTCGGCGGCAACGTGCTCCTCAAGTGGCTCGGCGAGCACCCCGGCCAGACGCTCGTCTCCGCCGCCGCCGCGATCTCCGTCCCCTACGACCTCGGCGCGGGGGCACGTCTGCTCGAGGAGACCGCCGCCGGCCGCTTCTACGTCAACGGCTTTCTGCGCACGCTCAAGAAGAAGGTGCTCCGGCCGGACATCGCGCCGCTGGTGGATACCGCGGCCGTGCTCCGCGCGCGCACCTTCACCGAGTTTGACGACACGGCCACCGCGCCTCTCCACGGCTTCGCCGGCGCGGAGGACTACTACACCCGTTCCAGCTCGCTCCACTTCGTCGGCCGCATCACCACGCCCGCCCTGGCGCTGAACGCCGAGGATGATCCCTTCATCCCGCAGTCGGTGCTGCCGAAGGTGAAGGCGGCCGCCTCCGGGTCGGTCGACTTTCGCACCACCCGCACCGGCGGCCACTGCGGCTTCGTCGGCGGCGGCCTGCCCTGGCGCTGCGAGTACTGGGCGGAGAAGTTCGTCGTGCAGTGGCTGCTCGAGAGGGCGCATTGACGCGGCACCGCGAGACTCTCCTCTCCGCCGCATTCGCGTTGTGGGGCCTTGCGATCGCGATCGCGCTGATCTCCGTCTGGAACCGCCCCGCGCCGCCGGGACAGTTGCCGGGCCTCGGCACGGCGTTCAACTACGACGCGCACGGCCCCTTCCGCTGGGTCGCCGGGCTGATGCTGCTGCCGGTGCTCGTGCCGCTGGTGCTGCGTCCGGTGACGCGCCTGCTCGCCGACGGACAGGCGTGGGCGCGTCATGCGGCGATGGCGGCGCCGCTCTTCGCGCTCTGGCTGACCACGATGCGGCAGAGCGTCGGCTGGAGCGTGATCCCCTGCGCGATCGCCGTCCTCGCCTGCGTCCTGCTCCGGCGGCGCGAGCTGCACTTCACCCGGCGCGACGCGGTGCTCGTCCCGACCTTCCTCGTCGCCTTCGCCACGCTGCTGGACGTCGCACCGGCGATGTACGTCGACGGCGCGGTCTACCTCGCGGCGCTGCTCATCTTCGCGCTGCGCGTCGCCGTCGCCTTCATCCCCTCGCCCCTGCCGCCGGGGCTCGCGTTCCTCGCCGCGCCGCTCGGCGTCGTGCTGCAGACCGGGTTCTTCGGCCGCGAGGAGCGCTACCTCGGCTGGCACGCGCTGGCGATCCTCGTGCTCACGCCGTTCGTGCTGCGGGTCGTGCTGAGGGATGCGCGGCGGGCGGTCGCGATCCTCACGTTCGCCGTCTACCCGCTGGTGCTGTACGGCTACTCGAACGCGCTGAGCGTCGAGACGGCGGAGGGGAAGCCGCGCGTCAACTTCTTCGAGGACGGCCACTCGCTGCTTCCCGCCACGGAATACCTGCGCGGCGAGCGTCCCTACCGCGACATCCTCCCCGCGCACGGGCTCTTCGAGGACGGTCTCTTCGATTACCTCGCCATGCAAGCCGGCGACGTGACCGCGGGGATGCGCACGAAGACGCGGGTGGTGGTGGGGAACCTCGTCTGCGTGGCCATGTACTTCCTCGCGCTGGCCGTCACCGGCTCGACCGAGGCGGCGCTGTTCACCGTCATGCTCAGCTTCCTCATGGGGGCGTATACCGGCACGATCCGGCTGGTCGGGCCGCTCGTCACCCTCGCCTTCGTCGCCGCGGCGGTGCGCCTGCGGCGCCCGCGCCTGTTCGCGTTCGCCGGATTCATGACGGTCGTCTGCGGCACCGTCAGCCTCGACTACGCGGCGTACACGTTCCTGACGTTCGTCGTCGCGGTGATCCGCTATGGGCGCACTTCGTTCCGCTACGCCGCCGCCGGCGTTGCCGCGGGCGTGGTCCCGCTCGCGCTGGCGTTGGCCGCGTTCGGGATCCTCGACGACTTCGTGCACGGGACGTTCGTGGAGACGCTCGCGGTCGGACCGGCGTACACCCTCACCTTCTTCATGGCGCCCGTGACGATGGCGAAGGCGCCCGCGTTTCCCGATGTCCTCGGCGCTTTTCTGGCTCGCGATTCGTTCCACTACCTCTTCTGGTGCGCGATGGCGATCTTCACCGGCGTCACCGTGACCCGCAGGGCGCCGCGGTGGCTCGAGCCGGTCGTGCTCCTCGGCGTCTGGATCGTGGCCAGCGCCATCTCCTACGCGGAGCGCCACCACCTCTATTTCGGGATGCTCACGGCGGTGGTGATCGTGTACGTGATCCTCCGCCTGCTGCGCCGGAGGAGCCAGCTCGCGATCGTGGCGATCGTGGCGGCGGTTGCCCTGGCGGCGCCGGCCGTACACGTCACCGTCGCGGCCTGGATGCGCAAGTCGCGGGGTCCGATCGACGCGGCGTGGAGGGAGGTGCCGAGCGTCCCGCGAGCGCGCGGCGCGCTGTTCCACGAAAAGGACGCGGCCGTGATCGCGAGCGTGCAGAAGTACCTCGACCTCTCGCTGAAGCAGGACGAGACCTTCTTCGACTTCACCAACAGCGGCATCCTCTACTTCCTCTTCCGCCGCGACTGCCCCATCCGCCAGTACGAGGTGGCGTTCTACGAGACCGAGGAGCTGCAGCGCGAGGTGATCCGCCGCCTGGAGGCAAACCCGAAGGTGCAGGCCGCGCTCATCCCCTCCACCCCCAAAGGCCGCTTCACCATCGACGGCGTCGCCAACGCCGACCGCGCCCCGCTCGTCTGGCACTACCTGCAGCAGAACTTCCACCCCGATTTCGAAGAGGGGGAGGTGGTGTTCTGGAGGAGGAACTAGCGGCGCGGCTGCGCCGCGGCGCGTTGTCGGTTGTCGGTTGTCGGTTGTCTGGGGTGTAGCGCCTGGACGACAGCCCCACAGACAACCGACAACTGACAACCGACAACGGCGCGCGCGAAAGCGCGCGCCTATAATCCGCGCCGCATGCACCCCGGGCTGGTCACCTTCCTCGCTGAGAAATATCCCTTTGCGGCGCCGGTCGCGGCGCGGCTGAACGACGTCGCGGAGCTGCGGCAGGCGCTGACCGACTCGCTCCAGCTCGGCGAGCTCGGCGACACGACGCCCGGCGTGAGCGCGTCGCAGAGGCTGCAGCTCGCGGTCGACGAAGTGGTCGAGGCGGCGGAGGGGTTCGTGCGGCGCGAGGAGATCGCCGCCTCGCTGACCAACGACGAGAAGCGGGAGATGCTCCGTGGCATGCTCCTCACGCGCGCCACCGACAACCGCCTCAAGCAGTTCTTCACCGGCGGCGAGGTGCGCTGGGGCAACGCCTCCTTTCAAGGGAAAGGCTTCCGCTCCCTCGGCCAGGAGGCGATCTACGCCGCGGTGATCCGGCTGCGCCGCGAGGATTTCGGCGACGTCGTCTCCCCGATGATCCGCGACCTCGGCGCCGTCCTCGGCATGCACAACACGCCGGAGACGGTGCGCATGGTTCTCAGCGCGCAGATGGCTAAATCCGGTCCGCCGATGAACGGGAAGGACCTCCATGTCGGCGACTGGAAGCACGGCGTCCTCCCCGCCATGGCGCCGCTCGGCAGTCCGGCGCTGACGATCGCCGGGATCGCCATGGCGTTCAAGCTGCGCAACGAGCCGCGCGTCGCCGTCTCGTTCGCCGGCGAGGGGACCACCTCCCTCGGCGAATGGCACGAGGCCATCAACGCCTGCGCCGCGCGCAAACTGCCGGCCGTCTTCTGCGTGCAGAACAACCAGACCGCGCTCTCGACGCCGGTGCGCGACAACTCGGCAGTGCGCGTCTTCGCCGACAAGGGCCTCGGCTACGGCATCCCGTCGATCACGATCGACGGCACTGACCCGGAGCAGATCGCCAGCGCGTTCGCCTGGGCCGCCGAGCGGGCGCGCGGCGGGAAGGGGCCGGCGCTCATCGAGCTGGTGGCGATGCGTATGTGCGGCCACGCCCATCACGACGACATGCTCTACCTCGGCAAGGACCCGCAGACGTCGTGGTCCTACCCGGCGCTGACGGAGCAGGGGTACGCCGACCGCGAGACCTACGAGTTCTGGCGGCAGCGCGACCCCATCGCCACCTACGCCGCGAAGCTCGAGGCGGCCGGGGTCGTCGCCGCCGGCGAGGTGGACGCCTGGAAGAAAGAGCTCGAGGAGCTCGTGGAGCGGGAGGCGCGGAACGTCGTCGACGCCCCCTGGCCCGACGGCGCGGAGGCGGGCGACGGCGTCTTCGCGAACGAGCCGCGGCGGGCGCATGTCGAAGTGCTCGACGAGGCTATCCGGCGCCAAAGCAATCCGGCGCTCCCGCGGGTCGAAGAGGCGCCGCCGTTCGACGCGAAGGGAAAGACGTTCCTCGAGGCGGTGATGCTCGGCGTCGGCGACGTGCTGCGCGGCGACGAGCGGGCATTCGTCTACGGCGAAGACGTGGGCGGCAAGTACGGGAACGCGTTCCTGCTCCTGCGGCCGCTGCTGAAGGACTTCGGCGACCGGATCATCAACTCCGTGCTGTCCGAGGCGGCGACGATTGGCGTCTGCACCGGCGCGGCGCTGGCGGGGATGCGGCCGATCGGCGAGATGCAGTTCAACGACTTCGTCGCCACCGGTTTCAACGCGCTCGTGAACAATGCGGCGAAGATCCGCTACCGCTGGGGCGGTACCGCTCGCGAGGGCGGCATCGGCGTCCCGATGGTGATCCGGATGCCGTGGGGCGGCCTGCGCTACGCCGGCCCGTACCACTCCCAGAACACGGAGGCGTGGTTCTACCGCACGCCGGGCCTCAAGGTCGTCGCGCCTTCGACGCCGCACGACGCGCGCGCGCTCATGCTCGCCGCCGCCGCCGATCCCGACCCGGTGCTCTACTACGAGCACATCGCTCTCTACCGCGATCCGAAGATCAAGCAGTCCCTCGGCGACGAAGCGCCTGCCACCATCCCGATCGGCAAGGCCGCGCTCCGCCGCGCCGGCAAAGACCTCGCGATCGTCTCCTACGGCGCCTACGTCCACGACGCGCTGCAGGTGGCCGAGACGCTGGCGAAAGACGGGCACGAGTGCGCCGTCCTCGATCTCCGCACGCTCGTTCCGCTCGACCGCGAAGCGGTCCTCGCCGTCGCCCGCCACTGCAACCGCGTGCTCATCGTGCACGAAGACACGCGCACCGGGTCGATCGGAGAGTCGCTCGCCGCGATCATCCAGGAAGAAGCCTTCGAATACCTCGACGCCCCGATCCGCATCCTCGGCGCGCTGGACACGCCGGTGCCCTATTCGCCGCCGCTGGAGGACGTGTTCCTCCCGAGCGTCGAGCAGATGGAGCGGGCGGCGCGGCTGGTGCTGGCTTACTGATCGGTCGACCGGCGCTTACTGCCGCGGCGCCAGGAACCGGCAACACGCGGCAATTTCCCGCTCCGCGACGGCTTGCTCCACCGCGAAGGCATAGGAGCCTGCCTCATAGTCGTTGAGACCAGACCGCGTGAAGCTACCGCTGATTTTCATGTAGAGGTCTCGTGATTGGATCTCTAATGGAAGCTTCAGGTCTGGCCACCGCGTATCCCATGCCCAGTCCACTTTGAGCTCGTGCTGCCCTTCCTCGAGCGCGACTACCGTGTAAGCACCTTCAGGCGGCGTGAAGATCACTTTGCCGTCGACCGAGATCGTCGGCTCGCGCAACGTGGGATACGCGCCAATCCTGTAAATGTAGAGATTGGCCTTGCCGGGTGGGGCTGCTGGCGCGCGCCTATAGGTGGGTGCATTGGCCGGAACGGTAGCGCAGGCTGCCAACGCGAGGGTGACAAAGACGAATGAGAGTCTCTTCATTTTGTTCCTTGCGCGACTCGGGGAGTCATTCGGGACGACCGCGGCTCTCCGTACGCGGCGCGGGCATGCGCGCCGACGACGAGGAACTCAGCCCCGGCGTCGGATCACGCGCGCAACATCTCGGCGAAGTCGCGATTCACGAAAATCGGGTTCCTTGAATGCCCAGGCCGTCTTGGTGATCTCCCAGACCATGTCGATTCGCTCGCCGTGGGTCATCGCAAGCGTCGCTTCGTCGAACTCCGGCTCTTCGCCGAGCTTGTACTTTCGCACGGTGATGTTACGCCTGTCCGCCATGTGCGAATGATCTCACGACGGAGGCATAGGCCCGAGCCATTGCGGCGTGCCGAAGGCGTAGCGGAAGGTATCGCCGAGTGGCTCCGGGTGGTTGGGGACGTTCCAGCGGTCATTCAACCACCTTCGCGGAGTCCCCGATTCGCGCCACGCACGTCGCCATTCCGTTCTGCGACGTTTCGAGTCACGTCACAGACGTCGCGGATTACCTTCGACGGGGTCATCGATTTACCCCGCGACACGTCATCCGTTACACCGCAAATGTTATCGATGACGTCCCTGGTGTCGCCGAATACCTTTCGGGCCTTCACGAGTTACCTTTCACGGGCTGGCCGATGAACGCTCGTGATGTCGTCGATTGGTTTGGTTGGGTCGTCGATGACGCGCGACGCGTTTCTCGTGACCTCGTGGGCGTCATTGAATGACCTGCCCTGAGGTCGTCCATGACGGTCGCAAGGCGCTTCATTTGACCGCGGCCGGTCTTAAACGGTCTTTCGGTACTGCGCGATCACCCACTCCGCGTCCTCTGGTGACAGCGCCTCCCCTACCGCTGCCGCGGCGGCGACCTGTTTCGGGTTGCGCTGGCCGAGGAGGACGCAGGCGGTGGGATTGCCGGTGAGGAGGGCGCCGGTGACGGCGTGCAGGACCGGCTCGGGGTGTTCCGCGAACCTCGAGCGCATCGCCGCCGAGGCGCGTTTGTAGCGGGCGATCGCCTCGGCGTCCTTGAAGTCGCCGACGTTGCTCCGGAAGTCGCCTTCGCCGTAGTCGGTCGGCTGGTCGTACTTGCCGAGGAGCAGGCCGTGCTTGAGCGGCGAGAAGAACGCCACGCCGAGGTCGTGGGCGTCGACGTATTGCTTCAGGCCCGACGACTCGTAGTCGTCGTCGACGACGTTCCGGTACGGCTGGACGACGTCGGGGTCGATGCGCTCGATGACGCGCATGAGGCGGTTGGCGTCCCAGTCGGAGAGGCCGATGAAACGCACCTTCCCCTCGTCGCGCAGGCGGTGCATCGTCTCGAGCGCGCCGTCGAGCCAGCGGTCGTCCGGGCCGAAGTCGCTGTGGTGGAAGTAGTAGAGGTCGAGGACGTCGGTCTTCATGAGGCGGAGCGAGCGCTCGGCCTGCTCGCGCATGAACTTCGGGTCGTACGGGTGATTCTCCGGCCCGAAGACGTAGCCGAACTTCGTGGCCAGGAAGATCTCCCCTCGCGGCACCTCGGACCAGAGCTCGCCGATGAGCTGCTCGGCGTGCCCGTCGCCGTACGCATCGGCCGTGTCCCAGTGCGTGATCCCGTTGCGGTAAGCCTCGACGATGGCCGCCTTCGCCTCCGCGTCGTCGTGCCCTTTCCAGCCGACGGAGACGCCCGCGTCGGTGACGCGCGGCCCGCCGTGACCCCACGTGCCGAGGGAGACGGCGGGAACGGAGACGTTGGTGCGGCCGAGCCGGATGGTGCGCATGGCGGCGGATTATAGTCAGCGCATGGCGTGCGTCTTCTGCACCAATCCCGCCGCGGCCGGCGACCTCATTTACGAGGATGACTGGAGCCGTGTGCTCCTCCATCCCGACTGGTCGCCTCGCGGCCACGCCATGGTGGTGGCGAAGCGCCACGCCGAGAACGCGTCGGATCTCGACGAAGACGAATGGCTCCACCTCACGCGCACTTTCCGCGACGCGGAACGGGTCATCCTCGGCGCCACAGGAAAAGAGCGCGCGATCGTGATGAAGCTCGGCATCCAGACGCCGCACCTCCACCTGCACCTCTACCCGATGGCCGCGGCGGCAACGCGAGCGGAAGTATTCGACGCGATCGACGGCAGGCAGACGGAGGCACGCGACGAGAGATTCGTAGCCGAGTGCCGCTCGCGCTTGACACGGGAAGCACGCTGAATGACCATTCAGTCGCGCATGCCGACCGCTACCGAGACGGAGTCCTTTCGCGGCACCTCCAAGCGTGAGCGCATCCTGCGCGCCGCGATCGACGTCTTCGCCGAGCACGGCTACTTCAACGCCAAAGTCGCGCAGATCGCGAAAGCCGCCGGCGTCGCGGACGGCACGATCTACCTCTACTTCGACGGCAAGGAAGACCTGCTCATCACGATCTTCCGCGAGCACACGCGGAACTACCTCCGCTCGCTCGAGCAGTTGCTCGCGAACGTCAACCGCGCCGAGGAGCGGCTGCGGATCGCGGTGAGACACCACCTCGAGGCGCTCGGCCGCGACCGCGCCCTGGCCGTCGTCTCGCAGGTCGAGCTCCGCCACAGCCTCAAGTTCATGAGCCTCTTCTCGCAGCAGGAGGTGAAGGACTACCTGAACGTGATCCGCAAGATCGTGGAGCACGGGCAGCAGGACGGCTCCTTCCGCCGCAACGTGCACCCGCAGCTCGTCGCCAAGTCGGTCTTCGGCGTGCTCGACGAGATGGTCACGTCGTGGATCCTCTCCGACAAGGAGTACGACCTGCCGGCGCAGTCGGAGCAGGTGGCGGACCTGATTTTGACGGGGCTGTTGTAAGAAGTTGTCAGTTGTCGGTTGTCAGTTGTCTGTGGAAGCTGGCACAAGGCGACAGGTAGTGCGATGAGCCGCAGACAACCGACAACGGACAACCGACAACGCCTCTCCCAGGACGACTGGCTCTTCCTCTCCATCTGCGTCGCTCTCGCCCTCGCCTCGATCGCCGTCGTCATCCGCTACTTTCCCTCGGCGTTTCCGCAGGCGGCGATTGATTTTCAGTACGACCGGAACTCGTCGCGTCCGCTCGCGGAGCGGCTGGTCGCGCGGCTGAAGGTCGACATCAAAGACTCGAAGCATGGCGCCCGCTTCGACGGGGACGACACCGCGCGCATCTTTCTCGAGCGGACGCTCGGGCTCGAAGAGGCGACGCGGGTGATGACCAGCGGCGTGCACATCTGGTACTGGAACCATCGCTGGTTCCGGCCGCTGGTGGAGGAGGAGATCAGCGTCGACATCGCGCCGAGCGGGGAGCTGGTCGCGTTCACGCATAAGATCCCCGAGGAGCGGGCGATCGCGGGGGTGCTCGCGGCGCCGCCGGAAGCCTTCCTGATCAGCATCGGTGTCGACGTCACCGCGCTGCGCCTCGTCGACACGAGCGAGCGCCGGCTGCCGAAGCGCGTCCAGCGCATCTACACGTGGGAATCGAACGCGCTGCGTCCAGGAGGCGCGCCGTATCGCCACACCGTCACCGCGGACGGCACCGTCATCACCGCATATTCGCAGCGGCTCAAGGTGCCGGACGCCTGGCTGCGGTCGTACCGGGAGATGCGCTCGAAGAACTCGGCGGCCGGGTCGATCGACATGATCTTCAATGCGGCGTTGATGATCGCCGCGGTGGTGGTCTTCATCGTGCGGCTCCGGCGCGGAGACCTGCCGCTCCGTTTCCTCATCGGCATCGGCATCGCCAGCATCCTGCTGGTCGGCGGCGTGGCGGTGAACGAGCTGCCGTCGCAGCTCGCCTACTACGACACCACCACCTCCTATCCAGCGTTCATCGGCCAGCTCCTCTTCGGCACCGCCATGCGCAGCGTCGGCACGGCGATGCTGCTGATCGTGATCTGCGGCTCGGGAGAGGTGCTGTACCGCGAGCGGCTGCCGAAGCAGCTCGCCATCCCACGCCTCTGGACGCCGCGCGCGCTCGCCTCCCGCCGCGTCTTCCTGGCGATGATCCTCGGCTACGCCCTCGTGCCGCTGTTCATCGCCTACCAGGTCGTCTTCTATCTCATCGCGCACCACTACGGCGCCTGGTCGCCCGCGGAAGTGCCGTACGACGACATGCTGAACACCGCGCTGCCGTGGGTGGCGGTGATGTTCGCCGGCTTCTTCCCGGCGTTCTCCGAGGAGTTCCTCTCGCGCGCGTTCGCGATCCCGTTCCTGCAGAAACTGCTGCGCTCGCGCTGGACGGCCATCATCCTGGCCGGCTTCATCTGGGGCTTCGGCCACTCTGCGTACCCCAATCAGCCGTTCTGGATCCGCGGCGTGGAAGTGGGACTCGCAGGCATCGTGGCGGGCGTGCTCATGGACCGCTTCGGACTCCTGCCGCTGCTGATCTGGCACTACACCATCGACGCGGTCTACACCGCGACGCTGCTGTTCGCCTCGGGGAACACGTACTACATCGTCTCCGCGGCGATCGCCAGCCTGCTCTTCGTGATTCCGCTCGCCGCCTCGGTCGTGCTGTATCTGCGCAACAAAGGCTTCGTGCCCGACGACGCGCTGTCGAACGAGACGTTGCCGACGACACCCGTAGCTGGTGGAGCGGCGGCGTTTACGCCGCCGGTAGAGGCGTTCGGCGGGCTAAAGCCCGCCGCTCCACTGACACGGGGGAGGATCGCGATCTGTGTTGCGTTGATCGCCGCCGCGGGGATTGCCATTGCGCTTCGTCCGCCCGCTCCCTCCGACGCGCTCGACTTCCGGATCACCAAGGAGCGGGCGAAGGAGATCGCGCGCGCGGCGTTCCCCGGTGACGACTTTGCGTACACGATCGCGGCGCCGGCCGAGGGGTTCCGCTCCTGGATTCCGGAGTCGTCGCGCGAGGACGGCGGCTCCGCCGGCGGGTTCGACGACGTCGCCGCGACGTGGCTCGTGCGCGGCGGCATGAGCGTGGAGAAGCTCGTCGACGTCTTCCGCAACAGGATCGAGGCGGGGACCTGGACCGTGCGCTCCTTCACGCCGCTGCGCAAAGAGGAGCTGTACGTCGAGGTCGATCCACGCACGGAGCGCGTGACCGGCTTCCACAAATACCAGTCGGAGGATGCGCCGGGGGCGTCGCTCGCGCAGCCGGAGGCGCTGGCCATCGCGCGTGCGGCGTTCGCCCGTTACGCGCTCGACGTGAACGCGTTCGACCTGAAGGAGGCGCTCAGCTTCCCGCAGCCGGCGCGGCGCGACTGGCTGTTTCACTTCGACGAGCGGACGCCGCTCGCGCCGCGAGCCTTCCGCCGCACGACCGTCCGCGTCGCCGGGAGCGAGGTCACGCAGTTCCAGAAGACCATCAAGGTGCCGGACAGCGTCTATCGCGAGGCGAATACGCAGACGCTGCTGAACGTGATCCTCTTCGCGGTCAAGATCGCCGGGCTCGTGGTCCTGCTCGCCGTGGTCATTTCCGGTCTCGTCGTGGCAACGCGCGCGCATGGGCTGCCGTGGCGCCGCGCGCTGCGCTGGACGCTTTTCCTCGCCGTCATTCCGGTGGCGCGCTTCGCGGCCGAGGCGGAGTCGCTGCTCTTCAGCTACAGCACGACCCTCGCCTGGGAGACGTTCCTGGTCAGCCTCATCACCTCCTTCGTGCGCGACGTCGGGCTGCAGGTCGGCCTGATGTTCCTCGCGCTGGCGGGGCTCGAGGCGTCGCTGCCGTACGCGCTGAGCGCCGGGACACGCGAGGGGCGGGCGCGGTTCGGAAAGAGCGCCGTGGTGGCCGTCCTCACCGCAATCGCGCTCCTGACGGTCGCGGGGATTGCCGGCCGTGCATTCGACGACGACGTCGACCTGAACGCGCCGTCGGTCGTGGCGACGCCGCTCCCGGCGCTGGTGGAAGGGACGCAGGCGATCTTCGGCGCGATCGTCGGCGCGGCGGCCATTGCGCTCTTCACCGTCGCCATGCCGCCGAACTACCGCGCCGTCGTCACGATCGCCGGCATCTTCTGCGCGACCGTCGATCCGCTCGTCACGACCGCGCAGGCGCCGCTGATGTTCGTGCGCGCCGCGGCGGTGGCGCTCCTCTCCTGGATCATCGCCCGCTACATCCTCGGCGCGAACCCGCTGGCGTGGCCACTGGCCATCTTCACCGCCGCCGTGCTGCAGACGGCGGCGCTGCTGCTGCAGCATCACCGGCTCGATCTCACCGTGAACGCCGCCGCGCTGTTCGTCTTCGCGCTGGCGGCGCTGGCGTGGGCGTGGAGGGGGAATGCCCGAGTCGTTTGAGTCACGCGTCCTGCGGTGGAAGTTCAACCTCTTCCCCGCCTACCGCGGCACCGGCGCGCGCGTCGCCTACATCTCGGACGACTTCCGGGAGGTGCGCGTGCGGCTGCCCCTCTCGCTCCGCTCGCGGAACGCGGTGGGGACGATCTTCGGCGGGTCGATGTACGGCGCAGCCGATCCGATCTACATGATCATGCTGATGCGGAACCTCGGGCGCGATTTCGTTGTTTGGGACAAGGCGGCGACGATCCGGTTCCGCAAGCCGGGCCGGACGACGCTGTTCGCCACGTTCCGCCTCGACGAGAGCGAGCTCGACGCGGTCCGCGCGGCCACCGCGTCGGGTGAGCCGGTGGATCGCACCTACAATGTCGACCTCGTGGACGCCGAGGGAACGGTGCACGCGTCGATCGAAAAGATCATCTACGTGAGAAAAAAGTGAACCTCGGAATCGACTCCTATACCTGGCAGGACCTCTCCTCCTACGACCGCCTGAAAGACCTCGCGCTGACGTTCGACGAGCTGGTGCGCGAGCACGACGCGGAGCTGTTCGCGAAGTTCGACCTGTACCGCCACCACGTGCAGAGCGGCGCGCCGAACGGCGGGCTGACGCCGCCCGAGGAGTCGGCGCTGCTGATCTCGGTCGGCCGCGAGCTGGGGCAGTTCCTGACGCAGCTCTTCCGCATCCAGCCAACGGTCGCCGCCCAGCAGGCGCGCGCGCTCCGCGACTCCGAGGTCGCCCGCTTCAAGCGGGAGTTCGTGGCGAAGCGGGTGGCGAAGATGGTGAACGCGGGGGCGGTTCCTCGGGGGTCCTCGGGGTCCTCGGGTTCCTCGGGAGCTCAGGATGGTGCAGCAACGCCGAGGAACTCCGAGGAACCCGAGGAACTCCGAGGAACCGCCGCCGCCCAGGCCCTCATCCGCACCGTCGCCGGCGAGACGACCGACGAGGAGCTCGCCCTCGCGAAGACGGCAAACCGGCTCCTCGACTTCGAGAAGGACTACCCGCGCGGGGCGAAGGAGTACACGCCCTCGGGTGCGACGCAGCATGCGCTCGGCCAGTTGCGCGCGAGCCTCGACGCCTCGCTCTTCGGAGAAACGGTGACACGGCGCGATCGCGTGCAGTCGTCCGAGTCGATCGCGCGCGAGGCGGCGGCGGTGCATGCGCTCACCGATCTCATCGCCGACTGGACGGCCGCGCAGTGGAAGGCGGGCCGCTTCGACGGCTGGACCTCGTTCCGGCTTCCGCAGCCAATGGTCTTCGACAAGCTCGTGCCGACGGAGCGGGTGGACGAGAAGCGCTTCGGCGGTGAGCATCACGAGTTCCGCCGGCGCGACGGGTTCCACCTCACCGACACCCGCATGACGCCGCGCGAGATCACCGACGAGGCGCACTACTGCATCTACTGCCACGAGCGGAAGAAAGACTCCTGCTCGCACGGCTTCGAGCAGCCGAACGGCATGTACAAGCCGAACCCGCTGGGCATGCCGCTGGAGGGCTGCCCGCTCGACGAGAAGATCGGAGAGATGAACCTCCTGCGCGCGGGCGGCGAGGCGATTGGCGCGCTGGCGATCGTCATGATCGACAACCCGATGTGCCCCGGCACCGGCCACCGCATCTGCAACGACTGCATGCGCGCCTGCATCTTCCAGAAGCAGGACCCGGTGAACATCCCCCAGATCGAGACCGGCGTGCTGACGGACGTCCTCTTCATGCCGTACGGCTTCGAGATCTACGCGCTCCTGACGCGCTGGAACCCGCTGAACGCGCGACGCCCGATGGCGCTGCCGTACAACGGCCGCAACGTCCTCGTCGTCGGCCTCGGCCCCGCCGGGTACACGCTCGCGCACTACCTCGCCAACGAAGGCTTCGGAGTCGTGGCCATCGACGGCCTGAAGATCGAGCCGGTCGACGACAAGCTGTTGAACGAGCCGATCCGCGACGCGAAGGTCCTTTGGGAGGACCTGCACGACCGCCTGCTGGCCGGCTTCGGCGGCGTCTCGGAGTACGGCATCACCGTCCGCTGGGACAAGAACTTCCTCAAGGTCATGCGCATCGCGCTCGCGCGGAAGCAGAACCTGAAGATGTACGGCGGCGTGCGCTTCGGCGGGACGCTCACCATCGACGAGGCGTTCGACGAGCTCGGGTTCGACCACATCGCCATCGCCGCCGGCGCCGGCACGCCGACCATCGTGCGGATGAAGAACAACCTCGCGCGCGGCATGCGCCAGGCGTCCGACTTCCTGATGGCGCTGCAGCTCAACGGCGCGTACAAGCGGCACTCGCTCGCCAACCTGCAGGTGCGCTTGCCGGCGGTCGTGATCGGCGGCGGACTCACTGCCATCGACACGGCCACGGAGCTGTTCGCCTATTACCCGGTGCAGGTCGAGAAGGTGCTGGAGCGCTTCGAGACGATGTGCTCGGAGCTGGGCGAGGAGCAGGTGCGCTCCGGCTACGACGCCGAGGAGACGCTGATTCTCGAGGAGTTCCTCGAGCATGGGCGGGCCGTGCGGGCGGAGCGCGAGCGCGCCGCCGCCGCGAACGAGAAGCCCGACTTCATCCCGCTGGTGCGCGCGTGGGGCGGCGTCACCATCGCCTATCGCAAGTCGATGAACGACTCCCCCGCCTACCGCCTCAACTTCGAGGAGATCGAGAAGGCGTTCGAGGAGGGGATCGGGTACGCCGAGAACCTCTCGCCGGTCGAGGCGGTCTCGGACGCCTACGGCCACGTCGAGTCGCTGCTGTTCGAGAAGCAGATCGTCGAGGATGGGCGCTGGAAGGACTCCGGCGAGATCGTGGAGCTCGGCGCGCGCACCGTCATGATCGCCGCCGGCACGGCGCCGAACGTGATCTACGAGAAAGAGCACCCCGGCACGTTCGAGCTCGACAAGTGGAAGCAGTTCTTCCAGTCGTATCAGCTCTCGATGGCCGGCGACGGCCCGGAGCTGATCAAGGACGACGACGCCACGCGCGACCGCGGCTTCTTCACCTCGTACCAGCATGCGTCGCGCAGGGAGAAGGTGATCTCCTTCTACGGCGACAATCACCCGAAGTACGCCGGCAACGTCGTCAAGGCGATGGCCTCGGCGAAGGCCGGCTTCCCGCAGGTGCTGAGCATCTTCGAGCGGGAGCTGATGTCGATGGATCGCTCGGTGGAGGCGCAGCAGGCGCGCGACGAGCGCTGGCGGACGCTGATCGCGAGGCTCGATGACGGCCTGCTCGCGACGGTGCACGAGGTCAACCGGCTCACGCCGACCATCGTCGAGGTGGTCGTGCGGGCACCGTTCGGGGCGCGTCACTTCGAGCCGGGACAGTTCTTCCGGCTGCAGAACTTCGAGGCCCACGCGCCGACGATCGGCGGCGCCACGCTGGCGATGGAGGGCATCGCCCTCACCGGTGCGTCGGCGGATCCGCAGAGCGGCCTGCTGTCGGTGATCGTGCTGGAGATGGGCGGTTCGTCGCGGCTCTGCGCCATGCTGAGGCCGGGCGAGCCGGTCGTGCTGATGGGTCCCACCGGTGCGCCGACCGACATCCCGAAGGACGAGACGGTGCTCCTCGCCGGCGGCGGACTGGGGAACGCGGTGCTCTTCTCGATCGCGCGCGCTCTGAAAGAGAACGGCTGCCGCGTCGTCTACTTCGCCGGCTACAAGAAGCCGGCCGACGTCTTCAAGCGGGACGAGATCGAGGCGGGCACCGATCAGGTGATCTGGTCGGTCGACTCCGGCGACCCGATCGAGCCGCGCCGCCCGCAGGACCTCGCCTTCGTCGGAAACATCGTGCAGTCGATGCTCTGGTATGCGTCGCAGGAGCGGGCGTTCGACCTGCGCAACGTCGAGCGCATCATCGCCATCGGCTCCGACGGCATGATGCGCGCCGTGAAGGAGGCCCGCCACGGCGTCCTGGCGCCGCACCTGAAGCCGCAGCACGTCGGCATCGGCTCGATCAACTCGCCGATGCAATGCATGATGAAGCAGGTCTGCGCGCAATGCCTCCAGCGCCACGTCGACCCGGTGACGGGGAAGGAGACCTTCATCTTCTCCTGCTTCAACCAGGACCAGGAGCTCGACCACGTCGACTTCGTGAACCTGCGCGCCCGCCTGCGCCAGAACACGGTGCTGGAGAAGCTGACGAACCTCTGGCTCACGCGCGCGCTGACGAAGGAGAGCGTGGCCGGGGTGTAAGGGACCCCCGAATATATTTCCTCTGCGCGCGTTACGGCGGACACAATGAAACGTCTGCTTCCCCTGCTGGCCCTGTGCCTCGTGTCGCCCGTGCTGCGCGCGGCGATCTCCGGAAATGTCCTCGCGCTCGACGGCAGTCCCGTGGCCGGGGCACGCGTCACGGCTCACCGGCCAGTGCCGCTGCTCGAAGAGAGGACGCAGGCGCTGGCGAAGACGCCGCGGCCGGAGCTGGCGCGCGCGACGACAAACGCGGAGGGGGCGTTCGTGCTCGACACGAATGCGGCGGGGATGGTGGAGCTGCTCGTGGAACGTGACGGGTTCGCGCCGGGGCTCGACTACATCCTGGCAGGAGACACCACGGTCGTGGTCCAGCTCACGCCAGCCGCGACGCGCACCGGAACGGTGACGGCGAACGGGAAGCCGGTCGCAGGTGCGGCGGTGATCGCCACGACCGGGCACGCGGTGCTCTGGTCCACCGCCACCGGCGCTGACGGCACCTACGCCGTCGCCGATCCGAGGTCGTGGGGCGTCGAGGAGGTCGTGATCGTCCATCCCGACTACGCGCCGGCCACGCTCGACGCGAAACGCGGCAGGTACGACGTCGCGCTCGTCGCCGGCGGCAGCGTCGCCGGGACGGTGACGGGTCGCGGTGGGCGTCCGGTTGCAAACGCGCGCGTGACCGCCGGTCCCTGGACGTCGGCGACGACGGGAGAAGACGGCAAGTTCGTCCTGCGGCATGTCGCCGAGGACGTGAAGAACGTCGCGGCGTTCCACGGCGGCGCATTCGGGAGCGCGGCGCGTGCCGCGAGTCCGCTCGCGATCGCTCTCCAGGACGTTCATGCGATCGCCGGCACCGTGCGCGACGCCGACAAACGGCCGCTCCCGGGCGCACCCGTCGGGGCGTTCTCCATGAAGCACGGCGAGGCGAAGTGGCGCGACACCCACAGCACCGTCACCGATGAAAAGGGGAACTTCCGGCTGGAGTACCTCGACTCCGGCGAATACGCGGTGATGGTGCAGGACGTGGGAGAGCTCGACTTCGATCACGTCACGCTCTCGCTGCGCGATGCGCCGACCGGCCGTGCCGACCTGACGGCGAAGAAGCAGGACTTCGTCCGCGGCGTCGTGCGCGACGAACAGAAACGCCCCGTCGCCGGCGCGACCGTGCAGTACACGATGCCCCAGATGCCGCTCATCTACGGATCGTCGCGCCAGGGCGGCATGCCCTCCGCGCGTACGGCCGGCGACGGCACGTTCCGCCTGCCGCTGCCAGGCGAGCTGCCGGAGAACATGCAGATTTCCGTGCAGGTGTTCAAGCGCGGGTACGCGATCGCGCTCAGCGAGCCGGTCACCCGCGATCGCCGTGAGCTCACCATCATCCTCCCCACCGGCGTGGAGCTGTCCGGCTCCGTCGTCGACACCGCGGGAGCTCCCGTGGCGAAGGCGGGGATCGTCGTGCTGCAGGATCCCGCCGGCTCCGTTCCGCTGCCGATCGACAGCGCGCTGGCGTCCGGTGTCATCACTCCGTTCATCGAGACCGACGCGGAGGGCAAGTTCTCGATGCGCGTGAATGAGAAGGTTCACGACGTCGGCGCCTGGAAGGAAGGCTACGCCGGCGCGCGCGCGACGAACGCCCGGCCGGGCGATTCGCCGCGGATCGTACTCGAGCGGGGCGTCGAGATCCGCGGGCGTGTGACGCGCAAGGCGGGCGCGCCGGTCGCGAGCGGGATGATCGTCGCCGGTGGTGAAGACGCGTCGTTCGCGCGGACGACGGTCGAGAGCGACGGCACGTTCACGCTGACCGGCCTTCGGGCCGGCACGTACATGCTGCAGTTCCAGGACGGCTCCACCTCCGCGACGGCGCAGGTGAAGGCGCCGGCGACCGACATCGTGATCGAGCTCGCGTCCACCGGGACCGTCGCCGGGCGGGTGATCGACGCGGAGACGCGCAAGGTCCTCACCCGGTACGACATCATGGCCGACACTCCCGGTGACATGGAGGTGGAGAGCGTCGACGGCGAGGAGTCGTTCTCGCTGGACGTTCCGGCCGGTCCGGTGGAGCTGACCGCGACCGCGGAAGGCTACGTGCGAGGCGTCGAGCAGACGATCGTCGAGACCGGCAAAACGGCGGAGGTCACGATCGCGCTGACACCCGGCCGCACCGCTTACGGCACCGTCAGCGATGACGAGGGGAAGCCGGTCGCGAAGGCGTCCCTGAACGTCGAGGATCGTCCCGGCTTCACGCAATCGGACGAGAACGGCGCGTTCCGCCTCGATGGGCTGCCGCGGGAGGCGGTCACGATCTCGGTCGGGGCGACGGGTCTGAGAGGAAAGGCAATCGAGCTCCCGGCCGGCAGCGCCGACGCACGGCTCGACGTGGTGCTCGAACGGGGGCGGAAAGCGAGCGGCCGCGTGGTCACCAGCGACGGCGCGCCGGTCGAAGGCGCGACGGTCAGGGCGATGGGCGAGCCGATGCAGGAAACCACGACCGCGGCCGACGGGCGCTTCACCCTCTCGGGCCTCGGCGCAGGGCCGTACATGGTCTACGCCGCGCGCGAGGAGCTCGAGTCAGACTTCGCTCCGCTCTCCGACGGCGAGACCCTCCTCACGATGAAGCCGGGCGCCGGCGCCGGTTCGATCCATGGCGTGGTCGAGGGCTTCAGCGAAGGCCAGTGGATGATGGGTTTCGTCTCGGCAGGGGATGCGCACGCGCCGATCGGCCGCGACGGGAAGTTCCGCATCGAGCGCGTCCGAGCCGGAGAGATCGAGCTCCGCGCGTGGGCGAGGTCGGCTCGAGGCGAGGGCAGCACCGCCCCCGTACGCGTGACCGTCATCCCGAACGGCGACGTGGAGGCAAAGCTCGCGTTCCGGAACGACGTGCAGATCAGCGGTACCGTCTACGAGGACGGCACGCCCGCACCGGGACGGAAGGTGACGTTCCAGGGCTTCGAGGGGCGGTGGAGCACGGTCACCAACGAGCTCGGCGCGTACGCGATCGCGGGCATCGAGCCGGGGGCGCTGTACGAGGTGGAGGTCGAGCACAGCGGTCGCGAGTTCAAGACGCGCTACCAGGTGAAGGGGACGGCGACGTACGACATTCGCGTCGAATGGTCGCAGGTCGAAGGGCGCGTCGTCGACGAGACGGGGACACCCGTCGCGGGAGCCGCCGTCGCACTGGTGACCGACGCGCGCGACAGCGCGGGAGAGACGAAGACCGCCGCGAACGGTGCCTTCATGCTGCCGGCCGCGCGCGCCGCGTATGTCATCACGATCGCGAAGCCCGGCTTCGCCACGGTGACGCAGCGGGTCGAGCCGGGGGCGGCGCCGCTGCTGGTCCGGATGCAGCGCAGCGGCGGCCTCCGCGTGCGGATCACCGACGCGCGCACCGGCGCGACGCTCGACGGCTACGCCGCCGCGCTCGACACCGCCGGCCTGCAGATCGCGAAGTCGAGCGACGCGCAGAAGGACGGAGCGATGCTCCTGCCGCTCGCGCCCGGACCGTATCGCATCGCCGTCTCCGCGGATGGCTACGCGTCGCAGTCGGCGCGCGCGACGGTCCCTCACGAGGGGGAACTGCGGTTCGCCCTCACGCCCGGCGGCACGCTCGTCGTGCGCTCCACCCGGCCAACCACCGACGTCGTCAAGCTGATCCTGGCCAGCGGCGAGGAGTACGTACGCTGCCAGTGCAACGGCATCGCCGAGATCCGCCTGACCGGCCTCACCACCACCATCGAGCACGTCGCGCCCGGCACTTACACGATGCAGGTGCTCGACGGGCAGGGGCTGGTCAAGACGACGTACCCGGTGACGGTGACGGAGGGGCAGACGGCGATCGCGGAGCTGAACGTGCCGGAGTGACGGCACGTCCGATCGCATCCGCCACCTCCTCCGGGTGCGAGAAGAGGCAGGCGTGCGCGCCCGGCACCTCGAGGAGCGGCGTGCGGCGCCGGTCGGGGATCGGGTCGCGTTTGCCGGCGAGGTAGAGCGCGGGCGGCGGCGGGGCGGGGAGGTCGGGCGCGAAGCGGCGCCAGGTCATCCACCAGCGCGCGACGCCGGTGCGAAAGTAGGCGGGGAGGACGTAGCGGTAGAGCGCGAACGGCTCGCGCAGCGCGTCGAGCGCCAGCATCGCGAACGTGCGCAGTTGCGCGAAGCGCGACTGCGTCCAGAGCGGACCGACCATCACCGAGGCGCGCACCAGGTCGGGGCGCGACGCGGCGAGATGCGCGACCGAGTTGCAGCCGATCGAGTGGCCGAGCCACACCGCGCCGCGGATCGCGAGCTGGTCTGCCCACGACGCCAGCAGGCGCGCGTGCTCCGCGGGATCGCCGGCGCGGGCGTTCACGCTCTCGCCGAAGCCGGGCATGTCGGGCGCGATCGGGTTCCAGCCGCGGGCGAAGAGAGCGCGCGCGAGGCGCTGCAGGTAGGCGCTCGACATCCCCAGCCCGTGCACGAGCACGATGTCGCGACGGCGGCCGGCCTGACGGTGCGCGATGCCGGCCGTCCAGCCGGCGATCCCCCAGTTGAAGGCCGGCTCGGAGGGGCGCGGCTCCCGCTCCTCCACCTCGTCGAGGAACGACGCCGCCAGCCGGTTGAACTCCTCCGGTGCATCCCACATCGCCACGTGCGCCGCGCCGGGGATCACCACCAGACGCGACCCGGCGATCTCGCGCTGCATTGCCTCGCCGTAGTGCACCGGGACGAGCGGATCCCCCTCGCCCCAGACCAGCAGCGCCGGCGCGCGGATGGCCTGCATCATCGGTCGCATGTCGCCGAGGACCACGCGCGTCCCGGCCATGGCGACGGAGGCGGGACCGGCGCGGAGGAAGTCGGGCAGCAGCACCCGCGCGATGCCCGGTCCACCATACGGCGGCCGCGGAAGCGTGCGCACGTGCGGCCGGGGATCGACGCGAAACGGCATCCCGGCCGAGTTGACGAGGATGAGCGAGCGGACCAGGTCGGGCCGCTCGGCGGCCACGCGGATCGAGAGCTGGCCCCCCATCGAATGCCCGATGAGGTGCACCGGCTCGCCGAACGTCTCCAGCCAGCGCTCCAGCAGCGCCGCCAGCTCGCGGAACGAGGGCACCATCTCCGGCAGCAGCGTGTAGCGGCGGTTCCTGCCGAAGCCGGTCAGGTCGACGGCGGCGACGAGATGCTTCTCCGCGAGCGCGTCGATGTTCTTCGACCACCAGCGGGACGACCCGCTGAGGCCGTGCACGAGCGCCACCGGCGTGCCGGAGCCGGCGCGCGTCTCCCACAGCACGTGCGGCGGGAACTCGAGGCGCGCCTCCACCGGAGCTACCGCCCGAGCCGCCCCTCTTCCACCATGAGACAGCGGTCCTGCACGACCTTGATGCCCGCCTCGGCCAGCCGCTGCGCCGCCTCGTCGTTGCGGATGCCGAGCTGGAACCAGACGTACTTCGGCTTCGCCGCGAGGATGTCGTCGACGTGGGGCGGAATGTCGCCGGGACGGCGGAAGACGTTCACCATGTCGATCGGGCGCCCGATGGCGGCGAGCGTGCGGAACACCGGCTTGCCGAGCATCTCCGTCATCTCGGGGAAGTAGACCGGGACGGGGATCACGTCATAGCCGGCGCGGTCCATGTGCGCGGCGACGTAATACGCCGGCTGGCCTGCATGCGACTCCGGCTTGATCCCGAGCACCGCGATCGTCTTCGTGTCCCGGAGCATTTCGGCGATGCCGCGGGCGTCGTTCACCAGGTTCTGTTTCCAATCAGCCATGGGGTCTACGTTATCATTCACGATCCATGCTCCGCATCGCCCCCTCCCTGGTTGCCGTCCTCCTCGCCACCGCAGCGTTCGCCGCTGATGTCGCTCCCGGGCGGTACCTCGTCGCCACGAAGAAACCGTTCGGGCCGGGCACGCTTCAGGCGCTGCGCGACAGCGTCGACCAGGTGGTCCAGCCCGACGGCGTGCGAGGCTTCCGCTCGTTCCGCGGCTTCGCGGCCGACCTGACGGCGGAAGAGGTCGAGGCGCTGCGGGCGTCGGAGGAAGTGCGCTGGGTCGAGCCGGTGGTCGTACGCCGCACCTTCGACGCCACGCCGAACATCCTCGGCCAGACCGTTCCCCTCGGCGTGATCGACACCGGGGCACGCGCCGCCGCCGCCGGACGCCGTGCCGGCATCGTGAACGTGGCCGTCCTCGACACCGGCATCGACTACACCCACGCCGAGCTGAAGGCAATCTACGCCGGCGGCTTCAACACCTTCGACGACAGCGACAACGCCTACGACGACCACCACCACGGCACCCACGTCGCCGGCACCATCGCCGCGGCCGACAACGGCCTCGGCGTCGTCGGTGTGGCGCCCGGCGTGCGGCTCTGGGGCGTCAAGGTGCTGAACTCCGACGGCCAGGGCTACAGCGACCAGATCCTGACGGGGCTCGACTGGGTCCTCGACCAGAAGAAAAAGCTCGGCGGGAACTGGATCGTCAACATGTCCATCGGCTCGGAGGACCACAGCTCCGCCGAGCGCGAGGCCTTCCAGCGCGCCGCCGACGCCGGCGTGCTCCTCTTCGCCGCGACCGGCAACATGTCGACGGAGAAAGAGCCGCAACCGGTGGCGTTCCCGGCCGGGTACCCCTCCGTCAACGCCGTGGTGGCCGTCGACGCGCAGCGCAAGCTCGGCTTCTTCTCGAACCGCGGACCGGAGGTCGACTTCGCCGCCCCCGGCGTGAAAGTCCTCTCCACCGTCCCGGTCGGCTCGAAGTACCTCAGCTACATCTACGACGGCCAGACCGCGCAGCTCGTGCGCTACGTCAACGGCTCCGCCAAAGGCACGTTCGCCGGCGAGTACGTCTACTGCGGCCTCGGCGCTCCGGGAGACTTTCCCGCCTCCGTCGAGGGAAAGATCGCCCTCCTCCGCCGCGGCGGCGGGATCACCTTCGCCGACAAGACCCTCGCCGCGATGAACGCCGGCGCGAAGGCGGTGGCGATCTTCAACAGCGACGACTCGGTCAATCCCTGGACGCTCCAGACCGACTTCCCGGTGGACTGGCCGGTGGTCCTCCGCCTCACGCTCGAAGTCGGCGAAGCGCTCGCCGCAAAGGGCAGCGGCCCGCTCACCGTCTCGTATGACCTGTGGGATTACGACGAGAACAGCGGAACCTCGATGGCCTGCCCGCACGCCGCCGGGGCAGCCGCCGTGCTCTGGATGCTCGCGCCGGAAGCGCCGGCGGAAGCGATCCTCAACGCGATGCGGGCGACTGCCATCGACCTCGGTGCTCCCGGGCAGGACGGCGACTTCGGGCACGGCATGGTCAACGTCTACGCAGCGGCGCGCCAGCTCGCGCCGAACGCCTTCCCCACCGCTCCCACGACCGGACGTGCTCCCGGCCGCCGCGGGCGCTGACGAAATTTGTTCACCGCCCGTCCCCTTTCACTCCTGTAAAATAACTTCCCTCATCGTCCCGCAAGGTCTACACAGGAGGATAGATGTCCCGACGGCTGCTCGTCGCTTTCGCTTCACTGGCGCTCGCCGCCCCGCTCGCGCTCGCCACGGAAGAGCCGGCCCGGCTCCCGCTGCGCGACTCGCTGGTCCGCATGGCGCCCCGCGTCGACCTGACCCAGCTCTTCGCCCGTCTCGGCGACGGACGCAGCGTCGAGACCGCGGACGGCGTCAACTCCCCGATGTCCGCCATGGAGCTGGTCGTGGCCCGCATCGGCCCGGACGGCAAGGTGACGATGGCCTGCGTCGACAACGCTGAAAGCGCCCGTCGGTTCCTGACCGCTCCGGCCGAGCGCGTCGCCCTCCGAAAGGCGCAGGACCAGTGATGCGCCGCGCGCTCCTCCTCACCCTCGCACTCTGCGCTTCCGTCAGTGCCTTCGCCGGCACGGGGAAGATCATCATCGTCAACGGCGACCAGCCCGGCGTCGGCTTCAACGACCCGACCCCGGTGCTCCCGGTCGGCGGCAATCCCGGCACGACGCGCGGCGCGCAGCGGCTGCACGTCTTCCAGGCGGCGGCCGACGCCTGGTCGGTCCTCCTCGAGACGAACGTCGACATCATCGCCCAGGCCACCTTCCCGGTGATCCCCGGCGGCTGCACCGCCGACAGCGCGATTCTCGGCCAGGCCGCTCCCTGGAGCTGGCAGCGCGACTTCACCAACGCGCCGAAGGCGAACGTCTGGTATCCGATCGCCCTCGCGAACGCGATGACCGGCCGCGACCTCGCGCCCGGCACCCCCGACATCTTCGTGCAGTTCAACTCCGCCCTCGACAATCCCACCTGCCTCGGCGAGTCGGGCTGGTACTACGGGCTCGATCGGGAAAAAGGCATTCACAGCGATCTCTACGTCGTCGTGCTGCACGAGCTCGGACATGGCCTCGGCATCGCCGGCAACGGCACCGCGCCTTCGTTCCGCGACGGCATCCCCGCCATCTCCGACGTCCACACGCTCGACCTCACCACCGGGCAGCGCTGGGACCAGATGAGCGCCGAGGCGCGCTCGCAGTCGATCGGCAACACGGGGAACCTCGTGTGGGATGGCGACAACGTCAGACTCAACACCTTCCGCTTCCTCCAGCCGGTGACCACGCTCACGATCACCGAGCCCTCGACGCTGGCGCGCAACTACGACATCGGCACGGCCGTCTTCGGTCCGTCCCCGAGCGCCGCCGTGCTGTCGGGCGAGATCGCCAAGGCGCTCGACGCCGCGAACGACGATGGTCCCTCGACGACCGACGGCTGCACCGCCTTCACGAACGCCGATGCGGTGGCCGGCAAGCTCGCGCTCGTCGACCGTGGCGAATGCACGTTCGTCGTCAAGGCGCGCAACGCGCAGGCAGCCGGCGCGATCGGCGTCATCGTCGTCGACAACCGCCGCGACACCTGCCAGCCGCCGTCGATGGGCTCGAGCAGCGGTGACGGCGGCGACATCACCATCCCGGCCATCAGCGTCACCCAGGACGACGGCAGCCTGCTGCGGTCGGTGAACGGCGCCCGCGGCACGATCCGGACTGACCCGAGCCAGCTCGCCGGCACCAACCAGAACTACATGCGCCTCTACGCGCCCTGCACCGAGGAGCCCGGCTCTTCGACGCATCACTGGGACGTCAACGCGTCGCCGAACCTGCTGATGGAGCCGTCGATCAACTCCGACCTCCTGCACGGACTCGACCTGACGCTCTACCAGTTGCTCGACATCGGCTGGACGCGTCCGCAAAGATCAGGACGCCGCTCGTACAATCGGTAACGCGATGAACCGCGCACTCGGGCTCCTCCTCGGAACAGCGCTACTTGCCGCACAGGCACTGCCGCTGTCGGGGGAGGAGACCGGGCGCTATCTCATCGCCCCTCGCGAGCAGGCGCGCGCTCCCCGCCTCCGCGCCATGCTGCGCGAGCGCGTGCGGGCCTTTCCGGCCGTCAACGCGTACGCCGCGGACCTCACCGGCGAAGAAGCGGCGGCGCTCGCGAGCAGCGGCGACGTCATCGTCGAGCGGGTCGTGCCGCGCCACGCGTTCGAAGCGGCGCCGGCGCCGGCCACTCCCCTCGCCACCATCCCTGAAGAGATCCCCTGGGGCGTCACCGACGTCGGCGCGCCGCAGGTCTGGGCCGTCACGCGCGGCGAGAACGTCAACGTCGTCGTCATCGACACCGGCATCGACGTCCTGCACCCCGATCTCGCCGACGCCTACCGCGGCGGCTTCAACGCCGTCGAGCCGGGCGAGCTGCCGCTCGACGGCCACAAGCACGGCACGCACGTCGCCGGCACGATCGCCGCCGGCCAGAACGGCTTCGGCGTCGTCGGCGTCGCCCCAGGCGCGCGGTTGTGGGCCGTGAAGGCGCTCGACGACGACGGCAACGGAAGCTCCGAGACCGTCGTGGCCGCGTTCGAATGGGTGCTCGCGAAGGCGAAGACCGAAGGCGGCCGGTGGGTGATCAACACCTCCCTCGGATCGGCCTCACCGTCGGAGGTCGAGAAGCAGGTGATCTCGCAGGCCATCGCCGACGGCATCGTCGTCGTCGCGTCGGTCGGAAACACCGGCCTGGAGGGAACCAGCTTCCCCGCCAGCTATCCCGGCGTCATCGGCGTCGGCGCCACCGCACCGACCGGCCTCCGCGCCAATTTCTCCAGCTACGGCCGCGGTCTGACCGTGCTCGCGCCGGGGACGGCCGTGCGCTCCACGTTCAACCACGGCGCGCTCGAATCGCTCGACCTCAACTACAGCGACGGCTCGCGCTTCCCCTCGTGGATCGTCAAGGGCGCCCCCTACAAGAAGGTCACCGGAAAAGTGATCGACTGCGGCGTCGGCGAGCCGCACGAGTTCCCTCCGTCCGTGCGAGGCGAGATCGCGCTCGTGCGCCGCGGCAAGTACTTCTTCTACGAGATGGCGCGCAACGCCAAGGCCGCCGGCGCCGCCGCGCTGATCATCGAGACGTACGCGAGCGACAACGGTGCGCACAACTGGTCGTTCCATCCGACGCCCGACACGCCGGAGTGGAAGAACTTCTCGTTCCCGCTCGCGGTCGGCGTGAAGTACGCGGTCGGCGAGGAGATCCTCGGTCAGCCGGGCGAGTACACGATCGAATACGCGACCGAGATCTACGGCCTCCTCAACGGCACCTCCATGGCCGCGCCGCACGTCGCCGGCGCCGCGGCGCTGATGCTGTCGCTCGCGCCCGATCTGTCGCCGGCGTGGGTCGCCGCGATCCTCCGCTACACCGCGCGCGATCTCTACACCGCCGGGTGGGATCTCGAGTCCGGCTGGGGCGCGCTCGACGCGCTGAAAGCGGGGCAGTGGGTGGCCCCCGAAAAGTTCGGCGTCCCGGCGCCTCCGCCGCCGCACCTCCCCCGCCGCCGGTCGGTCCGCTAACCGCATATACTCCGCGCGACTATCAGTTGAACGGAGACTGCACACGATGCGGATCGGAGTACCGACCGAGATCAAGAACAACGAATACCGGGTGGGGATGACCCCCGCCGGGGCGCGCGACCTCTCTTCCGACGGCCACGAAGTGCTCATCCAGAAGGGCGCCGGCCACGGCAGCGGATTCGCCGACGAGGAGTACGAGGCCGCCGGCGCGAAGATCCTCCCCGACGCCGACGCGGTGTACGACGCCGCGGAGATGATCGTGAAGGTGAAGGAGCCGATCGAGGCCGACCTGAAGCGCCTCAAGAACGGTCAGCTCCTCTTCACCTACCTCCACCTCGCGCCCGTCCCCGACCTCACGCAGGCGCTGCTCGAGAAGAACATCATCGGCGTCGCGTACGAGACCATCACCGACGACCGCAAGCGCACGCTCCCGCTGCTCACCCCGATGTCGGAAGTGGCCGGACGCATGTCGGTGCACGTCGGCGCCTACTACCTCCACAAGCCGAACAACGGCCGCGGCGTCCTCCTCGGCGGCGTCCCGGGCGTCCTGCCGGCCGACGTCGTGATCATCGGCGGCGGCGTAGTCGGTACGAACGCCGCCAAGATGGCCGTCGGCCTCGGCGCGCGCGTGACCATTCTCGACGTGAGCCTCGACCGCCTCCGCCAGCTCGACGACATCTTCCGCGGCGAAGTGCAGACGCTCGCCTCCAGCCGCGCCCATCTCGAAGACGCGGTGCGCCGCGCCGACCTCCTCATCGGCGGCGTGCTCATCCCCGGCGCCGCGGCGCCGAAGCTCGTCACGCGCGCGATGATCGGCCAGATGAAGAAAGGCTCCGTCATCGTCGACGTGGCCATCGACCAGGGCGGCTGCGTCGAGACCGCACGTCCGACCACCCACTCCGACCCGGTGTACGAGGTCGACGGCGTCGTCCACTACTGCGTCGCCAACATGCCGGGCGCGGTGCCGCGCACCTCGACCATCGCCCTCACCAACGCCACGCTTCCGTACACCCGCACGCTCGCGGGCCTCGGCTTCGACCGCGCCGTCCGCGGTAATGCCGGCCTCGCCGAAGGGGTGAACGTCTACAAGGGTGAGATCACCTACGAGGCCGTGGCCACGTCGCAGTCGAGGAAGTACACGGCGCTCGATCAGCTCCTGTGACCAAGCTTCGCGTCTCGGTCCTGCAGGACGGCGCCCTCCGTCAGGGGGGCGCCGAAGTCATCGACATCTGGCGGGCCGAGAGCGACGACAAGCTCTGGGTCGACATCCAGGAGCCGATCCACGAGGACATCGAGCCGCTGCTCGAGGAGCGTTTCGGGTTCCACGAGCTCGCCGCGGAGGACTCGCTCTCGCCGACGACGCTCCCGAAGTACGACAAGTTCACGAACCACGACTTCTTCATCTTCCGCACGGTCGACGTGAACGTCTCCAGCCACGCCTCGGAGACCTACAAGATCGCGGCGTTCCTGGGACGGAACTTCCTCTTCACCATCCACCGCCGTCCGCTGCCGGCGATCGACAACGTCTGCAACCGCCTCCCCGGCGACCGGCGCCTCCTCGACCGCGGTCCCGACTTTTTGCTCTACTCGATCGTCGACGAGATGGTCGACGCCTACTTCCCGCTGCTCGAGCAGGTCGGCGACGCCGTCGACAACCTCCAGGACCGCATCTTCGAGAACGCCGAGGAGGAGCACCTCGACGAACTGCTCCACCTCAAGCGCGACGTGAACGTCCTGCGGCGGCACTCCCTGCCGCAACGCGAGCTGCTCAACCAGATCTCCCGCGGCGCCGCGCAGTTCGTCCAGCAGGAGCACCTCATCTATTTCCGCGATGCTTACGACCACATGCACCGCATCAGCGAGAACATCGACATCGACCGCGAGCAGATGACCGGGACGATGGACGCCTACCTCTCCGTGGTCGCGAACCGCACCAACGAGATCATGAAGGTGCTGACCATCTTCTCGGCCATCATGCTCCCGCTCACCCTCATCGCCGGCGTTTACGGGATGAACTTCGAGCACATGCCGGAGCTGAAATGGCTGCACGGCTACGAGTTCGCGCTCTCGCTGATGGCCGGCACGGCGCTGGTGATGCTGACCTGGTTCGCGCGCAAGGGCTGGATCACCCTTCCGCGCAGACGGCGAAAGCGCCGGCGGTTCTAGGTCGGCTGCCCCGCCGCCCGCGCCGGTTGTCCCAGCGCGCTCGCCATCGAGCCGCGGCCGAGGTACGGTCTACGCTGGACTCTCAGCCGCCATGACCCGCCTCCTCGCAATCGTCCTCTCCTCGCTCGCCCTCGACGTCTCGGCTGCCATCTTCACCGTGTCGAACGTCAACGACGCCGGTCCCGGCTCGCTGCGCCAGGCGCTGCACGACGTCAATGCCGACACGTACGGTGAAGACTCCGTCATCTTCAGGATTCCGGGGCCGGGGCCGCACACGATCCAGCTCCTGTCGCCGCTGCCGGTGATCCGCGCCGCCGTCTCGATCGACGGCCGGTCGCAGGCAGGCTACTTTCAGACTCCCGTGATCGAGATCTCCGGCACGTCCGCCGGCTTCGGCTCCGGTCTGGTCATTGACACCAACCTGGCCGACGTCACGATCCTGGCGCTTGCAATCACCGGCTTTGCCTCGCACGGCATCGAGATCCGGCCGCTCACGTACGACACCGCGATCGGCGGCTGCTACATCGGAGTCCGGCCGGATGGACGTACACCGGCCGGCAACGGCGGCTTCGGGATCGCCTCCTTCGGTGAGGCGAGCGGCATCGGCGGGAACTTTTCGTCGCGCAACGTGATCTCCGGCAACGGAGCAGGCGGGATCCTGGCGACCGGCACCGTCGGCATCTCCGCCAATCGCATCGGCACTGCCGCCGACGGCGTCACAGCGATGCCCAACCGCGGACCGGGGATCCGGGCCACCGGCTTCACGCTGTCGACCGGCGCCTCGCTCGATCGGCTGATCGTCGCGGCGAATGCGGGGAACGGCATCGAGGCGATCGGCGTCGGTCGCGTCTCGATCGCCGCCGCCTTCATCGGCACGGACGCGACTGGCCTCGCGGCGCTTCCGAACCGCGGCCACGGCATCGTGCTCCGCGATCCCACCGAATTCGCGACCATCGGCGACGACAACGAGAACGCCCTGGTGCCGGTCAACGTCATCTCCGGGAACGAAGGGCACGGCGTCTTCATCGAGTCGACGACCGGTTCGATTCTGGAGACCCTGCTGATCGACAATGCGATCGGGGCCGGTCTCGACCTGAAAACGCCCGTCCCCAACGGCGGCGACGGCGTGCGGATCGCCGGCGCGCGGGACGTCTGGGTGGGCGACATGGAGCTCGGCGTCGGCAACGTCATCGCCTTCAACGCCGGCAATGGCGTCACGGTTGCCGGTGCGAACGCGTTCGGCAACCCGATCACGAACAACAGCTTCGCCGGCAATGGCGGACTGCCGATCGACCTCGGCGCCGATGGGCCGACGGCGAACGACCCCGGCGACACCGACCAGGGGGCGAACGATCGCCAGAACTTTCCCCTCGTCACACGCGCGGTCTTCAGCGGCAGCACGATCATGATCGACGGGACGGTCGACGGTCCCGCGTCGGTCTCGTACCGGATCGACCTTTATGCGAACGGCCGCTTCATTCAGTCGGTCGATGCGGCGTCGGACCTGTCCGGTCACGCGAGCTTCACCGCCACGACCTTCGGCCTGAAGCCGGGCGACCAGATCACCGCCACGGCCACCGATCGCCTCCGGTGGAACACCTCCGAGATGTCGCCGCCGGTGGCTGCCGCGAACGAGGCGGGCGTGCTGCAACTGACCGCCTCCGCGGTGACGGTCCGCGAGGGAACGACGATCTCGCTCGACGTCGTCCGCGTCGGTGGCGCGTCCGGCACCGTCTCGATCGAATACGGCGTCGGCGCGGGCGGGACCGCGTCACCGGGCGACTACTTCCTCTTCGCCGGCCGGCTCACCTTCAATCACGGCGAAACGCGCAAGACGATCGCCTTCACCGCGGCGCAGGACAGCACGCCGGAGCCGGACGAGACGCTGCTCGTGGAGTTGCGCAGACCATCCGGCGGCGCGTTGCAGGGCGAGCCGTACAACGTGACCATCACCATCGCGGACGATGACGCGCATCTCCTCACCGACGTCGCCGTGACCCTCGATACGCCTGCGCGCGTCGATCCCGGCAAGATCTTCAACTGGCGCGTGACGCTCGCGAACTACGGTCCCGGCACGGCCACGAAGCCGCAGGTGGCGCTCTCCTGGTCGGCGCAGCTGGCGATGGCGTACGCGCCGCCCGGCTGTGTCAACTCCGGGACGAGCATCGTCTGTTCGGCTCCCACGCTCGCCCCGTACGCCTCGATCACGTTCGACCTCGCCGGCGTCGCACCGCCATATGAGTCGGCGCTCACGATCAACGCGGAAGCGAGCGTCGCGACGGTCGACGTGCTGACGGAGAACAACCAGGCCACGAGCACGTTCGTCAGTGGCGAACGGCAGCCGAGACGCCGCTCCGTCCGCCACTGATACCGCTCAGTTCAGAGTCACCGGTGGAACGTCGGTGATTGGGGCGGACGTCACGGTGATCCGCAGCGTGCGCGAGTCCCGCGGCGTCCGGATCTCGAGCGTGTACTCGCCGGCGGGGATGTTGGGGTGGACGAAGATCCCGTCCGGTCCGGTGTAAACCGTCGCCGAGGCGCCGGAGCTGCTCCGGATGGTGGCCGCTGCTTTCACGTGCGGCGTGGTATCGGGATAGGTGACCTTGCCGCGCACGTCGGCGAGAGCGGCGGTGGCGGTGACGGTGAGAAGAAAGAGGGCAACGGCGATTCTGGTGCGCATGACTAGAGTCCTCCTGCGAGCTGCACCGGCTGCTCGGGCGGCGGCGCATAGGTTTGTGTCGGCGGTTTCTCGAAGACGATCGGCTTCCCGAGCTGGATGCGGGCGTCTTTCGCGTTGATGGCACAGGCGTAGTCGATCCCCAGCCCCGCTTCCTTCCGGAGCCGGATGCTCTTCGGCGCGTAGCCCGGCGCCTCGAGCACGAGGTCCGGCATCTCGGCGCCGTCGGCCAGCGGGATGGCGAGGTAGAAGCTGTTGCTGCGGTCGAGCGTGAGCAGCGGCGGACCGAGGTCCCAGCCGATCTGCGGCCGCTCTCCCGGCGGGAACTGCAACTGGCCGCTGACCGTCCAGATCCGGTACGTCCGCGCCGGCGGCTTGAGGCTCTGCGCGTAGAACGTGGCCACGAACACGGTCAGCGCCACGTAGCCGGCGAAGGCGCCGCCCAGCGCCACGTTCAGCCCCGCCAGCGGACCGCGAACCACCGCCCGCGACGGGAGGAGCTTGAACAGCAGGAACGACGGGATCATCGGCAGCAGGACGAGAAACGACAGCACGAGGAGTTGCGAATTGGCCATTGGTCACCTTCCCTGGTTTCCTGGTAGTGAAGGGAGGCGGGAAAACGTTTCAGACCGTTGCGGCTATCATCGAGGCCCGTGACCGGCCTTCGTCGCATCGCCTCGCTCCTGGCGTGCCTCGGCGCCGTGCTGGCGCTGGTGGCGGCCGCGCCCGCACCCCGCGGCGCCGGCTTCGTGCTCGCCGGCGAGAGCATCGCCTTCGACGCCGGCCTGCGCCCCCGCTTCAGCGAGCATCAGGTGCGCGCCACCTCGCTCGCCACGCGCGACGGCTTCGCGCTATGGTCGGCGACGGCCGAGGGGAAGGCGATCATCCGCCGCTTCCACGAGACCGAGCGGGAGGTGCACGTCTTCGAGAGCGACTCCGAGACCGGCATCGGCCGCGCGCCGCAGCCCGGCTTCGCCACCCTCCTCACCGCCGGCGACCCGACCAGGCGCAAGCGCTACGACCTGATCCTCAACCCCACCCTCGCCGGACAGTACGCGAAACCCTCCACCCTCGACCTCGGCCTCCCCCGCACTCCCGGCGACGTCATGGCCGTGGCGTGGGCCGGCGAGATGCTACACATCGACTTCTACGCCGACGGCATCCCGCTCCCCCACCACCAGCGCAACGACTTCCAGGAGCGCTGGCGCGCCGTAGCGAACGCACTCGGCTTTCCGCTGGTCGATCACGCCACCGACGAAGGGGCGCTGTTCAGCGGCGGTCATCACCCTCCTCCAAGCCAGTGACGAGCCTCCGTCCGTCCCCCCTTGACAGGAATCTCGCCGCGGCACTATTGTTAGCACTCGTGAGGCATGAGTGCTAAACACTCAACCTCATCCTTCAGCAGAACCCAAGACGCGGAACTCCCGCGAACCACCCACTAAGAAGTTGTAGCGAAAGGAGATATGCACATGGCAGCAACAGCGACTCAGACGAAGCTCCGCCCGCTGTACGACCGCATCGTCGTCAAGCGCAGCGACACCAAGGAGCAGGTCCGCGGCGGGATCATCATCCCCGACACGGCGAAGGAAAAGCCGCAGGAAGCACAGGTCATCGCCGTCGGCGAGGGCAAGTTCAACGAGGCGGGCAACCGCATGAAGCTCGACGTCAAGGCCGGCGACACCGTCCTGATCGGCAAGTACTCCGGCACCGACATCAAGATCGATGACGTCGAGTACACGATCCTCCGCGAAGACGAAGTCCTCGCGATCGTCGAAGCATAAAAGGAGAACACACCATGGCTAAGCGCATTACCTACAGTGAAGATGCCCGTCAGGCGATCCTTCGCGGCGTCAACAAGCTCGCCGACGCCGTCAAGGTGACGCTCGGTCCCAAGGGCCGCAACGTCGTCATCGAGAAGAAGTTCGGCTCCCCCACCATCACCAAGGACGGCGTGACCGTCGCCAAGGAGATCGAGCTCAAGGACGAGCTCGAGAACGCCGGCGCCCAGATGGTCCGCGAGGTCGCCTCGAAGACCTCCGACATCGCCGGTGACGGCACCACGACCGCCACGGTCCTGGCCCAGGCGATCTTCCGCGAGGGCGTCAAGAACGTCACCGCCGGCGCCAACCCGATGGAGATCAAGCGCGGCATCGAGCTCGGCGTCCGCGCCGCCATCGAGGCCATCGAGAAGATGGCCCGCCCGGTCGAGGGGAAGGACATCCAGCACATCGGCACCATCTCCGCGAACAACGATGAAGAGATCGGCTCGATCATCGCCGGCGCGATGGAGAAGGTCGGCAAGGACGGCGTCATCACCGTCGAAGAGGCCCGCGGCCTCGACACCGTCCTCGAAGTCGTCGAGGGCATGCAGTTCGATCGCGGCTACCTCTCCCCGTACTTCGTGACCGATCCGGAGCGCATGGAGACGGTCCTCGAGAACGCCAAGATCCTGATCTACGAGAAGAAGATCTCCTCGATGAAGGACCTCCTCCCGATCCTCGAGCAGGTCGCCCGCCAGGGCAAGCCGCTGCTCATCATCGCCGAGGACGTCGAGGGCGAGGCGCTCGCCACGCTCGTCGTCAACAAGCTCCGTGGCACGCTGAACGTCGCCGCCGTCAAGGCGCCCGGCTTCGGTGACCGCCGCAAGGCCATGCTCGAGGACATCGCCATCCTCACCGGCGGCAAGCTGATCTCCGAGGACATCGGCGTCAAGCTCGAGTCGGTCAAGTGGGAAGACCTCGGCGACGCGAAGCGCGTGGCCATCGACAAGGACAACACCACCCTCGTCACCGACACCGACGACCGCACCCGCAAGGAAGCGATCGCCGGCCGTGTGAAGCAGATCCGTGCGGCCATCGAGGACACCACCTCCGACTACGACCGCGAGAAGCTCCAGGAGCGCCTCGCCAAGCTCGTCGGCGGCGTGGCCGTCATCAAGGTCGGTGCTGCCACCGAGACCGAGATGAAGGAGAAGAAGGCGCGCGTCGAGGATGCGATGCACGCCACCAAGGCGGCCGTCGAAGAGGGCATCGTCCCGGGCGGCGGCGTCGCTCTCCTCCGTGCGGTCGAGGCGGTCGAGAAGGTGCAGGCCGAGGGCGACGTCAAGGTCGGCGTCAACGTCATCAAGCGCGCGCTCGAGGAGCCGTTCCGCCAGATCGTCTTCAACGCCGGTCTCGAGGGCTCCGTCCTCCTGAACGAAGTCCGCAAGCAGGGCGGCAGCTACGGCTTCGACGCCCGCAGCGAGAAGATGGTCGACATGATCGAGAACGGCATCATCGACCCGGCCAAGGTGACGAAGCAGGCGCTGCTCAACGCCTCCTCCATCGCCGGCCTCATGCTCACCACCGAGGCTCTCGTCTCCGAGATCAAGGAAGACGACAAGAGCGGCGGCGGCCAGAACCCGGCTGCCGGCATGGGCGGCGGCATGGGCGGCATGTACTAAGACTCAGTCATCGACTGACGAAGGCGCGGCCGCAAGGCCGCGCCTTTTTTGTTGTTCGAAATTTCGCCTCGCCGCGCAACCCGTTGGACACCTCTGCGTGCGGTCGGATATTCTGGCGGCGTCAGTCCAAACAATCCGTCAACCTTCGGTGCACAGGCTCCGCCGTGTCCGTCGATCAACCGCGAACAGATACGCGAGGCGTGTCCCCGATGAAACAGCTTCTGATTCTCACGTTTTCCCTTGCCGTACTCTGCCCGTTCTCCGCTTCCGCCACAGAGAACGCGAACAAGCCGCCTCGGGTTTCTTTCGGGCCCGGCGGCGTGACCGTCGGCGACCTGAAGCCGGGAACTCACGTTGCCTGGATGGCCGTCATCCGCGAGCCGCGCAACTTCCACGTCGCCACTCGCATCCTTCGAGGTTACGGCCCGGCAACGCCAAACTCGGACTTTGCGATCGCGCACGAGGCCGCCGACGAGGCGAGTGGCATCTGGACGGTCGTCGATGTCGACAGTGGCTCGGCGGTGCACACGAAGCCCGAGACGATGGTCATGTCACGCCGGCCGATACGCATCGAGGCCATCTCCGGCGAAACGTCGGTCCGAATCGGCAGCAACGCCGTCGAGGTCCTGTATGTACGCCCCCGGCGCGGCGCATGGACGTTCAGCGGGGCCGACGGCGGCGGGCTCGACGCGGACGGTGAGCAGAACGGCGCGGTCGTCATGCGCCTGCAATCATTGCAGCGGCTGAAGGGCAATCCGGAGCCGCCGGGCGCGGTCGAAGGCGGTGACCTCGTTCTGGTGATCGACCCGCGGCGTCTGCGTACGGCGACGTTCGAGGTGCAGCCGTGAAGTTCCGGCTCTCCGTACTTCTCCTGATCTGTGCAGCCGCGGCCGCCGCCGGCGCGGACCAGCACCCGCACGTGGCAAAAGGGTTCGACCCGAACCGCGTCTACCACTTCAACGATCTCGACGCGATCAATGCGTTCAATGGAAATCTGACGGTGACGATCCCGGTCGGCCAGGAGTATTCGATCGGCGGAGGCCTGTCGTACCAGCTTCGCCTCTCCGGAAACGGCATGGTCTGGGATTCCGAAGAACGTGTCGACCTGGGAAATGCGGGGATCAGCTGCGGAAAAACGGGGAACGACTCGTGCGTCTCCGCGTTCCCGAACCGGCGCTCGAACGCCGGTCTTGGATGGACGATATCGCTCGGCCGCCTCTTCCCGCCGCGCGAACAGACGAACGCGTCCGGCGTCTGGGAGTACGAGAGTCCGGATGGCGGAGTGCACAGTTTCTACGAGAAGTTCAATAACACGTACACCGACGGCGCCAGATACACGAGCGACGGGTCGTACCTGCGGATGAAGCAAAACGGGACTCAGTACCTGATCGAGTTTCCGACCGGCGAGGTGCACACGTTCGTGCCGGACGACGACCCGTCAACCACGGAAGACGATGAGAACGACGACCTCGCGCCGTGGCTGCTGAAGCACATCGGCAACAAATTCAACCCGACTGCCCTGACTGTCACCTGTACGCGGAGCGGAGGGGTCATTACTGCCTGGACCATTACGGATGGATCGAGGAGTCACACCGTCACGTTAGGCCGGATGCCGTTCGAAAGCGGTTTGGATGATGTGCCTCCCGCAGAGCCGAACTGGGGCACCGCGCAGGAGCGGATGCTGGTGCAGTCGATCACCGTCGCGGCGTTCCAGGGAACGAGCGCGCAGTACACGTTCAACTACACGGCAGCGATCCTCGAACGACCGGGTTGGGACACGATTTCCGGCTCGTACCACGAGCCCTTGGCGCCGGTCCAGTTGCTGTCGTCACTCGGGCTGCCAGACGGTACCTCGTACGCCTTCGAGTACAACCGCACCGGCCTCGGCGGAGTGGCTGGCTGTCTCAAAGAAATGATCTTGCCGACGCGAGGGAAAATCGCGTGGGAGTGGGAAATTTACAAATTCCCGGAACGAGGCAGTTCGTCCGAAGATCCGTACGCGCAGAACCCGCAACCCGGCGTCAAGAAGCGCCACGTCTATGCACCGGACGGAACGCTGACCGGCTCGTGGACTTACGTTTCCGAGATCCAGCCGCCCATCCCTAATCAGGTCGCCGCGTGGACGAAGACGACCATCACCGACCCGGCCGGCGGAAAGACGGAGAATTTTTTCGACACCTCGTCCGGCACGGCCGAACACGCGACGTACGGGCTGCCGTACAACCCACTGCTGGAGGATGTTCTCAATTCCAAACGGTACGTGTCGCAGAGATTCACCCCCCCCGAGACCATCGCGCCCGCCACGCAGCCTGTGGTCATCCGGGAGACCTCCGTCCGCTACGAGTTCGACCCCGCTAACACGACCGGCGGCCCCCGTCAGCGAAACGCACGCGTCGCGTCCTCCAGAACTCGATACAACGCCGGCAATCCGACAATTACGTCAGACGACGAGATCGTCGACGTAGACAAGGACGGCTTCGACGGATACGGGCACTACCGGATCGTCAAAGAGACGGTGGATTCCGGCCTTTCGACGCAACAGACGCGGACTACGACCACGAACTACAATCCCGGTCGCGGACGGTTTCCGTCGACCACGGCCGAGCCATTCGTTCCGATCCAGCCCGCGGAACCCTGGATCACCGGGACGTACGACAGCCTCACGAAAACCGACAGCAGCGGAACCGAGAAGGCCACTTACTGCTTCGACGCCGCGACGGGCGTCCTTCTGAAGAAGAGAGTTCCGCGCGGAACTCAGAAAACGCAGGACCTCGTGACCGTCTTCGCGTACAACGCGGGTACGGGTAACCTCGAACGCGAGCAGTACTTCGGGGGCGACATCACGCCAGTCCCGGAAGCGCTCGACTCGAGCTGCGCACCACAGACCACGGCGCCATTCGAGATCGTCCATACCTACGCCGCCGGCAGCCGCGCGACGTCGAAGTACACGGGTGTCAATTTCCGGTCGCTCGACCTCACCATCGACACGAATACCGGACTTCCACGATCCAGCAAGGACTCGGCGGGCGTCGTCACGACGTTCGTCTACGACGCCAGCAGCCGGTTGACAGAGGTGCGGCCGGCGGGCAGCGCCTGGACTCAATACGAGTATCTCCCCGCCAGCGGCACGACCGTTCCCGCGTCCGTTTCCGCGACGCAGTGGCCGGAGCTCGCCTCCGCGGCCGCCGGAGAGGAGCTGACGCACGTCAAGTATCACTACGACGGCCTTGGACGCCTGGTCCAGGAGAGCCGCCGGATGCCTGACGGATGGGCAGTGTCGTCGACGAGATACGATGCGCTCAACCGGAAGACCGCAGCCTATCCTTCGACGTATCAGAATTCTTCCGCTTACGTGGCCACGCCATCCGGCCAGTCGGGGAAGTGGACCTACGACGGCCAGGGACGTGTCGTCACGGTCGTGCAACCGGACGGGTCGCGGACCGAGGTCGAATACAAAACGGGTACGAAGTTGTCGGGCCGCGGCAAGCGGACCACTTCCAAGGTCGCGACCGGGCCACTGACCTCGACAAATCCTCAGACCGACGTGACCGTCGAGGAGAAGAGTGACGGGTTTGGTCGGCTCGTGCAAGTCACCGAAAACGCCGGAGCGACCGGGGTGGTCACCAATTACGCCTATGACGTCCAGGACCGGCTGCTCACCGTCACCATGGGCGAGCAGACCCGCCAATTTGATTATGACGGCGCCGGTCTTCTGACGTCGGAGACCCATCCGGAGACCGATGCAGCAACCACGTTCAAGTACGACGCGCGCGGTCACGTAACAACGCGCACGACGCCAACGGGCGCCGTAGTGTCGTTCGACTACGACAAGGCGGAGCGCCTCATCACCGTGTCGGACGCCGGCGGGAAGCTGAAGCAGTTTTTCTTCGACCGCTCGGCGACCGACGGGTCGATGGGAAAGCTCGATCGTGCCATCCGGTACAACCGTCATCCCAACCTCGCCGGCGGTCTGGCCAAGGTGGAAGAAAAATTTCATTACGAAGGACCGGGAGGGCGCGTCTCTCGAAAGGTCACGACCGTCGCGATCGGGCCGGAGGCGGCACCCGCCGAAAAATACGAGTTCGCCGAGTCGTACGAATACGAGGCCCTTGGCGAGACCTGGAAGATCACGTATCCGGGATGCACGTCCGGGTGCGGCAGTTTCAGTCCACCGCTCCGTACGGTGACGACGGAGCGCCACCTCGGCATGCCGAGTGCCGTGACTCCATACGTCAGTGGCGTCGAATACGCGCCAGGCGGGGCCCTCACCGAGATCCGCCATGTCAAGAGCGACTCGACTACCGGCCCGATTTACCGGCAGGACGTCGACGCGACGGGACGTCCGCAGAAGATCGAGGTATCGAAGTTCTGCGAAGACCTCAGTTCGGTGACGCTCTCCTCAGCCCCCACGAATACGGAGAACCTGGCCGCGGAAACGCCCGTCACCCTCACCGCCACGGCGCTAAACGTGCGGGGCGAAGCCGCCTCCGTCACCTCGTGGAGCTGGTACACGCGGGGAGTCACCGGCGACGTCCCGCTGCCCTACACCACCTCCTCGATCCCCGTGGAGGCGGGCGAAGCGACGAGCTATTTTGCGAAGGCTAAGAACGATACCTGTTCCGCCGACAGCCCGGTCAAAACGGTCACCTCGTGCGGCGCCGTCGCTCCCACGATCTCCGGGCCGGAGTTCGTGACCGCGTCCGTTCAGGAACGCGCATTCGTCAGCGAAACTCCCGGCGCAACGTACAAGTGGTCCATCACGAACGGTCAGCTCGTCGGAACGACGACGGCGTCGTCCGTCGCCTTCATCGCGGCGTGCTCTGGTGTGGTCGAGCTCGGCGTGGAGGTAACCACGTCGTGCTCAACGTCGACCCCTCCTAAGGAGAAGTGGACCATCCGACCTGCCGTGGCGCTTGTCGGGGGAACCAAGACCATCGATCAGCCCGGCACCCATGACATTACGGTCGAGTTGCAAGGACAGGGGCCATGGACGGTGGTGTGGCAGGACGCGGGCCAGGTGACCTACAACTCGTCACCCGCGGTGCGGCAGGTCGACGTGTCGGCCACCACGTCCTATACCGTCCTTTCCGCAACGGACGCTCGTGGTTGTCCTCTGGTCATCGCGGTCCCGACCGCCACGATTACCCTCAACGCGCAATGCACCGCCCCCACGCCGACGCTCAGTACTACTCTCACTTCCGCGCTCGCGTCGAAACCTGTCACCACGCGCCCCGTAGGGGAGTGGACCACCTATCACTGGACGCTGACAAACGCCCGCATCGACACTTCCACACAGAACGCGGAGGTCGTGAGGTTCATCCCGGGATGTTCCGGTTCGGTAGGCATCGAGCTGACGGTCACGAATGCATGCGGCGCGTCGGGAAAAGTGAGCAGGAGCGTCCCGATCGATCGGCCGTCCGTGGCCATCGCAGCAGCGTCGTCCACCCTCACTTACGTTCCCGGCGAGGCTCCCGCGGAGATCGAGTACGATTACGCGGCCTCGATACCGCAGTTTACCTGGTCCGACGGAACGACAAATTCGCTACGCGTATCGACGAGCAGTGGCCACTCGTCCCGGTTCGTGACTCCGTCGAGCACGACCACGTACCGCATCACGGCGCTTCGGGATGCGTACGGCTGTACCGGCACGGTCGCCGGCCAGTCCGTCGTCAAGGTCTGCCCGAGGCCCGCCGCGGTCATCGCCGCACCATCGCGCGTCGTCGCCAATACGAACAGCTCGGCATCGGTTTCGGAGACAGGCGGAGCGACGTATCAGTGGTCGTTGTCCGGCGGGACCGGCACCATCGTCGGACCGAACAACATGCCGACCGTCGTCTTCCGTGCCGCCTGCGGCCTTCCGGTGAAACTCACCGTCAAGGTGACGGCGTCGTGCCTGATCGAAAAGACGTCCACTGTGGAGATCCCGGTCGATCCGCCGACAGCGACGCTCACCGGCTCGACCACGATCACGCAGGGCAGCAGCACCACGCTCACCGTGTCGCTCAGCGGCATCGGCCCGTGGGTCGTATCCTGGGCAGACCTCGGCAACGTATCGGTGAATGCGCTTCCCTACACGCGAACCGTCAAGCCGGAAAGCACCACGACCTACACACTCACCGGCATGACCACGGGGGGGTGCACCGGCACCGTCGCCGGACAGGCGATGGTCACCGTGGTGATCCCGCCGCCGGGCGGCGTCATCGCCGAGGCTACCTCCGCGAACGCGGTCCGGATTCAGTGGAGCGACTTCGCAAAGGCAGACGGGTTCGACGTTTACCGCAACGGCCGGCTCGTCGGCAGCGTGCCTGCCTCTCCCTTCAATGACATCAACCTTCCGGCCGGCACGGCGTACCTCTACAGAGTCGTCGCAAAGAAGGGGCTCTCGTTTTCCCAGCCCAGCGCGACTGACCTGGCGACGGCGATCGGGTTCACACGGAACGTCTCGCCCGGCTCAGTT
>DASWNW010000043.1:0-58174 GCA_036399015.1 Thermoanaerobaculia bacterium | reverse complement strand
GCAACTAGCAACCAGCAACCAGCAACTGCCTCACTCCACCTTCTTCCCAAACAGAAACGCCACCGCGATCCCGATCAGGTAGAGGAGGATCATCGGCACCGCCAGCGCCGACTGCGTCACGATGTCGGGGGTCGGCGTTACGACGGCGGCGATCACGAACGACAGCACCACGGCGTACTTGAACTTCTGCAGCAGGAACGCCGGCGTGACGATGCCGAGGCGGGCCAGGAAGAAGATCAGGATCGGGGTCTCGAAGACGATCCCGCAGGCCATGATGATCGTGCTGGCGAAGCCGAAGTAGTCGTCCACCGTGATCATCTGCTTGAACTGCTTGCCGGTTTCGACGAAGAAGCTGCAGGTGGCCGGCAGGAGGAAGCGGTAGCCGAAGTAGCCGCCGAGGATGAAGAAGAGCGTGCCGAAGATGATGAACGGCAGAGCCAGGCGCCGCTCCTTCTTGTAGAGCCCCGGCGCGATGAACAGCCAGAGCTGCAGCAGCACCACCGGCGAGGCCACGAACAGCCCGCTGAAGAACGCCACCTTCATGTAGAGGAAGAAGGGGGCGGTCAGCCGGGTGTAGGCGAGCTTGTCATTGGGAGGGAGGAAGGCCGCCAGCGGCTCCTGCAGCTTCGCGAAGATCGGCTCGGCGAAGGCCCAGCAGGTGAAGAAGCCGACGATCACCGCGATCAGCGACCACACCAGCCTCTTCCGCAGTTCCTCGAGGTGGTCGAGGAACGTCATCCGGGGCAGCTCGTCTTCGGAGGTCGTCATTACTCCGAAACGCGCACGGCGGGCTCGGGCTCCGAGGCGGGGGCCGGCTCGGCTGCCGGCGTGGGCACTTCCGGCACGGCCACTGGCTCACTCCTTGATACGGCCTCGTACGGCGTGGTGAACGATTCCAGCGACGTCGGCGCGATCTGCTTGAGCTCCTCGAGCCGCACTTCCCGCTCGATCGTGCTCTTGAGGTCGTCGGTCGCCTTCCGGAACTCCCCCATGGCCTTCCCGAGCGTCCGCCCGATCTCCGGCAGCTTCCGCGGGCCGAAGACGATCAGAACGAGCGCAAAGATGAGCAGGAGCTCCTGGACTCCCAGTGGTCCGAACATGTGTAGTGAGGGCCTCGCGGACGTGACAGTTCGTCAACGGCCCGGGGGAAACGAATACTCGTCCCTATAATGCCGTTAACTACCGCACACAGTGTAACGCGGGCGCAAGCCGAGAGACGCGAAAGAAACTATGGCCAAACTGAGAAAGAACGAAAAGTGGACCTTCTCCCTGACGTTGCTGGTGGCCATCACCGGTGCGACGCTCTTCGGAGGCTTTTACGGGAACCGCCTCTTCGGCGCGCCGATGCAGAACGGCGACCTCCAGAAGCGGCTCCGTGAGTACACCGACCTGCTGAACGCCGTCACCACCTACTCGGCCGAGGAGATCACCTCCGACAAGGCCGTCTACGCGTCGATCGACGGCATGCTCCGCAACCTCGATCCGCACACCTCCTTCCTCGAGCCGAAGGAGTACTCGGACATGCAGGACCGCCAGAAAGGCACGTTCTACGGCCTCGGCATCCTGGTGACCAAGCGGAACGACCAGGTCACGGTCATCACCCCGCTCGAAGGCACGCCGGCCGCGCGCCTCGGCATCCGCGCCGGTGACGTCATCGCCGAGGTCGAGGGCGTCGCCACCGAAGACCTCCCGCTCGACGACGTCGTCAAGCGCCTCAAGGGGCCGAAGGGCACCACCGTCAGCATCAAGATCAAGCGCGTGGGGATGAAAGAGCCGATTCCGCTCACCATCACCCGCGCCGCCATCCCGACCAACTCCATCAGCAACACCCTGATGATCCGTCCGGGCGTCGGCTACATCCGCATCAAGGACTTCACCTCCACCACCGTCCGCGAGCTCGACGACGCCATCACCAAGCTCGAAGACCAGGGGATGCAGAAGCTCATCCTCGACCTGCGCATGAACCCGGGCGGGCTGCTCGACGCCGCCGTCGGCGTCTCCGATCACTTCCTCGACAAGGGGCAGATGGTCGTCTACACGAAGGGCCGCACGGCCGACTCGGCGCAGGAGTACCTCGCGCCCGGCAAGCATGTGAAATTCGACCGCCCGCTGATCGTGCTCGTGAACCGCGGCAGCGCCTCGGCCTCCGAGATCGTCGCCGGCGCGGTGCAGGACCACGACCGCGGCCTGGTGATCGGCGAGACGAGCTGGGGCAAGGGCCTCGTGCAGAGCGTCTACACGCTCCAGTACGGCGCCGGCCTCGCGCTCACCACCTCCAAGTACTACACCCCCGCCGGACGCAACATCCAGCGCGACTACACCTCGGTCTACGACTACTACATGGCCGATGACGCCGAGAACGGTCCGGAGATCCCGCTCGCGCAGCGCGAGCAGTTCAAGACCGACACCGGCCGCGTCGTCTACGGCGGCGGCGGCATCACGCCCGACGTGATCGTCAAGCAGCCGGAGCTCGCGCGCACCACGCAGCTCCTCGAGGTCCGCAGCGGCATCTTCAACTACGCGGTCGAGTACGCGTCGAAGCACCCGAACCTCACCGCCGACGTCGCCGTGACGCCCGCGATGATGGAGGAGCTGATCGCGCACGCCGCGGCGGCCGACGTGGCGCCGGCGCAGGACATCCGCGACGCGCTGCAGTCCGAGGTCGACCGCAGGTACGTCGAGCGCGCGCTGAAGGCCGAGATCGTGGCCGCGAAGTTCGGCTTCGACGCCTCCTACGTCTATCGCCTGCAGGGCGACGCGCAGGTGGAGAAGGCGCTCGAGCTCTTCCCCGAGGCGCAGAAGCTGGCCACGCTCGCGGCGAGCGTGCGCGGCGGCGGAGAGGTGCGTGAGACCAGCGCCGGCACGCGCGCGGCGCAGGCCACTCCGAAAACGAATTAACGCGAAAACGCTGTCATTTCTCCCGAGGACAGGCGCTTGCCTGTCCTCGATTTTTTTGTGGTAACGTTTCGCCGCTTTTTGTGAAGGGGATGCCGAACCACGATGCCTGAGCTGGGAAGAAAGTACACCTGCTATAGCTGCCACACGAAGTTCTACGACCTCGGCAAGCCAGTTCCTCTCTGCCCGAAGTGCGGTTCCGACCAGCGTGACGCCGACGAGGCGCCGGTGTACACCGCCCCCCGCGGACGGCGCGTGGTGGAGGAAACCGTCGAGGACGACGACTTCACGCCGGCGGCCACTCCCGACGCCGTCGAGGGTGACGAGGACGAAGGCTTCGCCCCCGCCGCCGACGAGCGCGAGGAAGACGCCGAAGAGGAAGAAGAAGAGTACTGATCATGCGCAATCTCGGACTGCTTGGCTGCGTCGGCGCGCTCATCCTGGCCCTCCTCATCGGGGGCGGGTACTTCGTCAGCGTGCGCAACAACCTCGTCGGTCTCGACGAGCAGGTGAATCAGCAGTGGGCGCAGGTCGAGAGCCAGTACCAGCGGCGATACGACCTGATCCCGAACCTCGTGCGCACGGTGCAGGGCGCCGCGAACTTCGAAAAGTCGACGCTCGAGGCGGTCGTGAACGCCCGCGCGCGCGTCGGCCAGGTCGCCGCACCGGGCGGTCCTCCCGGGGCCGCCGCCGGCGTCACCGAGAACCCGAACCAGATGCAGCAGTTCGCCGACGCGCAGCAGGGACTCAGCAGCGCGCTCTCCCGGCTGCTCGTGGTGGTGGAGCGCTATCCCGAGCTGAAGTCGAACCAGAACTTCCTCGAGCTGCAGTCGCAGCTCGAAGGGACGGAGAACCGCATCGCCGTCGAGCGCGGCCGCTACAACGAGGTGGCGCAGGGCTACAACACCGCCGTTCGCCGCTTCCCGGCGAGCATCGTGGCGGGCATGAGCGGCTTCAAGCAGAAGGCCTACTTCCGCGGCGCAGCCGGCAGCAGCCAGGCACCGGAAGTGGCGTTCCCCGACTTCGGCAACACCGCAACGACCGCGACCCGCTGACATGAGAAGAGCGCTGTTCATCTGCGCTCTTCTCGCGTCCTTTTCCCTGGGAGCGCTCGAAGTGCCGCCGCCGCCCACGCAGTGGGTGACGGACCGCGCCGGCATCCTCGGCGGCACCGAGGCCGACCTCCTCAACCGCAAGCTCTCCGACTTCGAGCAGGAGACCGGCGCGCAGTTCATCGTCTACATCTTCCCGTCGCTGGAAGGGGAGTCGCTGGAAGACTTCGCCATCCGCGCGGTCGGGAAGTGGAAGGTCGGCCAGAAAAAGTACGACAACGGCCTGGTGCTCTTCGTCTTCGTCAAAGAGCAGCGCGTGCGCGTCGAAGTGGGCTACGGCCTCGAGGGAACCGTCACCGACGCCGTGTCGTCGCGCGCGATCCGCGAGCAGATCGCCCCGGCGTTCCAGCAGAAGCGCTACTACGAGGGGCTGAACGCCGCCCCGACCGAGCTGATGACGCGCATCCGCAAAGGGGAGGCGCCGGTCGAGCCGCTGCAGCGGCGCGGCGCCGGTGGCGCGCAGCGGGCGCGCGGTGAGGACATCGGCATCATCCCGGTGCTGTTCATCCTCTTCATCGTCTTCTTCTTCATCGTGCCGATGCTCACCGGCGGACGCCGGCGGCGCGGGAGGAGCAGCGGCTGCGGCGGCTGCATGTTCCCCTTCTTCTTCTTCCCCGGCGGCGGGATCACGTTCGGTGGAGGCGGCTACCACGGCGGCGGCTTCGGCGGCTTCGGTGGTGGCGGCGGCTTCGGCGGAGGTGGGTTCTCGGGCGGCGGGGGCGGCTTCGGCGGCGGCGGCGCGTCAGGAGGCTGGTGATGCATCAGAAGGACTTCATCGCAAAGCTCGATCAGGAGCGGATCACCGGCGCGATCGCCACGGCCGAGAAGATGACCTCGGGCGAGATCCGCGTGCACATCCAGCCGAAGGCGCACGGTGAGATCCGCGCCGTCGCCGAGCGCACGTTCGAGCGCCTCGGCATGACCAAGACCGAGCTGCGCAACGGCGTCCTGCTCTTCATCGCCTGCGAGGAGCAGCAGTTCACCATCCTCGGCGACCGCGGCATCGACGAGAAGGTGCCCGCCGGCTTCTGGGACGAGATCGCCGCGAAGCTGACCATCCGCTTCAAGAACGGGGAGTTCACCGATGGCATCGTCGACGCGATCCACAGCGCGGGAGAAGAGCTCCGCCACTTCTTCCCGAGGGCCGAAGGCGACGTCAACGAGCTCACGAACGACATCAACATCGAGCACCATTAATCGCGGCTGGTTCTATCTCTTCGCCGCGACGCTGGTCGTGGTGGGCATCGTCGCCGGAGTGACGATCTACCTCGAGACCGGCGACCTGCTGATCGCCTACCTCGTCTTCGCGGCGCTGTTCTGCCTGGGCGCGTACATGATCTGGGAGCCGAGGCCTCCCGGCCCCGGAAACACGACGAGCGTGACGTTCACGTCAGGCCGCTATTACCACCGTGGAAGCGGCGGCTCGGGGGGCGGAGGCGGCGGCGGTGGTGGGGGAGGCGGTGGAGGCGGCGGAGGGTTCGGCGGCGGCGGTGGCGGCTTCGGTGGCGGAGGCGCGTCCGGCGGCTGGTGATCATGAGCACCACCACCAACCGGAAGGGCTGCGCGTACGCCGCGGCGGCGTTCGTCCTCGCCGCGGGACTGCTCGGCGTCTACGTCGTCCTCGAGGCTGGTGGCAGTCGCGTCGCCGCCGTGGTGGTCGCCGTCGTCTTCTTCGTCATGGCTGTGCTCGCGCTTCGCTCGAAGCCGGTACCCGGCCGCACCGATGGCGTCTGGCCGGATGACGGCGTCACGTACACGCCGCGGGGCTATACCAGTGGCGGTGGGCGCGGCTATTCGGGCGGAGGTGGCGGCGGAGGCGGAGGTGGCGGCGGTTTCTCGGGCGGCGGTGGCGGCTTCGGTGGCGGAGGCGCCTCCGGCTCGTGGTGACGGTCGTCATCGCCCTCGGCTCGAACCTCGGAGACCGGCGCTACCACCTCCTCCGTGCGCTCCACGCCCTGCGCGAGGTCGTTCGAGTCGTCCGCGTCAGCTCCTTCCATGAAACGGAGCCGGTCGACGCTCCCGCCGGCTCACCGCCCTTCCTCAATGCGGTGCTGACCGGCTACACGGGCCTCGAGCCGGAGGCGCTGCTGGAGGCGCTGCTCGCCATCGAACGGCGCCTCGGGCGCACGCGGCGCGGCGTGAAGAACGCGCCGCGCGTCATCGACGTCGACCTGATCGCCTGCGGCGCGAAACGGATGCGCACGCGCGAGCTCACGCTGCCGCATCCGCGGGCGCACGAGCGGGAGTTCGTGATGGGGCCGTTGCGGGAGATCGGCGGCGCGCTACCGCGTCCCCATCGCGTTCCCTGAGTCGAGCGTCACGCGCGCGCGCTTGACCACCGACGCGTTCGTGAGGATCGGGTAGGGGTTCACCATCTCGTCGTTGTCGTTGATGGCGAAGTGCAGATGGGGAGGGGTGGACTTGGCGTTGCCGGTGTTGCCGACGTAGCCGAGCAGATCGCCGCTGCGGACTTCCATGCCCTCGTAGAGGCCGGGCGCCCAGCGGTCGAGGTGCGCGTAGTAGAAGGACGCGCCTTCCTCGTTCGTGAGCCAGAGACAGAGACCGCCTTTCGGCTGGTCGCCGATGTAGCTGATGATCCCGTTCGTCACCGCCACGACCGCCGTACCGCGCGGCGCGAAGATGTCGATGCCCTTGTGCTTGCGGCGGCCGCCGTCGCGCGGCTCGTGCCAGCTGTTGTAGAGGTTGCGGGCGGTGATCCCGACCACCGGCATCTGCAGGCCGGTGCCGTTCAGCGGGGCGAAGAGCGCATCGGCGCGGGCGGAGAAGGCGCGGTCGCGCTCTTTCTTCATGTCGGCGGTCGCCGTCGTCGTGGCCGGCTTCTTGTCGATGCCGGTGCGGGAGGTGTGGCGGTTCAGGTCGGAGCGCAGTTGCGCGATCAACTGGCTGAAGTCGTCATCCTCGGATTGCGGGGCCGGAGCGGCCGGGGTGGCGACGACGGTGGTGGTCGTCGAGCAGGCGGTGAGAAGCACGAGCGAACCGAGCAGCGCCATCAGCCTGCTCACCCACCCTTTACGCACGCGAAGCGATGTCATTGCGCCGACCTTTAGCGAAATCGGATTCTCGGGGACGAACTACGGGCAGGAGTGTAGCTGGAGACGGCCGAGGCTGTAAAGCTTATTGGAATAAAGCGAGCGCGACGTCTTCCACCCGGCGCACCGGGACGACGTCGACGTCCGCCCGGATCTCCGCCGCGTTCGACTGCGGGACGATCACCCTCCGGAACCCGAGCGCCGCCGCCTCGCGCGCCCGGAGGTCGGGCTGGGAGACGCTGCGGATCTCGCCGAGGAGGCCCACTTCGCCGAAGAGCGCCACGTCGTGCGGCAGCACCGCGTTGCGCTGCGACGAGAGCACCGCGGCGATCACGCCGAGGTCGAGCGCCGGCTCGTCGATCTGCAGCCCACCGGCGACGTTCACGTAGATGTCGTGCTGCACGAACGTTCCCGCGCCCTTCCGCTCCAGCACCGCCAGGAGCAGCGACACGCGGTTCGCGTCGATGCCCATCGCCATCCGGCGCGGCGAGGGGAAGTGCGTCGGGGAGACGAGCGCCTGCACCTCGAGGAGGAGCGGGCGCGTGCCCTCGACCGCGGCGAGGATCGCGGAGCCGGGCGACTGGCTGCGCTGCGAGATGAGCGCGGCCGAGGGGTTCGGCACCTCGTCCAGCCCCTGCTCGTGCATCTCGAAGATCGCCACCTCGTTCGCCGGCCCGAAGCGGTTCTTGTAGGCGCGGATGACGCGGTAGTTCTGGAACTTCTCCCCCTCGAAGTAGAGGACGGTGTCGACGATGTGCTCGAGCGTCTTCGGGCCGGCGATCGTCCCTTCCTTGGTGATGTGGCCGATGAGGAAGACGGGGATGGAGAGCCGCTTCGCCGCCGACATCAGCACGCCGGCGGAGTCGCGCACCTGCCCAACCGAGCCGGGCATGGACTGGTTGGAGGAGGTGTGGACGGTCTGGATGGAGTCGACGATCACCGCCACGGGGCGCATCTTCTCGACCTCGGCCAGGATGCGCTCGACGGAGGTCTCGGTGTAGAGGCGGATGTTGTCGCTGGTGGTGCCGAGGCGGCGTGCGCGCATGGCGATCTGCCGCGGCGACTCCTCGCCGGAGACGTAGAGCACCGTGCCGCCCGACGAGAGCTCCTCGGCGACCTGCAGGAGGAGCGTCGACTTGCCGATGCCCGGCTCGCCGCCGACCAGCGTCACCGCGCCGATCACGAGGCCGCCGCCGAGGACGCGGTCGAGCGCGGCGATGCGGGTGGAGACGCGGGGGGCGACGTCGAAGTCGACCGCGTTGATCGGCATCGGCGACCCGGCGCTGAGCGCCGTCGCCGGACCGGCCGCCGCGGCGGGAGCCTCCTCCTGCGCGTACGAGTTCCAGGCGTTGCAGTCGGGGCAGCGGCCGAGCCACTTCGACGCCTGGGCGCCGCATTCGGTACAGGAGTAGACGATCGCCTTCTTGGCCACTACGGACGATTGTAGCAACCGCGCTTCACTGCTCTACCGCGCGTGGAGAGCGCCACGCGAAGTACGGCAGGAACGCGTTGAACCTGCCTCCCGGCGAACGCGGCGAGGCAGATGATCCACAGCAGGTAGAGCGCCGCGCCGCAGAGCATCAGCGCGTGGACGGCGGGTTCCACATCTGCCGCGCCCCTTCGACGAACGCGCTTTCCGCCTGTTCCAGGATGCGTGCAACGCTCTCGTCGTAGGCTGCACGCTGCTCGGGTGTCGCCGCCGCATACTTGGCGCTGCACCCGTCGGCCGAGGTCGCGCCGAACAACTCGTGGAGGTCCTGCACGATCTGCTGCTCCTCGGCGATCCGCAATGCGTTGAGCACGTACTCTGTACGATTCATCATGACTGGTGCGCCGGGCGCGTTTACAGGCGATGCACCCCTCGTGCCCCACGTACGACTTCGCTAGACTGCCGTCACCGTGTTCCAAAAGTTCAACGAGGCCGCGCGGCGCGCGCTGTTCTTCTCCCGCTACGAGGCGGGCGCGGTCGGCGAGCGGGTGATCGGGAGCGAGCATCTCCTGCTCGGCGTGATCCGGCAGGGCGGCGCAGAGGTGGAGCGCGTGTGGGAGACGCTCGGCGTCGACACCGCTGCCATCCGCGGCAGGTTTCCGGCGGCCGAGCCGCCCGCGGTCGCGTCATCGGCGGAGCTGCCGCTCTCCGAGCACGCGCTGAAGGTCCTCGAGTACGCGCTGCACGAGGCCGAGGGACGCCAGGCAGCGGCGGTCGGCCCTCACCACCTGCTCCTGGCGATGCTGCGGGTGCCGGAGTGCCGCGCGGCGCGCGAGCTGGCGGAGGCGGGCGTCACCTACCACGCCCTCGCCGAGGCGATCGGGGCGGAGGCGTGACGCGGCGACGGAGGCTGATGGTCCTGCTGGCCGTGGCCGGTCTCCTGCTCGCCGGCTTGATGCTCGCGCCGCCGGTCCTTTTGAGATTGGTTGACCCCAGTGAGCTCGATCCTGGCGCGGTGCTCCTCGTGATCCGCAATCCGCTGAGGAATCGCGGCCCCGAGCGTGCTGCCGAGGCGCTCTTCGGGGAGCTGCGCGCCGGCCGCTGCGCCCACGCGGTCCTTTCCGCGACGCCTATCGCGTCACCCACTTCACCACCGGCTATTGACGCGAGGCGGCCGCGACTCTCGCGCTGGACAAGAACGCTCTCGCGCTGGACAAAAAGACTCTCGCGGTGGACTGCAAGCACTCTCGCGGTGGACTAGCAACGCTCTCGCGCTGGACAAGAAGACTCTCGCGGTGAACTGCAATGACTCTCGCGGTGAACTCACAGCACTCTCGCGCTGGACAAACAGGCTCTCGAAGTGGACAACGAGGCTGCCGTCGCTGGACAACAGTTCACCCGGCGCTGGATAAAACGGTCAAAATTGTCCTCTCGAGTCCACTTCGAGAGCCTGTTTGTCCAGCGCCGCTGGACTCGTTGTTCAGGATTTCTGTCTGCGAGTCCAGGATTCGAGTCTATTTAAGCTCTCGTCCTGGCCAAAAATCGTCAGACGGTCGCCTGAATCGCCTCGTCGAGACCCCAGTTCTTCAGCCGGTAATGCACGCCGTGCACGATGCCGTCGCCGGTGGCCACGGCGAGCTTGCGCGTGCGCACGTCCTCCCGCCAGCGCGCCGAGGCGTTGTCGGCGATGGCGTTCGCGATGACGATGCGCAGGTCGCGCTCCGACATCCCGCTCTGCATCTGCGCCTTGATTGCCGCGCCCTGCTTCGAGCCGATGCCGCCGTTCTGGACGTGGATGTCGAAGCAGAGCGCGATGCCGACCTCGCTGCGGAGGCCCCAGGTGCGGGCCGTCTTCAGCGCCGGCTGGTAGTAGGTCTGGTCGACGCACGCCTGCTGCAGCTCCTGCCCCAGCGCGCTCGCGCCGAGCTTCGCGAAGCCGCTCTTGTACGGCTCGGCCAGCGTGAGCTTCTGCGAGCCGGAGCTCACCGAGTCGGCCCAGGCGAGCTGCTTCTCCCACGGCTCGGCCGTCACCTGGAGGAGCTGCCCGGTGCAGTCGCCGAAGCAGTCGCGGACGAACGAGGCGTCGGCGGCGAAGGCCTCCTTCACGATCTGCGAGACGCCGCCCGCCTTGAGCGTGAAGCCGATGATGCCCCACGTCACCCCCGCGCCGTCGAAGTTGCCCTCGGCCAGCGTGTAGCCGTGACCCTCGAACGCGGAGGTGAGGCCGAGGCAGCGCTGCAGCATCGAGGGGATCGGCAGTCCGGTGATCGCCGTCCAGGTCGACTCGTCGGCCTCGCCGGTGACGGGAGCGCCGTGCCGCTCCTGGAACGCCTTCACGGCGCTGACGGTGCCGCCGCCGTAGGAGCCGTCGACGCCGTGCGTGTCGAAGCCGGTGTCGGTGAGTTTCTGCTGCAGCGTCCGGATGCTTTCGCCGCGCGCACCTTGAGCGAATACGAGTCGCGCCATGGGCGCCATGTTACGCCGGGTCGGTCATCTCGCCGCGCGTGTCCCGCTGCATCTCGCGCTTGACGCGCTCGGGGGAGTAGCCGCGCCCGAGGAGCACGTACAGCTTCGCCAGCGCCGCCTCGGCCGTCATGTCGAAGCCGCTGATCACGCCCGCCCGCGCCAGCGCGGAGCCGGTCGCGTACTCGTGCAGGTCGACGGTGCCGGAGAGGCACTGCGTGCAGTCGACGATCACCACCCCCCGCGCCGCCGCCTCGGTGAGCGCGCCGATGAACGCGCGGTCCTGGTCGGGACCGTTGCCGACGCCGTACGCCTCCAGCACGAGCCCCTGCAGCGGCGGACGGAGCACGTTGCGCACGAGCTCCGGCGAGATGCCGGGAAAGAGGCGCAGCGCGCTGACGACGGGGCGGCGCAGCTCCGGCACCGCGATCTTCTTCGAGCCGCGCGCGGCGCGGACGAGGTCCCAGTTCACCTCGATGTCGATGCCGACGGTGCCGAGGGGCGGGAAGTTCGGCGAGTCGAAGGCGGCGAAGCCGTCGGCGCTCACTTTCGTCGAGCGGCACCCCCGCAGCAGCTTGCCGCCGAAGTAGAGGCAGACCTCCGGGATCGCGTAGTTCGCCGCGAGCATCAGCGAGGTGATGAGGTTCTCGCGCGCGTCGTTGCGGATCTCGCAGAGCGGGATCTGCGAGCCGCTGATGATGACCGGCTTGCGCAGGCCGCCGAGGAGGAAGGGGAGCGCGCTGGCGGTGTAGGCCATCGTGTCGGTGCCGTGCAGCACCACGAAGCCGTCGTAGCGGTCGTAGTTCGACTCGACGTCGCGGGCGATCTTCACCCACTCCGCCGGCGTCATGTTGGAGGAGTCGAGGAGCGGGTCGTACTCGTGGACCGTGTAGGACGGCATCGACTCGTGCCGCAGCTCCGGCATGTGCGTCATCTGCGACTGCAGGTAGCCGGAGGCCGGCACGTAGCCGCTGCGCGTCCGTTTCATGCCGATCGTGCCGCCCGTGTAGACGATGTAGACGCGCTTGCGCATGCGGGGCGGATGATAATAGGGCCATGCCGAAGAAGACGCTGGAATCGCTCGAGCTGGAGCTGCGCGACTACGCGATGACGTTTCCCGAGACGACCGAGGACCATCCGTGGGGCCACCGGGCCATGAAGGTGAAGGGGAAGACGTTCGTTTTCCTCGGCGGCGACGCGCACGCGAAGGAGCTGAGCCTCTCGGTCAAGCTCCCTAGCTCGCGCGACGTCGCGCTCGACCTCCCGTTCGCCGAGCCGACCGGCTACGGCCTCGGCAAGAGCGGCTGGGTCTCGGCGCGCTTCGACAAGGTGAGCGCCGTGCCGCTCGACCTGCTCAAGGCGTGGATCGGCGAGAGCTACCGCGCCATCGCGCCGAAGAAGCTGGTGAAAGTGCTGGACGAGCGGTGAACGCACTTCGGTTGCGCGTTGCGTGTTGCCGGTGAGCTACGGCCGCAACGCCCGGCTGTCGCGCGCCGCCTGGTACGACCGCACCACGAAGCTGACGAAGATCAGGCTCAGCGCGAGGTCGATGAACCACGAGCGGTCGACCTGGCCGAGGACGGCTACGAGCAGCAGCAGGTCGAGGCGGACGAACAGCGGGACCGCCACGACAGCCGCGCCGAGGCGGCGCCTGTTGCGCAGGAGCAGCGCGCCGGCTACGTAGAAGAGACCGAGAACCGCGTCCAGCCAGCCGCCGCTCCCGAAGCTGCGCAGGCCCGACACGATGACGATGACGCTGACCAGCAGCATCGCATTCGACGAGGCACGCAGGATCTTGTCGGGGTGGGAGGGGGAAGAGGGCACGTGCTGGCCGTTGCGCAGCACGGAGAGCTCGGGAATGAGGCCGAGGCCGCGGCGGATCGTGCGGACCTCGAGCCGGCTGCCGTCTTCCAGCTCGGCCGACCACCCCCTTTTCAGACCGCGCCAGCCGGCGAGGACGGCGACTTCCGTGCCGTCGAGGTGGACGTGGACGTCGGTCCCCTGCCAGCGCAGCTCGAGGCGGGGTGGGGATTCGTTGTCGATGGCGAACTTCTGCGGTTTCAAGGCGGGGGGAAGTGTAACGGGCTCCGCCGCGCGCAATCCCACTTTGCGTTCCTCGCGGGGTCTTTCCTGAGAAGGAGGAACAACGCCCTTGGCTTATTACTACGTGAACGACAAAGCGCAATCGAACGGCGACCACGAGGTACACGTCCCGAGCTGTAAACGCTTCCCGGACGAAGCCAATCGGACTTACCTCGGGAACTTCAGCAACTGCGAGGATGCTGTGGCGGAGGCGAAGAAAAAATATCCGCGCACGGCGAACGGGTGCTACTACTGCTCGAACCCGTGCCACACGACGTAAGCCTCACGGCTCCCTCTGGAGTGCCGGGCTCTCAGCCCGGCACGGGTATTCGACAGGCTAAGAGCCCGTCGCTCCAGAGAGAACGCCCGGGCAACACGCAACGCGCAACGCGACTCACGGGTTCATCGGCGTAAACCGCAAATCCATCGGCACGCCTCGCATTGCGTCGTGCAGCTCGACGAGGAAGATGCCGATGCCGGCGGCGCCGCTGTACCAGCCGGTGCGGTACTCGACCGGGTCGTCGCTGCCGTCGTTCTCCGTGCGGTTCAGCCAGCGCGACTGGCCTTCGCGGGGGTGGTTGGCCGTCGCGAGGAGGAACTGGGCGGCGCGGATGGCGCGCTGGAGGTGGGCGGGCTCGCCGGTGGCGGCGTACAGCTCCAGCGACGCGTGTCCGACCGAGGCGGTCCCGGTCAGCAGGCCGCTCTCGAGGTAGCGGCTGCCGGCGAGATGCGCCCAGCGTGCGCCCGCAGCCTCGGGCGCGGTGATGGCCATCGCGTCGAGCCAGCGTCCGGCCGCGGCGGCGGCTTCGGCGTAGCGGGTGTCACCGGTGCGCTTCGCCGCTTCCGCCAGGACCGTCGCGTTGGACGACGTCCCGTGGCAATAGACGATCGGGCGCGACGTGCGTGGCGAGTAGGGGATCGAGGTGTAGGTCCAGAACGCCTGATCGGGCTCCGTCCGCGTGCTGAGCACGTACAGCCCCTCGATCGTGGCGCGCCAGGCGTCGAGATACTCCGCCTTGCCGGTCGCCTTGTGCAGCTCGTCGAGCAACGCGAGGATGCCCATCGAGCCGCCGCACCAGCCGTGGTAGCCCGCCTCGTCGGTGACGAGCCGCTTCCAGGTGATCGCCGGAGCCGCCCCCCCGGCCACCGGCAGCGTGTAGCGCAGCAGCCAGCGGTAGGTGCGCTCCGCCGCGTCGAGGTAGCGGGAGTCGCCGGAGGCGAGGTAGAGCCGCACGAGGACGATGCCGGTGCCGGCCGCGCCGTGCGCGACGCCGGTGTAGATCTTCTCGGACTGCGGGGTGTGTTTCCAGTAGACGCCGTCGCCGTCGGCGATGGCGTTGTTGAGGACGAACGTGCCGTAGCGGTGCGCCGCCTCGAGGTACTCCCCGTTCGGCTTCACGGCGTGCAGCTCGAGGAGGAAGTGCGTCGCGCCGGCGCCGCCGTCGAGCCATTCGTGCGAGTTGAAGCGGCCGGCCCGGAACTCGGACATGACGTACTGCGCGCCCCGCTCCGCCTTGTCGAGCCAGCGGGCGTCGCCAGTGCTCCGGTAGAGCCGCAGGAAGTAGGCGCCGATGCCGGCCGCGCCGGAGTTGACCCCGACCCTCATCCCCGGCGAGCCCTCGCTCTGCAGCCACGCCAGTCCGCGGCCGCCGGGCGCCGGCCGCTCCAATGACGTGATCCACTCCGCCGCGGCGATGGCCTCGGCGAGATACGGCGAGAGGGGCGCGCGCGGCGTGACGGCGCGCCGTTTCGCATGCGCGGGAAACGACGACAGCACCACCGCGATGAGGAGCAGGGCAGGCAGGCGACGGTTCATGCGTCGATGCTAGGGCAGGTCCGAGGCCAGGGGAGCGGTTCGAGTGACGAAATGGCCGCGCGGTGACACGAAAGCCCGCTACTCCGGGAGGAGAAAGGGGGCGACGTTCATCGACAGCAGGATCGCCGCGACGTCGGGGATCTCGGGATAGAGCGGCTCCAGCCGCTGGAAGTGCCGCGCCGCCAGCGCGAGGTCGCCGCGGCGCCGCGCGATCTCGCCGCGGAGGTAGTGGACGTAGCGCTCCATCCGCGTCCCCTCCGCTACCGGCGCCGCGCGCGATGCGAGATGGTCTGCTTCGTCGAGCCGGTCGTTGCAGAGATAGGCGAAGGCGCCCGTGATCAGGCATTGCCGCAGCAGCGGCTCGCTGCCGAGGGACTCCGTCAGCGCGAGCGCGCGGGGAGCGTAGGCGAGTGCGTCGCGGTACTCGCTCGCGGCGAGGCGGTTGTAGACGAGGTTGTGCAGCGTCGCCGCCAGCACCGCCGGCGCGTCGTCCCCGTCGTAGCGCTCCGCCTCCGCCAGGGCGAGCGTGTCGTACTCCAGCGCCGCGACGCGATTCCCGCGCAGCAGCTCCGCCGCGGCGGCGACGTCATACGCGCGGAGCGTGTACGCCGGCTGGTCGAGCTCGCGCGTGACCTCGAGGAGCGGTGCGAGATAGCGGGCGATGCTCGCGTGGTCGCCGCGGTCGGCCGCCGCCATGACGAGGTAATAGAGCGCGCTCCAGACGTGGATCGGCGAGTGGCGGCGCACCAGGTTCTCGCGGAAGACGTTCAGATCGGCGTGGCGGTCGCCCTGCAACAGCGGGAGAGCGGCCCGCTGCATGTCGACGCGCGCCCGCTCGCCGTCGTCCGCCGCGAGCTCCTCCGCCTGCCGCAGCAGCGCTTCCGCGTCGTCGTACCGGGCGGTGCTGCCTGCCACGAGCGCGGCGCGGTACGCCTCGTCGAAGGTCATGTCGCGCGCGTGAAGATCTGGCGGTGGCTGTTCTGGTACGCCTGCGCCCGCACGAGCTCGCGCACGCCGCGCGGGTCTTTCACCGAGCGGAGGACGTAGCGCGGCGAGGTCTTGTCGGACGAGATCAGGGTGACGTTGCCGATGCCGAGGATGCGGTCGGTCAGCGTCTGCAGAAACTGCGAGTCGTCGACGTAGCGGAGGTCGATCTCGTCGACCGTCTTCGTGAACACGCCCTGCTCGATGAGCACGCGCTGGTTGGTGATGGTGTAGGTGGTGGCGCGCAGGCGGATCCAGGCGACGGTGAGGGCGATGAGCTGGAGCGTGAGGAGGAGCGCGGTGGCGATCCAGCCGAAGCGGATCATCGAGGCGGCGCGCGCCTCATCGGGCATGGTCGAGCCGAAGAAGCGGGTGAGGAGCGGGATGCCGATCAGCACGACGAGGATCATCAGCACGTGTCCGGCGAGGAGCGTCGGTGAGGGGGTGCCGTGCCACAGCGTCTGCTCGGCAACCGGCGCGACCGGTGTGGAGAGCGGCATCGTGCCGGCGGGCGAGGGGCGGCCGCAGTGCGGACAGGCGGTGGCCATGGTGGAGACGTCGCGCCCGCAGTCGGGGCAACTGATGACAGGCATGGCGCGATTCTAACCGGGTCCTTGTGGAGCGGCGGGCTCTCAGCCCGCCGAGGGATTGCGACGACCCGGCGGCCGAAGCGGCCGCCGCTCCACAGGGACGTTCCTAGAACGGGCAGTCGTCGCAGCCGGAGCCGCAACAGGTCGGCTCAGCGGCCGGACGCCAGCGGGGAGGCTCGGGAGGCGGGGGAGGGGAGCATTGCTGCTCGCCCTCCACCGGTTCAGTGGTTTGTTCGTCGCTCACGCGCCCCGTTCCGGGGTCGCCACGGGTGCGGCGACGTCGGTCTGGGGACCGGCGCCCGGCGCGATGGTCAGCGTCTCGCCGGGGCTCTGGTCGGGGTAGTACTCCTTGAGCTTCAGGTAGTCCGTCCCGGTCTCCTCGGTGATGATCGCGTTGACCTCGACGCCGTCGAGGGTCTCGCGCTCGAGGAGCTTGCGCGCGATGCGGTCGAGCGCGTTGCGGTTGTTGGTGATGATCTCGTGCGCCTGCTTGTAGGACTTCTCGAGGATGCGGCGCACCTCGCGGTCGATCTCGACGGCGGTCGACTCGGAGAAATCGCCGTGCTGCGCGAACTCGCGGCCGAGGAAGATCTCCTGCTCCTTCTTGCCGAAGGTGACGGGACCGAGCTCGGACATGCCCCACTCGCAGACCATCTTGCGGGCCATGGCGGTGGCGCGCTCGATGTCGTTGCCGGCGCCGGTGGTGAGCTCGTTGAGGAACACCTCCTCGGCGATGCGGCCGCCCATGAGCACGGCCAGCATGGCCTCGAGGTAGCGCTTCGAGTAGGAGTACTTGTCCTCGGTTGGGAGCTGCTGCGTGAGGCCGAGAGCGCGGCCGCGCGGGATGATCGTGACCTTGTGCAGCGGGTCGGCCGCCGGGAGCATGGCCGCGACGATGGTGTGACCCGACTCGTGATAGGCGGTGTTCCGCTTCTCCCGGTCCGACATCATCATCGACTTCCGCTCGACGCCCATGATGACCTTGTCCTTCGCGTACTCGAAGTCGACCATCTGGACTTTCTTCTTGTCGTAGCGGGCGGCGTTCAGCGCCGCCTCGTTGACGAGGTTGGCGATGTCGGCGCCGGAGAAGCCGGGCGTGCCGCGCGAGATCACCGCCAGGTCGACGTCCTCGGCCAGCGGGATGTTGCGGGTGTGCACGCGCAGGATGCCCTCGCGGCCCTTCAGGTCCGGCAGGTCGACCACCACGCGGCGGTCGAAGCGGCCGGGACGCAGCAGGGCCGGGTCGAGGACGTCGGGGCGGTTCGTGCCGGCGATCAGGATCACGCCGTCGTTCGACTCGAAGCCGTCCATCTCCACGAGGAGCTGGTTGAGCGTCTGCTCCCGCTCGTCGTGACCGCCGCCCAGGCCGGCGCCGCGATGGCGGCCGACCGCGTCGATCTCGTCGATGAAGATGATGCAGGGAGCGTTCTTCTTGCCCTGCTCGAAGAGGTCGCGGACGCGCGAGGCGCCGACGCCGACGAACATCTCGACGAAGTCGGAGCCGGAGATCGAGAAGAACGGCACGTTCGCCTCGCCGGCGATGGCGCGGGCGAGGAGGGTCTTGCCGGTTCCCGGGGGACCCATCAGCAGGACGCCCTTGGGGATCTTGCCGCCGAGCTTTGTGAACTTCTGCGGCTCCTTGAGAAACTCGATGATCTCGTGGAGCTCGACCTTGGCCTCATCGACGCCGGCCACGTCCTTGAACGTGACCTTTTTGGCGCTGCCGGAGAGCAGCTTCGCCTTCGACTTGCCGAAGGAAAGGGCCTTGTTCCCGCCGGCCTGCATCTGGCGCATGAAGAAGATCCAGAGGCCGATCAGGAAGAGGAACGGTGCCCAGGTGATGAGAGCGGTGATGAACGGCGCGTCGCGCTCGGGCTCGAACTCGACGATCACGCCCTTGTCCTCGAGGCGCTTGTGGAGGTCGTCCGGGAGCTGGGACGGACCGGTTGCATGAAACTCTCGCTTCCCGCCGGGAGCGGCTGGTTTGGTCTCCCCGCGGATGTCTGCGCCCCGGATCGTGACCTTTTCGACATAGCCGTCGTTGACGCGGCTGATGAAGGTGCTGAATGGAATCTGTTCGCTGGCGCCCTTGGCCGTGTTGAACAGGCTCCACAGGAGGAAGACCAGCACGATGATCACGACCCACAGGAGGGCGGTTTTGACTGTGGAATTCAAAGGATTTGCCTCCTACGCGGCGACGCGGATGCTTCGCCCGTGCCACGTACACTATCGCGAGTTGGAACGGCTGGCGAGGGGGCGAAATTGCGGGTTCGGCTGAAGCTGAGCCTGGGCGCGACGCGACCAGCCGTCAGCCGACCGTGCCGATGTACCCGAGGTTCCCGAACCGCCTCTCGTGCTCGAGGCCGTATCCGGCGAACGTCCCCTCCCCGATGGCGAAGGCGCTGAAGTCAGCGTGGACGTCGGTCTTCCGGGCGTCGCTCCGGTCGAGCAGCGCCACGAGGCGGATGCTGGCGGGGGCGTGGATGCGGAGCTGGCTGAGGAGGTAGCTCTCGATGACGCCGGTGTTGACGACGTCCTTGATCACGTAGACGTTCCGCCCCCGGATGTCGGTGAAGGAGAGGAAGTCGATCTCCAGGGCGTCGGTGCCGTGGGCGTCGGCGGCGTCGCGGACGACGTCGATGAAGCCGTAGCTGACGTCGCCCGGGATCTCGCGGAGGAGGTCGGAGAGGAACACCGAGCCCCCTTTGAGGATCCCGAGGAGGAAGACCTCGGCGTCGCCGGCATCGCGGCGGATCTCGGCCGCCAGCTCGCGGACGCGCGCGGCGATCGCCTCGGCGGAGAAGACGGGGGTGATGGTCACTCGATCCACAGTTCGTACCGCGCGCCGGCGGGAGGGGAGGTCACCTTGAACTTCTCGGACACTTCGACGCCGGCGACCCAGACGATCTCCCCCTGCCAGAGGACGAGCGGCAGACGGTCGCGGTCGCCGGCGGGGATTCTACGATCAATCAGAAAGTCTTTCAGCTTTTTCGGCGCCGCCATGCCGAGAGGCTGGAAGCGGTCGCCGGGACGGCGGTTGCGGACGGTGAACGTGGGGGCGGCGTCGTCGGGGAGCTGGATCGGCTGGCTTCCCGGTTGCCGGTTGCCCGTTGCCGATTGCCCGAGGTGGAGCGTGCCGGCGGGAGTGGGGGCGGCCGTGTGCAGCGTCAGCTCGACCTCGTAGTCTCCCTGGAGCGGCGGGCTCTCAGCCCGCCGCCGCAAGCGAATGGCGTCTCCCTCGCGAATCAGCTCCACGTGCTTCGTGACGCTGATCCTCGGCGCCGGATCGCGCGCAATTCGCGCCGCGTCGAAGTCCCGCGCGTCGGGGTCGAGCCTGCGGATGTGTCTCTGGAGGAGCGCGCCGCGGAGCCACTCATCCTCGGGTAATGCGCTGAAGCGCGTCTCGTCGTCCGTCATCTCGGCCGGCACGGCGTCGATCGCTTGCTCGAGCAGCGGCCAGACGGCGCGGGCCTGACCGGCGATCGCCGCCAACGGCTCGATGCCGCCCGCCTCCCGCAGGAACGCCCGCACCCGGTTGCGCAGGAATCGGGGGTCGTCGTTCGAGCGGTCGAAGCGGGGGGTGACGTTGCGCTCCCGGAGAAAGGCCTCCAGCTCCTCGCGGGTGACGTCGAGGAGCGGGCGGAGGAAGCCGTCGTCGCGCAGGGGGTGGATGCCGCGCAGTCCCGCCAGGCCGCTCCCGGTGATGAGGCGCATCAGCACCGTCTCGGCCTGGTCGTTCCGCTGGTGGGCGGTGCAGACGTAGCGGGCGCCGGCGCGCTCGCGGATGTCCTGCAGGCGGGCGTAGCGCACCTCGCGGGCCGCCGCCTCGACGCCACGGGCGCGGACCCGCTCCGGGTCGAGCGTGCCTTCGGCGACGTGCAGCGGGATGCCGAGGGAGGCGCAGAGGTCGCGGACGAACGCCTCGTCGGCGTCGGAGTCGGCGCCGCGGAGCCGGTGGTTCACGTGCGCGGCGTGCAGCTCGAAGTCTTTCAGCTCTGCGAGGGCCAGGAGGAGCGCGGTCGAGTCGACGCCGCCGGAGACCGCCACGACGACACGGCAGGGTTGGACGCCGGATTTGACGAAAGACTGACGTAGCGCCGTCTCGATCATTGGCGGCCCTTACGGTAGCGTCGATGCGTCATGGTTCGTCGCACGGAACGGGGTTTCACACTCATCGAGCTGCTGATCGTCGTGGCGATCATCGCACTCATCACCGCCATTGCGATGGTGGCCTACTTCACCGCGGTCGACCGCGCCCGGCAGAAGCGCACCGTCGCCGACATGCGCAGCATCGCCGCGGCGTGGGAGGCGCGCGCCAGCGAGATGCAGTCGTACGCGGTGGCCGGCTACCAGTTCCCCGAGACGGAGGCGACGCACGAGGAGCTCTCGCAGGTCCTCATGCCGACTTACTGCCGCAGCGTGGCCCGCGTCGACGGCTGGGGGCGCGCCCTCGAGTTCGCCACCGGCGCCGGGCCGAAGGAGTACGGCATCCGCTCCGCCGGCCGCGACGGCGTCTTCCAGGAGGGGGGCGAGTACACCCCCGGCGACACCGACGACCCCGACTGCGACATCGTCTACGGCAACGGCGGGTTCATCACCTACCCGGTGGCGATCAAGGGGAAGTAAGGCACGCGAACTGCCCGTTCCGGCCTGCATGTGCCGAAACATCAAGACGCTCTTCAACTTCGAGCCTCCCGCCACCGATGAGGAGATCCGTGCGGCCTCGCTGCAGTTCGTGAGGAAGCTCTCCGGCTTCAACAAGCCGTCGAAGGCGAACGAGGCGGCGTTCGAGCAGGCGATCGAGGGAGTGGCCGCGGTCGCGCGCACGCTCATCGACTCGCTGGTCACCAACGCCGAGCCGCGCGACCGGGAGGTCGAGGCGGAGCGGGCGAAGCTGCGGTCGGCCGAGCGCTTCGGCTAGGCCGGCACGGCCGGCAGCGCCGGCTGCCCTGAAACTGTTGCAGTCGCGGCGCGTCATTGCCGCGGCGCCTGGGGTACTCTGGCGTCTCCAGCGTTCATGACCATCGCGAAGGGGGCGTTACTCGGACCTTACGAGATCCAGGCCCGCATCGGTGCGGGCGGGATGGGGGAGGTCTGGCGCGCCCGCGACAAGCGCATCGGCCGCGACGTGGCGGTCAAGATCCTGCCGGAGGAGTTCACCGAGGTCGGGCAGCATGTGCGTCGGTTCGAGCAGGAGGCGCGCGCCGCCGGGTCGCTCAATCACCCCGGCCTCGTGACGATCTTCGACGTCGGCACCATCGACGGCGCCCCCTACATCGTCATGGAACTGCTGGAAGGGGAGACGCTGCGCGACACGCTGGAGATCGCGGCGGCACCGCTCCCGATGCGGAAGGCGATCGACTACGCGGCGCAGCTCGCGACGGCGCTGGCGGTCGCGCACGAGAAGGGGATCATCCACCGCGACCTCAAGCCGGAGAACATCTTCGTTACCAAGGACCGCCGCCTGAAGATCCTCGACTTCGGCCTGGCCAAGCTGGCCGAGGAGAAGCAGGAGAGCGAGCGGCGCTCCGGCAAGCACCTCACCTCCGTCGGGATCGTGGTCGGCACGCCCGCCTACATGTCGCCCGAGCAGGCGCGCGGCCTCCCCATCGATCACCGCACCGACATCTTTTCCCTCGGCTCGATCATGTACGAGATGCTCTCGGGACGGCAGGCCTTCGACGCCTTCTCGGCTATCGAGACGATGCACGCGGTGCTGGCGACCGAGCCGCCGCCGCTGCCGTCGATCGTCCCGGACATCCCGCCTGCACTCGACGCGATCGTGCGGCACTGCATGGAGAAGGACCCGCACGAGCGCTTCCAGTCGGCGCGCGACCTGGCGTTCCAGCTCTCGACGCTGCCGGAGGCGCCGGCCAGGAGCACCGTGCGCCGTCCCGCCGTGGGCGGCGCGGCGAAGCGGCGGCTGTGGTCCTATCCCGCGCTCATCGCGCTGCTGGCAGGCCTGGCCCTCTTCGCAGGCGGCTTCGCGCTCTTCCGCGCCCGCGCCGGCGAGCCGCACGCCGCGCCGCGCACGTTCAAGCAACTGACGTTCGGGGATGGGCTGGACCTCTACCCGACGCTCGCTCCCGACGGCGCCTCGTTCGCGTACGTCTCCGCCCACTCCGGCAACCGCGACATCTACGTACAGCGGGTGGACGGACGGGCGGCCGTGAACATCACCGCCGACTCGCCCGACGACGACTCGGAGCCGGCGTTTTCGCCGGATGGGTCGCAGATCGCGTTCCGCTCCGAGCGCGGCAAGGGGGGCGTGTTCCTGATGGGCGTGACGGGGGAGTCGGTGCGCCGTCTCACGGACTTCGGCTACAACCCGTCGTGGTCGCCGGACGGGAAGCAGATCGTCGTCGCGACCGAGCGCGTCGAGCTCCAGCCGCGCAGCCGCCGCGTCCGGTCGAGCGAGCTCTGGGTGATCGACACGCTGACGGGAGCGAAGCGGGCGTTGATCCGGAACCGGCCCGGCGGCGGAAACGTGGACGCGGTGCAACCGAGCTGGTCGCCCGACGGAACGCGCATCGCGTTCTGGGGACTGTCGGACGCCTCCGGGAACCGCGATCTGTCGACGATCGAGCCCGGCGCGCCCAACCCGGAGCAGACCCTCACGCGCTTGACCGCCGACACGGCGCTCGACTGGAATCCGATCTGGTCGCCCGACAGCGCGTACCTCTACTTCGGCAGCGATCGCGACGGAACGATGAATCTCTGGCGCATCGCCGCCGACGGCGGTGAAACGCCGGAGCCGGTGTCGCTGCCGACGGCCTTCAGCGGCCACTTCGCCATGACGAAGCGGGGGGAGATCGTCTACGTCGCCGTCACCCGTTCCTACCGGCTGATCGCGCTTCCGCTCGATCCTCGAACCGGCAGGACCGGCGAACCGCGTGTGGTCCTGGAAGGGTCGCTGGAGACCATCAGCTTCGAGCCGTCGCCGGACCACCGGTCGATCGCGTTCACGACCGGCGGCGCGCAGGAGGACGTGTTCGTCGTCGATGCCGATGGGACGCGCATGCGGCAATTGACGAACGACGCCGCGAGGGACCGGGGGGTGAACTGGTCGGCCGACGGGAAGACGCTCTACTTCTACGCGAACCGCAGCGGCGCGTATCACGTCTGGAGCATCGCCGCGGACGGCGGAGAGCTCACGCGCGTGACGACGGAGCTGGACGTGCAGCGCGCCGGCGTGAAGAACATCTACAACCCCTACCCCTCACCCGATGGCCGGACGCTGGCCGTCCAGACCGAGACGTTGCCGGCGCTCGTCCGCCTCGACGGGCCGGCCGCGCGCCGCGTGGAGACGCTCGGCACCGGGAGTGACGCACTCTCCTTCGGATGGCCGAGGTGGTCGCCGGACGGCCGGCGGCTGATCCTGCTGCGCCGCAGCGGGGACGGCGGGCCACATCCCGGATTTTTCACCTACTCGCTCGAGACGCGAACGTTTCAGCCGGTGCTCGCGCGCGGCCACTCGCCGCAGTGGCTGCCGGATGGAAAGCACGTCGTGTTTTTCGAGAAGGACCGGATCGGCATCGTCGACGCCGACACCGGTCAGTCGACGGACGCCCCTTTCGCGCCGCTGCGGGGAGTGCACCTCGACGACCCGACCTTTTATCCGCGCGTCTCGCGCGACGGCTCGACGCTCTACCTGCGGCAGGTGCTGGAGCAGGGTGACATCTGGATGATGAAGGATTCCGCAGAATGATTCCGCGGAGAGGGTAGGTGTTTCCCCTCCAGCCGACCCTCCTCCTGCAAGGGTTCCCCATTCCAATACAAAAACTGCCGAAGTGCAGAGCCGAGGAGGAGTGATGCCCAAAATTCGAGACCTTGGGATCAACGCGATTCCCGAAACGATGCGACCGCCGGAGATCGGGCCCGGTGGCGGAGGTGGCGGCGGGTGGGGATGGCCGCCATGTCCGGACACGTCGCCCGGGACGACAGGCTGGTGGGTGCAGTTCCCGCCCTGCCCGAACACCTCGCCGACGAACACAGGGTTCTGGATGCAGACGCCCTGCCCCGACACCTCGCCGGGGACGACCGGCTACTGGATGTGCGGCCAGACGCAGAACTGCCCCGACACGTCGCCGGCCCACAACACGTCGGCGCCGGACTGTCCCGGTCTGACGCGCGAGCAGATCCGTCAGCTCAAACAGCAGCTCTACAGTCAGATCGAGCAGCTCGACGAGTACGCGAAGAACGTCGGACCGAAAACGATCGAGCAGATCGACGCGCGTGAGAAGGAACTGCGGGAGGAGCTCGAGGAGCTCGCGGCGCGGCGGAAACAACTGGAGAATCAGGGGGAGAAGTAGAGGCCGACCCATGCTCGAGCTGAAAGAGATCCGATTCCGCTCCAGCCCTCATGTGGAGCTGAAACGGCTCGGTGACCTGACGCTCGAGCAGCGGGAGCCGCTCCGCGAGCTGGAGGACGATCCGGAGTTCTACGGGCTCTTCGTCCCGAAGCCGCCCCTCACCTCGAGCCTCAAGTCGGTGACGCGCCAGACGGCGGACCTGTTCCGTTCCCTGAGCAGTGCCGCGCATCTGGACGACGCACTGCTCGGCGACAGGGAAGCCGCCGGCGACGTCATCGACCTGGTCCTCGACGGAATCCTCGAGCTGGAGACCGGCGACGGGTTCGTTTCGGGAGCCGACGCGCTCCCGATCGTCGGTGCTCCCGCTCCACCGGCCGCGACCGGCGCGGCGGCGCGCATCTCTCACGACGCGCTGCTGTACGCGCAGGACCTGGAGACGAGCGATCGCGGCGCGCTGACGACGGCGCTTTACCTGTACAACCACATTCCGGCCTCGCCTTTCTGGAAGGGACGCTTCCCGAACGCCGATGCCGTCCTCGCGCACGTCGGAGCCGACCGCGGCGCGTTGCGCACGCTCCTCGAGCGCGACTGGCATGCGTCTACCTTCGAGGGGTGGCTCAACTGGTCCTCCAGAAGCTCGGTGCGGCCCGACCCCGGCCACGTCACCTACAAGCTCTACGTCAGCCCGCGCCCCGAGCGCATCCGCGACGCGTTCGAGGTCGTCGTGCGCGTGCTCTCCTCCTATCCGGGCATGCAGTTCAAGATCGGCAACAACGCGGCCGGACTGCTCCGTCCGGACAAGCTGGTGACCTATTTCTCCACGCGCGAGCTGCTCGACGAGGTGGCCGCCGAGCTGCGCCGCGAGCTGGCCGGATGCGACGCGCACGGCGTGCCGTTCACCGCCGCCCTCGACGACACGGGCCTGCTCTCCTGGGGCATCGATCCGCCGGAGAACGAGCGCGCGCTGCGGTGGTTGCAGCGTCAGAGCTGGCGGCTGTGGGTGGTGCAGCGTCTCGCCGCGGCGCTCTCGATCGCGAAGAGCGCGCGCACCGCGGCCGCCGTGGAGCCGTGGCGCTTCGCGCTGGAACGGACACGCCGTCAGGGCGTCGACGTCGAGACCTGGACACCGTCCGCGACGCTCTGGAGCGCACGATGAACATCACCGAGCCGTTCGTCCTGAAGCCCGACGTGCTGCTGATCCCGTGCGCCGAGTTGAGTGAAGACGCGCGCGGACGCATCTCGTTCGACGAAGGCGACTTCACGCTCTCCCGCCGGCAGGGGCGGGCGCTGTCGCAGGTGATCGACGGCGAGACGGCGGCCCTGCTGGCGCTCTTCCGGAAGCCCTCCACGATCGTCGATGCGGTCATCGAGAACAGCCGCGCACTGGGCAAAGACCCACAGGCGTGGCTCGACGAGCTGCTGCCGCACCTCGGCGTGTTCCTGAAGAACCGCGTCCTCGTGCCGGCGGGATCGGAGGACGAGCGGGAGATCCGGCCGCAATACGAGAGCGGACAGTCGGTCGCCGGCTGGGAAGTGGTGCGCTGCGCCAGCCTGGTGGAAGACAGCGAGATCTATCAACTCCGCCGTGGCACTGACGTCGCCGCGCTGAAGATCGCGCGTATCGCGTCGCCCGAGCTGCCGGCTCTCTTCGAGAACGAGAGCATCATCCTCCGCCGGCTGGAAGGGCGGGGGATCGCGCCGCGACTGCTGGACGAGGGCACGGACGGGGAGCGGCCGTATCTCATCATGGACTGGGTGGCGGGCGTCGACGCCGGAGTGGCCGCGGCACAGCGCCGTCACGACCGCGTCGCGGTGATGGACCTCGCCGTGTCGGTCGCCGAGGCATACGCCGCGTTGCACGCGTGCGGTGTGCTGCACGGCGACGTGCATCCGCGGAACGTGCTCGTCGGCGAGCGCGGCGTGACGCTGCTCGATTTCGGTCTGTCGCGGATCGCGGACCAGCCGCCGCGGGTCGGCCGCGGCGGGATGTACTACTTCTATGAGCCGGAGTTTCTCGCGGCGCCGGTGCTTCCGGCCTCTCCAGCCGGCGAGCAGTACGCGGTCGCCGCGCTGCTGTACCTGCTGATCGCCGGCGATCACTATCTCGACTTCCGGTACGAGAAGGACGAGATGACGCGGCAGGTCATGAACGAGCCGCCGCTGCCGTTCGTGAAGCGCGGCATCCCGCCGTGGCCGGCCGTCGAACAGATCCTGTTCCGGGCACTGGAGAAGGATCCGGCGCGCCGGCACGGCTCGGTCGCGGAGGTGGCGGCCCTGTTGGCCGAGGCGCGGGAAACGGTCGCGCGTGAGTCGCTGGCGACTCCGGTGAGCGCCGAGGCGAATGCGTTTCTGGAGACGACGCTGCAGTCGTTCGCACGCGGCGGAGCGGTGTTCGCGGCGCGCTACCCGCCGCCCACGGCGTCGATCCACTACGGCTGCGCCGGAGCCGCGGTGGGCTTGCTGCGGATCGCGGAGACGCGCAGCGATCCCGCGTTGCTCGCGCTGGCCGACGTCTGGCGGTCGCGTGCGGCCGCACTGATCGGCACCGACGGGGCGTACTACAGCACCGCCTTCGCCGTGACGCGGGAGGAGCTCGGGGACGTGACGCCGTACCACACGGAGTCGGGGATCCATGCCGCCGGCGCGATGATCGCTGCCGCGATCGGCGACTCCTACGGTCACCGGCGGCGGGTCGATGCGTTTCTCGCGGCGTCGAACCGGCCGTGCCCGCAATTGGACCTGACCCTCGGCCGCTCCGGCAGCCTGCTCGCCGCGGCGATGCTGCTGTCGCTCGGCGACGAGCCGGCGCTGCGCGCTTTCGGCGGTGCGACGATGGCCCGGATCTGGGACGAGCTCGAGGCGCGCCCCGCACTCGACTCCTATCTCGGCATGGCTCACGGGTGGGCCGGCTACTTTTACGCCTCGATGCGCTGGTGCGCCGCGTCCGGCGACGCTCTGCCCGCGCGCCTCGTGGAGCGTCTCGACCAGTACGCCGCGCTGGGGACGTCGAAAGGCCGCGGCGCCTACTGGCGCGTCACCGCCGAGGGACCCGAGCAGTCGATGATGCCCGGCTGGTGCAACGGCAGCGCGGGCCAGGTCTTCCTCTTCACGCTCGCCCACCGCCTCCTCGGCGACGAACGCTGGCTGCAACTGGCGGAATCGTGCGCCTGGACGACCTGGGACGAGCCGCGCGGCACCGCGGACCTCTGCTGCGGAACCGCCGGCCGCGCCTACGCGCTGCTGAACCTCTACAAGCACACCGGGGCCACGGAGTGGCTGAGCCGCGCCCGCCAGCTCGCCAACCACGCCGCCGCGACCGCCGCCGCAACCGCCTCGAGCGCGAATGCGCTCTGGAAGGGGGAGCTGGGCGTGGCGGTACTCATCGCGGATCTGGCGTCGCCGGAGAACGCGCGGATGCCTTTCTTCGAGGATGGAGTTTGACGGCCGCCCCCGATGTACTGCGACACGCGGACCTTCGGCCGCGGTCGCTCGCCGCAATGCAGCGGACGCTGACGCGCCGCTGATCGCGGCGGTTCCGGGCGTGCGTCGGTTCAATGCGAGAGCGACCGTTCCCGCGCGAGATGCACGGCCCCCGCGCCGCTTATCGTTCACTTCGTGCGACCCCGTCGTGCTCAGTCGCGCGAAGCGTCGCCGCGATGCAGCGGACGCTGACGCGCCGCTGATTGCGCGGTTCCGGGCGTGCGTCGGTTCAATGCGAGAGCGACCGTTCCTGCCGGCAACGGTAGATGCGCCGCCGTGCTGGAGTCGCCCCCGCGCCGCTTATCGCTCCCTTCGTGCGACCCCGCCGTGCTCAGTCGCGCGAAGCGTCGGCTGCAGCGCGGCGAGCGACCGCGGCCGAAGGTCCGCGTGTCGCAGCAGATGAGAGGTCGCTCTAGCCGCGCGAAGCGCCGGCTGCAGGGGGGAGTTGGTGGCGGTGACTGGAGTCGAACCAGTGACCTAGCGCTTATGAGACGCCCGCTCTAACCATCTGAGCTACACCGCCAGGGGTGGGGACGCGGATTGTACACGCCGCGCAGTCCGCTGCAACACTCCTCGTGCGAAGATATTTCGGATGAGTGACGTCGAGGCACGGGTCTGCGTCGGGTGCGGCGATCCTGAGGAGAGCATCCGTTTCGACAACTGTGGTATCTGTCGCAAGAGCGTCTGTTCGGACTGCGCCGAGCGCGCCTTCGGCCGCCGGTTCTGCTCCCACGACTGCGCCCGTTCCTACCTCTTTTCCGGAGAAAGTGATGACGACGAGAAGTCTGAGCCCGACTGATACCGCCGCCGCCCGTGCCGCGTTGGTCCGCCGCCCGCGCCGTTTGCGGCGCACGGAGGGCATCCGCTCGCTGGTACGCGAGACGGTCGTTCGTCCCGAAGACCTGATCTATCCGCTGTTCGTCGTCCCGAACAGCCGCCCCACCGCCGCCATCGGCTCGATGCCCGGCGTCTCACAGATGCGCGTCCGCGACGCGGTCGACGCCGCCCGCCGCGCGTACGACGCCGGCATCCGCGCCGTCCTGCTGTTCGGACTTCCGGAGCGGAAGGACGCCATCGGCTCCTCCTCGTGGGATCCCGCGGGTCCGGTGCAGTCGGCGATCGAGGGGATCAAGCGCGCGATCCCCGACATGGCCGTCCTCGCCGACGTCTGCCTCTGCGAGTACACCGACCACGGCCACTGCGGCGTCATCGTCGACCGCAACGGCGTCAAGGACGTCGACAACGACCAGACCTTGCCGCTCCTCATGAAGCAGGCCATCTCCTTCGCCGCGGCGGGCGCCGACTTCGTGGCGCCTTCCGACATGATGGACGGGCGCATCGGCGCCATCCGCCACGCGCTCGACGAGCGGGGGCTGAGCGAGGTCGGCATCGTCGCCTACTCGGCCAAGTTCGCCTCCGGCTTCTACGGTCCGTTCCGGGAGGCGGCGGAATCGGCGCCGCAGTTCGGCGACCGCCGCACGTACCAGATGGATCCGGCCAACGCGCGCGAGGCGCTGCGCGAGATCGAGCTGGACGTACTGGAGGGGGCGGACGTGGTGATGGTCAAGCCGGCGCTGTCGTACCTCGACGTCATCCGCCAGGCGCGCGACACCTTCCCGCTGCCGATCTGCGCCTACAACGTCAGCGGGGAGTACTCGATGGTGAAGGCGGCCGCGGAGCGCGGCTGGATCGACGGGCCGCGGGTGACGAACGAGATCCTGACCTCGATCAAGCGTGCGGGCGCGGACCTCATCATCACGTATCACGCGATGGAGTTCGCCGAGGCGTATCGGGGCTGACGCCGCGAGAGGCTGCTACGCGGCGTTCAACTCGCTGAGCAGCATCCCGGCGATCCGCTTCGCCGCCTCGTGGTAGGCGGCCGAGCCGGGGTGGAACGAGTCGTAGCGGCTGAGGCGCTGCGGGGTGACGATGTCGTTCATCTTTACGACGGCCACGCGTGCGTCCCCCTCGAAGCGGGCGGCGAGGGCGCCGTCCCAGAGGCCGAGGTACTGGTTGATCATCGAGGCGTACTGGTGGCGGGGGACGGGGTTGTAGCCGCCGAGCAGCAGGATGCGGGCGGTGGGGTTGATGGCGTGGATCTCGGTGACGATGGTCTGGATGCGGCCGAGGATGCGCTCGGCGACCTCGAAGGGAGCGCGGAGGATGTCCTCGCGCGACTGGCCGGAGCGGAAGAGGTCGTTCGCGCCGATGGAGAGCACGACCGCGTCGGCTTTCGCCAGCGCCTTGCGCACGCGGTCCTGCCGAAGGCGCGAGAGCACGTCGCCGGTCTGCGCGCCGTTGACGCCGAGGTTCACCGCCTCGACGCGCTGCACGCCGCGGGCGCGGAGCTCGTCCTCGAGGCGTCCGGCGATGCCTTCGCCGGTCTCGTCGCCGGCGCCGTAAGCGAGGGAGTCGCCGATGGCGACGACATGAAGAGTGTCGGGCATGGTGGTGGTGGTCCGTTCGGTCTGGGGTGAAGTCGCCGCCCGCGGCGCGGACTGGCTGGGCGCCTGGGAACAGGAGGCGGCGATCACGAAGAACAACAGCAGGGCCGGGTTCACGCTTCCAATAACTGCGAACGATAGGCCATGCAGCGGGGGCCGTTACTCGTTACCGGTTACCGGTTACCGGTGCCAGCGTCGGGAACAGGGAACTGGCAACAGGCGACTCGCTACGACGGACTACCCGCACCAGACCGCGGCCACGGCGTCCGGGTGCTCGAGGAGGAACCCGTCCTCCTCCGCGTCGTACTCGATCACGGCGCCATCGAGGCGGGAGGCGGCCATGTTGTCGAGCGCGACGGTGACGCCGTCGACCTGCAGCACCGCGTCGTCGACCGTCGGGCCGGAGGCGTAGCTGAGGCGGTAGCCGGAGCCGCCGCAGCCGGTGGTGAAGGCGATGCGGAGGATGCGGCCGTCCGCCTCTTCATTGAGGTGCGCGGCGGCGGCGGGGGAGAGGGAGAGGTTCATGCGCCCGCAGGCATCCCGTTGATGAGGACCCACTCCGCGTCCTCCCGCTTCCACCAGTCGGAGTCCTCGCGGATCAGCTCGAGCTCCCGCTCCAGCTCCACGATGTGGGCGCGCTTGACGCTCTCGAGGTAGATGAGCAGCTTGCGGTCGGCGGTGGTGGAGGCGTCGATGAACTCGCGCAGCTTGCGCTGCATCGTGCGCTCGCGGGAGATGAGGAACTCGGCCGACTCGCGGTACGAGAGCTCTCCCTCCAGGATCTCGTTGAAGATCATGTCGGCGCCGAGGGTCACGCGGACGCGGTTCCCGCCGGTGGCGGCGTTCTTCATCTCCAGGAGGTCGCGGTTCTCCCGCTCGTCGATGGCGAACTGCTTGAACACCGAGCGAGTCATCGGGTTCGGCAGGTTCTCGGCGAACTTTTCGAAGACCTTGTAGGCCTCGACGGTGTACTGGAGCATGAGGGCGAGCTGCTGGCTGGTGACGCCGGCGGGCTGGGTGGCGGGGGCTACGGTCATTTCGTTCACTCCTCGTTGCGTGTTGCGCGTTGCGTGTTGCTCGGGCTGCAGGGGTTCAGACGAAACAGCCCGGGTAACGCGCTACTCGCAACGCGTCACTATTCAATTCTGGCTACCTTCACGACCACATCGCCAACGAGCCGGGTCTGGCAGCTCAGGCGATAGGGTGGGTCGATCTCTTTGTACGTCTCGTCGGGAGTCGGCGGCGTGAGCTGGTCCGCCCCCTCGACGACCTCGATTCTGCAAGTCCCGCACGCACCGTCGCCGCCGCAGACCTGGCTGACGCGCACGCCGAGCTCACCGGCGACCGACAGGAGCGTCTTCCCCGCGGGAAATTCGCCGCTTTTCCCTGCGTCAGCGAACGTCACGCGCGGCATGGGGGGCCGGATTCTATCCGGAATTGAAAATTGAAAATTGAAAATTGAAAACGCGTCACCGAGTCTGCTCCCTCACCGCCTCCTGCTCCGATCTTTCAATTTTCAATTCTCCATTTTCAATTTCGCCCGTCGCGCCAGCGACGGCACGGTGCGCCATGTACGAGCTTCTCACCAGGGGCGCACTCTCCACGTGATGGAACCCGAGCAGCCGCGCTTTCTGCCCCAGTTCCGCGAACTCCTCGGGGGTGTAGTAGCGGCGGACGGGGTGGTTCTTCTCGCTGGGGGCGAGGTACTGGCCCATGGTGAAGATGTCGACGCCCGCCTCGCGGAGGTCGCGGGCGACCGCGAGCACCTCCTCCTCCGTCTCGCCGAGGCCGAGCATCACGCTCGACTTGGTGAGGGTGCCGGCGGGGCGCTCCTCGTGCGCCCAGCGCAGGATATCGAGGGAGCGCTGGTACTTGGCGACGGGACGCACCTGCGCGTAGAGGCGAGGGACGGTCTCGACGTTGTGCGCGAGCACCTCGGGGGCGGAGCTCATGACGGTGCGCAGCGCCTCGCGGTTCCCATCGAGGTCGGAGATCAGCACCTCCACCGCCGCGCCGGTGCGCTCGCGGACGGAGAGCACGGTGCGGGCGACGTGCTCCGCGCCGCCGTCCGGCATGTCGTCGCGGTTGACCATCGTGATGACGGCGTGCTTCACCCCCATCTTCTCGACCGCCTCCGCGACGCGGCGCGGCTCGTCGGCATCGGAGGCGAGCGGGTTCCCGCGTCCAACCGCGCAGAACGTGCAGCGGCGGGTGCAGATCTCTCCCAGCACCATGAACGTGGCGGTGCCGGCGGTCCAGCACTCGAAGATGTTGGGGCAGCGCGCCTCCTGGCAGACGGTGTTCAGCGCCAGGTCGTTGAGCAGCTTCGAGACGGGCAACTGCTGCAGGTCGCCGGGAACGCGGACCTTGAGCCACTCGGGGCGGAGTCCAGCGCGTTTGTTGATCGGTGTCATCGTGGCCAACGCATCCTATAGCGTGGCCGCACGAGGAGGCATTCCCAACGCCTCCACCCGCTCCAGCGCCTCCCGGTCGTCCGTCCACTTGATCCGCTCGTACGCCTCGGCGAACGAGAACCAGCCCCACTCGTCGTGCTCGAGCGGGTCGATGCGGATCGGGAGGCGGGAGTCGAGTGTGGCCGCGAAGCCGATCTCGCTGGCGATGATCGGGGAGGGATAGCGCGCCTCGAGGAAGTGCGACTCGATGAGGAACGACTGCGTCAGAGCCAGGTCGCGCGGCTCGCCGGGATGGCCGGTCTCCTCGACCATTTCCCGCCGCGCCGTCTCCAGCGGCGCCTCCCCCTCCTCGATCGAGCCGGTGATCGGCTGCCAGAAGTTCCCCCGCTCGGGGCGGCGGTGCAGGAGGAGCACGCGGGCGTCGTCGTGCACGACGACCTTCACGAGGCGGATCGTCTCCGGACGCGCCACCAGCTCCCGCTCGAACACCTCGCCGAAGTGTTTCGCCAGCAGCTCCCGCACTTCTCCCAGCGGGACGCGGCCGCCGGTCTCCCGCTCGATCGACGTGACGCCGGTGCCGTGCAGGCCGCAGGGCGTGATCAGCCGGAAGTGCTCGAGGTTCGTGGCGACGTTCAGCGCCCAGCCGTGCGAGGTAACCCAGCGGGCGATGCGCACGCCGATCGCCGCGATCTTGTCGTTGCCGACCCAGATGCCGCGCTTCCCCTCGACCCGCTCGGCGGTGATGCCGTATTCGGCGACGGTGCGGATCAGCACCTCCTCGAGCTTCCAGACGTAGCGGCGCACGTCGCGGTTGCCTTCGCCGAGGTGGACGATCGGATAGCCGACGAGCTGGCCGGGGCCGTGGTAGGTGATGTCGCCGCCGCGGGTGGTCTCGAAGAAGCGCACGCCGTGGCGCTGCAGCGCGTCGGGCGAGGCGAGGAGATGATCGCGCTTGCCGCCGCGGCCGAGGGTGATGACCGGCGGATGCTCGAGCAGGAGGAGCTGGTCGTCGACCTCGTCGCGCTGACGGAGCTCGACCAGCTTCTGCTGAAGCTTCATCCCGTTTTCATAGGTGACGAGATGCAGGCGGTGCAGTTCGCATTTCCGCATGCGCGTGGGGCCTAAGCGTAGCAGCGGCCGCCGCATTCCCTGACGCGGCTACCGCCGCTTGCGCTTCTTCAGCTCGGCCCGCAGCTCCCGCTGCAGCTCCGTCGCGTCCTTCAGCACCTGGGCGTCGGTCGCCGACTGCACCAGCCCGTCGACGATCGTCAGCGCCTCGGCGTGCCTGCCCTTGTTCGTCAGCTCGATGGCCTCGTTGTAGGCGAGGATCTCGCGGTTCACCGCGGCGGTCGACGCGAGTTGCGCGGCCTGCTGTTCGAGATCGGTCCGTCCCGTCCCCTCGGCCGTCGCGGCGGCGAGCTCCCGGACGATTGCCGCCGCCTCGTCGAGCTTCCCCTCCTTCGCCAGCGCGTTGGCGCGGTCGGTCTCGACGGTGAGGAGGATGTTGCGCGCGGCGAAGAGCGTCTGCTTCCCGCGCGCGTTGGCGAGGGTCGAGGCGTAGAGCGCATCCGCCTTCTCGCGCGCGCCGGTGCGCAGGTACATGGCGTAGAGATTCAGCGCCACGTCGGTGCGCTGCGGCGCGAGGGCGTGGGCGCGCTCGAGCTGGGCGATGCCGGGAGTGAAGTCGGTCTCGACGAGGTAGCTCGTCCCGGCGATGCCGCGCGCCATGGCCTCATCGCCGCCGAGGGCGAGCGCCCGCTCGGCGAGTGCGCGCGCCCTGCGGAACTTCGCGGGGGCGCCTTCGCCCGGCGTGAAGGTGCCGGCAAAGTCGCCGAGGGCGGTCGAGAGCAGCGTCTCGGCGTAGAGGAGGTGCACGTCGGGATCATCGGGCGCGGCCGCGATCGCGCGCTCGTATTCGCCGAGGGCAGCCAGCGCACGCGCGTGGTTGGGGTTCACGCTGAGCGCCTCACGGAAGTGGCGCAGCGCCTCGGTCTCCGCGCCGGCGACGTGCGTCAGGAACGCGCCGAGCTCGTAGAGGAGTGTTGCGCGATCGAGTGGTGTCGCGGGCACCGGCTCGACCGTGCCGCCTTCGAGGACGACCAGGCGGGCCATGCCGGCACGGCGGCGGATGGCCAGCTCCATGTCCCGCAGCGAGACCTTGTAGTGCGTCTGCAGCGCCGCGGCGACCGGCGTGCCGCTCTCGACGTCGCGCAGGAAGGGAAAGAAGGAGGTGGAGCTCAGCGCCATCAGCCAGTCGACCGCCGCCCAGCTCTGCGCGTAGAAGATGCTGCTCGACCCCTGCGCCGACTCGTGCGGCGTCGCCAGCAGGTCGGCGAGCGGGATGAGCGGCTTCTGGCGCATCAGCGACATGTGCTGGCGGATCGGCCTGCCGGCGGTGACGCGCCCGCCGCGGATGTCGGCGTTGCCGAAATACTCGGCGAGCCCCTCCTCCAGCCAGAGCGGCGGCGCGACGCCGGTGCGGCGCAGGAGGTCGTGCACCAGCTCGTGCATCGCCGTCTGCTCGATGTGTCCGGCGCGCGAGCCGTCGATGAACATCGTGCCGCCGTTGTTGTGGCGGACGTAGACGCCGTAGCCGCGCGCGTTCACCCGCCCGAAGAGGAGGTCGAAGTAGGGCTGGCTCTCGCGGCGGCTGCCGAAGACGAAGACGGTGGCGCGGGCGGTCGGGGGGACGAAGCGGGGGTTGGCGGCGACGAGCGCGTCGGCGAGCGTCTCCAGGTTTTCGACGATGTCGCGCGTCCTTCCCTCGGAGGCATTGCTGATGACGTCGAACCGCGCGGAGCGGATGCGCAGCCATTTGCCCTTCTCCGCCGGGAAGGGGATCGGCCCCTCCGGTGTGCGCACCTTCCCATCACGCTCGATCCCCGCCGGCACGGGCGGGACGAAGACGTCCTGCGCGGCGGCGGGGATCGTGAGAAGAACGAGGAGCGCGATGACGGCGGGGCGGTTCACCTACATGGTGAACTGTCCCGCCTCGATGATGGATTTCACGCGGGCCATGAATTGATCGGCCACGGCGCCGTCGATCAGGCGATGGTCGAAGCCGAGAGAGAAGTAGCACATCGAGCGGACGGCGATGAAGTCGCCATCCTTCGTCTCGACGACGACGGGACGCTTCTTGATGCCACCGACGCCGAGGATCGCCACCTGCGGCTGGTTGATGATCGGCAGGCCGAAGAGGCCGCCGAAGACGCCGGGGTTGGTGATGGTGAAGGTGCCGCCCTGGACGTCGTCCGGCGCGAGCTTCTTGGTGCGGGCGCGGTCGCCGAGGTCGTTGATGGCGCGCGAGGCGCCGAGGATGTTCAGCTCGTCGGCCCGCTTGAGGACCGGGACGATGAGGCCCCAGTCGAGCGCGACGGCGATGCCGATGTTGAAGTCGCGGTGATAGATGACGTTGCTCTCGTCCATCGACGCGTTCAGCACCGGGAACTCGCGGAGGCCGGCGATGACGGCCTGCACGATGAAGGGCATGTAGGTGAGCTTGACGCCCCGCTCGGCGTAGGCGTCCTTGTGCTTGCGGCGCAGCTTCTCGACGTTGGTGAAGTCGATCTCGAAGACGGTGTGCACGTGCGCCGAGGTCTGCTTCGAGTGGATCATGTGCTGCGCGATCCGCTTGCGCATGACCGACAGCGGCTCCATGGTCACGTTGGAGCCCTCGGCGAACTGGACGCGGGGCGCCTGGGGGGCCTGGTAGGACTGTGGCTGCTGCTGCGGTTGCTGCGGGGGGGCGACGGGCTGAGAGCCCGTCGGTCCAGAGGGAGACGAGGCGGCGGCGGGCTTCGCCGGCTGCTGCAAAAAGTCGAGGATGTCGTTCTTGGTGACGCGGCCGGAGACACCGGTGCCCTGGAGCTGGGAGATGTCGACGTTGTTCTCGGCGGCGATCTTGCGCACCAGCGGCGAGGACTTCGTGCGGCGGCGCTCGTCGAGCGAGGTCACTTCGCCGCCTTCGGCGGTTGTTGCTGGTTGCTGGTTGCTGGTTGCTTGCGGCGCGGCGGCGGGGGCGTCCTGCTGGATCTCCTGCGCTGTCGCTTCGTTTGCCGCCTTCTGCTCGGCGGGCGCGGGCTCCGGTGCCTGTGGAGCGGCGGCCGCCTCGGCCGCCGGTTTGGGTGCTTCAGCGGGTGCGGCCTCCGCGGCGGCGCCTTCCGCGGCGATCCTGGCCACGACGGCGTTCACCGGGACGGTCTCGCCTTCCTTGGCGAGGATCTCGGTCAGCACGCCGGCGGCCGGGGAGGGGATTTCAGCGTCGACCTTGTCGGTCGAGATCTCGAGCAGCGGCTCGTCGCGCTCGACCTTGTCGCCGACGTTCTTGAGCCACTTGGAGACCGTGCCTTCGGCGATCGACTCGCCCATCTGGGGCATTACGACGTCATGTGCCATCTGATTTATGAGCTCCTGAACTGCGAGGCGCTTTTTACATGCAAACCGGGCGCGCGGCAAGGCGCCCTCCCGTGGAACAGTGACGAGAACGTCGGCATCCGCGCCCAGGCCACGTCGTCGCAGCCGTCGTCGACGCCTTCCGGCGAGATCCATGCGCCGCGCACGCCTCGGCGCTCCAGACGGTGGGGATGGTCGGCCGGCGACCGACGCGGCGGGGAAGGTGGTCAGCGAGAACGTGGTGGGGAAGAAAGCAGTAGTGAGGGTTGCCGGTTGCCCGTTGTCCGTTGCCAAAAGCCCCCGAGGCAGCCGGCAACCGGCAACCGCCTCAATAATCCAACAGCTCCCTCGCCGCCGCCAGCACGCGTGCCTTGTCGGGCAACGCCGCCGCCTCGAGCGGCGGCGAGTAGGGCGTGGGGACGTCGAGCGCCGCAACGCGCTTGACGGGCGCGTCGAGATAGTCGAACGCCTTCTCCGCGATGCGCGCCGCGAACTCCGCCCCCGCGCCGCCGGTGAGCGGCGCCTCGTGCAGGATGATCACCCGGTTGGTCTTGGCGACCGACTCGAGGATCGCCTCCTCGTCGAACGGGAGGATGGAGCGGAGGTCGATCACCTCGACCGACACGCCGTCCGTCGCCAGCTCGTCCGCCGCGTCGTCCGCGACGTAGATCATGGCGCCCCAGGTGAGGATGGTCAGGTCTTTCCCCTTGCGGCGCACCTTCGCCTTGCCGATCGGGACGACGTAGTCCTCCTCCGGCAGCTCTTCCTTGATGCGGCGGTAGAGGTACTTGTGCTCGATGTAGAGCACCGGGTTGTCGTCGCGCACCGCCGCCTTCATCAGCCCCTTGGCGTCGTACGCCGTTCCCGGCGCCACGATCTTCATCCCGGGGCGGTTCATGAACATCGCCTCGGGGTTGAGGGAGTGGTACGGGCCCCCGTGCGTGCCGCCGCCGGCCGGTCCGCGCACAACCATCGGGCAGGCGCGGCCGAACAGGTAGCTGTTCATGGCCGAGAAGTTCACCAGCATGTCGTAGCCGCAGGTGATGAAGTCGATGAACTGCATCTCCGCGATCGGCCGCATGCCCATGAGCGCCGCGCCGGAGGCGGCGCCGATGATGGCGATCTCGGAGATCGGCGTGTCGATTACCCGCTCCGGCCCGAACTGGTCGAGGATGCCGGCGCTGGTCTTGAACGCGCCGCCGTACGCGCCGACGTCCTCGCCGATGAGGAACACGCGCTCGTCGCGCTGCATCTCCTCGATCATGGCGGTGCGGATTGCGTCTAAGTAGGTGGTTTCAGCCATGTGCTCTAAGCGAATGAAGAATTTCGAATTTCGAATGAAGAATTGGCTGTCAGCGCCGTGGTTCTCAATTCTTCATTCGTCATTCGAACCTCTTCATTCGTTCGTCCCCCAATACCCATCCTCGATATACAGTCCCCGCCCCGCGTCGGCCGGGTCGGGCATCGGCGAGCGCTCCGCCTCGTCGGTCGCCGCGTCCACTTCGGCGCGGACGCGGTCCTGGATCTTGCGGAAGTCGTCTTCGACCGCGACGCCGAGCTCCCGCAGGGCGCGTTCGTAGCGCGTCAGCGGGTCCTTCGCCTTCCACTCCTCGATGAGCGCAGGGTCGACGTACGCCTGGTTGTCGTGCTCGGCGTGCCCTTTCATCCGGAAGGTCTTCACCTCGAGCAGGGTCACGCCGCCGCCGCTGCGCGCCCGCTCCACCGCCCGCTTCGTCTCGCCATAAACCGCGAGGACGTCGTTGCCGTCGACGGTGACGCCGGTGCAGCCGAACGCGTATGCCTTGTCGGCGAGCGTCTTCGCTGCGGTCTGCTTCGAGGTCGGCGTCGAGTAGGCGAAGCCGTTGTCTTCGATGATCACGACCATCGGCAGCTTCTGCACCGAGGCGAAGTTCATCCCCTCCCAGAACGCGCCGGTGGAGGAGCCGCCGTCGCCGATGAAGGCGAGCGTGACGAGGTTGCGCTTCTGCATGCGTCCCGCGAGGGCGATGCCGGCCATGACCGGGATCATGTCGCCGAGCATCGAGATCTGGCCGATGAACCCGTCCTTGGCCGGATGACCGAAGTGGATGTTCAGCTCGCGTCCGCGCGTGGGGCTGTCGCCCTTGGCCATGTACTGCTTGATGATGTCGGCGGGGCGGGCGCCGGCAACGAGGATCGCGCCGATGTTGCGGATCAGCGGCTGGACGACGTCCCCCTGCGAGTAGTCGAGCGCGTAGGCAGCGGCGATCGACTCCCCCTCCTGGCCGAGGGAGCGATAGAGGCCGCCGATCACCTTCGCCTGGCGGAAGAGCGCGACCAGGCGCTCCTCGAGCGTGCGGGTGAGCCGCAGGTAGTAGTCGATCTCGAGCAACTGCTCGTCCGACAGACCATGAGTATTCGTGGTCGTGAGGATGGATTCGGTCACGCGTGCGGCTTTTACAGGAACGCCCCGCGTTGCGCAAGGCGCTATGCTCGTGGCGTTGATCGACGTCCTGGGCACGCTGCTCGACTACACGCTGCTCGCGCTGCAGAACTGGTGGCCGGTCCTGCTGATCCTGGTCGCGAGCTGGTACGCGCCGCCGCTGCCGGGCCTCTTCGACCGCATCGCCGCCGCCTTCGACCGGCTCGCCGAGCGGCGGCTCCTCGCGACGGCGCTGGTGGTCCTGCTGGCGATGAGCTGGGCCGCGTCGAGCTGGCTCCTCCGCTCCGGCATCCCGCAGCCCGCCATGCATGACGACCACGCGGTGCTCCTCGGCGGGAAGATGTTCGCGAACGGCCGTGCCGCCTATCCCACTCATCCTCTCTGGCCGCACTTCGAGCAGTTCCACGTGCTGCAGGTGCCGAAGTACGCGTCGAAGTACCCGCTCGGGAACGAGCTGCTGCTCGCCCTCGGCATCCGCCTGACCGGGATCCCGCTGATGGGCGCAATGGTCGCCGCGGGACTCGCCTGCGCCGCCGTCTTCTGGGCGTTGCTGGCAGCGCTGCCGCCCCGATGGGCGCTCGCCGGCGCGATGGCCACGGCCATTCACCCGCTTCTGCTGAACTGGAGCCAGTCCTATCGCGGCGGCGGGCTGGCCGCGGCCGGCGGCGCGCTGCTGATCGGCGCGACGCTGCGGATGGCGACCGCGCCGTCACCCCGCCTCGGCGCGATCGCTGGCGCGGGACTGGCGATGCTCGCCACCTCCCGCCCTTACGAGGGAGTGGTCCTGGCGGCCGGGTGCGCGCTCGGCCTGCTCTGCCATCGACGCCGCGGCCTGCTCGTCCCCGCCGCAGTAGCGGTGTTGGTGGTGGCGGTCCTGGCGCTCCTGCCGATCGCGCTGCACAACCGCGCCGTCACCGGCTCCTACACCACGCTGCCGTGGCAGGCGTACGCGCGGCAGTACGACCCGGCGCCGCAGTTCGTCTGGGAGAAGGCGGGGCCGGTGCCGCGCTACCGCAACGAGGAGTTCCGCTACATCTACGAGATCGACTACCGGAAGAAGTTCGACCGGGTGACCGCGCCGGGAGGGCTCTGGCAGGAGATCGACCGGAAGATCTACTTCATGCAGTGGATGCTCACCGCCGATCCGGAAACGCGCCGCCCGGCGCTGCAGTGGCCGATCTTCCTCTTCCCTCTGGCGCTCCTGCCGGTGGCGCTCTGGCGCGACCGCTACGCACGCATGGCCGCGGTCATGATCGTGGTCTTCGCGTTCGCGCCGCTCTCGCAGTTCGTGAACATCCTCACGCACTACCTCGCGCCGGTGACGGCGGCGGTGGCGCTGATGATGATGCTCCTGCTGCGGCGCATGTCGGTGCACCACCGCGGGCGGTGGCTGGCGGTGGCGATCTTCCTCACGTTCCTCGTGCACGCCGGCTCGCTCCTGGGATGGACGCAGAGGAACTCCGCGGAACGGCGCGCGAAGGCGGTCGCCGCGGCAGGCGAGGGGAAGCATCTCTTTCTCGTGGCGCCGGACGTCTTCGACGTGGTCTACAACGGCCCGGACATCGACCAGCAACGCGTGCTCTGGGCTCGCGACCTCGGCGACAACCGCGCGCTGCTGGCGTACTACTCGGACCGGAAGGTGTGGCGGGTGGAGAAAACGGGCGGACGAGACCTGCGCCTCGTCCGCCTGCGGTGACTCCGTCGTTGTGAGTTGCGTGTTGCGGGTTGCCCGGGCCGTCTTGCCTGGGCGACACGCGTTTGCCGCGAGCCGTGAAAGCCCGGGCAACACGCAACGCGCAACTCGCAACCTCTACTAGAAATGAATCGCGTGGCCGGCCACGTCCTCGGCGGCTTCCATGAGCGCCTCGGAGAGGGTCGGGTGGGCGTGGATCGTCTTCGCGATCGACTCTGCGGTCGCCTCCAATTCAAGCGCGGCGCAGGCCTCGACGATCAGCTCCGTCGCCTTCGGCCCGACGATGTGCACGCCGAGGATCTCGTCGTACTTGGCGTCGACTACATACTTCACCAGGCCGCCGGCCTCGCCGATGATCTTCGCCTTCGAGTTCGCGGTGAAGGGGAACTTGCCGATCTTGACGTCGTAGCCGCGCTCCTTCGCCTTCTTCTCCGTGAGGCCGACGGACGCGACCTCCGGCTCGGTGTAGGTGGCGTTGGGGACGTGGTCGTAGTTGATCGGGCGCACTTCCTTGCCGGCGATGTGCTCGACGGCGAGGATGCCCTCGGCCGATGCGCAGTGGGCGAGGGCGGGGGTGGGGACGATGTCGCCGATGGCGTAGACGCCCGGCTCGCCGGTGCGCATGAACTGGTCGACCTCGATGAGGCCGCGCTTGTCCATGACGACCTTGATGTTCTCGAGGCCGCAGTTCGCGGTGACGGGGCCGCGGCCGGTGGCGGAGAGGACGATCTCGGTCTCGATCACCTGCTGCTTGCCCTTGCCCGTCTCGAGGGTCGACTTCACGCCGTTCTCCGTCACCTCGCAGGAGAGGACCTTCGCGTCGGTGAAGACGTCGATGCCCTTCTTCTTGAAGATACGGGTGAACTCTTTGGCGATCTCGTCGTCCTCGATCGGGAGGAGCTGCGGCATGACCTCGACGATCGTGGTCTTGGTGCCGAAGCGGGAGAAGATCGAGGCGAACTCGCACCCTACCGCGCCCGCTCCGATGACCAGCATCGACTTCGGGATGCGGTCGAGGTTGAGGATGTGGTCGGAGTTGATGATGCTCTTGCCGTCCGCCTTGATGTGCGGGAGGTCCTTCGGCGTCGAGCCCATCGCCAGGATGATGTTCTTCGTCGTGAGCTGCTTGCCGTCGACGTCGACGGTGTTGCGGTCGACGATCTTGCCGAAGCCGGTGACCCGCTCGACCTTGTTCTTCTTGAAGAGGAACTCGATGCCCTTGGCGTTGTTGTCGACGACTCCCTGCTTGCGCTTCTGGACCTGGGAGAAGTCGATCGTCACGTCGCCGACGGTGATGCCGAAGTCCTTCGCCTTCTGGATCTTGCCCCAGATGTCGGCGTTCTCGAGGAGCGATTTGGTGGGGATGCAGCCGCGGTGCAGGCAGGTGCCGCCCAGGAAGGGATCTCTCTCGACCACCGCCACCTTGAGCCCGAGCTGCCCGGCCCGGATGCCGGCCACATATCCGCCCGGCCCGCTGCCGATGATGACGACGTCGTATTGCTGTTCTGCCAATGGAACCTCCGTGTGATTCGCACGCGGTACAACGCGCGCGGCGCGCATTATATGCAGATGCGATTCAGGAGCCGCCGCGCCGTCCTGGCAGGTGAGCCCGGCACGGTCAAGGGCGGCGCACACGCCGCAGGAAGTAGCCGGGCCGGCGGCGATTGTGTGCAAACGCTACGACTTCGATTCGTCCGGGCTCGTGGACGAAGACTACAGCACGTCGCGCTCGAGGACTTCGGCGAGCAGATCGCGAGTGGCGCGCGTCATCACGATGAGCGTAGCACGCCCTCCCGCCGGTGCGCCGCCATCCCTCCAAAGTACGCCAGCAGCACCGCGGTCATGAGGACGCGGCCGCTGGACCATTCCATGTGCGGGTCGGCGCGCATGTAGATGAGGAGGAGGAAGGTCACGAAGCCGAGGGAGGCAGCCAGCCAGGGCAGGGCGTTGCGGAGGCGGCCGGTGAGGACGATCAGGACGGCGGCGATCCACGGGGTATAGGCCAGGCGGAGGGAGAGCTCGCGCCAGAGCGTCTTCGCGGTCGGGACGAGGTACGCGACGTCGAGGTCGGAGCGGCCGGTGTAGACCTCCGTCAACTGGTGCACGTGGCTGAAGGCGAGCCACGCCAGGAGGGCGGCCACGGGGAGGATGCCGACGCGCACGCCGGAGACGAAGCGGTCGCGCCAGCGGCCGGGGCGGGTGAGCCAGGAGAGGGAGAGCACGAGGGCAATGAATACGCCCCCTTCGACCTTCGTCAGAGCCACGCCGGCCAGGGCGATGGCGGCGACGAGGTCGTCCGAGCGTTGCCGTCCGCAGACGAGCGCGCCGAGGGCCACCGTCTCGAAGAAGATGAGCGGCGCCTCGGCGTTCCCGGCGATCTGGTTGCGCATGAAGAAGAGCGCGAAGGACGACGCCATCAACGCGGCCACCGGCGCGGCCATGGGGGTGCCGGCGTACCTGCCGTAGCCGTACACCGCCGCCACGCTGAGCGCGAGGAACATCGGCGTCGCGAGCATGCCGCCCCACCAGTCGAAGGCGCCGTCGCCGCCGAGCATCGTCCAGGCGTAATAGAACGGGACGAGCGGCGGGTAGTCGGGGTGCATCTCCGGCGGCGCCTCTTTCATGAAGGGGACGTCGAGCGTGCGCACCTGACCGAAGCGCTGGCCCTTGGTGCCCCAGAAGATGACGTAGTCGCCGGAGGTGAGGTAGGCGGCGACGGTGGCAGAGAAGAGGACCAGGAGGGCGGTGGCGGCGATGAGGAGTTGCCAGCGGGGGATGGCGACGGGCTGAGAGCCCGTCGATCCAGCGGGGACGGGGGGACGACGACGGTGGGCGAGGATTGCGAGGATTGCGAGGAGGATGGGGAGGGGGGCGAGCAGGGCGAACGACCAGGGGATGCCGAGGCACGTCAAGAGGAACATCTCGGCGGTGACGGTGACGAGGCCGCAGGCGAACCAGACCGGGATCTTCGCCGCGAGCGGCAGCGACGGACAGCGGACCCACGAGCCCATGAGCGGCAGGAGCGCCGTCAGGAGCAGGAACCTCACGGCATCCTCTGCCAGATCGAGCCGATCCACGTCTGGTGCAGGTGCGCGTAGCGCGGATCGCTCAGCGCTCCGTCGAACGTGATGACGTAATCGGGCGGGTGATCCGTGGAGAGATCGGAGACGGGCACCACGCGGTGATACGGCAATTGTCCGTGCGCGATCCGGTTCTGCGCCGCGTCCTCGCCGCGCGACCTCGGCTTGAACACGGCGACGGTCGCGCCGCGGGGTAGCGTGCGGGAGGCGTGCGCGAAGAGCAGCAGCGTCGCCTCGGCCGCCTGGGCGTGGTTACTCGAATTCGAGGCGATGGTGCGGACGCGCATCGGACCGCCGCGCGCGACATGCTCGCGCGCGGCGGCGATGGTGAAGCCCAAAGCAAACAGCGTTGCAATGACCGATGCTGCCCGCGTCATTGCGCCGGAACGTACGTCGGATCCTGCGTGATCTGGTCGATGGCCGAGCCATACGCCGTCACACGCCCATTTCCTTCGATCACCTTGATCTGCACCCGCGCGTTGTAGACCGCGCCGAGGGCGAAGTCGGCGAGGGAGAACTGCCGGAACTCGTTCGCGGCGAGCTGGAACGGGATCATCGGCGTGAACTTGAGGTCGGGCACGATCACGCTCACCTCCACCGTCACCGGCTGGCCCGACGTCTCCGCCAGGCCGATGTTCGTGCGGAAGCGGGGGGAGGACTCGAGCTGCAGGAGCTGCAGCGGACGATCGAGCAGGCCCACCGACTCCGCCGGTGTCACGCCGGGGATGAACTGCCCGTAGGTCCCCACCGTGGCCTTGTTGAACGTGCGGGCGGTGGCGGTGAGCTGCGTGTCGCCCGGCGTGGTGATGGCCACCATGCCGTTCGCGCCGTTCGGCTGCCCGAACAGCTCGCCGATGACGTTGTTCAGCACCTTGATCTCACCGGCCGCGATGTCGATCTCGCGCGACACCGCGCCCGCCGGGTTCGCGGTCGGGTAGAACGTCAGCGTGGCGGGCGTCGCGGCGCCGGCGTTGAAGATGCGCATGTCGGTGACCCAGAAGGCGAAGCCGGTGTTGGCGAACGCGGTGCCGGGGACGACGTAGCGGTTGGAGGTGATGGCTCCCTTGACGACCGGCGAGACCAGCAGCGGATCGTTGGTCACGTTGTCGACCTCGGAGACGTACGCCGTCACCTTGCCGTTGCCGCTCACGACCTCCACTTCCACCCGCCCGTCCTCGAGATCGTTGATGCCGTTATTGGCGAGCATGCCGTTGAGTTGGATGTGCTCGCCCGCCTGCAGCGACACTGGGATCGTCGCCAGCAGGTTGCTGGTCACGTCGTAGACGCGCACGAGCATGTTCGCCGGCTCGCCCGAGGCCTCGGCGAAGCCGAAGTTCGCGCGGAACGCGGCCGACTGCGCGACCTGCTGCAGCGAGAGGATCTTCGTCGCCACTCCCGGCACCAGCCCGACGAAGTCGGCGAAGCGGGTGGCGGGGATGTACTGCCCGAACGTGCCGTTCGGCGTGAAGTTGTACGTGCGGCTCGAGGCCGCGGTGTCGAGCTGGCGGATCAGCCCCTCGGGGAGCGTGTCGAAGACGCTGCCGCGGGCGCTGGACGCCGTCTCGACCGGACGCACCTCCAGCATGCCGGTGGCGCCGCTGGTGGTGCCGATGCCGAAGAGCGTGGCCACGACGTCGTCGAGCGCGAGCGTCGCCCCTGACTCGATCTCGATCGTGCTCGTGCTGCCGTTGGTCGTGCCGTTCGTGCCCGAGGGCGTGAAGAGCAGCTCGTACTTCATCGTCTTCGCGGTCAGGTTCGTGACGCGGATGTCCGACTCGAACAGCGAGTCGTTGAAGCCGCGCGCGTGGCCGACGACCGGGAAGATCAGCGAGTCGGGCGGCGGCGTGGCCTTTCCGCCCGGGTAAACCGGCGTGACGAGGCTGACCGACACCGGGATGTTGATGCTGGTGAGCGCGTTCGCCGTCGCCTTGGCGCCGGAGGCGAGCGTGTACTGCACGCGGATCGTGCCGGTGTTCGTCCCCGGCTCCAGCACAGCTGGATCGGCGGTGACGGTGAGGGTGATCCCCTCGGCCGGCAGCACGCCGGACGACGGCGTGATCGTGATCCAGGGCTTGTCCGACGCGGCGACGAACGTGTACGGATCGACAGAGCCCGGTAGGAAGACCGTCTGCACGACGTTCCCCTCGGCGCCAATCTCCGCGGAGGCGTTGTTCGTGCGGGGCGGCGTGACGACGACGCCGACCGGATCGGAGTAGGGGCTCCGTTCGTCGTTGCAGTTGCTGATGCCGCGGACGCGGTAGAGGTACTGCACCGGCGCGCCGGTCACCTCGTGCCGGAAGCGCATGAAGGGATCGGTGGCGGTGAAGGTCTTGGCGTCGGAGAAGCTCAGCGACGTCGCCTCCTGCACCTGGTACAGCTCCGTGTTCGGCAGCGCCGACCAGCGGAGGCGGTAGAAGGTGTTGGAGACGGCCTGGCCGACGACCTGCGCCTGCGGCTTCGGCAGGGCGCCGCAGGCGACCGGCTGGATGACGCTGAAGCCGGCGCGCGCCGACTCGGTGGACGCGCAGTGCTCGAACTCGGCCTCGACGTACCACTCGTACGCGCCTGCAGGCAGCTCGATCTTCGCCTCGGGCTTAGTCGTCGAGGCGACCACGCTCGGACGCGTCTCCCCTTCGGCCAGCCAGACGCGGTAGCGCGTCGCGCGCGGCACCGCGGTCCACTGGAAGCTGACCGGCGAGTGCACCCCTTCGTCGGGGATGAGGAGGATCGGCCGGCCGTTGTCGCAGGCCGGCTGGGCGACGGTGAAGCGGAAGTGCTCCGACTCGACCGGGTTACAAGCGGCGAAGTAGGTCACGACCCACCACTCCACGCGTCCGGGCGGCAGCTTGTCGACCTCGAAGTGCGTCTCGGTCGTCGAGGCGAATGCGGTCGGCGCGCCGTCGTTGACCTTCGCCACCAGCACGTACTTCACCGCGCCGCTGACCGGCGTCCAGACAAAGCTGAGCGGCGGCGCGACGTTCGCGGCACCGTTGGCGGGGGAGACCAGCGTCGCACCGGACGTGCTGCAGTTCTGCCCCTGGGGGATGGTGAAGGAGACCCGCTGCGAGAAGACCGACGGGCATTCCTCGGGGACCGCTTCCACCGCCCAGGTGTACTGGCCCGGCGGCAGCGCGCGGGTGAGCTGCGTGTCGTCGGTCGTGCCGAGGAGCTGCGGCTCGCCGCCGTTGCGCGAGGCGTAGACGCGGTAGGTCTCCGCTCCGGTGTCGGTCCAGGTGAACGTCACCGGCGACGACGGCGTCGAGCCGGCCGCGGGCGAGAGGGCCGCGGGGGCGGGGGTCGCGCAACGGGTGCCGTCCGGATCGACGACGAAGAACGTCCGCTCCGAGTCGACCGGGTTGCAGGACTCGAAGAGCGCCGAGACGTACCAGCCGTAGATCCCCTCGTCGAGGTCGTGGAGCGTGAACTCGGTGTCCTGGGTGAAGGCGACGTCGCTGAACGCCTTGCCGTCGCGGGTGATGGCCACGCGGTAGCCGATCGCCCCCTCGACCGGGTTCCAGTCGAGCGTCGGGCTGTCGTTCACGTGCGCCGGATTCGTGGCCGGTCCGACCGGCGAGATCAGCGCCGGAGGCAGGTTCGTGCCGCAGCCTGCGATGGAGGGAACGGTGAAGATCGCCTCGCTGGAGAGGACGGGGCTGCAACGCTCGCGGAGCGCCTCCACGTACCAGCGCATCGCGCCGGCCGGCAGGCTGACGGTGGCTTCGGTGGCGGTGGTGCGGGCGACGATGACCGGGACGGCGTTGTCGAGGGAGACCCAGAGGCGATAGGCGGTCGCGCCCTGGACGCCTGTCCAGGCGAAGCGGACCGGCGAGGGGGTGGTGCTCTCGTTCAGCGGCGCGACGAGCGAGATGGCGGTGGCCGGGGGGCAGTCGGGCGCCGAGACGAGGAAGGACGACGTCCCGCTCTGCAGGTTCGGGCAGGCGGCGAACGAGGCCACGACGTACCACTGCACCGGGCCGACTGGGACGAATCGCTCGAGAGACGTACCGGTGGTGTCGCCGTAGAACTTGAAGTCATCGTCCTCGCCGGTGGCGACGAAGAGGCTGTAGCGGGTGGCGCCGGTGATGGCGTTCCAGGTGAAGGTGACCGAGGAGCCGGAGACGGTGGCGCCGGCGCTGGGGGAGACGAGCTGCGGCGGCACGGTGCCGCAGGCGGCGCCGTGGGTAACGGTGAAGGTGCGGCGGTCGCTGATCGTGCCGGGGCAGTCGTCGCCGAAGAGCGTCTGCACGGCCCAGCGGCCGGTGCCGGCGGGAAGCGAGACGGTGAGGGAGGTGGAGGTGGTCGAGCCGAGGACCTCCAACTCATCCTGGCCGAAGCCGGCGAGGACGCGGTAGCCCTTCGCGCCGGCGACGGGATCCCACTGGAAGGTCACGGGGGAGGTGAGACCGGTGGCGCCGTTCGCGGGGGAGACGAGCGTCGCCTTGCCAGGGTTGGAGGGGCAGTTGCCTTCCCCTTCGACGTTCACGGTGCGATGGACCGACTCGGCGTTCGGGCAGTTCTCGTAATCGACGACCACCCACCACGAGTACTTGCCCGGCTCGAGCTCACCGGTGGTGTAGGAGGTGTTGTGGGTCGTAGTCAGCGTGCGCGGGATCGTCGAGCCGGACTTCTGCACCCGGACGATGTAGCCGTCCGCGCCCGCGACGGCGGTCCACTGGAACGTGACGGGCGGGTTCACGGTGGCGTTGTTGGCCGGTCCGACGAGCGTGGTGGGGCCCCCGCCCTGGCAGGCGGAGCCGATGATGAGCTCGCGCGGTTCCGAGTACAGCGGCTCGCAGCTGCTGTTGAAGTTCGCCCGCACTTCCCAGAGGTAATCGCCCTGAGGAAGGGTGGAGGTGGTGTAGGAGGTCGCGGCGACGTTCTCCGCGATGACGATCCAGTTGTCACCGTCGTTCACCTTCACGTCGTAGCTGGCGGCGCCGGGGACGCCCGACCAGTTGAACGTGACTGGCTGTCCGGCGGCGAAGGTGGCGCCGTTGGCGGGGCTGCTCGGCGAGGGGGGTGTCGTCGGACAAGTCGTGGAAAAGCTGCGTGTGGCGGACGGGGTGCCGTTGCAGCCGTTCGCGCGGGCGACGACGAACCACTCGATCTCGCGGCCCGGCTCGACGAAGAAGGTCTTGGAGGTGGTGGTCTGCGTCGCCGCCAGCGACGGGTTGCCGCCGTCGATGGCGACGTAGAGCTGGTAGTCGTGCGCGTGCGAAACGGCGTTCCACTGGAGCGTGACGTTGCCGAAGCCGAACACGGCGCCGTCGGCGGGGGCGGTCAGGACCGGCGCGGTGGGGCAGGGAGCGACCGTGAACGTCTTGCAGCCGCTGGTGGGAGGGGTCTGGCACCCGGTGCCGTTCGCGACCACCTTCCACTCGTACGAGGCGCCGTTGGCGACGTCACTCGACTCCGGCTGGTAGGAGCTGCCCGTCACGCCCGTGGCGTACGGAACGCTGTTGCAGGCCTGGCCCGGCGTACCGAAGTAGATGTCGTAGCTGGTGGCGCCGGTGACGTCGTTCCACTTGAGGAAGACCGACTCCGACGGCGTGCGCTGGACGGTGCCGCCGTTCGGCGGGTTCACGATTGCGATCGGGCCGCACTGCTGCGCATGGAGCTGCGCCGGCAAAAGGACGGCAACGAGACAGGGAAATGCCCACCGCAGAAGGTGTCGCATACGTTCTCCACACAGACGGATTCGGACCCGGGAGCGGCGATTATAGATAACTTTAGCGATATTTGTTGCCGCCGGTATTGAAGACCACCACCACGTCGCCTTCTCCGATGACGCCGGAGCCGCGCAACTGGTCGAGGGCAAGCCAGGCGGCGCCGGTCTCGGGGCCGCCGTCGATTCCCTCGCGGCGGCGCAAATCGGCGGCGGCCGGCTCGATGCGGGCCTCGTCGACGGCAATGGCTCCGCCGCGTGAGTCGCGCAGCGCCTGGAGCATCAGGCGGTCGCCGACGGCGCGCGGCACGCGCAGTCCCCAGGCGGAGGTGCGCGGCGACTCCCACTCCGGCGCCGTCTCGAGCTGCTGCTCGAAGGCGCGCACGATCGGCGCACAGCCGCTCGACTGGACGGTGAACATGCGCGGACGCTTCGCGTCGATCCAGCCGAGGCGTTCCATCTCGTCGAAGGCCTTCCACATCCCGATCAGGCCCGTGCCGCCGCCGGTCGGATAGAGGATCACGTCTGGCAGGCGGCCGAGATCGGCGAGGAGCTCGTACCCCATGATCTTCTTGCCTTCGACGCGGTAGGGCTCCTTGAGAGTGGAGAGGTCGAAGCCGCCGTTGTCCTTGATGTACTGCTGCACCCGTTTCGCGGCGTCGGTGATGACCCCCTCTACCAGCTCGACCTCGGCGCCGTAGCCGCGGCACTCGTCGACGATCGACGGCGGCGTGTCCTTCGGCATGGCCACGAACACCGGCAGGCCGGCGCGGGCTCCGTAGGCGGAGAGGGCGGCGCCGGCGTTGCCGGCCGTCGGCGCGGCGAGGGAGCGGGCGCCGAGCTTCTTGGCCATCGAAACCGCCGCCGCCATGCCGCGCGACTTGAAGGAGCGGGTGGGGTTCTTCGACTCGTCCTTGATCCAGGTGCCGTCCTTGGTCCGGAGCAGCGGCGTGAGCCCCTCGCCGAGGGTGACGATCTCGCTCTCGTCGTCGAGCGGGAGGAGGTCGAAGTAGCGCCACATGTCGCGGCGGTCGCGGAGCTTCACGCCACCGAGATCGTCGTAGTGCACCAGGATCGGCGCGCTGCAGGTGGGGCAGAGGTTGTAGAGCGCGTCGAGGGGGCTGCTCCAGTCGCAGCGGGAGCAGCGTAGTCGTTTCGTCGTCATTCGGGCCGCCATTCGTAGAGCCGGAGGGTGGGGCCGTCGATGAAGCCGACGGAGCGGTAGACGCTCTCCCCCATCTCCGAGGATTGCAGGGCCGCCGTGCGCGCGCCGCGGTCGCGGGCGTGCTGCATGGCGTGGAGGGTGAGCGCCGAGCCGGCGCCCTGTCCGCGGGCGGCGGGGAGCGTGGCCACGAGGTAGATGCCGGCGAGGTCGCCGTCGACCAGAACGTTCGTCGTGGCCACCGGCGTGTCGCCGAGGTAGGCGATGAAGTTGGTCCAGGGGGAGTCGTCGTCGAGGCCGAGCCCGACGTAGGCGGAGTGCCAGGCGCGTCGCCCCTCCTCCGGCTGGCCGAACACGTCCCCCACGACGTCGCAGAACACCCGCATCTCGGCTGCGGTGCGCACCCGCTCGATGCGCAGGCTGTTCGGGCGGGCGGTGCGGAGGGTGGAGAGGTCGGCGGTCATGCCGAGGGAGTCGTAGGCGTGGCGGAAGCCGTTCGCGAGGAGCAGCGTGTCGAGGCCGGCGGGCGTCGAGGCGGGGGTGACCCACCAGCGGAAGGCGCGGCGCTCGTCGCGGTAGATCGCGGCGATCTCGCCGATGCGCGCGCCGTCGCGGAGGCGGGTGGTGGCGATGCCGTTGAAGAACGGGACCGTGACGCCGGTGATCACTCCGAAGACCTCACCGTCGTCGATGAGGCGGGCGCCGGGGAGGCGGAGGAAGCTCCGGTAACAGGAGCGCGTGACGGAGTCGAGCGCGTCGAACACGCGCGGGAGTATAGGCCGGCCGGGACCACCTGTGTCCCGGCCGGACCTGCGTGGGGATTACTGTTTCTTCGCCTCTTCGAGCTTCTGCTCCATCTCCTGCACGCCCTTCTGCACTTCGCCCGGCTTGTCTTCCCACTTCGACAGCTCGTGGGCGTAGGCGTTCAGCGCGTTCTCGTGCTTGGCGAGGAGCTGGCGGTTGTAGGCGACGGCGGGGTCGACGTCCTGCTGCTGCGCGGTCATCTCCTGCTTCGACTTCTCGTAGCCGGCCAGCATGTCGGCGTAGAGCTTCTTGGTCTGCTCGTCGGTGGCCTCGTCGTGCGCTTTCTTCGCCTCGGCGTAGGCCTGGTCGAAGTTGGCGGCGATCGTCTCGGTGAACTTCTCCGCCATGACCGAGGTCGAGGCGGTGAGGATCTGCTGCTTGACCCAGAGGTACTCCTGGCTGTTGAAGCCGAGGTCCTTGGCGGCGCGGATGTCGGCGGTCATGAAGTCGGCGGCGGAGCCGAGGGCCTTGAAGCCCTCCATCATGCCGGCGAGGGACTGGTCGCCCTTCTTCTCGGCCTTGTCGGCGTGCTGCTTGAGCTCGGCCTTCGCCACCTCGGCGATCTTCTTCTCGTGCTCGCGCACCTTGAGGTACATCTGGACCTGGTTCTCGGTCAGCCGGCCGTCGGCGGGGGCGGTGTACTCGTCGTTGGCGACCTGCTGCATCAGCTCGGTCGTGCCGCGGTCCTTCAGGTCCTTGGCGATGGACGCCTTGTCGGCGAGCTCCTTCGCCTTGCAGCCGGCGAGGGCAACGGTAAGGCACAGCATCAGTGGCAGGGAACGGCGCATGGATCTCTCCTCCGGTAGGTGGTTATTGGAAGCGATTGTAGGGGCGGCGGCGTCAGAAGTGCGTGATCTGCGACACGCCGCTCAGCCCTGGATCTCGGCCGAGACGCGCGCCCGCAGCTCGTCCAGCTCGCGGAGGATCGTCTGCAGCGCCTGCTGCTTGATCTGCAGCTTCTGCTCGAGGAGGGCGATGCGCGCCTCGAGCGGCTGCGACGACGCGGCGGCGGCGGGCGCGGGCTCGTCCATGACGGCGACGGCGACCGGCGTGTCGAGCAGCTCCTCGGCACCGAGCTCCTCGACGTCGTCGACGTGCGGCACCGGAACGTCACCCGAGAATGTTGCGGGGCGGTTGCGCCCCTCGGCGAGGAGCTGGTCGAGCGACACCTCTTCCGCCTTGTCGTAATCCGCCTGCACCGGCGCGGAGTCGGCGAAGGGGACGGAGTCGGCGAACGGGTTCGGCGCTTCGGCCAGCGGCTCGTTGTCGAGCAGCGACTCGGCCGGGCTGGCGGCGGGTGCCGCCTCTGGTGCCGGCTGCGGCTTGACCTCCACCTTCGGGAGCGAGGCCGACTTCTTGATCGGGTCGGTCTTGCCGCCCTTGAGGCGGGAGAGGAGGTGCTTGGCGGTGATCTTCGAGACGAGCTTGAACGTCTCCATGACGCCGAAGCCCTTCAGCGCCGAGGCCTCCGTGTAGGGATAGCCCTCGAAGCCGAGCGCCTCCTGGAGCTGCTCGACCGGCAGGACGCCGGGGATGTCGCGCTTGTTGAACTGGATGACGATCGGCGTGTCGTTCGGGTCGATCTGGTTCTCCTCGAGGTTTTCGAGGAGGTTGGCGAAGCTCTCGCGGTTCGCGTCGACCATGGCCGGCTGGGAGTCGGCCACGAAGACGACCGAGTCGGCGCCCTTGAGCACCAGCTTGCGCGTCTCGTTGTAGAAGACCTGTCCGGGGACGGTGTAGAGCTGGATCTTGAGGTTGAACGGGCCGACTTTGCCGATGTCGACCGGCAGCAGGTCGAAGAAGAGGGTGCGATCGGTCTTGGTCGCGAGGGACAGCATCTTCCCCTTCGACTTGGGGTCGAGCTTGTCGAAGATGACCATGAGATTCGTCGTCTTCCCGCAAAGGCCGGGACCGTAGTAGACGATCTTTGCCGTCATCTCGCGCGTAGCGTGATTGAAGAGGACCATGGAAACCTCGCGTCGATGTGGCGCGAAGTATCGCATAGGCGGGCGTCGGGTTCCTCGGGTTCCTCGGGGGTTCCTCGGGTTCCTCGGAGTTCCTCGGGGACAGCCCATCTGATGATTGACCAAGGCGAGGAACTCCGAGGAACCCCGAGGAACCGGCGCGCCCTCGCCACGCGCGCCGCGCAACCATAGAATGCGCCCGTGGACGATCCGGACGACATCGTCGAGATCCCGATCACCGACACCCTCGACCTGCACCCCTTCCGGCCGAGAGAGATCCGCGACGTCGCACGGGAGTACCTGATCGAGGCGCACGCGCGCGGCTTCACGCAGGTGCGGCTCATCCACGGCAGGGGAGCGGGCGTGCAGCGGGAGAACATCCGCGCGCTCCTCCGGTCGCTCGACTTCGTGGCCGATTTCCATGACGCCGACCCGAGCGGCGGCGGGTGGGGCTCCACCGTCGTCGTACTGGCCCCGAATTCGCTAAACAGGGAGTGAGATGTCAACACTTTACGAAGAGCTCAGCAGGGTCTCCACGTACGAGTACACGGAAGACGAGGTCCGGGAGTTCGAGGTCCTGCACGACGAGATCCGGCGCCTGAAGAAGGAGCGCAACGCGGTCATCGTCGCCCACAACTACTACCGTCCCGAGATCCTGAAGGTCGCCGACTTCGTCGGGGACTCGCTGGAGCTGGCGCTGATGGCGGCGCAGGTCAAGGACGCCGACATCATCGAGTTCTGCGGCGTCAACTTCATGGCCGAGACGGCGAAGATCGTCAACCCGGCCAAGAAGGTCCTCCTGCCGAACCCGATGGCCGGATGCCAGCTCGCCGACTCCGCGCCGGCCGAAGACCTCGTGGCCAAGATCGACGAGTTGAAGCAGGAGTATCCCGACCTGGCGGTGGTCAGCTACGTCAACACGACCGCCGCCGTCAAAGCGCTCTCCGACATCATCGTCACCTCGGCGAACGCCTCGAAGGTCGTGCGCACGCTGGAGAGCAAGAACATCCTCTTCGTTCCCGACCGCAACCTCGCCAACCACGTCGCGGCGCAGGTGCCGGAGAAGAACATCATCCCGTGGGAAGGGTTCTGCTACGTGCACCAGCAGATCACCCCCGAGGAGATCTCGAAGATCCGCACCGCTGACCCGGAGCTGAAGATCCTCGTTCATCCCGAGTGCCGTCCCGACGTGGCGAAGCTCGCCGACGCCGTCCTCTCCACCTCGGGCATGGTGCGCTACGCGAAGGAGCGTCCGGAGAAGCGGTTCCTCATCGTCACGGAATGCGGGCTCTCTGACCGCCTGGCCATGGAGGTGCCGGACAAGCAGTTCCTCAAGGGCTGCAAGCTCTGCGCGTTCATGAAGGTGACGACGCTCGAGGACGTGCGCGACTCGCTGCTCCATCTGCAGTACGAGATGGAGGTGCCGGAGGAGATCCGCGTGCCGGCCGAGCGCGCGCTCCGCCGGATGTTCGAAGCGACTGAAGGATAGATGTCGCACCGGAACGGTATCCTGTTCCTGAACGCCCGCGCCGGCACGTTCAGCGCCGCCGAGGAGTCGGACGTGCGCACCGTCGCGTACGAGAACGGCCTGCGCGTCGTCGATATCCAGCCGGAGGTCGACGTGCGACGGGTGGTGCGAGAGGCGCTCGACGCCGGGCTGAAGACCTTCGTCGTGGCTGGCGGCGACGGGAGCGTGCACCACGTCGCGCAGGCGCTGGTGAACACGGACGGCGTGCTCGGAGTCGTCCCGATCGGCAGCGTCAACCACCTGGCCCGCGACCTCGACATCCCGATCGGCGACTGGCGTGCGGCGATGGAGATCGCGGTCCGCGGCGAGCTGCGGCAGATCGACGTCGGGCGGGTGAACGGCCGCTACTTCCTCAACAGCGTCATGCTCGGGCTGTATCCGACCATCAGCGCGTTCCGCGAGCGATTCCGGTCGCTGCACAGCCGCTGGCGCGCCTACTTCAAGGCCTTCCGCCTCGCGCTGCGCCACTTCCCGCACGTGAGCCTGGTGGTGGAGGTGAACGGGCAGGTGGAGACGTTCCGGACGCAGATGTTCGTCGTGGCGGTGAACGCCTACGACCTCTCGGCTGCCGGCGTCGTGTCGCCGAAAACGTCGTTCAACGACGGGCGCGTGTCGATCTACACGCTCTCGTTCATGAGCCGTCCGCAGTTCATCCGCGCCGCGGCGCAGTACTTCCGCGGCAAGATCGGTCAGGTGCAGGGCTTCCGCAGCATCCGCACGTCGCAGTTGAACGTCGACACCGGCAAACGCCGCCTGCGCATCTCCGTCGACGGCGAGTTGATGGACCTCGGCACGCCGCTGCAGATCGTGGCGGTGCCGTCGAGCCTCCTCGTCCGCGCGCCGGCGCCGAAGCCGCCCGCGTTGTAAAATCGGCGCATCATGTTCGGCGTAGCCGAGGATGCCGTCTTCGACCTCGAGGCGATCGATCGCGAGGAGCGGCAGGATCAGACCGACTCGCGCTGGATCGCGAACGCGCTCTTCATCGCGTTCCTGCTGTTTGTACCGGGGCTTTACTGGTGGGGCGTTGCGTCCGCGTGGGCACCGGTCTCTTATTTTGTCGCCCTGTCAGTGGCGCATCCGAGCGGCATCTGGCTGACCTTCTACCCCGTCCTGTGCTACGCGGCGCTCGACTGGCTGATGGCGCGAGGCGTCACGCTCATCATCACGACGGTGCTCGAGCGCCGGTTCCTGCGGGTCGCGGTGGCGGCGCTCCTGATCGCGTTCTCCACCTATTACGCGCTCGTCGCCGGCTACAAGCCGATGCACGGCGGCTCCACACCCGACCTCAATCTGATCCTGCTCCTGCAGCACGCGTTCGGGCCGCGTTTGCCGGGGTCGTGCTAGGCGGCCGGACCGCCCGCGCCTACTTGCAGAGCAACTGGTACACGCCGATCACGTCGTCGCGCACGTCGTCGAGGTCGGCCTTGATCCTGCCGACGATCTGCTGAAATTCGGGGCGCTCGTGGAGGTGGGCGAACCAGGGGTGTTTCACGAGGGCGTACCAACTGTGGTTCCCGCCGGCGGCGCTTTTGGCGAGCCACTCCAGCGCCTTGTCGTCGTCGCCGAGCTTCGCGTGGATCATCGCGACGCGGAGCGCGGCCCAGTGATTCCGGTTCGCGTCGGTCTCGAACGAGCGGATGCGTTCGAGCGCCTCGTTACGGTCGCCACGCGCCGCCGCAATCATCCCCTTGAGGCTCTTGCCGAGGTAGTGGCGGGGGACGAGCTGGAGGGCGGCGTCGGCCGAGCGGTCGGCCTCGGCGAGGTTGCCCTGGAGGAGGAGGGCCATGCCGCGGATGTCGTGGCCCGCGAGCTCGGTCCCGCGCGTCGCCAGCGCGACCTGCGCCGTCTTCAGCGCCCCCTCGGGGTCGACGGCGTTGATGTTCCAGTAGCCGCGGCTGAGGGCCTCGTTCGACATCGGGTCGACCTTCACCAGCACGTCGGCGACGCACTGCGCTTTCTGCAGGTCGCCGGTGGAGACGAAGTAGGTGACCACGGAATGGAGTGCCTGCGTGTCGGTCGACTCGAGCCGCAGCGCCGCCAGCACCTCGCGCACCGACTCGCGGAAGCGGTTCGGGTCGCGCACGAAGACGCGCCCCAGGGCGAGGTGCGCCTGCGGGAGGTTCGGGTCGATCCGCACCGCCTGCCGCGCGTACCACTCCGCGCGCGCCAGGTCCTCCGGCGCGGCGAGACTGCGCGCCTGACCGAGGGAGAGGGTGGTGGCGAGATCGGCATAGGCGGCGGCGAAGCCGGGATCGAGCGCGATGGCCTGCTTCAGCGCCGCGATCTGCTCGGCGTAATGCTTCGGCTCGAAGCTGCCGTTGAGGGCGCGCGCCCGGAGGTACTGCTCGTAGGCCTTCGGGTTCGCGGAGCGGGGCTGCGAGCGCGCCGCCTGC
>DASWNW010000042.1:0-51226 GCA_036399015.1 Thermoanaerobaculia bacterium | reverse complement strand
AGAAACTCAACATCTGCTGAAAAAAGCTGGAGAATGCAACCAACGCCGGTCACCTCCTGTTTGTCTTGTTCCTTCGACAAGACCGAGGCTACAGGAAGCCGGCGTTCTCGTTTCTGCAAACTGCTAATTTGGACAGGCCTGACCAGTTGCCAGTTGCCCGGGTCTCCCCTCGGCAACTGGCAACCAGCAACCAGCAACTATTTGGTGCACTCCCCCAGCCACTTCCCCGCGTACTTCATCTTCATCTGCTGCTCGCCGACGGCCATGTCCATGTTGCCGGTGTAGCTGTCGTCGGTGTAGGTGATGGTGCCGGTGCCCTTGGTGTTTTCCTTCGGGCAGTTCATCGACCAGGTCACGGTGTTCCCCTGGACCTTGTAGTCGGTGATGGTGCACTTCTGCTTCGGGTCCTTCGGCACGGACTTCTCGGGGTCGGCCAGGTCCTCCGCGGTGAGGCACATGTTCGTGGTGACGGGCGGCATCTTGAACGGCATGCCCGGAATCTCCATCTCCATCTTGATCTGCCACTTGCCAGGCTTCTGCGGATGATCGGCAGCGCTCATCGGTGCCACGGCCGCAATGGCCATGACCGCCGCAAGCGCGTACGGCACGTACTTGCGCATTCGGGTCTTCCTCCGGATCGAGTTGATGGGCAAAAGTATACAGTAGTGGAATGGATGACCGCGTCCGCTGGCACGTCTACGACGTCACGATGACCGAAGGGACACCCCCGTCGGTCGCGCGCCTCGCCTCGCTGCTCGGCGCCTCGGAGGAGGACGTCGCCGCCTCCCTCGCCCGTCTCGCCGCCGCGCGCATGCTCGTGCTGCAGCCCGGCAGCGGCGAGGTGCTGATGGCCGGCCCCTTCTCCGCGGTGCCGACGCCGTTCCGCGTCACGCTCCCGACGTTCTCCTGCTACGGCAACTGCATCTGGGACGCCCTCGGGATCGCCGCCACGATGCGCTCCGACGCCCGCATCGACACGAGCTGCGCCGACTGCGGCGCCGCCGCGGAGGTGCGCGTCGAGGACGGCGCGGTCGCCGGCGGCGGCTTCATGCACTTTGCGCTGCCGCCGAAGCTCTGGTGGCAGGACGTCGTCTTCACGTGAAAGACCATGCTCTTCTTCCGGTCGGAAGAACACATCGAGCGCTGGTGCAGGGCGTGGCGGTTCGACAAAGGGGCGGTGATCCCGATCAAGCAGGGATGGGAGCTCGCGCGCGCCTGGTACTCCGACGACCGGCGGCAGCCGGAGTGGCGCCGGCGGACGCTCGAGGAAACCGAAGCCGTGTTCGCGTCGCTCGGCTTTACGTCGGAGTTCTGGAGCCTGCGGTGAGCTCCGCCTTCAAGCTCGCGTAGCGCGCACGCACGTCGCGCGTCGGAGTCCGGTCGGCGAGCGCCTCGTCGAGCAGTTCCAGCAGGCGGCGCCCGTCGCCCGGTCCGTGCCCGCGGCGGATGCGCTCCTGCAGCCCCGACATCAGTGTGTGCCGCCGCTCGTGGCGCGTGTTGCGCTCGAGGGAGCCGAGACGGAGCAGCGCCTCGTGGCGCTCGATCATCTCCTCGAGCGCGCTGTCGAGCAGCGTCCGCTCGAAGCGGTCGGCGGCGGCGATGGCCAGCGTGTCGAGGATCATCCGCGCGTCATCGCCGTCGCGGTTCCAGAGACGGCGCCACGCCTCGTCGAGGTTGCCGGTCGCGCGGCCGTAGTGGCCGCTGTCGCCGCTGGCGGAGTGCAACCGCGCGTACGCCGCGCCGAGGTTCGCGAGCGTCGCCACCTGGAAGAGGGGCGGCAGCGTGTCGAACTCCTGCTCGTCCACGATGCGCTGCAACGCGCCGATCGCCTCCTGCACCCCGGCGGCGTCCTGCCGCACGAGGCGCTTCTGCGCGTACGCCCAGAGGTCGCGGTAACGCTCCGGGATCGGCAGGGACAGCTCGACGCGCGACGCCGCATGCGGTGCGGAGGACGGCAGAAGGCGGCCCAGCCATCCGCGGAGGTTCATGCTACGGCGACACCCACCCGGCGAAGTTCATCCGCCCATTCTCGATCTTGATCATCGCCACCGGCTTGATCGGGTTGCGGTCGGCGCCCATGGAGATGGTGCCGGAGACCCCCTGGTAATCCTTCGTGGCGGCGATCTGGTCGCGCACCGCCTTGCGGTCGATCGTGTTGGCGCGGCGGGCGGCGTTGGCCCAGATATGCAGCGCGTCGTAGCCCAGCGCGGCGGTCGCCTCCGGCTTCTTCCCGTGGCGCTGCTCGTACTTCGAGACGAACTGCTGCACGACCGGACGGGTGTCGCCGACGAAGTAGTGGTCCGAAAAATACGCCCCCTCGATCGCCTTGCCGCCGATCTGGATGACGGTCGGCGAGTCCCAGCCGTCGCCGCCGAGGAGCGGCACGTTGAGGCCGAGATCCCGCGCCTGGATCGCGATCTGTCCCACCTCGGTGTAGAAGCCGGGGATGAACAGCGCCTGCGGATTCGCGCGCCGGATCGCGGTGAGCTGCGGGCGGAACTCCGTGTCGCCGCCGCTGTAGCTCTGCTGCGCGACGATCTTTCCTCCCGCCGCCTCGAACTCGCGGCGGAAGACCTCCGCCAGCCCGACCGAGTAGTCGTTCTTCTGGTCCTGCAGGATCGCCGCGGTGTCGAGCTTCAGGTTCTTCCGCGCGAACGCGGCCAGCGCCTTCCCCTGGTAAGGATCGGTGAAGCAGACGCGGAAGATGTACTCGCCTTTCTCCGTAACCGCCGGGTTGGTCGACGAGGGGGAGATCATCGGGACGCCGTTCGCCTGCGCGATCGGCGCGGCGGCGAGCGACTGGTTCGACGAGTTCTCGCCGATCAGCGCCGCCACGTTGTTGCCGGTGATGAGCTTCGTGACCACCGACGCCGCCTCCTCGGCGCGCCCCTGGTCGTCCTCGACGACGAGGCGCACCTTCCGCCCCAGCACTCCGCCGGCCGCGTTGATCTCGTCGGCGGCGATGCGCACGCCGTTGACCGTGGAGGTGCCGAACGACGCCTGGTCCCCGGTGAGCGCGCCGTAGACACCGACTGGAATATCGCCAGCCGCGTCCGTAGTTTGGGCTTCGCGGCCGGGGCGGCATGCCATCGCGAGCAACGCGGCAGCCACTATCCATCTCGAAATACTCACGTAAGTCTCCCTGCGACTAGAATGCCGCGGCCCGGGAGTTTACCCGCTGAAAGGATTCCATGCAGGCCAACGACATTCGCAAAGGCATCGTCATCATGTTCGAGGGGGAGCTCTGCAAAGTGATGGAGTTCCGCCATCACACGCCCGGCAACCTCCGCGCGATGGTGCAGGCCAAGCTCCGGAACCTCCGGACCGGCAACCAGTTCGAGCACCGCTTCCGCTCGAACGACGACATCGAGCAGGCGTACATCACCCAGCACGAGATGGAGTACCTCTACTCCGACGGCAGCGCCCACCACTTCATGAACACCGAGAACTACGAGCAGATCGAGATCAGCGAAGACGATCTCGGCGACGCCGCCTCGTGGCTCCAGCCGGGACTGAAGATCCAGGTGCAGTTCCACGAGACGCGTCCGATCGGCGTCGAGCTGCCGAAAACCATGAAGGTCAAGATCGCCGAGACGCAGCCGATGGTGAAGGGGGCCACGCAGTCGTCCTCCTACAAGCCGGCCACGCTGGAGAACGGCGTGGTGGTGCAGGTCCCGCCGTTCGTCACCGACGGCGAGGAAATCATCGTCGACCCGAGCGAGAACCGCTACCTCGAGCGGGCGCGCTAAACTGCGCGGCGCCCCATGGCGTCCGTCCACTTCCTCTGCAGCCAATGTGAACGACGGCTCTCCCGCACCGCGGGCGAGCCGTCCCGCGTCTGCGAGCACTGCGGCGCCGCGAGCGACGTTACCGCGCCCGCCGAGGGTGCCGTCATCGAGCGCTGCGCCGCCTGCGCGCACGACCAGCTCTACTTTCAGAAAGACTTCAACCGCACCACCGGCGTCGCCCTCGTCGCGGTCGGCGCGGTGTTCGTCCCCTGGACGTACGGCATCTCCCTGCTGGCCGTGACGGTGCTCGACTACATCGTCTGGCGCGTCGTGAAGGACGTCATCGTCTGCTACCAGTGCCAGAGCGTGCACCGCGGCTACCCGCCCAATCCCGCCATCCAGCCGTTCGATCTCGTGGTGCACGACCGCCACGTCTACGGCGCGGCTCCGCCGGGCGCGGAAGAGAATCACTGACGCGCGGCCACGCGCCAGATCACGTTCCCGACGTCGTCCGCTACCAGGAGCGCGCCTGCGCGGTCGACCGCGACTCCGACCGGCCGCCCGTACGCCTCTCCCCGCTCGCTGACGAACCCGGTCAGCACATCCTCGGCAGGGCCGGAGGGCATCCCGCCGCTGAACGGCACGAAGATCACCTTGTACCCGCTGCGCGGCTTGCGGTTCCACGAGCCGTGCTGCCCGATGAACGCGCCGCCGGCGTAGCGCCTCGGCAGGAGCGTCCCCTCGTAGAACGCCAGGCCGAGAGAGCCGGTGTGCGGGCCGAGGGCATAGTCGGGCGCGATCGCCTTCGCCACGAGATCGGGGCGCGGAGGCTTCACCCGCTGGTCGACATGCTGGCCGAAGTAGCTGTACGGCCAGCCGTAGAACGCGCCGTCTCTCACTGACGTCAGGTAGTCGGGGACGAGGTCGCTCCCCAGCTCGTCCCGCTCGTTGGCGACGGTCCAGAGCGCGCCGCTCTGCGGCTCCCACCCCAGGCCGTTCGGGTTGCGCAGCCCCGTGGCGAACGGGCGGACGCTGCCGGTCTCCCGGTCCACTTCCAGGATCGCGGCGCGATTCACCTCGTTCTCCATCCCCCGCTCGCCGACGTTGCTGTTCGAGCCGACAGTGACGTAGAGCCGCGAGCCGTCGCGGCTGGCGAGCACGTTCTTCGTCCAGTGATGGTTGATGCGCCCGCCGGGGAGCTCGGCGAGCTTCGTCCCGGCGCCGGCGATCCGCGTCTCGCCGCCGCTGTAGGGGAAGCGCACCAGCGCGTCGGTGTTGGCGACGTACAGCTCGCGCCCCACCAGCGCCATCCCGAACGGCGAGTGGAGGTTCTCGAGGAAGGCCGTCTTCACCTCCGCCACGCCGTCGCCGTCCGCATCGCGCAGCAGCGTGATCCGGTTCGCGCTCGGCACCGCCGCCCCCGCCTTCTTCATGAACCGGTTCATGAACCAGGCGCGCAACCCCCGCTTCTGCTCGCGCGGCGGCGCGTTGCTCTCGGCCACCAGCACGTCGCCGTTCGGCAGGACGTACAGCCAGCGCGGGTGATCGAGCCCCGTCACGAACGCGTTCACCGTCAGCCCCTCGGCCGCCTTCGGCGTGACGTCCTCCGGCCACCCCTTCGCTGGAGCGATCTGCACGGTGGGGATGAGCGTGGTGGTCGGCGGCGGCAACTCCGGCCGCGGCCCCATCCCCGCCTCCACCGGCAGCCGCGCCGACTCGCAGCCGGCGAGCGTCGCCGTCAGGACGAGGAGGAGGAGCGCTTTCCGCATGCTGGCGGGCGCAGCAAGCGTTGTTCCTCCTCGGGTTCCTCGGAGTTCCTCGGCGTTCCTTGAGATTTTGCACCGAGGAACCCGAGGAACCCGAGGAACCGAGGAACCAACCAACCTCACATCGGCAACCGCGCCACCCCCGACAACCACCCCCCCAGCACCTCCCCAATGATCACCGCCACGACGTCGACGTAGAGAATCCCCGTGGCCGCCATCGTGGAGCGGATCTTCACCGTCCCCCACACCATGGGGTAGAGCACGAGCGGTCCGAGGAGCCCCCAGCCGGCGCGCATCCAGAAGAAGATGTCGCCCGCCACCGCGGGACGGGCAAAAGCGATCACCACCACCACCAGCGCGATCTTCACCAGCGCGGCGACGAGCGTGGCGATGGTGAGGCGCTTGAGCGGATCGATCGACATGCCGCGCACGACGAGATACCAGTGGCCGAGGAGCATGGCCAGGTTGACGCTGCCGAGGAGGCCGATCGAGGCGAGCGCGCCGGCGATGCTCCAGGCGAGGTGCGCGGGGCGGACGGCGGCGTGGTACGCCATCACGGCGGCGACGAGATAGCTCGCGCCGAGGAGCGCGGCCGAGCCGCGGAAGATGAGCCGCTTCGGGTAGCGCAGCACGAGATAGACGAGCAGCGTCAGCGCGACCACGACCGTGTCGGCGACGGCGAGGTCGCGGCGGCCGGCCATCGCGTGCGAGATCGCGGCGCCGAGCGCCAGCGCGGCTCCGATGATGAAGATGAGCCGGTAGAACTTCACCCCGGCGTTGCGGCGTCCGACGAGGGGGAGGAAGAGATAGAGGCCGGCCGCGCTGTCGATGAGGAAGAGGGCGAGCAGCATCTACTGAACCACCGCGCTCGCCCTCACCAGCCGGAAGCCCCGCGCGCGCAGCTCCGGCAGCTCGTCCGCCAGCACCCGCATCGTCACGGCGTACGGATGGCCGATGCCGACCGCTACTCCTCGCTTCTCGGCCGCCGCCGCGAGCTCCTTGACCTGCCGCCGCACGGCGGACTCCGACTGCGAGTCGTCGAGGAAGACGTGACGGGTAGCGGTGCGGACGTTCATCTCCTTCGCCACCGTCGCGGCGACCGAGCCGCCGGCGGTGCGGGAGTCGATGAAGTACATCCCCTCCGGCAGCGCGCCGATGACGCTGGTCATCACCCGCCGGTCGCTGGTGGCGAGCGATCCCATGTGGTTGTTCACGCCCCGCGCGTGCGGCACCGCCTCGATGTTCTCGCGCGTCGCCCGGGCGATCTCGTCGTCAGACATGGAGGTGAGTATCGCGTTCCGCCCCGGCGTCTCCTTCCCCTGCGGCTGCATCGGGAGATGGCAGAGCACCTCGAACCCGCGCGCGTGCAGCTTCGCCGCGAACTCGGCGGCGCGCGTGCCGTTGGGGAGGATCGCGGCGTTGATGTTCGGGTCGAGGTCCATGAGCCGCTCAAGCGGCTGCCCGTCGAACCCAAGGTCGTCGATGATCAGCACGATGTCGCCGCGGTGCTGCCGCTTCTTGCGCGTCACCCGCGGCAGCGCCGGCTCGGGCGTCTCCTGTGGAGCGGCGGCCGCTTCGGCCGCCGGGGCGGCGCGTGGTGTCGCCGGCCCGATGACCGCCGCACGCGTCTCCGCGTACGCCTCCTCCGGCGTGATCCCGCCGTTCCACCACTGCCACAAAAAGAAAACGGCCATCCCGCAGAGCGGAATGGCCATCAGGTAGAAGACCGTCAGGAAGGAACCGCGCTCACCACTCTCTCGTCCACGCATGCGCGGGGACGATTGTAGCGGCTACGCGGCCTTCTTCGCAGCTTCGACCGCGGGCGCCTTCGCTCCGAAGAGCTGCAGCGCCTTGTTCAGGATCAGGTCCTCTTTCGGCTCTTCCTTCCCCTTGTCCCCCTTCTCGCGGATGGCCTGCGAGGAGAGGTCGACCACCACGTCCGGCTTGACGCCGGTGTCGCCGATGGCCTTGAGGTCGGGAGTCGTGTAGTGACCGATGGTCATCTGCACGCCGCCGCCGCTGGGGAGGGTGATGAAGCGCTGCACGATCGCCTTGCCGTAGGTCGTCACGCCGACCACCTTGCCGCGGTTGTTGCCGCGGATGGCCGCCGCGAACACCTCGGCGCCGGAGGCGGTCGAGAGATCGGTCAGCACCTGGAGGTCGCCGTCGTACGACGTGGCGCGGTCGGCCTGCCAGCGCTTCGGCTCGATCTTGCGCCCTTCGAGCGCGGTGATCATGCCGCTGGTCAGCAGCTCGTCCGCCGCCTTGATGGCCTCCTCGACCGAGCCGCCGGCGTTGCCGCGGAGGTCGACGATGAGCTTGCGGGTGTTGGCTCCCCGCACCTCGTCGAGCGCCGCCTTGAACTGCGCCGCGGTGCCGGTCTCGAAGTAGGGGATCTTCACGTAGGCCACGCCGGAGATGGTGTCGTGCTGGACGCTGATCGGGTGGAAGTCGGCCGGCTTGACCGTGACCTCCTCGCGATGCGTCTCGCCGCCGCGGAGGATGTGCAGCTTCACCGGCCGCTGCTGGTTGAGCGCCGTGCGCACCTGCCAGGTGGCCATCTTCTGCGTCGACTGGCCGTCGATCTTCTCGATGAAGTCACCGGCGTCGAGTCCCGCCTTCTCGGCCGGCGAGTTGGCCAGCGGCGCGACGACGTAGGCGTAGCCGAAGCGCTTGGTGACGATCGCGCCGACGCCGTTGTCCTCGACCTCCGTGAACTTCTTGTAGGCGGCCATCTGGTTCGGCGCGACGTAGTAGCTGAACTCGTCGATGGCGTCGGTCACGCCGGTGAAGGCGCCGTCCATCAGCGAGTCGGTCGCCACCGGGTCGACGTAGTTGCTCCGCACCAGGTCGAACACCTCGGAGAAGATGCTCAGGTAGCGGTAGACGTCGCTCTTCTGCGTGGCCTGCCCGAACACCGCCCCCGACAGGAGCGTCAGCATCAGTGCCACGGACAACGCGAGAAACACGATTTTCTTTTTGGTCATCATCTAAGCCACTTCTGTGGATCTTCAGGACGATTGTCGTTGCGGATCTCGAAGTAGAGATGACCGCCCGCCGCGTCGTCACTCTCACCGACCCCTGCAATCGGCTGGCCGGTAGCGATCCGGTCCCCCACTGCCACACCAGACTGTTTCAGGTTCCCGTACAGGGAGAAAACGCGGTTGCCGTGGTCGAGAATGATCAGGTTTCCGTATCCTTTGAACCACTGGGAGAATAGGACTGTTCCCTGGAACACCGCCCGGACCTGCGTGCTCGGCGGCGCCTCGATTTTCAGCCCGTTGTTGACCGTGTAGGTTGCAAACTTCGGGTTACGTTGGCGGCCGAAACGCTCCACCACCTTGCCCCGCACCGGCCAGTCGAGCGCCCCCTGGACCGTGCGGATGTCGGACACGCCGGGAGGGATGCCGCGCTGCTGCTGCGCCAGGTTCGCCACCAGCCGCTGGAGCCGCCGCGCCTTCTCCTCGAGCACCGCGAGCTGCTGCGCCGCCCCCGTCTCCTCCGTCTTGAGGCGCGCCAGCACACTCTGCTTCTGCGCCACCGCCGCCATCACCGCGCGGCGGCGCTGCTCGACCACCAGCTTCGTCTGCCGCAGGCGCTCCCGCCGGTCGGCCAGCTCTCCACGGCGCACGTCGAGTTGCGCCTGCGTCGACTGGAAGCGGGTCACGAGGCGGGCGTCGCGGGAGACGAGATAGCTGAGCATCGACATCGCCTCGATCGGGTTCTTGTTCTCCTCGAGCGCGAGGAGCATCCGCACGTAACTCAGGCCGCCGAGGCGGTAGAGAGCCACCAGGCGCTTCCGGAGATCCTCCTTCTGCCGGGCGATGCGGGGCACGAGCGCCGCCACCTGCGTCTCGATCGCTTTCTGCTCCCCATCCAGCTTCCCCTCGGCGGCGGCGGCGAGCTCCAGCTCCCGCTCCCGGATGCCGAGCTCGAGGTCGGCCTCCTCCAGCTCCCGCGCCGCCGACTGCGCCTGCTGGCGAACCGTCTCCAGCCGGGTGCGGAGTCGGCTGATGTCGGTGCGGATGCGCTCGAGGTCGGAGGAGCGCTGCGCGTGCGCCGTGGTCACGAGGAGGACCGCGATCAGGAGCCACGCCCACCTGCGTTGCCCCTCGCCCCGCTTGCGGGGAGAGGGTGCCGCGGAGCGGCGGGTGAGGGGCGTCGCCATCGGATCGTCGCTACGTGCCGTACCGCGCCGTGAATTCGCGCAAGGCATGCCGGGCCGCCTGCTGCTGTGCTTCCTTCTTCGAGGAGCCTTCCCCGCGGGTGAGGAGCTTTCCGAGCTTCACTTCCACCACGAACTTCTTGTCGTGGTCGGGCCCCACCTCGGCCACCACGTTGTAGTCCGGCAGCGGCAGGCCTCTCCCCTGCGCCAGCTCCTGGAGGGCGGTCTTGTAGTCGTGGAAGAGGAGGTCCTGCTGGTCGATGCGGCTGATGTCGTCGCTGAAGGCCCGCTCGATGAGCTGCCGCGCCGGCTCGATGCCGCCGTCGAGATAGATGGCGGCGATCATCGCCTCGAAGAGGTTCGCCAGGAGCGAGTCCTTCTTCCGGCCGCCGGTCTTCTCCTCACCGACGCCGAGGAGGATGACCTCCCCCATCCCGTACTCGCGGGCTTTGGCGGCGAGGCTGGGGGCGGAGACGAGGAAGGCCTTCATCTTGGAGAGGGCGCCTTCGTCTAGGGTCGGGAAGTGGCGGAAGAGGAGGTCGCCGACGACGAAGCCGAGGACGGAGTCGCCGAGGAACTCGAAGGTCTCGTTGTGGCGGACGTCGCCTTCCTTGGCTTCGTGGGAGTAGGACTTGTGGGTGAGCGCGCGGCGGAGGAAGTCGCGGTCTTGGAAGGAGTATCCGAGGCGCTGCTCGAAGTCGGTGGGGTCTTGCAAACGCGTGTAAGTATCCAACAAATGACAAACGCCGCGAAGTGTCTTCGCGGCGTTTGCTTGGCCGAGCCTTCCGGCTGCCTACGAGGTTAGCTGTCGGATTCGGGCTGGAAGCCCTACCAGCTTCTGGCTGGATTCACCCCGGACGGTGGCAAGCCGTCACAATGTTGGTTCCCCCGTTCCTCGGCGCCGAGGATTAGGCGGCAAGGCCGCCACCAAAATGGCGACGGGAGGAGTGTACCCCCGGAGGGGGGGATGTCAACGGGAATGTGCGGATGAGGGCGGTATGGGGGAACGGGTTCCTCGGGGTTCCTCGGAGTTCCTCGGGTGATGATTCGTGAGGCCGCCCGTTCTCCCCGAGGAACTTCCGAGGAACCCCCGAGGAACTCCGAGGAACCCCCGAGGAACCGTTCACGGAACAAGCTCGAACGCCGGCACGTGCTTCGGGCGCACGTTTGGAGTGGTGCCGATCGATCGACGATCAGCGCGATCGGCGGGCCTCCTGGCGGATGATCTCCCTGATCCGTCGCGCCGTGTCCTGCCGGCCGCTTCGTCGCGCCTTCGGGGCGATGAGGCGTCGCTTCGCGCCGCCGAGGTGGTTCTCGATCGCCTCGCGCGTCACCTCGGAGATCGTGCTCTCGCGACGCGCGGCCTCGTGTCGCAACCGCGCATCAAGATCGTCCGGCAGCTTCACTGTGGTGCGCTTCATCGTATGCCGCATACCCGAAGGCCTCCGCGGCTGGTCAACGTCAGCGATACCAACGCAACGGGAAATGTGCGGATGAGGGGGGAGGCCCTCAGCCCGGCCGCCGCAGCACGAGCAGCGCCACGCTGGCCAGCGTGAGGCCGAACACGACCAGAAGGTGCGGCGAGAGTGCAGGCACGGGGGGCGCGACGGCGGCAATCACGAGCGGCTGCGTGGAGCGCAGTTCCGGAAGCATCCCTTCCTGACGAATCTCATAGGTGTACGTACCCGCCGGGATGGGCCCGAAGAAGACCCGGAAAGGGACAGGCCCTAGTGGCGGGCCAATGACGCAGCCTGTGAAGACGATCGTCGTCCGGATGAACGTGCCGGAGACGACCGTGCTCGTCTCGGTCTCGCAGCCACCGAGCACGTGGAAGCGCGCCATGATCTCGTCGGCTTCAGTCGGCGCTGCCGGCGAGAAGACGGCAGGCGCCGTGAGCACCTGCGCGTGCGAGGCGCCGCTGAAAATCAATGCGAGGGTGAAGGCCAGGAGATGCCTGTATCTCATTTCACCACGTTGCGCAGCGCCGTCACGTGCGCGCCGTAGATCACGGAGCCGCTGCTCAAGCCCGAGCCGTGAGACACGGGGCTCTGGCCGAACGTCGTGCGCGCCTGGTTGAGGGCGGTCGCGATCTCGATCAGGTGGCCTGCTTCGATGAGCTTGCCGGGCGTGACCGCCGCGCTGAACGTCGCTGCCGGCAGGCCGGCCGCGGCGCGGACGATGTTCACGGCGGTACGCAGTTCCTGGATGTGGATGGCCTTGATCGGGGTGGAGCGGACCACGATCGGGTCGTCGGTGAAGAAGAACGTCGTGGCCAGGTCTGGCTCGCTGAACGGTCCGGCGACCGCTCCCGCCAGCGCGCGCACCTTGTAACGGTAGCTCTTGTTCGCCGTCACCCCCGCATCGAGGAACAGCGGCGTGAGCGTGGTGCCGACCTGCACGAAGCTCTCTTTGTTCGAGCTGCGCCACACCTCGTAGGTCGTGGCCGCGGGGATGTTGCTCCAGGTGACGCGGACCTGGGTCGGGCCTTGTGCCGCGGCGGCGATGCTCGGCGTGGAGACCAGCTCCGTGACGTCGTACACGATGTTGTTCCAGGTGACGATGTCGCCGCCGCCGGCAACGGTGGCGACGTTGGTAGTGGTGGTCTCGAACATGGCGTTCACGGTGACGGTCAGGGTGATGGGAGGATAAGTCTGCGTGGCGCCGAGCACGTCGCTTCTCGTGCAGGTGCGCGTGGGGATGTCGCAGCTCCATCCGGTTCCGCCCATCGACACGACCGACATTCCGAACGGCAGGTGATCGACCACCGTGACGGTGCCGGTGGTCGGGCCGGTGCCGACGTTGGCGGTCCTGATCGTGTAGACGCCGGTCTGGCCGGCGGTGAAGACGCCGGTGTGGGTCTTCTCGATGATCAGATCTGCCGCCTGCACGATCGTCGTCGGATCGCTGGCGCTGTTGTTCGACGGATTCGTGTCGCCGCCTCCCGACACGGTGGCCACGTTGACGAGGCTCGACGGCGCCGCCGTGGAGACGTTGACGGAGACCGTGATCGTCGCCTCCTCATCAGGCTCCAGGTCGATGTCGCTGGTGCAGGTGAGCGTGTCCAGGTCGCAGTCCCACTCCCACGAGCTCCCCCCGATGCTCGTCGCGGTCAGGCCGGAGGGGAGAATGTCCTTCACCGTCATCGGGCCGGACGTGGAGCCCGTGCCCACGTTTTCGACCGTGATCCTGTAGGACCCGCCGGTCTGGCCGCCGCGGAAGTTTCCGGAGTGGCTCTTCGTCACCTTCAGGTCGGCACAGCCGCCGAGCAGGATGGCCACGGACCCGTAGTAGTTCGGTGCGGCCAGATCGGGTTTTCCGTCGCCATTGAAGTCGCTCACCACCACCTGTGTGCCCGGCGAGCCGGCGTCGTGCCGAGACGCGGCCGCGAAGGTGCCGTCTCCGTTGCCGAGGAGAATCGAGAGACCATAGCTGGAACCGTTGACGACGAGATCGATCTTGCCATCGGCATCGATGTCGGAGGCTGTTACGGAGGAGGCGCCGTGTTGCGACTCGAACAAGACAGGCTTCGCGAACGTACCGTCTCCCTGTCCGAGGAGCACGAAGACGCCAGAGGCCCAGTAACTGCTGGCCGCCAGATCGGTCGTTCCGTCGCCGTTGAAGTCTCCCACCCCCAGCGTGCCGGCGCTGTCCTCCAGGGTGCCGTGTTTCACCGCGGCGAGGAAGGTTCCATCGCCGCGTCCGAGGAGAACGGCAACTCCGCCGCTGACGTTCACCGCGAGATCGGCGATCGCGTTCCCATCGAGCTCGGTGATGGCCACGCTGTAGGCGTCGGAAATGGTGCCGAACGACGTCACCGGCTGCAGGGTGCCGTCACCATTGCCCCGGAAGACGTACACGAAGGCCCGGAAATGCGACGTCATCGCGACGTCGAGGTTGCCGTCGCCGTCGATGTCGCCGACGGCGATCGAGGTCATCTCGTAGGTATCGCCGGCGGGATAGCGCGTTTCGGGCGCGAACGTGCCGTCGCCGTTTCCGCGGAGGATCGAGGCTCCCCCATCGCCCTGGGAGTCGTCACTGCCAGCGATCAGGTCGAGGTGTCCGTCCCCGTCCATGTCTCCCGCGGCGATCCTGCGCGGCTTCGCCGCCAGGCTGTACGTGACCGCCGCTGCAAAGGTGCCGTCGCCCTTCCCGAGCAGGACGGAGACGGTGTTCTGGTGCGCATTGGCGACGGCCATGTCCTGCTTGCCGTCATGGTTGAAATCGTCCACCGCGACACCTGCGGCGTACCACCCCGCCTCGACGAACGACGGCGCCCCGAAACTGCCGCAGGCCTGGCTGCTCCAGATCGCGGTCGGGTCGGTGGCGGTGTTGTTGGGGAGGTTGGAGTCCCCTCCCCCGGACACCGCGGCGGTGTTGGTGACCAGCACCGGCGCATTCGCAGCCACGCTCACCGTCAGGGTGATGGGAGGATGGCTGCTCCTGCCGGCGAGGCCGTCGCCGCGTGTACAGGAGAGCGAGCCGATGTTGCAGGTCCAGCCCGGGCCGCTCATGGCCGTCGCCGTGAGCCCGGCCGGCAGCGTGTCCGTCACCGTCAGCGTGCCGCTGCTGGCGAGATCGCCGATGTTCCGCACGCGGAGGGTGTAAACGCGGCCGCTCGCGCCTTGGGCGAAGCTGCCCACGTGCGTCTTCGTCACGACCAGGTCGGTGGCAGCGGCGATGGTCGTCGGATCGCTGGCGGTATTGTTGAGCGTATTCAGCTCTCCGCCGCCCGAAACGGTCACCACGTTCGTGAGGTTCTGTGCATTGCCGGCCACTTTCACCGTCAGCGTGATCGCGGGATAGCTCGCGCCGGCGCCGAGGACGTCGCTGCGCGAACAGGAAGCGGGCGACACGGTGCAGGTCCAGCCGGCGCCGCTCAACGCCGTGGCCGTGAGGCCGGCAGGCAGCGCGTCCACGACGGTGACCGTGCCGGTGGTCGCCGCGCCGGCATTCGTGACGGTGATGGTGTACGTCTTCCCTGCCTGCCCTTGCGTGAACGAACCGCTGTGGGTCTTGGTCACGGTCAGGTCGGGCACGGGACACACGTTGAGCAGCACGGCGACGGCGGACGCTCCGCTGGCCGTGACGGCCAGGTCGGGTTTGCCGTCGCGGTTGAAATCGCCGGCGGCGATGGCTGATGGAGACGTTCCGGCATTGCTGGCGGAGGCGGGGCCGTAGGCACCCCCGCCGGCCGCGATGAGGAGAGAGATGCCGTTCGAGCCATCGTTGGCGGTAACGAGGTCGAGGCGCCCGTCGCGGTTGAGGTCGACCGCGGCCAGGCCGTGCGGCGCGTTGCCGACCGGATGGTTCGCGGCGGCTTGGAACGTGGCGTTTCCGTTCGCCAGCAGCACCGAGACGCTGTGCGAGCCGGCGTTGGCCACGGCGATGTCGGTCCTGCCGTCGTTGTCGAGGTCGTCCGCGATGACCGCGTACGGCGTCGTTCCCGCGCCGAACTGCACCGCGCTCGCGAACGTGCCGCCGGCATTGCCGAGGAGGAGCGAGACGTTCGCCGACCCGGAGTTGGCCACGACCAGGTCGGCCCGGCCGTCGCGGTTGAAGTCACCGATCGCGACCGACTCCGGACTGGTGCCGGTCGCGTAGCTCACCGGTGCCTCGAAGGTGCCCGTCCCCGATCCGCGCAGGATCGAGACGCTGTTCGCGCCGCGTGACGCCACGGCCAGGTCGAGCTTACCGTCGCGATCGAAGTCGCCGGCCGCGACCGACCGCGGATTCGTTCCCGTGGCGTAGCTGACGGCGCTCTGGAATGTGCCGTCGCCGTTGCCGAGGAGGATGGCTACCTTGCTGACGCCGGTCCTGCCGACGGCGAGATCGAGGCGGGCGTCGCGATTGAAGTCGCCCGCCGCCACACCGTGCGGCGTCGTCCCCACCGCGAGGGTGAGGCCCGCGGAGAACGTGCCGTCGCCGTTGCCGAGCTTCACCGACACGTTGCTGGAGTCGTAGTTCGCGACTGCCAGGTCGAGTTTGCCGTCGCGGTTGAAATCGCCGCGTGCGATCGAGTCCGGGTTCGTGCCGGCGCCGTACAGGACGGCACCGGCGAGCGTGCCGCAGTTGACTGCGCAATCGCTGGTGTTCCGGAAGACCACCAGCCCGTAGCCGTAGTAGGTCTCCTGGCCGGCCGTGACGACGTCCGGCTTGCCGTCGCCGGTGATGTCGGCGATGACCGCCTGCTGCGGGACGTAGGCCGCGATCGACCTGCTCTCCGGGAACGACCCGTTCCCGCCGCCCAGGAGAACCGTCACGAGCGCTGAACCGCTGTCGGCGGTGACGAGGTCGGTGTTGCCGTCGTCATTGAGGTCGCCGGCGGCGACCGACGAATTCTGCGTTCCGACGGCACGGGAGACGGGAGCCGCGAATGTGCCGTTGCCATTGCCGGCCAGGATCGACACGGTGCTCGAGGCGTAGTTCGTCACGGCGAGGTCGATCGCGCCGTCGCGGTTGAAGTCCGCCGCCGCCACGGAGGACGGTTGCGCACCGGCGGACGTGTCGAGGGGAGCCTGGAACGAGCCGTCGCCGTTGCCGCGCAGGATCGAAACGGTTCCATTGTGGAAGTTGGCGACGGCCAGATCGAGCCGGCCGTCCCGGTCGACGTCCGCGGCCGTGACCCAGTACGGGCCGGAGGCAGCGGCGTAATTCGCGGCGTCGGCGAACGTGCCGTCGCCCTCCCCGAGCAGGACCGAGACGTTGCTCGAACCGTTGTTCGCGACGGCGAGGTCCGTCGTCCCGTCGCGGTTGAAGTCTCCCGCCGCCACGCTGAACGGGCTCACGTCGGCGTCTTCGTCGATCGCCGCCTGGAACGTGCCGTCGCCGTTGCCGAGCAGGATCGACACGTCGTGGGTCCCGGCGTTGGCGGTGGCCAGGTCGGGCCGGCCGTCGCCGTTGAAGTCGGCGGAGACGATGGAGAGGGGGTTCTTGCCTGCCGCGTAGGAGATCGGGGCCTGCAATCCGGCAGCGCCGCCGAGGCGGACTGCGATCCGGTCGTTGGCCGGGTCCGCCGTGGCGACGTCCATCCTTCCGTCGCGGTTGAAGTCAGCCGCCGTCACGGCGCTGAAGAAGCCGCTGAAAGTCCCGTACGTCTGAAACGACGGGCAGGCCCCGAGCGGCGGAAGGGTCGCGATCGCGAGACTGGCGAACGCGACGCGCGACATCGAGCCGCTGGTCGCTGTAATGACGAGCGACGCCGTGCCCAGCGGCGTGGTGTTGCTGGTGGTGATGGTGAGCGTCGAGGCGGAGGAGGTCGCGGGCGGCGTGAAGGTGGCCGTGGCTCCGGCCGGGAGGCCGGTGACCGACAGCGCGGCGGACCCGTTGAAGCCGTTCGCGGGGAGGACGGCCACCGTAAAACTCGTGGAGCTGCCGCGGACCGCCGTCCTCGACTTCGGCGTGACGCTCAGGCTGAAGTCGGGAGAGGCCGGCGCACCGACCGCCTTCGCCGCGTTCAACCGGCCACCGGTGATGGTGATGCCAGCCAGGCTGGCGATCGGATCGACGCTGCCGAGGAGCGCGGTCTTGAGTTGCGCGGTCGTCAGCGCCGGCGTCTGGGCCAGCATCAGCGCGGCCACACCCGAGACGTGCGGGGCGGCCATGGACGTGCCGTCGGAATAGTCGTATCCGCCGGGCACGGTGGAGAGCACGGCCACACCGGGGGCGCCGAGGTGGACGGTGGTCGGGCCGTAGTTGGAGAAATACGCCCAGCTCGTCGCGATTGTCCGTCGCGGCCACGGAGATCATGTTCGGCGTCGCGTAGTTCGACGGATAGTGATCGTAGACGTCCGTATTCGAGCCGTCGTTGCCGGCGGCGGCGACGAAGAGGATGTCGTGCTGGTTGGCTTTGTTGATCACGTCGAGCAGCGCCTTCGAGAACGGGCCGCCGCCCCAGCTGTTGGAGAGGACGCGCACGTTGACGCCGCCGATCTTCGCCTGCACGGCGAAGTCGATGGCCTCGATGGCGTCGGCGGTCGTGCCCGAGCCGCTGGCCCCGATGAACTTCAGGGCCATGAGCGACACGTCCCAGTTGACGCCCGCCACACCGACGCCGTTGTTGCCGACCGCCCCGATCGTTCCGGCCACGTGCGTGCCGTGATCGTGGTCGTCCATGGGGTTGCACGTCCCGGTGATGGCGTTGAAGCCGAAGGTGCCGGCGGCGCAGGCGGCGTTGCCCTTCCCGCCGGGATTGGTCCACATGTTCGCCGCGAGGTCGGGATGGGTGTAGTCGATGCCGGTATCAACCACGCCGACGACGATCGTGGCCGACCCCTTGGTGACGTTCCACGCCACCTCGGCGTCGATGTCCGCACCGGCCGCGCCGAGGGATCCGCCTACGGACTGCCCGATGTTCCTGAGGCCCCAGAGCTGCGCGTACGAGGGGTCGTTCGCCGTCGCGGCCACTCTGACGATGAAGTTCGGCTCCGCGTACTCGACGTTCGGGTTGTGCTGCAGCGCCGCCGCCAGCGCCTCGGCGCTCTTGGAGCGTGAATGCATGCGCCACAGCGTTCCGGAGCTCAACTTCGCCAGCCGCTTCGAGCTGTCGGCGTCGGCGGCCCGCTCCAGGGCGGCGATGTCGTTCGCGGAGGCGCGCTCGCGGATCTTGACCACGATCTCGCCGGGCACCGAACTGCCGGTGGGCCGGATCGTCCGCGCCAGCGCCGGCGCCGCCACAACGGCGGCGAGAATCAAAACGAGAACGTGCCGGATGCAGCGACCCATAATTCCTCCAGCCCGGGCACAGGTGTGGTCGGCCGGCTTCAGGCGAGCGTCTTTATTGGTTGTATTGGAACGATGTGACTCGACTATACACGAGTCGCGGGAATAAGGACGGGTGCGGCCGTGCACGCGCGCCTGCCAGTTCCCGGCAAGAGAGAGGGCGAGTTGTAGGGTGGGAATTGGTGCCCAGGGACGGAATCGAACCGCCGACACGAGGATTTTCAGTCCTCTGCTCTACCAACTGAGCTACCTGGGCGAGAGGCAGGCTCGCAGAAGCGGCGCGCAAGATACCACAGCGGGCGCCACCGGCAAGGGGGTTAACGTGAAGCGCCGGCTTTCATTCCCCGATCGGAATACGGGCTCTGCAAATAACCGTTCGGTAAGGCAGCAAATCCGTCAATTAAGGCCCCCCATGACTGCTGCCCGCAGCACACTGCCGTTGCTGTTGCTCACCTTTCTCGTTTCCACGGCGGTTGAGGCCGCGCCGCTGCTCACCTTTCAGCCGAACGGCGTCGCCGTCAGCGGCATCACGCCGAAAGCCGGCGTCTACGTCTATAGCCTCTCGCGCGAAGCGACTGGGACATTCACCGACGTGGTTCCCCGCGAGATCATGCTCACCGACGATGACGGCGACGGCATCGTGGTGTGGACGCTCGAACGGGAAGTCGCAAACCGCTCCATCTGGCTCGCGGTCGACCTGAGCAACGGAGCACCGACGGTGGGAACGCCCGGCGGGTACGCGGCGACGCGCGTCGATCTGTCGGATGGCCACCTGAAGAAGGACTTCGGCGCCGAGGCCCGACAGCTCGCGTTCGACGGCGACTTCGTGGAGTTCATCGTGGTCCGCCCCGGCACCGGCACCTGGCGCGGAACCGCCAGCCGGCGAGGCACGGCGGACGAAGGAACGGATCCTGAGCGGCCGACCGTGTCGGTGGAGAAGCTCGAGGCAACGCTTGGAGGCAAGGAAGCAGCACCGAGGCACCTCCAGCGCGGCGACGTAGTCCTGATGATCAACTCCTTCCGCGCGGCGTACGGTCTCGCGGTCATCGGAGAGCAGCGGTGAAACGGCTCTCCCTCGCGATCGCGCTCATCCTCGCGACCCCCCTCTTCGCCCAGCAGGGCGACACGCTCGAGAAAGGTTTTGCCGGCGACAAGGTGTACGACTTCGGCGGCATCGACAGCATCAACACTTTCAACGGCAACCTGAACGTCACCATCCCGCTCGGCGCCGAGTATCCGGTGAACGGAAAGCTGGCGTACAGGCTGACGCTCTCCTACAACAGCAAGGTCTGGGACTACGAAGGTTACGGCGGCCAGATGCGCTCCTTACCGAATCGCCGTTCGAATGGGGGCATGGGATGGATGGTCTCCCTCGGACGGCTCGTGCCGCCGCTCAATGCGACCAACGACGTCAACCAGTGGGTCTACGAGAGCGCTGACGGTAACGAGCATATCTTCTACGACAAGCTCCACGACGCTGACAGTGCCACGGTCATCACCGCGCCCGTGACCGCGGTCCGTTACACACGGGACGGGTCTTACCTGCGCATGCTGGAGAAGACCGACGGCACGATCGACGTGGAATTCCCGGACGGCGGCGTGCACAACTTCGACACCGCCAGCGGCCTTCTGAAGATCATCCGCGACCGCTCGTCGAACTCGGTGACGGTGACCTATTTGACCTCGCCCGTGGGGACGCCGTGCCCCTCGACGGATACCAACGTCTGGCAGTTGACCGACAGCAAGGCAGCCCGCACGAACTACGTCTGCTTCAAAAACGTGAGCTCGCCCGAGTCGATCAATTCGGGAATCGTCGATAAGGTCATTGTCGCCGCCCCCGCTACGAGTGCTGGTGCGGCGCAGAACGTCACCTACAGCTTCACCTACACGCTCGCGAGCGTGATGCGCGGCTGCCACCATCAGGTCGCGGGCGATCCGCTCTACATCGACAACGTGCCGACCCTCACGGGCCTCACCCAGCCAGATGGGTCATCGTATGCCTTCACGTACTTCCTCAGCGACGCCGGCACCTCCGAATGCTGGCGCGGCTCTCTGAAATCGGTGAAGCTCCCGACCGCCGGCAACGTCGCATACACCTACCGTAACTTCCCAATCCCGGCTGACCAATGCGGACGTCAGACGTTCAACTCGCGATCCGTCGGTATCGCCACGAAGACCATTTCGGGCCCGCGGATCCCGACCGGCACATGGACGTACAGCTCGGTTCTCAGCGCCGCCCCTCCGGGACAGGTGGAGTGCGACAACGGCAGCACGATCACGCTGGTATCGCCGCCGCCCGAGGAGATGACCGTCACGGTCAAGGATCCGTTGAATCACGTCACGGAGCACTTCTACTCCGTCTGGCCGGGCGTACCAGGATTCCCTTCCCCCAACGGATTCAGCGAGTACGAGTACGGTCTGCCGCTGACGCGCAAGCAGAGCAGCGCGTCCACGATGGCGGCTGGGGTGTCGGCATATCTCTCGCGCCGCATCTACTCGGCGGCGGGATACGGGGCGTCGCCTCGCGTGCCGCTGCAGTCGATGTACGTCACGTACGAGCGCGACGTCACCACCTGCGGCGGCACCGGGCACCGCTGCACGAACGTCAATCCGCGCGTGAACCGCGACCAGATCGTTTATCACGACGACGGTGACCGCAAAGCGGAGACGGCGCGCGCCTCGTTCGACGGACTGGGCCATCATCGAAAGACCACCCTCGGCGGCACGTTTCCCGGAGGCACTTCGGAAACGTATGCCGGGCATAACGTTCGCGACGCGAACGTGAACCCGACCAGCGGAATCAACACGGCGGACTACTCGCCAGGAGGCTCGTTCACACCTCCCGCCTCGGCAACACCCTGGATCATCAACTCGATCAGCAGCACGACGGTCACCGAGGGAACGAACAAGACCATCACGCAGACGTGTTACGACGCAACGACCGGGTTCCTGCGGGCGACTCGCAACGTCAATCCCCTTGCCCTGTCGGGGTCGACGAGCGACGCCGTCACCGTACTCAGGGCGGATGCAAACGGCAACCTCGCGAGCGAGACGCTTTTCGGCGCGACGGACGCGACTGCGTACACGGAGCCGCTCTGCACGACGGCCGCCCGTGCCACCTTACCGACGCCGAACTACCGCGTCGATCACACCTATCAATGGGGCGTTCGCGCTACCTCGCGCCACGAAGGGGCGACCTTCTATCACGTCGACAGGACGATCGACCGATACACGGGTGTGACGCGCTCCTCCCGCGACACGGCAGGGCTGACCACGACCTACAGCTACGACAGCGCGTTCCGCATCACCTCGATCCAGCCGCCAGGCTTGTCGGCGAGGACGTTCACCCACTCCATCGCGAGCGGCACGACCGCGAGCACCTTCGTTCCGGCCAGAGTGCGGACTTCGACCACCGCCACCGGACTCGGCACGGCCCAAGTCGAGTACCAGTACGACGCGCTCGGCCGTTTGTGGCGTGAGAAGACCTACATGCCGGACAACACCTGGAGCGTTCGCGAGACCCTGTTCGATGCCAACGGGAACGTCACCTCCCGGTCGGAGCAGGAGAAGCTGGCGGTCGTCACGACCGAATACGATTTCAACCCCGTCCGGAAGACAATCTTCGGCAGCCGCGACGCGCTCCGCCGGCCGAGCTCCACGACGCTTCCCGACGGAAAAGTCCTGACGTACCAGTACAAGGGGGCCAGCGAGACGAAACGGATCGTGCCGATCGCGGGACCGAGCGGCGAAGTGGCCACGGCCACGGCCGAGACGTTCGACCGGCAGGGCCGTCTCGCCAGCGTCACTGAAGCCGTCGGAACGGCTGCCGCACTAACGACCACCTATTTCTACGACGCGGCCGATCACCTCACCAAGGTCGAGATGCCGGGCGCCGCCGGAGTTCAGACGCGACTGTTCAGCTACGACCATCGCGGGTTCCTGACTCAGGAACAACAGCCCGAGCTTGGTGCGTCGGGCAACGGGTCGACTGATTACCTGAATTACGACGCACGCGGACTGGCGGGGAGGCGGAAGAGTGGAACCGCCGGAGGACCGTACGACCTCGACATCGACTACGACGCGGCGGGCCGCGTGACAAAGGTCTCGGTGTACGGCACCACGCAGACGCTGAAGCTCTTTGCGTACGACGACCCGACCGGCGCTTCCTATCCGCAGTGCGTGAACGGGCGTTGCAATGGCAAACCGGCTGCCGCTGCGCGATACAACTACACGTCCGACCTCGGCACCGTGGCAATCACCGAGAGCTATCAGTACGACGCCACGACCGGACTCATGTCGCGCCGCGATACGACGGTCGGATCAGGCACCGGCTTCACCGGTGAGAGCTTCAACGTCGGACAGACGTACAACCCGTTCGGCGACGTGTATCAGACATTCTATCCCTGCCGCTCGGGCGCCGGCGGGTGCAACGCCGCCGACCCGGCCACACCGACCGTGACGTACGCCTATACGAACGGAGAGCTCACAGGCGTCGGCACCTGGGCGTCGTCGATCACCTACGCCCCCAACGGAACGGTCGACACCGTGACGCATGGCAGCGGGACCACGGCCGTGCGCGAAAAGTGGGTCGGCGATTCCGGGATGCACCGTCCGTGCGGCATCTTCGTGTACGGCCCTGGGTTGACGCTCACCGCCGACGCGAGCGCTCCCTGCGGCCAGCGCCTTACCGGCAATGGTGCGCAGTGGACCAGTGGCACATACGCGTACGACGGCGGCGGGAACATCAGTCAGATCGGCGCCAATACCTATCGTTACGACGCGTTCAGCCGCCTCACGAACTGGACTGAAAACGGCTTCTCGAGCGTCCGCGCCTACGACGCCTGGGGCAACATGACCGCCACCGGTTATGCGATCTCCGGCACCACGAACCACTACAGCAGCATGACGTACGACAGCGCGGGCAACGTCACCAGTGACGGAACGCGTACCTTCGCCTACGACTCGATGAACATGGTCGCGTCCGCGACCGCGGGAGGACGCTCCTTCCGGTATCTCTACACACCCAACGACGAGCGGATTGCCGCCATCGAGCGTATCAACGTCGGCGGTGTGCTGCGCAACAAGACCACCTGGACCCTCCGCGGCCTCTCCAACGAGTTGCTGCGCGTCTTCGTGACCGACGCGACGTCCGGCACGCCGATGACCGCGTGGAAAGAGAACACCTTCTGGCGCAACGGATCTCTGCTCGCGAACGAAAACTCGACCGGCTTGCGGCACTACGGTCTCGACCATCTCGGCTCACCGCGCATCCTCACCAGTGCCACCGGCGCACTCGTCGGGACGCAGACGTTCGCCGCGTTCGGTGCGGGCGGTACGAGCGACGGCGGCGCCCTTCAGTTCACCGGTCAGGAACGAGACGCGGCCACCCTCGCAGGCGGATCGGCGACGTTACCCGACTACTTCCACGCTCGGTATTACGACTCGGGCACCGGCAGGTTCCTCTCGCTCGACCCGGTGCACGGCAACTCCCGTCTTCCGCAGAGCTGGAACGCCTATGCATACGCTCTGAACAACCCGCACCGCTACATCGACCCGGATGGGCGCGCCATCATCATCTGGGCCCCTCGCCCGCAGCCGGGCGACGGCGTCTGGCAGTTCATGGCGGGGAACACCGGCTGGTTCATCAGCGGCGCCGCCAATGCATTCGGAAGCAACAATCTCTTCGGCCGAGGCCGCGTTCATCTGGACGGCAACAATGCGTACGCCTGGGGCCAGCTCTTTGGCGATGCGGCCTCCATGCTCAGCGGCGGAGCGGAGATGATCGGCGGCGTCGGTGGAGAAATTGGGGGGCTGGCCCTCGACCTGACCGGTATCGGCGCGGCTGTCGGAATCCCGGTACAGATCGTTTCCGGTGCCGTCATCGCGCACGGCGGCGTGACCACCGCGATCGGTACTGCCCAACTCATGTCCGGCATCAAGCGTCGCAAAGATGGCACGCTCGGCGAGTTCAAGGGTACCGACGCGAAATCGCGGGAGAACAAGCAGGTGAGCGACGCCATGAAGGCCGCCGGCTACGGAGGCGACAAGGCCAAAAAGGACAGGGTTCACGAGGCACTGCAACACGAACCCAAGAAGACTTTCCAGGAGCTGGTTCAGTTCATCCGCGATATGTTCAATTGACGTGACCGAGAACGACTTGTACGTGTCCGTACGACTGTTCATCGCCGGTGACGACCTTCTTCCGGAGGTCGTCACCAAAGCGCTGGGGATGTTTCCGGACTCCGCCTGGCCGCGAGGCGAGCATGGCTATACCATCAATCCGCAAGGGCAAAAGGTGCTGTTCCGCGACCGGTCGGAACGAGGATCATGGAAGCGCCGTATCCCGGACGAACAACGTGCCGGGTCGCTTCAGGAGCAGCTTCACTGGTGGCTGGACGCGCTCGAGCCACGAATCGCGAACGTGCAGCAGTTGGTGGCCGCGGGTCTCGACGTCGAGCTGAACTGCTACATCGATGGCGAAGGCGCCGTGATCTACCTCGAGCCCGAGATTCTAACATCGCTCGCACGCCTCGGTGTCCGCGTGGCACTGGAGATCATGCCCCGCGACGCGGACGGCTGACGGTCACCTTCCCCCTTTTGCCCCGCCTCAGTGACCGGACGCACAGCGCTTCCCCTCCCCATGCCTCATCCTTACCTCATGCGGGTGGTCCTCCTGCTCCTTTTCTTCGCCGGCTCTCTCTCTGCCCAGGAGTGGCCTCTGCACTTTGCCCCCTACTCGGTCGAGGTGCTGAAGGCCTCCGGGCTCGAGCCGGAGGATCCGCACTGGATGCACCTCCACCGCGGGCATCACACCGCCGCGCCTTCGGAATCGGTCGCGCTGCGCGTGAACATCTTCCGCGGCAGCCGCTCGGCGGGCGACGTCATCGCGCCGGCGGAGAGCGGCGTCGAGATCCGTTACACCGTGCACGGCGTCCCGGTCTCGGGGTGGATGTCACCCGCGGGCGAGTTCACGCTGCACGTCGACAACCCGGCCCTCGACGCGCTCGACGACGGCTTCCACGACATCAGCGTCGAGGTGCGCGGAACGAACCATCTCGACTTTCAGCCGCACCGCGCGTTCCTGCACATGACCCGCGGCCGGCCGGTGAGCACGCTCGTCCCCATCATCAACAGCGTCACAACCTACAACGGCGAGGGAGGCGACTTCGGTCCGGCCGTGGTGTACGTGGACTCCCGTCAGCGGCGCATGGCCGGCCATCCCGCCGATCCGCGCGTCACCCCCTGGAGCACGCCTCCGCACCAGACCGATCTCTACCTCGAACAGCTCGCGCCGGGCGGGAACTACGTCGCCGGCGCGCAGCTCTGGTGGGAAGACCCGCCGCATCCCGGCGTGCCGTTCGCCCGCGCGCTCGACCCGAACCAGAGCCAGGACCACCGCTTCCTGCGCGAAGGAGCGGCGCACGAGAAGCTCCCCTTCCGCGACGGCCCCCGCGGCGTCGGCTGGATGAGCGCCTACGTCTCCGGGCAGGTCGACTCGAAGGGCGGCTTCGCCTTCGCCGAGACCGGAGGTCCCCTGCGTTATCTGAAGCCCGACGGCGAGATCGTCACCGTGGCCGGCTGGCGGGTGACGCCGGGCCGCGACCCGGTCTGGAGCTCCAAGCCGCTCGCCACCATCCGCGGCGTCATGGAGAAGCGGGGGCAATGGCTGGAAGGGCGCGGCGAGATGTACACGCCGCTCGACGTGGCCATCGATCCGAAGAACGAGAACGTCTGGTACGTGGCCGGATACGAGGACCACTGCATCTGGAAGGTGGAGATCGAGAACCTGGAGACGAACGCCGTCCGCGTGACCGTCTTCGCCGGCGACCCGGGACACACCGCCGGCTTCGGCGACGGCACCCGCCACGCCGCCCGCTTCCGCGGCCCCGCCTCGCTGGTCTTCGATCCGGTCAGCGACGCGCTCTACGTCGCGGATCAGGACAACGACGCCATCCGCAAGATCACCCGCGACGGCCTCGTGACGACGCTCTTCGGCGGCCCCGGCATGGACGACCGCCTCCGCGCCCGCGGCTCCTCCGACGTCTTCGATCAGAACGCGAACCGGCTCCTCAGCCGCTTCACCGTGACGGCGGACGAGGCGGCGTCCGGCACCCGTCCGGAGATCTACCGCCCGCAATGCCTGCGCGTCGACAGCCAGGGGAACCTGGTGCTCCTGGAGCTCGGCTTCGGCTCCATCCGCCGCCTCGATCCCCGCACCGGCACGGCGCGTCTCCTCGGCGACGTGCATCAGATCTTCGGCGACGGCGGTGGCGACAACTACCGCGGCTGGGCGTGGCTCGACGTCGACCGCTGGGGCAACAGCGGCCCGCGCGACGGCATCTACTGGTGCAAGGCGGTCGGCGAGGAGATCGACGGCGACGACGGCGCGCGGTTCAACGAGGTGTACGGCTGGCTGCCGCCTGAGGGAGGCGGCAGCCGGTTCGTGTTCGGCGACGACTGGAATCCCTATGCCGAGGGATGGGGGAAGCGGGACGAATCCAACCCACCGCATTACCCCTGGCTCGTGGCGGTCGATCCGCGGGGCGCGCTGCTGGTCGGCGGCTTCGGGACGCACGGCGTCTCGCGCCTGCGGGTCCGCCGCGCCGGCGATCCCGTTCCCGCGCACTACCATCCCGCCGGTCACGAGGACGGCCGCTTCGTCTGGGCCACCGGCGCCCCCTGGATCTGGCCCGGCCCTCCCGGTGCGACGCGTTACGCGAGCCGTCCCGCGTCTCTAAAGTACGGCTGGAACGCGCACAACTACCTCGGCTTCGCCGACGCCTGGGAGCTGCGCGGCGACGAGACCGACGAGCAGCTCCTGAACTACTTCGAGGCGCCGGCGCCGGTGCGGAACGACGCCCAGGCCCGCGCGCTCTGGCTCGAGTTCATCCGGGTGAACCGCGGCGCGCCGGTGCCCGACTGCGCCAAGCCCGCCATCACCGCGCAGCCGGCAAGCTCCGGCGGAGCGCTCACCATCTCCGCGACCGGCGCGCTGCCGCTGTCGTACACCTGGTACGCGGGTGAGAGCGGCGATACCCGCACGCCGGTGGCAGGCGCGGACGACAACACGCTGCGCCCGCCGTCACCCGGACGCTACTGGGTGCGCGTGTCGAATCGCTGCGGTGTCGCCTTGAGCGGCGTGGCCGCGAGCACGGCGGCCGGAACTCCGCGAAGACGCGCCGTGCGACATTGAAGAGCGGCCGGTCGAAATCGTACGGCGTTTGAGCGATTGCCTCAATCGTTTGAGCCGTCACTTCAGTCATTTCAACGGTCGCTTCAGTCGTTTGACCCGAGACTTCAATCGTTTGATCGGTTGCTTCAATCGTTTCAAGGAACGCTTCAGTCGTTTGAGCCGACACTTCAGTCATTTCATCGATGACTTCAGTCGTTTGACGCATCGCTTCAGTGCCTCAGCGCACGCGGTCGCGCACCATCACCGCCAGCTCCACAAACCCTCGCTCAGTCTCCGCGCCCCCGCCGTGCTAACGTCGCCGAGTGACCGCTCCTGTTCCTCTTGCTACGGATCAGCCGATCTCCAGTTCCGCCGATGACCGGTTCTCACGAAAGCTTTTCGCCTACCGCGCCGCCCAAACGATTGCGCATCGAGCCGATCCCACCAGTATCGTCGTCGGAATTTACGGCTCCTGGGGTGAAGGCAAGACCAGCGTCCTCCGGATGATCGACGAGGGACTCGCGAGCGAAAAGCACGTGAAGTCGTTCTGGTTCAACCCCTGGCGTACCGTGATGAAGATACCCTGCTGGAGCAGTTCTTCAGGAGTATGGCGCGCGTGCTCGGCTCCTCCCTTTCATCGACGGCGGAGGATGCCGGTGGACTTCTCCAGCGGTACAAACATGTGATCAGACCGATGCTGCAGGCGGGAGGTGCGCTACTGAACCATATCGGTGGCGTACCCGCGGGTGTGGGTGCGACCGCGTCCATCGCCGCGGATCAGATCGACGATCTGGGTCAGGCTCTCGCCGATGTCGATGCTGAGACTCTCAAGGCGCGAATCGACCGCCGTCTGATCGCTTCGGGGACGCGGCTCGTGATTTTCATGGACGACCTGGACCGTCTCGATCAGCAGGAGATCCAGGCTGTTTTCCGCCTCGTCAAATTGACGCTGTCGTTCAGCAACACCGCCTTCGTGCTCGCGTTCGATGAGGAAGTCGTTCAACACGCCCTGGTGCCCCAGTTCGGCGCCGCAAGCCGTAACTTTCTGGAGAAGATCATCCAGGTTCCGCTTCAGCTTCCTCGCGCGGAACCGCTGGCGCTCCGGTCATTCTGCTTCGCCGGGGTGGAAGATGCGCTCCGGCTCGCGAATATCGAGCTGTCATCCGATGAGATTCGTCGTTTCGTGCAGGTTTTCGAGGAGTCACTCCTCCCCCAACTTGCTACTCCAAGGATGGCGCGGCGATATGCGAACGCGTTGGCCTTCTCGGTTCCCATTCTGCACGAGGAGGTGAATGTCGTTGACCTGATGCTGATCGAGGCGGTCCGCGTCTTCTATCCGAGCCTGTACACGTCGATCCGGCGGGATCGCGACCTCTACGTATGGTCGCTGAGCGACCTCGTCTCCCGGACTAAGGACGACTTCCGAGCGAAGCGTCGACAAGCGATCCTCTCGTCTGTCTCAGGCCTGAGCGAGAGGGAACGAGAAGACGCGATCGCCCTCGTAAAAGCCTTGTTCCCTCTGAATGCATCGATTCTGTCCGAGAACAACTTTGGTCTGTCGGAGGGATCCTCGGACACCTGGACGTTGGAGAAGCGGATCGCATCAAGGGAGTACTTTGATCGATATTTCGGCTACGGCGTGGCTCCGAATGACATCAGCGACGCAGACTTCCGCACTCTCGTTATGAAACTTCCTGTCTTGCGGGCAGAACAGATCACAGCCGCCTTCGAGGCGATGTGCTCCGGGAACCGCGTCGAACGCTTTCTAGAGAAGGCTCGCGTCGCCGCAAAGCAGCTTCCGGTCGACCAGTGCGGTCCGCTGGGAATCGCCATCTCGGCGAATGCACACCTGTTCCCGTCAGACCGGACTGGCGGTTTCGGTCTGAGCAGCCATCGGGAGTCTGCCGCGCTGAGGGTCTCTTGGCTCGCACAGCGCCTCGCTCCTGAGCATCGACTGCCCCTTCTTCAGGAATGCGTGCGCGTCACACCTATCACTATGTTCGCAGCTGATCTGATCCGGTGGTGCACCGCAGGCGATGGATCTCGTGACGACGCATTGCTGACGCGTGATGACGAAAGAAGCCTCCGAGCCGCAACTGTATTGAGGATCCGCAGGGAGGCGGCAGGTGCACCCATTTGGCAAGTGTTTGAGCGCGAGACTGGGCGTGCCCTTTGGCTTTGGGCTGACGTCGAGGGAAAGAAGAAGACTTCGCGGTACCTCATGACGCACTTTACGAAGAACCCGCGCCACGCACTGGCGTATCTCGAAACTCACGTCCTTTATGCGACGCAGGCGGCCACTGGCCGAACGTTTCGAACCACCTTCGCCAAGAATAACTACGACGCCGTCGCCGGCGTGGTGGACGCCGAGCGTCTCGCGAAACTTCTTCGGGATCTCGGGTTGACGCCGGAGCTCGGGTCAAAGTTCGAGGAACCGACGGGCGCCCCAGAAGAACAGACCGGCCGAAGATTTCTTGCTCTTCACGAAGAGGCTCAAAAGGCGGTGGGTGATGAGAATGGCAGCGCGGCGCGATGACGCGTGCCTCAGCGCACCCGGTCGCGCACCATCACCGCCAGCTCGCGCAGAGGTTTTGCCGGCGCGCCGAGAGGCGCGAGCGCCGAAAGTGACGTCTCCACCAGCTCCTCGCTCAGCTTGCGCGCCCCCTCCACCCCCGCCAGCTTCACGAACGTGAGGCGCTGCTCGTCCTTCCCCACGTCCTTGCCGAGCGTCTCCGGCGTCGACGTTACGTCGAGGACGTCGTCGGTGATCTGAAACGCGAGGCCGAGGTTCTTGGCGAAGACCTCGATGCGCTGGAGCGGCGCCGGGTGGATGTTCGCGAGCATCCCACCGACGGCGGCGGCCGCGACGAAGAGCGTGCCGGTCTTGCGGGAGTGGATGAACTCCAGCGTGTCGAAGTCGAGGCTGGCCTGCTCGCTGTGGAGATCGACCGCCTCGCCGGCGATGGTGCCGTCCCACCCCACCGCGTCCACCACCCGCTGCAGCACCTGCTGCATCGGCCAGCGCCGTGGCGAGACGTCCGCGTGTACCTGCGCCACCAGGCCGTACGCGTGGTTCAGCAGCGCCACGGCCGAGAGGATGGCCAGGTCCTCGCCGAACTCCCGGTGCAGCGTCGGCGCCCCTCGCCGCAGGACCGCGTCGTCCATCGACGGCAGGTCGTCGAGGATGAGCGAGGATGAGTGGATCATCTCGATCGCCGCGGCGGCCGGCGCGAGCTGCTCCGCCTTGCAGCCGAAGGCCTCCCCCACCGCCAGCAGCAGGATGCCGCGCACCCGTTTTCCGGCGGAGCCGAGCGCCCGGGCGAGCGGGCCGGCCAGAGGTTTCGGCGCCCCGGTGCGGGAGGCCAGTTGCGCCAGCGTGTCGTCGATCAGAGCGCGGCGGCGGGAGAAGTATTCGCTCATGAGGCCGGCTGGAGCGGCATGTTAGCATCCGGCTCGCGAACTCTATGGGGAACCGGCACTTCGGTCGAGCTCAGCAGATGTGGTCGATCATCGTCGGCTGCATCGCGCTCTTCGGTCTCTTCATCACCTTCATCCCGGAGATGGCCCTCTCCCTCTGGCTGAAGATCATGCTGGCGGCCGCGGTCTCTGCCGCGATCTCGGTCGGCATCTTCCAGATCTGGCTCCGCAGCGCCCTCATGCGCCGCGAGGGGATGATCGCGCTGCTCAACCGCGTCACGGCGGGCGACCTCTCCCTCTCGGCGCGCGACATCATCGCGGAGACGCAGTCGCAGCGCACCGCCGCCGCCATCCGCGCGCTGGTGTCGAACCTCGAGCGCACCATCCGCCGCTTCGGCCAGCTCGCCTCCGACGTCGCGCGCGCCTCCGAGCAGATCAGCGGCCGCTCGCGCGTCCTGGCCCGCAGCGCCACCGACCAGCTCACCTCCACCGAGTCCACCTCCGCCTCGGTCACCCAGATCGACCAGTCGATCAACAACGTCCGCCGGAGCATGGAAGAGCTCTCCGCGAACGCCGAGGAGACCTCCACCTCGATCCTGGAGATGTCGGCCTCGATCGAGGAGGTGAGCCGCATCGCCGACACCCTCTCCGAGTTCGTCGAGCAGACCTCCTCCGCCATCGAGGAGATGGTGGCCTCGATCAACGAGGTGGCGACGAACACCGAGAGCTTCTCCTCCTTCGCCACGCAGACCGCCTCGTCGATGGTGCAGATGAACGCGACCACCGAGGAGATCCGCAACTCCGCGCGGCAATCGTCGGAGCTGGCGCGCTACGTCACCGACGCCGCCAATGAAGGGCGCACCGCGGTCGAGGGCACCGTCGACGGCATGCGCAAGATCCAGATGTCGGTCGAGGAGGCGAAGGGGGCGCTGGGCGACCTCGCCGAGCGCTCGCAGGAGATCGGCGACATCGTGCGCGTCATCGACGACATCGCCGGCCAGACGAACCTCCTCGCGCTGAACGCCGCCATCATCGCCGCGCAGGCGGGCGAGCGGGGGCGCGGCTTCGCCGTCGTGGCGGACGAGATCCGCGACCTCTCCGAACGGACGTCGGTGTCGACCGAGGAGATCCGGACGCTGATCCAGAACGTGCAGAAGGGCGTCGGGCGGGCGGCCGAGCAGATGACGATGAGCAGCGACCGCGTGGCGGACGGCGTCGGCCTGACGGCGCGCGCCGCGCAGGTGCTCGACAAGATCCTCGAGCTCACCGGCCGCTCCACGAACTCCATCTCCGAGATCGCGCGTGCGACCGAGGAGCAGGCGCGCGGGAGCGCGGCGGCGACGGCGGCCATCGAGGAAGTGACGAAGATGGTGCAGCAGACCGCGGCCGCGACGCAGCAGCAGTCGCAGACCTCGCGCAAGATCGGCGAGCAGGCGGCCATGGTGCGCGACTACACCAAGCACCTCAAGCGGGCCATGACCGAGCAGGAGACCGGCAGCCGCGCCATCAGCCGCGCCATGGAGAACATCATGGGGCTCGTGCAGAACGTGCTCGAGTCCTCCTCCATCCTGGCCACGGAGAGCTCCGCCATCGTCAAGTCGATGGACGTCATCAAGACCGGGTCGCGCGAGTCGAACTTCGGCGTCGCGGACCTCAACCAGATGGCGAATACGCTCAGCCACGAGTCGACGCTGCTGCGGCAGGAGCTCGACCGCTTCACGCTGCCCGCGCCGAACCGCGGCGGCAGCCTGACCACGTCGACGGTGCTCTGGCAGCGCCTCACGTTCGACCCGGCGCACACGTCCGCCTCCGCGCTCGGCTTCATCTCCAAGGCGGTGCACTCGACGCTCGTGAAGTACGGCGAGGGGGCGGAGCTGATCCCCGATCTCGCCGAGCGGTGGGAAGTGCTCGAGCAGGGACACGTCTACCGCTTCCATCTCCGCCGCAACGTCCGCTTCCACAACGGCCGCACGCTGGAGGCGAAGGACGTCTACGAGACCTATCTGCGCCTGCTGCTGCCGGAGCTGAAGTCGACCGGCGCCTGGATCCTCAAGAGCGTGCGGGGGGCGACCGAGGTGCTGGAAGGGAAGACGCGCACGCTGACCGGTGTGGTCGTGCGCGACCCGCACACGGTGGACATCCAGCTCACCGAGCCGGTGGCGTTCTTCCTCTCGCTGATGACCATGCACGAGTGCGGGATCATCCCGATCGAGGAGGCGCGCGACGTGGAGAGCTTCCGCATGCGCGGCGTCGGCCTCGGCCCATTCCGCGTGGAGGAGGCGGTCGAGGGGGAGCGCGTGCGGCTCGTGCGCAACCGCGACTACTACATCCCCGACGAGCCGAACCTCGACGAGCTGACGTTCCGCCTCGACCTGCGCAGCTTCCGCGACGTCGCCGACGCCTTCCTGCGCGGCGATCTCGACGTCGCCCACGGCATCCCGCCGAAGATCGTCAGCGAGCTGCGGAACGATCCCCGCTACTCGCCGTACCTGCTCACCACCGTGCAACTGCACACGTCGTATCTCGGGTACGACAGCACCACCGCGCCGTTCAACGACCCGCGGGTGCGGCTGGCGGTGGCGCATGCGATCAACCGCGAGCGGATCAACGAGCGGGTCTTCGGCGGCCTCTCGCTCGTCGCCAAGTCGCTGCTCCCCCCCGGCCTCCTCGGCTACGACCCGAACCAGCGCGGCTTCGACCACAACCCGGAGCGGGCGCGCACGCTGCTGCGCGAGGCGGGATACGGCTCCGGCTTCTCGGTCGAGTACCGCACCTGGGACACGGACGAGTTCAACAACTCCGGGATGGTCCCGCTGATGATCGAGGACCTGGACGCGGTCGGCATCCGCGTCAACGTGACGCGCCACTCCGCGACCGACGCCAGCGCGCCGCGCAGCCACCGCGGCCACGGCCTGCTCTACTGCGCGAACTGGTACGCCGACTTCCCCGACTCCGACAACTTCTTCTACATCTTCTTCCACAGCGAGGCGACGTCGATCAGCGGCCTGTTCTTCAACCGCCCGGAGATCGACGCGGAGATCATCGAGGCCCGCCGCTCCAACGACTCCGAGCGCCGCGCGTCGATCTACCGCGACCTCAACCAGATGGTGATTCGCGAGGCGCCGCTGCTCCCGCTGTTCCACGAGCGCCTCTTCGTGCTGCACAAGCCGGAGATTCGCGGCGTGAAAACCTCGCTCGTGCCGCCGCCGGTGCGCTACCACGACGTCTGGATGGAGAACGAGTAGCGACGAAGCGAACGCCGCCGCCGTACAAGGCGCATGTGGCCGCTCTTCCTCGCACTCACGCTCCTCGGTCCCGAACGGCAGACCGCACCGCACGCGTACGACCCGCCGTCGCTTCAGCTCGCGGCGCCCGCGGTGGCGCTCGCGCAGGATGCGCAAGGGGTGGCGATGGCCTGGTCGATGCCGAACGCCGCCGGACAGGCGCGCATTCACGTGGCTCGGCTCGACCGCCTCGGACACCTCGCCGTGGTGCGCGAGCTGGCGGTCGTCCTCGGCGGCGATCGCACCGCCGCGCTCTATCCGTCCATGTCGCGGCGCGTTGGCGCCGAGGGCTTCCTCCTGACCTGGGTCGAAAACATCGGTAGTCGCACGCGCGCCGCCTATGCACTGCTCGACGCGTCGCTCGCCCAGGCGGCGCCGGCGCTGCTCCCCGGCGTCGGCATCACCACCCCTCCCCTCGCCGCCAGCGGGAACGGGGTGATGTGGGTGACGAGCGCCGCGCAGTTCTGGCACATCGAGACAGACGGGTTCGCGCGCGGACCGTTCGCCGCCGTCTGGCCGGCGAGCGACATGACCGCGACCGCCGGCGGGCCGCGCATCGTTTCCGGATGGCGCGACCCGAACGCCTGGATCTGCAGCGGCAATTCCGGCTGCAGCGCCGGCGGCCCGCCCCTCGGCGGCTACTGCAACGACCAATGCCGCATCTACACGAACGCGCTTCGCCTGGTCGTCCCCTACGACGTCGTCGAGTCGAGCAGGTTGGACTTCGCGACCGATGCGCAGCCGGCCGTGGAGAGCGACGGAGAGCGGGTGGTCGTGGCCTGGTTCCGCGGCGCGCAGAAGTCGGGCGGCGACGTCGTGGCCGCGCTCCTCGAGCCGCTCACGCCCGTCGCGTTCCGGAGCGCCGTCCAGGCGCCGCTGGTCCTCGGCCGCTTCGGTCCCGACTCCGGCCGGACACGGCCGGACATCGCGGTGACGGCGCGGGGCACGTTCGTGGTCTGGCGCACCACCTCGGCCGCCGGAGATCACGACGTCGTTGGGGCGCTGCTCGCGCGCGCCGGGACCGTGGAGCAGTTCACCGTCGCCAGCTCACCGGCCGACGAGCGCGACCCGTCGATCCTGGAGCTGGAGAACGGTCTGCTGCTGGTGGCGTACCGGAAAATCGAAGGCAACCAGAGCCGGATTGCGTGGCGGTTCCTCGGGGAGCAGGGGAAGCGGCGTTCGGTGCGGTAACGGCGTTGCGGGTTGCGAGTTGCGAGTTGCCCGGGCTGTTCCGCCTGGACGACGCTGCCCGGGTAACGCGCTACGCGCAACGCGCAACCACGCCACGCGCTACGCGCAACTCGCAACGCTCCGCGATATCGTTCGCACCACGTGCCGTCGACTCTCCGCCTCCACAGCGCGCTCATCACCGTGGCGCTGCTGTTCACGATCAACTACATCATCTCCAAGCTGGCGATGCGGGAGCTCTCGCCGCTCACCTTCGCCTGGCTGCGGATCGCCGGCGCGGCGCTCGTGCTGGCGGTCGTGGCGCGGAACGAGCCGCCGCTCGCGCGCCACGAGCTGCGTCGCGTGGCCCTCTTCGCGGTCCTCGGCGTGGCGACGAATGCCACGCTCTTCCTGGTCGGCCTCTCGCTGACGACCGTGCAGGTGGCGGCGATCCTCATCACCACCATCCCCGTCTTCGCCCTCGGCGCGGCGATCGTGGCGGGACAGGAGCGGGCCACCGCTACGCGCGTCGGCGGCATCGCCCTCGCCTGCGTCGGCGCGCTGCTCGCCGTCGGCGGCGAGAGCTTCACCGGCACCTGGCGCTCCTTCGCCGGCGCGGTGCTGATCGTCGTCAACTGCCTTTCCTACTCGCTCTACCTCGTCGTCTCGAAGCCCTTCATGGCGACGCATTCGGCGCGGGCGGTGGTGGCGAAGATGTTCGCCTTCGGCGCGCTGCTGCTCTTCCCCGTCGCGGCGTACCCGCTGTACCGGCAGGACTGGGGCGCGGTCTCCGGCGGCGCCTGGCTGTCGCTCGCGATCGTGATCGCCGGTCCGACCGTGTCCGCCTACCTCCTCAACGCCTGGGCGCTGCGGCACGCCGACAGCTCGGTTGTCGCCGCCTACACCTACGTCCAGCCGATCCTGGCGACCCTCCTCGGCGCGCTGATCTTTCACGAGGAGATCCGGGGGATCGTGCTCGTGGCGGGGGCGATGATCTTCGCCGGCGTGGCGCTGGCCGGGCGCGCCTCCGGGCCGGTACCCGAGTAAGATGTAAACGAATCCCACGTACCCCCGTCCAAAACCCGTGAGCGAGATCGACGACCAGGAGCTCATCCGCCGCACCCTCGACGGCGACGGAGCGGCGTACGAAGTGCTGGTGGAGCGCTACCAGCGCCGGGTCTACCGCATCGCCTTCGCCATCGTCCGCGATCCGGGCGAGGCCGACTCGGTCACGCAGGACGCCTTCGTGCAGGGGTTCCTCAAGCTCTCCACGTTCGAGGGGCGCTCGGGGTTCGAGACCTGGCTGACGCGCATCGCCATCAACTGCGCGCGCAACACCCTGCGCCGCCGCCGCTTCGTGAGCATCTTCGCCGCCCGCGAGGACGAGGACGAGGAGGGGGAAGTCGCGTTCGACATCGCCGACCAGCGGCCGAGCGTCGAGCGGCAGCTCATCTCGAACCAGCTCCGGGCGGCGATCGAGCGGGCCGAGACGAAGCTCTCCGCGCAGCAGAAAGTCATCTTCCGTCTCCGCCACTACGAGAACCTCGCGCTCGAGGACATCGCCGAGCACCTCGGGCTGCAATCCGGCACGGTGCGTGCGCATCTTTTCCGCGCGATTCACAAGATCCGCCGCGAGCTCGCGACTTGGCGGAACACCCCGAGGATCAACCATGAGCCAGCACTACACTGAAGCCGACCTTCTCGAGACGTACTACACGCAGCCGGGCGAGTCGCTGCCGGTGATGCTGCACCTCGCCGACTGCGCCGACTGCGCGGCCCGCTACGAGCGGCTCGACCTGAAGATCCGCAGCTTGGCCGGCGACACCCATCATTGCTCCGACGATTTCTGGAAACGGCAGCGGACGTCGATCATGCGGAAGATCGCGGTGCGGCGGCGCGTGCCGCGGTTCGCCCGTCTCGCGGCGGCGGCGGTAGTGGTCCTGATCGTCGGCGCGACCGTCTCCTGGCCGCTGCTGCGGCAGAGACAGGCACCGGCGGACGCGGTCGTCACCGACGATCCGTGGGAGTCGGAGCCGCTGCAGAGCTACCAGCCACTCGTGGAGTGGGAGTCGTGGGTGGAGACGAAGGAAGGCAAGTCATGAAGAAGCTGCTGGTCGTGGCGGTGCTGCTCGCCGGCGCCGCGATCGCCGAGGCGCAGCCGGGTCCGCCCGGACCGCCGATGCCGCGCGGCAAGTGGTGGCGCGGCGAGATCGCGCAGAAGCTCGAGCTGAACCGCGGCCAGCAGCAGAAGCTCGACGAGATCTTCCAGGCCGCCGCGAACGAGCTGATCGACTCCAAGGCGAGCGTGAAGAAGCTCGAGGTGGCGCTCCGGGGAGAGCTCGACCGCCCGCAGCTCCGCCGCACCGAGATCCAGCGCATCGCCTCCCAGCTCAGCGCCGCCCGCGCGAAGCTCTTCGAACGGGAGCTGATGATGCTCGTCGACATGCGCGGCGTGCTGGAAGACGACCAGTGGCAGCGCCTGCAGGACGAGACGGAGCGGCTGCAGCCGTTTCATCTGGGGCCCCGCTGACGCGGTTGTCGGTTGTCGGTTGTCGGTTGTCTGGGGGACCGTCGTCCAGGCGAGACACCACGGATAACCGACGCATGACGGTGTTGGCGGCCGTCCCAGCCTGTCGTCCAGGCGAAACACCCCAGACAACCGACAACCGACAACCGACAACAACCTCCCGGTAAAATCCCCCCCGTGCTCGACGTCTCCCTGCGGGATCTCGCGTTCTCTCACGACCGCGGATTCGCGTTGCGGGAGGTCACGCTCACCTTTGGCCGGAGCACCCACACCGCGCTCATCGGGACGCCGGGATGCGGCTCGACCACGCTGCTGCGGCTGATCGCGGGGACGCTCGTCCCCTCCTCCGGCGACATCGTCTTCGGGCAGCGGCGTGTCAACGACATCAAGGCAGGGCGGCGTCCCCTTCTCTCCGTCACCTCCGAGCCCGACGTCCCCGGCCGCTGGAGCGTGCAGCATGCGCTCATCGCCGCCGTCCGCACGCGCACGCTCGACCGTGAAGACCGCCACCGGGAGTACGAGCTGGCGATCGAGAAGTGGTCGCTCGGCCCGGTGCTCGACCGGAAGATGAAGACCCTCTCGGCGACCGAGCAGACGCGCGTGCAGCTCGCGCGCATCGAGCTGCTGCGGCCGGCCGTGCTCCTGGCCGACCGGCTGCTGGAGCGGGTCAGCCCCGCGGCGCGCAGCGCTCTCGCCGATGCCTTCTTCCGCACCATGCGCGTCTTCGGCACGACCGTCGTCTCCGCGCCGTCGTCGCACGACGAGCTGGCCTACACGGAACAGGTGGTCGTGCTGCATGAAGGACGGGTCGTACAGAGCGGCCACGCGGCGGAGGTGTTCGCCCGCCCCGCCAACGACGCCGCCGCGCTGGCGACCGGCGACGTCGACGTCATCCCCGTCACCATTCGCGGCAACGTGGTCGAGTCGGTCATCGGCGCGTGGGAAGTCGATCCCGCTCCCTTTCAGGGCAGCGGCGTCGCGCTGGTGCGCCCCTCCGACTTCGCTCCTCCCGCGCCGGGAGAGGACTCCGACTTCGTCTTCGGGGTGGAGGAGGCGGGGTTCGCCGAAGGGCGCTGGATCGCGCACGGGATGCTCAGCGGCGGGGTGACGATCCGGGTCGAGCTGCCGCGCAATGCGAACGTGCACAAGGGGCGGCTGATGGCGCTCCGCTACGACCCGAAACGCTTCCGTTTGCTCCCGCGCGAGCTCGCTCCGCTGCAGCCCACGGTGCCCACCGACGTGGTCCCCCCAATGAGGGAAACAAGGTAGTCTTCTGGCGTTACGCTTGCAGCGCCCGCCTGAGAATCGCCGACGTTGTGGGGAGTGGCCCGTTGATCAAAGCACGCAGGACCCCGGTCAATCTACGTAAATTGCTGGTCATCGACGATGACGAGAAACTCGTCGGCTACTACCGCGAGCTGCTGACCCCCTACGGCTTCGAGGTGCTGGTGGCCTACGACGGGGAAGACGCGATGCCGCTCGTCGAGGCGAACCCCGACATCCAGCTCGTGATCCTCGATCTCTCGATGCCCCGCATGGACGGCCGGCAGTGGCTGCGCTGGTTCCGCGGGAGGCAGCAGGACTCCCCCGTCATCGTCATCACCGGCTACAAGCTCGACCCGGCGGACGCCGACCTGCAGCCGGCGGTCGTGCTCGAGAAGCCGTTCCACGTCGCCGAGCTGCTGGACATGGTCGGCCTCTTCTGCGGGCTCAGCACGCCGGGCGTGCCGGCCAAGGCTTAGAGTCCGGCGACCGCGATCTTGCACGCCTCGACCGTCTGCAGGTCGAGCTGCATCGAGGCGATGCTCTGCGTGATCTCGATGCGCACCGGGATGCGGCGGGCGTCGCCCGAGAGCCACACCTTCACGCCGCCCGGCCACTTCTTGCCGCCCGGCGCGTCGACGATGTCGAAGCCGAGGGCCTGCGTCGGCTGGCCGGCGAGCACGAAGTTGCGGCGGCCGGCGGGACGGAACACGACCGGGTACTCCTTGCCGTCCGAGAAGATGCTCGTCTGCAGCGGCTGGGTGATGTTGGCGGCGTGCGTGCGCAGGTAGTGGATGGCCGTGAGCACGTCGCGGAACTGCTCCTGGTCTTCCGGCAGCTTGCGGACGAGGTTCTCGGTGTCGTCCGGCGTCTGCTTCTGCATGCGCGCCAGACCCTTCTTGTAGTCGAAGACGGTGCGCTCGTTGCGCGACTTCTTGCCCCAGGCGTAGCCGTGGGCGGTCATGAGCGTCTTGCCCTGCCCGTCGATGTCGGACTCGTACGAGTAGAAGCCGCCCTTCCTGCCGGTGGGCGCGGTGATCAGCAGCTCGCTGTGAATGGTGTCGCCGTACGTCGTCTTCAGGTTCCCGACGCCGCTCGTGGGAAACACGAGGCCCGCCAGGAAGCGGACGCCACCCTTCAGCCGCCAGGAGTAACGAAACTCCTCGGTGTTGCCGGGGGTGTTGCAGTTCGGGTCGAGAGCGAACGCAGAGGCGGACACGACCATGACGAGCGCGAGCAGACCGGTTCTCCGAATAATGTTCATGGTTGCGCCTCTCAACGGCCGCACGGCGTCGTTTATTCGCGATTTACGAAACGGCGGCCAGCGCGTGCTCGACTTCTTCGATCACGTAGTCTGGCGTGGACGAGCCTGCCGTGACGCCCACCACTCTCGCCCCCGCCAGCCAGGCCGGGTCGATGTCGTCGGCGCCCTGGATGAGGTAGGACGGCTTCCGCTCGGCGCAGATCTCGTGCAGGTGCTTCGTGTTCGCGCTCTTCTTGCCGCCGATGACGAGGATCACGTCGACTTCGGGGTCGGCCGCCAGCACCTTGGCCGCGTCCTGGTTCTCCTTGGTGGCGTAGCAGATCGTGTCGCCCCGCTCCACCCCCTGAGCGCGCCGCTCGATGGTGCGCACGACGTCCTCGAAATCCTCGGCGTTGAGGGTGGTCTGGTAGAAGATCTTGATCTTCTCGTAGGGCGACCAGTCGATCGACTCCGCCTCGTCCAGCTTCGAGACGATGTGATAGTTCGCGCGGTCGAGGTCGTGGGTGTAGCCGAGGACCTCCCGGTGGTTGGGGTCGCCGATGAAGACGAGGTGGAAGCCGTCGGCGAGCGCCTTCTTGGCCTCGCGGTGGATGTCGTAGACGAACTTGCAGGTCGTGTCGAGGACCTGCAGGCCGCGCTCGCGCGCCGCCTCGTGGAACGAGGGGGGGACGCCGTGGGCGGAGAAGACGATGGTCGGCTCCTCGACGGCGGAGATCTCGTTGATGGTGCGGACGCCGAGGCGCTCCATCTCCTCGACCACCCGCTCGTTGTGGACGACCTGGCCGAGGATCGCGCCACGGCCGCCGCCGGCCGCAAAGCGCTTGACCTTGAGGTCGGCGATGCGGACCCCGGAGCAGAAGCCGTACTTGGCTGCGCGCTTGACTCTCATCGGCGCAATGTAACGCACCTCACTGCCGCTAGAATCCCGCCGTGCCGCGCCCTCCCCTGTTCACCCCCCGGTTCATCTCGCTCTGGCTGTTCCAGTTCGGCACGTTCTTCTCCGCGTTCCAGCTCTTCCCGGTGATCCCGCTGCGGATCATGGACCTCGGCGCGAGCAAAGGGGCGGCGGGGATGTTCCTCTTCGTCTACACGCTCTCGAGCGCCTTCGCGGCGCCGGTGATGGGGTCGATCGCGGACCACGTCGGCCGGCGGCGCATGCTGGTCGTGGCCTCGGCGCTGTTCATCGTCTTCTCGCTCGCGTACGGCGTAGTGCCGTGGCTGCCGGTGGTGCTGGTCATCGCGATCATCCACGGCGCGATCTGGTCGTCGCTGCTCTCCTCGGCCAGCGCTCTCATGATCGACTTCATCCCGCCGGAGCGGCGGACGGAGGGGCTCGGCTACGCCGGCATGGCGCCGACGGCGGCGATGGCGATCGCGCCGCCGGTCGGGCTCTTCGTCTACAAGCTCGGCTGGCTGGCGCTCTGTGTCGAGATCGCCGTGTTTTCGGCGGTCATGAGCTTGTGGGCGATGCGCATCCCCGGCGCCGACCGTCCGCCGGCCGAGGCCTCGCGGCCGAAGCTGCGCGAGCTGTGGGACTTCAACGTGGTCCGTACGGCGCTGTCGCTGGCGGTGATGTCGTTCGGTTACGGCGGAGTCACCTCGTACGTGGTGGTCCTGTCGATGGAGCGCGGCATCCGTCCGGAGTCGCTCTTCTTCACCGTCTTCTGCGTGACCATCGTGCTGGTGCGGATCTTCACCGGGCGCATCGGGGACCGGTTCGGACACAAGGTGCTGCTCTATCCCGCCTTCGTGGCCATGCCGATCGCGTTCGCCGTGCTCGCCGCGGCACAGACGGTCTGGCAGATCGTCGTCGCCGCGATCCTCTTCGGCATCGGCCTCGGCGCGTCATTCCCCTCGTTCATGACCTTCATCGTGGCGAACACCGACGAGCACCGCCGCGCGCGCACGTTCGGCAGCGTGATCTGGGCGTTCGACACCGGCATCGGCCTCGGCTCGTTCTTCATCGGCGTGCTCGGCCAGCGGCGCGGCCTCGGGTTCGCGTTCAACGTCGCGGCAGCGCTGGCCTGCCTGTCGATCCCGATCTTCGTGGCGACGTCGCGGCAGCTCGCCCGTGGCACTGCCGTTGCTGACACCGCTGAGCATGCCGGAACCTGAAGACGAAGACGTAGTCGCGAAGAGGGTCGTCTACGAGACGCGCAGTGCCAGCTCGACCCGCGGCACCGGCGTCACCATCGCCATCATCGCGGTCGTGGCGATCGCGCTGATCGTCTGGGTGGTGATGCAGATGAGGTGAGGGTTCCTCGGTTCCTCGGAGTTCCTCGGGGTTCCTCGGGGGACGCCGCTTCCTGAACCGCCGAGGAACCCCGAGGAACCCGAGGAACTCCGAGGAACCGCCTCAAGGCCCAATCACGATCCGGATCGGCCGCGGCAGCCGCACGTCCGCCGACACTCCGCGGCTGAGAACCCGCTCGTACCACGCCGCATCCTTCCCGGCGCCGCCTTTGTCCATGAGGTACTTGCCGAGGGCGAAGGCGTCGCGCTGGGACATGCGGATGCAGCCGTGTGAGGCGGGGGCGCCGAGGGAGTCCTCGGGGATGGTGCCGTGGATGTAGTAGTCGGGCTCCTTGAAGAAGATCTTCACGATCTTCATCGGGTTCTTCTTGCTGCCGGGCTTCTCCGGCTTCTTCCCCTTCGCCCACTTCTCCTTCGGCGGCACCCAGCCGGGGTTCCAGACGATGTGGTTGATGGTGAAGGTGCCGTGCGGCGTGCGATGCGGCTTCTTGCCGACCGACACCTGGTAGGTGCGGATGGCTTTCCCGCCGACCCGCAGCTCCATGATGTTCTTCTTCGTGCTCGCGGCGAGCGTGACCACGCCGCCGTCGGTGCTGGCGCTGGTGGCGAACAGCAGGCTGACCGTCAATGCAAGGGCTCGCATCATGGCAGCGATCTCTGCAAAACTCTCCCCATGCTCTCGTCGCTCGTGCTCGCCGCCACGCTCACCCTCGATCCGCAGGCCGCGGAGCGGTTCGCGAACCTCGCCCTCGCCTGCGTGCACAAGGAGTATCCGAACAAGCTCGCGCACGTGCTGCAGTCGGACAAGGACGCGCTCCCGCCGCGCACGTTAACACCCGCCTTCTACGGCTGCTACGACTGGCATTCGTCGGTGCATGGGCACTGGCTGCTGGCGCGGCTGGTGCGGCTCGCGCCCGACGCACCGTTCGCGGCGAAGGCGCGCGCGGCGCTGGAGCGGAGCCTGACGAAAGAGAACATCGCCACCGAGGTCGCCTACATCAACGGACCGGGACGGGCGAGCTTCGAGCGGCCGTACGGATTGGCGTGGCTGCTCCAGCTCACCGGCGAGCTGCGCGAGATGAACTCACCGCTGTACGAAAACGTGCGGCCGCTCGAGGCGGCGGCGGTGGAGCGGCTGCGCACCTGGCTGCCGAAGCTCTCGCACCCGGTGCGCTCGGGCGAGCACAGTCAGACCGCGTTCGCGCTGGGGCTGTTCCTCGACTCCGGCGCGATGGACGACGACCTGTTGCGCTCGCGCGCCCGCGCGTTCTACCTGAAGGACCGCGACTGCCCGCTCGCGTACGAGCCGTCGGGCGAAGACTTCCTCTCCCCCTGTCTCGCCGAGGCGGACGCGATGCGGCGCGTGCTGCCGCCGGACGAGTTCGCGTCGTGGCTGACCGGGTTCCTGCCGCGCATGACGCTCGCGCCGGCGGTGGTGACCGATCCGTCCGATCCGAAGCTCGCGCATCTCGACGGGCTCAATCTCAGCCGTGCCTGGATGCTGGAGGGGATCGCCTCCGGTCTCCCGAAGGACGATCCCCGCGTCGCCACGTATCTCGCCGCCGCGCGCGCGCATGCCGAGGCGGGGCTCGCCTCCGTCACCGGCGAGCACTACGAGGGCGGCCACTGGCTCGGCAGCTTCGCCACGTACCTCGTGACGAAGCGCGGCGTCGCTACTGCTTCGCCTTCCGCACCCGCAGGGTCGGCGAGCCCGGATCGAGATCGGCGATCGAAATCACTTCGACCTCACTGAACTGCTTCCGCAGCGCCGGCTCGAACTGCTTCGCATTGCCGACCACGACGACGTTCATGTCGCCGCCGAGGTTGGCGGAGGCGAACTTGCGCACGTCGGCCGCCGTGACGCCCTGGACGCCGCTGATGTAGCGGTTGATCTCCGCGAGCGGCAGGTCGTAGAGCGCGAGGTCGGAGACGGCGTCGACGATGCCGCTGGTGGTCTCCAGCGACTGCGCGAACTCGCCGATGAGCGTCGCCTTGCGCGGCGTCAGCTCCGCCTCCGGGACGTCGTCCTGGGACAGGCGCTTCAACTCGGCGGTGATGAGCCCCGCCACCTCGGCCGCGGTCTCGTTCTTCGTCTGTGTGCCGGCGGTGAACGGTCCCACCTGCGCGCGCGGATCGAACGAGCTGCGCGCGCCGTACGCGAGCCCCCGCTTGATGCGTATCTCCTGGTTGAGCCGCGAGGAGTAGCCGGCGCCGAGGATCGAGTTCGCGACGAGCGCCTGCATGTAGGCAGGATCGGAGCGGCGGATGCCCTGGCGGCCGATGACGACCGCGGACTGCCCTGCCTCCGGCATGTCGACGACGATCGTTCTCGTGGAGCGGCGGGCTTCAGCCCGCCGGGTCTCCGTCGGCGGCCTGAAGGCCGCCGCTCCACCTTTCCACTTCCCGAACGCGCTCTCCGCTAACGCGAACGCCGCCTCCGGCTTCACGTCCCCCGCCAGCACCAGCACCGCGTTGTCGGGCCGGTAGTGCGCCTTGTGGAACGCGGCCAGGTCGTTGCGCGTGATGCTCTTCACCGAGGCCGGCGTGCCGCTGAGCGTGTTGCCGTACGGCGCGTCGCCGAAGATGAGCCGCGAGGAGACCATGCGGGCGACGCTGGCCGGCTCGCCGAGCGCCACCTGCAGCGCGTCGATCGTCTGCGCCTGCTCGCGCTCGAACTCCCCTTTCGCGAACGTGGCGTTGCGCGCCACGTCGGCGACGTAGTCCATCGCCTTGGCGAGGTTCGACGACATCACCACGATGTCGATGGCGGAGGAGTCCCAGCCGGCGTCCGCGTCGAGCGTCGCGCCGAGGGCTTCGACGCCGCGCGCGATCTCCTCGGCGGTGCGCGTCTTCGTGCCCTGCGTCAGGACCGTCGCGGTGAGCGAGGCCACGCCCGCCTTGCCGCGCGGATCGGCAGCGCCGCCGGTGCGGATCATGAGGCGCGACGCGACGAGCGGGTTGTCGTGCTTCGGCACGACGATGACGCGCAGGCCGTTGGCGAGCGTCTTCTCGACCGGCTGCGGCACCTTCGCCTCGCGCGGCGCGGAGGGCGCCGGCGGCGTCACCTGCTGCGCGAACAAGGGCAGTACGACCGCGAGAACTGCGATGAAGCGCTTCACTTCTTCTGCTCCTCGTCGAGGTACTCGATCACGACAGCCTTCCCTTCGATCAGGTATTTCTTCACCACGCGCTGCACGTCGGCCGGCGTGACCGCCTGCACCTGCTGCAGCCCTCTGTTCACCACGCCGGCGTCGTGCTGAAGGATCAGCGCCTCGCCGAGGGCGAAGCCCTTGCCGTTGTTCGTCTCGCGCTCGCGGAGCGCACCGGTGAGGAAGAGGTTCTTCGCCTTCTCCAGCTCCGCGGCCGGCACCGGCTTCGCGGCCAGCGCGGCCAGTTCCGCACGGATCACCTTCTCCGCCTCGGCCGGTCCGTGACCGCTGCCCATGATGGCGACGACGCCGAAGAGGCCGAGGTCTTCGCGCGCGTCGGGATCGGCAAAGACCTCCTGCGCGATCTCGCCGCGCACCAGCTTCTGTTGCAGCCGCGACGACTCCCCCTCGGAGAGGATCGCCCCCGCCATCACCAGCGCAGGCGTGTCGGCGTGCGCCGCGTTCGGCATCAGCCAGGTCATCGCCAGCGCCGGCAGCGGCACGTTCGGGCCGTACTCGACGACCCGCTTCTCGGCCGTGCGCGCCGGCTCCTGCACTGTGACACGCGGGATCTCCGTGGCCGGCTTCGGGATCGGCGTGAAGTATTTGTCGATCCAGCCGTCGAGCTGCTGCTGCTCGAAGTCGCCGACGACGATCAGCACCACGTTGTCGGGGCGGTAGAAGGTGGAGTGGAACGCCCGCACGTCGTCGATGGTCGACGCGTCGAGCTCCGCGATGTTGCCGATGCCGGAGCGGCGATACGGGTGCGCGACGAGCGACTGCGCCTCGAGCGCGTTGAAGAGGCGTCCGTACGGCGGCGAGAGGACGCGGAAGCGGTACTCCTCCTTCACGACGTCGCGCTCCGACTTGAAGTTCGCCTCGTCGACGGTGAGCGAGCCGAGCCGCTCGGCCTCCGCCCAGAGGAGCGTCTCCAGGTAATTGGACGGCACGACCTCGTAGTAGGCCGTGGCGTCGGAGAAGGTGGTGGCGTTGTTGAAGCCGCCCACGTCTTCGGTCAGCCGGTCGAGCATCTCCGAAGGCATGTTCTTCGTGCTCTTGAACATGATGTGCTCGAAGAGATGCGCGAAGCCGCTGCGCCCCTGCGGGTCGTGCTTGGAGCCGACGCGGTACCAGAGGTGGATGGCGACGGTGGGCGTGTTGCGGTCCTGCACCGAATAGATCTCGAGACCGTTCGGCAGGACGCGGTGTTTGTAATTGACGTTGGGGAACTGCTGCGCCGATGCCGCCGAGGCGAGCAGGAGGAGCAGCAGCGTAAGGAGCGGTCGTGCGTGACGCATGGCGCGGATCATAGCGGCGGCGCTGACGTCACGGGTGACGTTGCGGCAAAATACCCGCGTGCCGATCGACCTGAAGAAACTGCACCCCGTCGACGAAGCCGGCCAGCTCTTCATCTCGCCGGTCATTCACGACTGGGACATCGTGTCGTCGTATGGCATCGACACGGTGCTGGACATGGAGGGAGGCCTCGACGAGTGCATCCCCACCCACCCGAACGGCTGCCTGTACGTGTACTTCCCGATCTACGACGAAGACCTCCCGAACCTCGACAAGCTGGAGGCGGTCGCCGCCCTCGGCGCGCACCTGATCGCCAGCGGCCACCGCGTGCTCTCCCACTGCGGCATGGGCTACAACCGCTCCGCCCTCGTCGCCGGCCGCATCCTCCACCGCCTCGGCGCCGGCACCGGCGCTGAGATCGTCGAACAGATCCGCCGGAAGCGCCCGGGGGCGCTGTTCAATGAGGTGTTTGCGGAGCATTTGCGGGGGTTGGGGTAGGGGGTTCCGTGCCTTAAGTGTGGCACGCGACATGCTGCCGCCGTCGCTCGAAAAAATCACTTCGAGGAGGCGTCAGTGAAGACGTTCACTCTCACCAAAACCCTCGTCCTGATTTGTGTGGCTGCGGTGGTGCCTCTCACGGCTGAGGCCATGCCGTCGCTTTGCGGCGCGACGGGGGAATGTGTCTGCGTGACCTGGACCGGCGGCAGCAGCGCTACAGTCGAGGTTCGATGTCCAGCGGGTGGCACCGATCGTTCCGGGTGGCAGATCGGCAGCAACCCGCCCGACGGCAGTGGCGGATCGTGGGGCGGCAGCGGGAACCCGAAAGACCCGCTCGCCAATGCGCCCGGCACCGCGTTGAGCGGTACGACGTCGTTCAACGCCAGCAGCGCCAAGTCGGGCGCCACCGTCAAGCTTCGTGGGGAAAAAGTCCCGGACATGAAAGGTGTCTGGGAGCCCACCGCCTGCACGATGCTGTTTCACAACAACCCGATGGGGCGGAGCGGCGCCGACCTGATGGCGAACTACGTCATCCTGCGCGACGGCACCGGGGTGAAGGACTCGGCAGGTAACGAGCCCTGTAAGTCGAACGTTGCCGCCTGGACGACCTGCTGCAATCACGATCGGTACGTCTTCATCTGCCCCTCGAAGTTCGACGGCCTTTCGTCGAGCCAGCGGCAGGCGATTCTGATCCACGAGGTCATGCACGTTGCCGGGCAGATGGAGGACGGCACCACCAGCGTCGGGCCGGGCGACCACCCGACGTCGCCGAACATCACTGCCGAGGTCGAAGCTGCATGTGGTCTATGAGGAGGATGCGTATCATGAAACTGATGATCCTTTGGCTCATCCTGGCGTTCACGGTTCAGGCCGCGCCGGCGGCCGATGAGGCGGCGTGCCGGAGGCTGCTCGCGACGGAGTTCACGACTAAGGACAAGACGGGCGCGTTCCAGCGCGATGCGGCGCAGGCGTTCCGGCAGTGCGTGGGAGAGCAGTTCCCGGTCGCAACGCGGGTTCAGGCGCACCTGCAGTACGGGCGGGCGCTGGAGATCGACGAACGGAAGGACGAGGCGCTGCGCGTCTATCTCGACGCCATCCGCCTTCTGGAGGGGGACGCGGGCGGCGGGTCGCGGCTGCTGATCGACGCCCTCGACCGGGCGGCGGCGCTCGAGAGCCGCACCGGACGCGGGTCCGCCGCGGTCGCGCACTCGGAGCGGGCGCTTGCGCTCCGGCGCGAGACGTACGGCGCGGCGAGCGAGGAGGCGGCGCAGGGGCTGATCCGGCTGGCGTTGGTGCACATCGAGCAGCGGGCGTTTCCCGCGGCCGAGCCGCTCATCCGCGAGGCGATCGACACGGCGCGCAAGGCGTGCGGCGAGGAGTGCGGCACGCTCGCCGAGGCGCTGGTGGCGATGTCGACCTGGTACGGGGATCAGGGGGACGAGGTCTCGGCGCGGCACTGGTTCGAGCTGTCGGTCGAGGCGCAGCCGCCGGCGCGACGGTCACGGCGTCAGTAAGTTCGCGCGGCACTCGCGCCCGCTTCTTTCGTACAATCATTCCGCCCCCATGACAGCCGCGGCCATACCTCTTTCGGGCGCCTCCCGTTTTCGTCTCCTGAACGCGGCCGGGGCGGCCGACGACTTCGGGCACGACGTGCGGGTCGGGCTGACGGCGGAGCGGAAGTGGCTGCCGCCGCGCTGGTTCTACGACGAGCTCGGCTCCTCGCTCTTCGACGCGATCTGCTTCCTCCCGGAGTACTACGTCATGCGCGCCGAGGGGGAGCTGTTGACGACGCACCAGCGGGAGATCGTCGAGGCGTTCGGGGCGAACGTGCGGCTGGTGGAGCTCGGGAGCGGCGCCGCGCGGAAGACGCGCATCCTTCTCGACCCGCTGACCGAGCGCTCGCCGGCGCTGGAGTACGTGCCGGTGGACATCGACGCGGCGATGCTGGAGCGCAGCGGCCGCGAGCTGCTGACCGACTACCCTCACCTGCGCGTCACGGCGATCTGCTCCGACTTCGCGCGGCCATCGCTGCCGCTCGCGCAGCTGCCGCGCCATCGCGGGCGGACGGTGGTGCTCTTCCTCGGCTCCACGATCGGCAATCTCGACCCCGACGCCGCGGTGGCGATGCTGCGCGACCTCCGCGGCGCCCTGGCACCCGGCGACGCGCTCTTCCTCGGCGCCGACCTGCGCAAGAGCCGCACGATCCTCGAGCCGGCGTACGACGACCCGCTCGGCGTCACCGCCGCCTTCAACAAGAACCTCCTGGTGCGCATGAACCGGGAGCTCGGCGCGAACTTCGAGCTGGACGCCTTCGCGCATCGCGCCTTCTACGACGAGACGCACGGCAGGATCGAAATGCATCTCGTCAGCAACACCGCGCAGCGGGTGGAGATCGGGGCGCTCGGCCTCGGCGTCGACTTCGCCGCGGGAGAGAGCATCCACACGGAGAGCTCGTATAAGCACGACGCCTCGACGCTCGCGGCGCTCGCGGAGGCGAGCGGATTCGCGATCTACCGCACGTGGACGGACGCCCGTGCGTGGTTTGCGGATGTGCTGATGGTGGCGGAGTAGCAGAGCTCCCGCCCGTGCGCACAATAGGTCCGGTGGGAGTGCGCGCAGCGTCCGTTGCTGCACGTCCCTGTGCACGATCGAGCACGGGCGGCGCGCGGCGGCAAAATCGCGCGTGACGCCGCCTGCGCATCGCGTATGCGCATGAAATTGCGCGGTTTTCTCGCTCGCGTAGCCGCGCGGCGCACCGCCGCCGAATGCTTGTTCAATTCTGAACAGACGCAGCGCAGCGTGCTGCCTACGATCGCTGCGCCTTTAAAGAATGCCATCCATAGACGGCCGCGCGCACGCGCATGCACCGTCCCTGCGCGAGATTTTCGATCGCGACTCGTTGGGGGACACGCGCATCCGCGTGGCCGCCCAGCAGTCGATCTACGCGACGGGCGAAGAGGACGACTCGATCTACCTGATCGACTCGGGACAGGTGAAGCTGTCGATGGCCTCGGCCGGCGGAAAGGACTGCCTGCTCGCGATCTACGCCGACGGCGACGTGTTCGGCGAGTCGTGTCTCACCGGCGCGAAGAAGCGCTTCGAGAGCGCGATCGCGATGCGGCCGACGCTCATCCGCCGCGCCTCGCGCCGCGAGTTCCTGGCGGCGGTGCAGCGCGCGTCGGCGATGGAGGTCCTGCTCCGCCACGTCGCGCAGCGGCTCGCCGAGCGGCAGGTGGCGGTGTTCGACCTCGTCACCACCAGGTCCGAGCGGCGGCTGGCGAAGGTGCTGCTGGCGTTCGCCGACAAGCTCGGCACACCCGACGGCGCGTTCCTCCGCCTCGGCCAGCGGATCTCGCACGAGGAGCTCTCCCAGATCGTCGGCACCACCCGCCCGCGCGTGACCGCCTTCATGCAGCGCTTCCGGCTGGCTGGGCTGATCGAGACCAGCGGCCGCTCGATCAGCGTGCACCGGCAGCGGGTGCTGGACTTTCTGGCGCAGGATTGAGATGGGGGTTCCTCGGGGTTCCTCGGAAGTTCCTCGGGTTCCTCGGGGGAGCGC
>DASWNW010000041.1:0-47738 GCA_036399015.1 Thermoanaerobaculia bacterium | reverse complement strand
CCAGTTGTCGGCGATCTGGCGGCCGCTCATCCCCTGCGTCCACATGGCCAGGTTGAAGCAGGCGGCGCTGACGCCGTCGGCGTGATCGAACTCCAGCCCCGCCTCGTCGAGCCAAACCTGCAGCACGCCGGCCTGAAAGGCGATCTTCAGTCCTCCTCCCGCCAGCATCAACGACCGCTTCGGCATTCGGACCTCCCGCGTACAGCGTTGGAATGATAGCAATGACGGCGGCCCATGCTTGAAGGACCTCCAGAGATGATTGATGGCCTCTCAGACATGGTTAATGGACTCTAAGACATGCTCAATGGCCTCCGAGACATGCTCAGTGGATTCCCCGACATGCTTAGTGGACTCGCGGCGGTAGTGAGTCTCGGCTGGCGGTTTGTCGCATGCACCAGCAGTAACATTTGTGGCTTATTGACGTACAGGCGGATATCCGGGTACTCTCCGCGTCCATAGGAGAATGAATATGTACCGACCCGCCCTGGGGCTTCTCGTGCTCTCCCTTCTCTTCGCAACGCCCGCGTTTGCGCGCTTCAATGCCGACTACGATGACGCATCGCAGTCCCCGTGCGGCTCGATCGATCCCAACCGGCCGTGCTACTTCACCGGCAGCGGCTACGCCTCCTGCACCGCGCGCGGCACTCAGAGGTGCCGCGACTGCGCCCAATTGCAAACGAACGGCACCTACGTGTGCGTCTACGTGACAAGCAGCGGCTATTGCAGCTGCAGTGACGTCAAGCAGACGAACGGGACGACATCCTGCCAGGCCTACGGCGCGTGCACCTACGTCGTCAGCTGACACCATGACGCGCCTCGGCCACCTCTTTCTCCTGCTCGTCCTCGCCCATACGGCGCTCAGTGAGAATCTGAGCGTTCGCCTCACGGCGCACGGCGAGCAGAAGCGCCTGTCCAGTGAAGGGACATTGCGTTGTGTCCCGCTGGAGCCGGACGGCGCGACGAGCAGTGCGGCCGAGGCAGTTGCCATTGCACTGCCTGCAGTCATTGAAACGCGCGTTGCGGCTCCGTGCAGTCTGGAACTGCAAAGTGGAGCGTGGTGGCATCCACCAACCGTCATTCAGAAGGATCAACACGAGGTCGAGCTCGAGTTATGGCCCGCGGCGGTGTTGACGGGGGTCATTCCAACGCCGGGTGAGGCGCCGGCGGAACTGCAACTGCGCTTTCTCCCCACCGTGGACGATCCTGCTCTGCAGCGGCGAAGCGGGAACACCACCTGTCCTGTTGCGGAGCGGCAGTTCCGCTGTGTCGTCCCGGCGGGCCGCCATCATCTGCGGCTCAGCTCTCCGCGGCGCATTCCACAGCATCGGTGGAATGTCTTTGCCTCAGCAGATGAGCCGCACGACCTTGGAGCGGTCGCTCTCCGCGAGGGGGCGTCGATCGAAGGACGGCTGACCGCACCCCGTGCAGACGCGGTTCGTGACTGGCGCGAGGTGTCGGTATCGGCAACACCGGCGGGTGCTCGTGATTCTGAATCACGCGGCTCGACCCTCACCGTGAAAGGGACGGAGCATGGGTCGTTTCAAATCTCCGGCCTCGCTCCCGGCGAGTACGTGGTTTCCGCCGCGCTGGCCGACTTTTCTTCGGAAGAAGTTCATGTGCGGGTGTTGCCGGCTGCACAAATCGAGCTGATCCAGCCGCTACTGCTGCAGAAACCGAAGCAACTCGACGTGATCATCTCGCCCGCGCTCGATCCGTTCGGAGAGCGCTGGACAGTCCGTCTGATGAGGCTGATCGACGGTCGCGTCGAAATCGTCACCGAGTCACAAGCCGGCGAGGGTGGCAAATGGGCCGGGCGAGGCTTGCGCGTCGGGGACTATGACGTCGACGTCGTCGCGGCGGGGCAGTACTCGTGGCACACCGCCCGGATCACCATCGGCGATACGGACGTGCACCTGCCGGTCGACATCTCCGCCGGGCGGGTGCGCGGCAGCGTGACGCTCGGCGACCGCCCGGTCAGCGCCGGAACCGTCCACCTCGGCGGCATGAGTGGCCGGATCCGTCATACCGTCACCACCGACGGCGACGGGCGTTTCGATACCTTCGCCCCGGCGGCTCTGGCGAACGGCCGGCAGTGGACGGTCGAAGTGGAGGCCGAGCACCCGTCGATCCATCAGAAGCTGGAGGTCACGGCTGACGTGGACGGCGGCGAGCACGTCCTCGCCATCGTCCTTCCCGACCTCCGCATCGCGGGCCGCGTCCTGGACGACGACGGCAGCCCGGCGAAGCACGCAATGATCAACATCCGCGAGGCCGATCCCGAGGCAATGCTCCGGCAGATCAGCGCCGCCGAGACCGGCGAATTCGTCGTCAGCGGGTTGGACGAAGGCCAGTATCAGTTGCAGGCGAATGCCTTCATGAAAGAGAGCCGTGCGCTCACCGTTTCGCTCCGCGAGGACGAGGAGGCCCCGCCGGTCGAGCTGGTGCTGCAGCCGAACGCGCAACTGGCCGGACGGGTCGTATCCGCATTTGGGCCGGTAGAGGGGGTGAAGCTGTGGGTCCATCCCACCGACGTCGCCTACAGTTCAGTCCGGAGCGCCGTGACCCGTGCGGACGGCACATTCGCGGCGATCCTGACCCCGGGGACACGGGAAGCCGATGTTCTCATTGCCGCGCCAGGATTCGGCCTGGGTCTGTTTCATCTGCGCATCGAGAACCGGCCGCTCACGATTACGGTCGATCAAAGCAGCGGCACTCTCCGCCTCGTCCTGCCCGCGCTGCGCCACCCGCTGTTTGCGCAGGCGCTGTTGCGCCACAACGGGGCCGCCACGGGACCGCGAGCGCTGGTGGGGAACTGGGGCACGCGCATCGTCCGTGATGAGGCGGACGGCGCCGAGCTTGTCGTTCCGATGGTCGACCCTGGTGAATGGCAGCTCTGCCTTCCTTCCAACGGGGGAGAGCCGCCCGTGTGTCAGTCCGGCTATGTCGCCCCCGGCGGCGAACTGACGTTGCGAACCATTCCCCCACAGGCCACTGGCGGTTCGTCTCCGGCCGGACAGTAGCGCGACCCGGCGGGCTGTGGAGCGGCGGCCGCCGCTCCACCGGTTCCTCTTACAGCCGCGACAGGATGCCGCGTGCCTGGTCGAGATGCGCGGCCACCGAAGCGCGTTGCGTCTGCAGCAGCGTCCGCAGCTCCGGGGTGACGGCCGACGGGATCAGCGAGACGTCGAGCACGTTGAGCAGCCAGGCGTGAAGGTCGACCTGGGTGCGCATGTACGCCCGGTCGAAGTCGGCGCCGCTGTAGGTGTTGAGGTTCGTCACGGTAGTCTGTGAGCTCGCGCGCAGCGTGTTGGCGATGGTGTTGTCGCTCGCGTTGATGCCGGCGCGGTTGAAGGTGTCGCGTGCGGTGTTGAGGGCAGCCGTGTGGTCGGCCACCATCATCTGCGCGAAGGCGCGCACGTCGGCGTTCGTGGCCCGCGTCGAGGCGGCCTGCCCCTGCTGGATCTCCCCCTCGTTGGCGGCGGTGACGATCGCGGCGATGTCCCCCTCCGGCGTCGCGCCGGCACGCGGCTCCATGGTGTCGGTGGTGGTGGCGCAGGCGGACAGCATCAGGACGAGGATGGCAAGCAGCGAAAGGCGTTTCTGGATCATGTCGTGTCGTTCTCCTGCTTTGCGTCCAGAGCAACACCCGCGCCCGCGCTTTTGCATGAGTCCGACTTTTGCACCAGAGAGCGGCATGAAGGACGACGAGCTCCTCGACGACGAAGAAGACGCGACGGTAGTGGACGAGGAGCAGGAAGACCTGCTCTGGGAAGACGGCGATCCGGCGGACCGGCGGAAGGATCCGTTGCGAAGGCCGGACGCGTAGAACTGCTGTTGCTGGTTGCTGGTTGCTTGTTGCTGGGGAGGCGCCGCCGGCCGGGGATCCCACGAGGAACCAGCAACCAGTAACCAGCAACGAGCAACCTCTGGCCCACCTCTTGCGGTTATTTGCAGCGTGCGGAGATCGATCTTCCTCGCGCTGTTCGCCTCCCTCCCCGCTCTCGCCGAGGTCACCGCGCCGGCCGGCTTCCACGTCGAAGTCTTCGCCCGCGACCTCGGCGCGCCCCGCACGCTGCTGGCCCTGGAGGACGGCACCGTGCTGGTCAGCCGCCCCGACATGAACGACGTCGTCGCGCTGCGCGACCGCGACGGCGACGGCCGCGCCGACGAACTGCGCACCGCCGTCGCCTCCATCGAGCATGCGCACGGGCTGGCCATGCGCGGCCGCGTGCTCTACGTCGCCGGCGTGAAGAAGATCGTGGCGGCGGAACGGCTCCCCGACGGCAGCTTCGGCGAGGTGCGCGACGTCGTCACCGACCTGCCCGACGGCGGCGAGCATCCCGACCGCACCATCGGCGCGGGACCGGACGGGAAGCTCTACGTCTCGATCGGCAGCTCGTGCAGCAACTGCACGGAGACCAACCCGGAGCACGCCGCGATGCTGCAGGTCGAGCCCGACGGCACGCGCCGCATCTACGCGCGCGGCCTGCGCAACCTGCACGGCTTCGACTGGAGCCCCGCCACCGGCGAGCTGTGGGGCGGCGAGAGCGGTGAGATCAACCGCATCGGCGACGGCCTCCATTACGGCTGGCCCGCCTGCGTGGGACGTGACTGCCGCGGCAGCGTGCCGCCGGTGCTGAAGCTCGGCAACGGCGCGGCCCCGGTGGGCTTCGTCTTCTACCGCGGCGCGCAGTTCCCCGAGGTTTTTCGCGGCGACGCCTTCACCGCCACCGGGCGGGAGGTCGTGCGCGTGCGGCTGGCGGAGAAGAAGGTCGAGCCGTTCGTCACCGGCTTCGACGGCCGGCTCGCCGGCGCGACCGTCGCCTCCGACGGCGCGCTGCTGGTCAGCGACGCGCAGCACGGCGTCGTCTACCGCATCGCCTTCGGCGACCCGCCGCCGATGACCTCCTCCGCTGCCGCCGAGCCGCCGCGCGCGGTGCTGGCGAAGGCGTTCGCGGTCGCGAACCTCGGCGCACCGGAGTCGGTGCTGCACGACGAGGAGCAGGACGTCTACTTCGTCGCCAGCAAAGGGTTCGTCTCCCGCGTGACGCCCGAGGGGAAAGTCGCGGAGCTGAAGTTCATCGAGGGGCTGCGCGCGCCGAAGGGGATGGCCATCCGCGGCCCGGAGCTCTGGATCGCCGACGTCGACCGCCTGCGCGTCTTCGATCGCGTCACCGGCTCTGAGATGGGCACGATCGACCTCGCGGAAGAGGGGGCGGTGTCGCTGCACGATCTCGCCGTCGGTCCCGACGACCTGGTCTACGCCACCGATACCGGCGTGGAGATCCGGGAGCACGGCGAGCAGGTGCGGCGAGGCGACGGCCGCGTCTTCCGCGTCAGCGCGGAGGGAGAGGTGGAGATCATCGCCAGCGGCGAGGAGCTGCGCTCGCCGAGCGGCATCGTCTGGGACGGCACCCGCTTTCTCATCGCGCAGGCGTACGGCAAGGAAGTGCTGGCCTGGAATCCCGGCATGGCCACGAAGGCGGTGCTGCGCGGCCCCGGCGCGTACGACGGCCTGGTCGTGCTGCCGAGCGGCGCCGTGATCGTCTCCAGCCACCACGACGACCAGTTGCACGTCGCCCAACCCGGCGGCGAGCTGCGCCCCCTCTTCTCCCGCAAGCCCTCCCCCGCCGGCATCGGCTTCGACCGCAAACGCAACCGCCTGCTCATCCCCTCGCCTACCGGCGACTGGCTCGAAGCCTGGACGCTCCCGCCGCTCGAACCGGCGAAGCGGGCGACGGAGGGGAAGGAGAGTGGGGTGGAGATGGCGGTGGTGAGAATTGAAAATTGAAAATTGAAAATTGAAAAATCGCACAAGCAAAGGACGAGAGGCTCCGATCTTTCAATTCGCCGCTCGAGCCGGCGACGGAGGGGAAGGAGAATGGGGTGGAGTTGGCTGCCGCGGTGGTGAGAATTGAGAATTGAAAATTGAAAATTGAAAATTGAAAAATCGCACAAGCAAAGGACGAGAGCGGAGGCTCCGATCTTTCAATTCGCCGCTCGAGCCGGCGAAGCGGGCGACTGAGGGGACGGAGAGTGGGGTGGAACTGGCGCTGTCGCGAAATTGAAAATTGAAAATTGAAAATTGAAAGATCGGAGCTCTGCTCCGTCCTGGTTGTGCGATTTTTCAATTTTCAATTTTCAATTTTCAATTCAAAACCCGCCACCGCCCTCCAGATATCCTCCAGCGCGTAGGGCTTCGTCACGTGGCCGATCCGGTCGCCGAGGAGCGGCTCGACGTCGGCGCGTTGGACGTGGCCGGTGGCGAAGACGACCGGGGGGTGGGGGGACGGCATCTGGCGGAGGACGTCGATGCCGTTCATGTCGGGGAGGCCGATGTCGAGGATGACGAAGTCGGGCCGCATGTCGGCGACGAGGTCGAGCGCCTCGGCTCCGGTGAGGGCGACGCGCACCTCCTGGACATGTTCGAGGAGCAACTGCCGCACCCCTTCCGCCGCCGCCTCCTCATCATCGACGAGCAGCACCCGGCGCACCCACGGGGGGCAGGCCAGCTCCCCTTCTCTGCCGTCGGCGGCGGCGTCGTCCGTGACCGGAAGGCAGACCACGAATTTCGAGCCGCGGGGCTGGTTGGCCTCGACGCTGATGGTGCCGCCGTGCGCTTTCAGCGTCTCGAACGCCACAGTGAGGCCGAGGCCCGTGCCGCGCCTCTTCGTCGAATAGAGCGGCTCGAAGATCTTCTTCCGGTCGGCGGCGGCGACTCCGGGACCCTGATCGGAGACCGAGATCTCCGCCCGCTCGTTCCGCAGCCGGAGCTCGACGGCGATGGGGGTGCCGCAATCGGTCGCCTCGTCGGCGTTGCGGACCAGGTTCGACACCACCTGCGCGAGCTGGTCGGGGTCGGCGGCGACGTGGATCTGCCGCGCCGGCAACTCCTGCAGCACCAGTCCGTCCGCGCACCGGAGCGTCGGCTTCAGCTCGTCGAGCAGACCGGCCAGCCAGGCCCCCAGCTCGAGCGGCTGCTTGCGCGGCACGCGCGGCTTCGCATAGTCGAGCACCTGGAACGTGACGCTCTTCCCGCGGCGGACCGACTCGACGATGTGGCCGGCGGCCGACTCCAGGCGGCGATCGCCCTTCGCCGAGGCGGCGATGATCTGCGCCCAGGGGGAGATGCCCATGAGGATGTTGTTGAACTCGTGCGCCATCGTGGCGGCGAGGCGGCCGATGCTCGCGAGGCGGTCGGCGCGCTCCACCTCGCGCTGCAGGCGGTGGCGCTCGATGGCGTAGCGGAGCGTGCGCGAGAGCACGGCCGCGTTCATCTCGTGCTTGCGCAGAAAGTCCTGCGCCCCCGAGGCCACGGCGGCGGTGGCGAGGGCGTCGTCGATCGAGCCGCTGAGGACCACCACCGGCGTCGCGGCGCCGACGGCGTCGTGGATGCGGTGGAACGTCTGCAGCCCGAACGAGTCGGGCAGCCCGAGGTCGACCAGCACGACGTCGAAGCGCGTCTGCTCCGCCTGCTGCAGCGCCTCGGCCAGAGTGGTCGCCTGGTGGAGCGCGAACTCCCGCTCCTCCTCGAGGTACGCCTCGACGAGCCGCGCGTCTCCACGGTTGTCCTCGACGAGGAGGAGCTCGTGCCGGATGGTGTCGGTCGTTGCCAGGGTTCAGTCTCTCGACGGCAGCTTCACGATGGTCAGCCAGAAGTCTTCGATCGATCGCACGACCTTGATGAACTGCTGCAGGTCGATCGGTTTGGTGATGTAGCAGTTTGCATGCAGGTCGTACGACTTGAGGACGTCCTCCTCGTCGCGCGAGGTGGTGAGGATCACGACCGGGATCCTCTTCAGCGAGTCGTCGGTCTTGATCTCGGCGAGCACCTCCCGCCCGTCCTTGCGGGGAAGGTTGAGGTCGAGGACCACCAGGTCGGGCCGCGGCGCGCCGGCGTGTTTCCCCTGCCGCCGGAGGAAGTCCATCGCCTCGACGCCGTCGCGGACGACGTGCAGCACGTTCTGGAGCTTGCTGTCCTTGAGCGCCTCCTGCGCCAGGCGGGCGTCGCCCGGGTTGTCTTCGACCAGCAGAATCTCGATGGGGACGGGTGCGGTCTGCGTCGTCACGAAGAGCCTCCTCCTGCAGTAGACGGAACCGAAAAGAAAAAGGTGGCGCCGCGGCCCGGCTCCGACTCGACCCAGATATTGCCGCCGTGCCGCTCCACGATCCGCTTGCAGATCGCCAGGCCGATGCCGGTGCCGGGGTACTCCTCGCGCGCGTGGAGCCGCTGGAAGAGGGCAAAGATGCGGGAGTGGAACTGCGGATCGATCCCGATCCCGTTGTCGCTGACCGAGAACACCCACTGCTCCCGCTCCGGCCGCGCCGTGACGTGGATGCGAGGCGCCACGCCGGGGCGGCGGAACTTGATCCCGTTGCCGATGAGGTTCTGGAAGAGCTGTGCGAACTGGGACTCGTCGGCCATCACCATCGGCAGGTCGTCGTTCGTCACCAGCGCGCCGGTCTCGGCGATGAGCAGCCGCAGGTTCGCGATGGCCCGGCCGAGAGCCGCATGGCTGTCGAGCGGCGCAACCGCCTTGCCGCGGGTGCCGACGCGTGAGTAGGAGAGGAGATCGTTGATCAGCCCCTGCATCCGCCGCGCGCCGTCGACCGCGTAGCCGATGAACTCGCGGGCGTCGTCGTCGAGCTTGTCGCCGTAGCGGTGCTCGAGGAGTTGCGTGTAGCTGGCGACCATCCGGAGCGGCTCCTGGAGGTCGTGCGAGGCGACGTAGGCGAACTGCTCCAGCTCCTGATTCGAGCGCTCCAGGTCGGCCGTCTTGCGCGCCAGCGCCTCCTCCGCCCGCACGCGGCCGGTGATGTCGGTCAGCGTGACGAGCACCGGCGTCTCCGGCTCGCCGGGACGGGGAAAGGTCATCGTCAGCAGCACCTTGAGCAGGTTGCCCTTGACGGTGCGGAGGGACATCTCGGTCTGGAAGATCTCCGCGCCGCTCGCGAGCGCGACCAGCTCCTGCACGAACCCCGGCAGGGTGTCGGGCGTCGAGAAGACGATGGCGAGGGAGCTGAGGATCTCCTCGGCCGAGGTGGCCTCGAACATGGCCAGCGTCTCCGGGTTCACGTTCACGAGCTGGACCTGCCGCAGCAGCTCCTGGACGTGCTCCGGATGTTCCTCGAACCAGGCGCGGAAGTCGGTGACGCCGCTCGCGCGGAGCTCGTCGATCGCGGCGATGACGCCCGACCAGTTCTCCTCCCAGATCGACACCGGCACCTGATCGAAGATGCTGCGGAAGCGCCGCTCGCTGGCCCGCACCGCCTGCTCCATCCGGATGCGGTTCGTCGCGTCGCGGACGGTGGCGATGACGATCACCCCGTCGTCGGCCGCGACCGGGCTGAGCGCGATGTCGGCGTGAAAGCGGGTGCCGTCGCGCCTCACCCCCATCGGCTCCTCGTGGCCGTTCGGCTCGGCGGGGAGCAGCAGCGACACGTGCCTGCCGACCACCTCCTCGCGCGCATAGCCGAACGCCGTCTCGGCGGCGGCGTTGACGAGTTGCACCTTCCCCTGGCCGTCGATCACCACCACCGCGTCGGGCGAGCGCTCGAGCAGCATCCGGAAACGCGCCTCCGCCTGTTGCAGCTCCCGCTCCCGTCCGCGGCGCACCCGGTCGGCGCGCTCGATGTCGCGCGTCGTCACCAGGACGATTCCGACCAGCGCCATCGTGACGCTGAGCGAGTAGATCGCCACCCCCAGCTCCGTCCCGTACCAGCCGCGCCGCTGCCCCAGAAGGCGCAGCCACCCGATCAGCACCGGCACCAGAAGGACCACCGGCATCAGCCGCCGCGCCATCTTCCCGGCGGGGTTCGGCGACGCGAGGATCGCGAAGAACGTCGCCCGCGGACAGGCGGCCACCGTCGCGACGACCAGCAGCATCACCGAGACCGCGGCCCAGAACGTCATGGGGACGCGCGTCCCCATGGAGATGAGCTCGGGGGAGCCGAAGAGGTACCCCGCCAGCACGACGAAGGAGACCGCCGCCGGCACGCAGAGGACGAGCTGCGCGACGCGGCGCTGCATCGCGAAGATGGCGATGGCGAGGCAGACGAAGCTCACCGCCGTCAGCGGCGCGGGGAGGATCAGCTCGATGTCGGCCTGGCGGATCGTGGCCACGAACCAGGTGCGGTCGCCGAACCCGCTGCGCACGTGCGTCACGATCGCCAGGAGTCCCGAGGCGGCTACGAGTGCCGCCGCCACACGCCGCACGCCCGGCCGGGTGGTCAGGAGGGCCAGCACCGCCAAGAGGATCGTGACGCCGCTCGGTACGCCGAGGGCCGCGATGCCTCCCGCCGTGGGAGCGGAGCGCAGCGCCGCGAGGATGCCGGCGATGGCGATCGCCCCGGCCGCCGTCGCCGAGACGGTGACGACCGCGCGGGCACGGCGTGGTCTCCACCCGGCAGGCGTCGAGGGCGATTCCATATTGACCGAAGTTTCCCGATTATACGCCCGCGAGTCCAGCGACCCTCGGCGTGAGGCTCGCGACCCTGAGCCGGAGCCTCCCGAGCCTCAGCGCGAGGCTCGCGACCCTGAGCGTGAGGCTCCCGAGCCTGAACGTGAGGCTCCCGAGCCTGAGCGTGAGGCTCCCGAGCCTGAGCGCGAGGCTCCCGAGCCTGAGCGCGAGGCTCCCGAGCCTGAACGTGAGGCTCCCGAGCCTGAACGTGAGGCTCCCGAGCCTGAACGCGAGGCTCGCGAGCCAAAAAAAGTTTTCGCACCCGCGTAACTTTTCGCCGGCTCGTCACGTCTCAATGAGGAGGCTGCACGAAGTGCAGTACGAAACGAGAGAGAGAAAGGACGAGACCATGACCAAAACGCCCCTCGATGCCCCGGCCCCTTCGATGACTGTCGCCTCCATCATTGACTACGTGCGGACCACGGACCTTTCGTCGGTGGAGCGGGCGGCGATCCTTCGCGCGCTCCGCGAGACCGTTCGCGACCTCGTTCCGCCCGATCCCAGTCTCAACGCCCGTCTCCGCACCGCCCGCGCCGTCCGCCCGCTCTTCGTCGAGTCGACCATCAACGGGATTGCCTCCTCCACGGTCTGGCAGCAGTCCGCCGCCGTCACGCCCGACGAACTGCGCACGCACCTCACCTTCGAAGCCAACCGCCCGTTCATCGAAGAGCTCCAGGCCTCCAACCACATCCTCGACTACAACCTCCGCTACCACCACTGGGCGGCCGTCGAAAAGTCGCGCACTGCCTATCACGCCGGAAAGACGCTCGGCGGCGCCGAGGGCCATCTCGTCAAACCGCACCTGCAGATCATCGGCGGCTGGCTGACGAAGAGCCAGCGCCGCAAGAAGCCGCCGGCGGACGAGAAACCGGCGCCGACGGTCCCCCTCTCCACCCCCTGAATGACGGTTCGCCGCGGCGCGTGCACGCGCGCCGCGGCGGCTCCCCTAAAAGCGCCCCGCCGCCCGCTCCTTCGGCGGCAGCACCTCGAGGCAGGTCGTCCACCAGCCGGTCAGCACCGTCTCGACGAATTGCTCCGGCAGCCGCTCGCGGCGCATTTCCTCCGCCAGCGCGAGGTGGTCGTAGGCGACCGGCACGAACTCCACCGTCAGCTCCCTCCCCTGCACCTCCACCAGCGCGTACCAGACGTTCGTCCGCCCGTCGTTCGCGGGGCGGCCGATCACGCCGGCGTTGATGACGTGCCTGCCGCCGCCGAGCGGCTGGTGCCAGTGCAGTCCCGTATGCGTACAGACGATCACGTCGGCGTCGTGGTCGCGGCAGAGCTTCCCGAGGAACGGCTCGGGGGAGGTCGAGCGCCAGAGGAACTCGTTGATCTTCCGCGGCGACCCATGCACGAGCAGGAACCGCAGCTCCCCCGCCGTGAAGCGCAGCTCGCGCGGCAGGGTGCCCATCCAGTCCTTGTGGGCGTCGCTGGTGTTGGCGAAGGTGTAGTCGTAGGAGAGCTGCGCGAAGTGGTTGTCGCGTGGATCGGTGTAGCCGCAGTGGCAGTCGCCGGCGCGCGTCGAGAGCGACTCCTCGTAGTTCCCCTGGATACCGGGGATGCCCCGCTCGACGAGGAGGCGCGGCACCCGGTCGGGATGGGGGCCGAACGCGCCGAGGTCGCCGAGAAAATAGGTCGCGTCGACGCGGCGGCGACCGACGTCGTCGAGCGTGGCTACCAGCGCGTGGTAGTTCGAGTAGATGCCGCCGATGAACGCGAGGCGCATGGCTACGTCGTGCAGGTGACGCCGTCCACCCAGCAGGTGTGGCAGGCGCCGTACTCGAGGGGAAACGGCCGCAGCGTCTCGGCGAGCGTTTCCCCCATCCGCGCCTCCGGCTCCTCGATCAGGATCGGGCAGACGTAGACGCCCTTGCTCGTGACCATGCGGCACGACGAGCATTGCAGCACCGCCGCCTCCTCGTGCGTCAGCGACTCCGCCGTGAGCCGCTCCCACTCTTCATACGCCCGCGTGCGCGTCTCCTCGGCGCCGATGCGGAAGAGCGGCAGCACTTTCAGGCGCGGGCGCGCGAAGCCGAAGCCGCGGATCACCTCCAGGAACCGCGTCCGCCCCTCGGCGCTGGCGACCCCCTCGGCGGCCGTGGTCACGGTAATCACCGGATTCAGCCCCGCCTCGGCCAGGTTGCGCAGGCCGATCATGACCCGGTCCCAGACCCCTTTCCCCCGGATGGCGTCGTGCGACTCCGCGTCGAAGCCGTCGAGGCTCACCCGGATGTCGAGCGAGTAGTCGCTGGCGTCGAACAGCTCCCGCAGCCGCGCGCACACCTCCCGCCGCAGCAGCATGCCGTTCGTCAGCACCGTCGCCGGCCCCTGCCGCAGCGTCGCCTCGAGAATCGGCAGCATGTCCCGGTTCATGAACGGCTCGCCGCCGGTGAAGTAGTACTCCCGCACCCCCAACTCCCGCGCCTCCGCCAGCCGCTCCTGCACCTCCCCCAGCGACAGCATCTCGTGCGAGTGGTTCGTCGGCGAGCAGGAGATGAAGCAATGCGTGCAGGCGATGTTGCAGACGGTGCCCGCCACCTGGAACCAGAGGGTGTCTAGGGCGGTCAGGGGGGCTTGGGGGGGCGTTCTCATAGTCTCAGAGTCTCAGAGTCTCAGAGTCTCAAAGTCTCAAAGGGGCACGGGGGCTCGGCGCGTCTCTCTGAGACTCTGCGACTCTGAGACTGTAAGACTCCCCAGGATCGTCTCCAACTGCCCCAGCCCCGTCCTCAACAGGAACCCGTTCGACCGGCCGTACGCGCGGGAGCCAACGAAAAAGTAGCCGGGCTCGCCGGACTGCAGGTCGGCCGGGTTCACGGCGGGGACGGAGAGACAGTCGGTGATGTTCGAGATGGCGCGGTAGAGGCGGGCGCCTCCTTCGGTAACGGGCGAGGTCTCCACGGTCAGCTCGGAAAGGAAGCTGGCGTCGGGGCGGTAGCCGGTGAATGCGGCCACGTCGTCCGCTTCGACGAGGCGGCCGCCGGTGAGGGCGATGACGGCGTGGCCGTTGTTGCGGGCGACGCTCTCGATCATCGCCCGCCGCTCGACTCTCAGGAACGGCGGCGGGTTCTCGGCGAGCGCGTTGGCGCGGGCAACGACGTTCGCCCGCTCGGGCAGCGGGTCGTGCATCACCTCTTCGCAGGGGCGGCGGTTGGCGGAGCGCATGGCCCAGGTGACGCGCGCCGGCGGGTCTCCGGCGAGCATGACGATGGCGTTGGCGGCGGAGTGGCCGTCGCCGAGGAGGAGGATGCTCCTGCCGCGAAGCTCGGGGAGGCGCGCGGCGAGCTCGCCGAGGGTGCGGATCGGCGGGCGCGTGAGCCGCGACTCGCCGAGGGCCGGGAGGCCGCCGACCCCGATCGGGCGGGGGACGATCAGGCCTCCGCTGGCGTCGAGGATCGCGTCGGCCTCGAACGTCTCGTCGTTCGCGCAGACGACGCGGAACGGCCGCTCCGCGCGCAGCGGATGGCCGGCGTAGTCGCCGCGCGTCAGGCCGCGGCGGCCGATGGCGACGACCGTGCGTCCGGTGCGCACGCGGCCACGCAGCGGCTCCCGCTCGGCGAGCGGCAGGAGCACGCGCTCGACGTACTCGGGACCGGTGAGCAGCGCCTCGGCGTCCGGCATGTCGTCGCCGAGAAGCTCGCGCATGCGCGCCGAGACGTTCATGTGCAGCGGCGAGAAGAAGCGCGCCGGTCCCCACGTGCGCAGGGACGCGCCGATCTCCCCCCGCTCCAGCACCGTCACGTCGTGGCCGCGGTCCGCGGCGCCGATGGCCGCGGCGATCCCCATCGGCCCCGCGCCGATGACGAGCACGCGCATCAGACGTCCCGGCGCGCCAGCGCGTTACACGACTGCGCCCAGTGGGCGATCGTGCCGCCGCCGCGGATCACCGCCGCGACGCCCACCGCCTCGGCCATCTCCTCCGGCGACAGGCCGGCGTCGCTGCAGGCGGACGAGTAGGAGTCGATGCAGTACGGCTCCTGGATCGCGTACGCCACCGCCAGCGCGATCAGCTTCTTGGTCTTCTCGTCGAGCGCGCCGGGCGCCATCGTCTGCTGGTACCAGTTCAGGAAACCGTCCCAACCCTTCGGGTTGGCCTTCGAGATCTCTCCGAAGCGCGCGAGGTCCTCGGACATGTAGTAGCTGGGCATTGCTCCTCCGTTCGTAGTTTGTGGAGCGGCGGGCTTCAGCCCGCCGGCAGTCGGTGCGTCGGCCGGCTAAAGCCGGCCGCTCCACAGGATCGGAGGCGGGCGGGACCAGAGCGGGTGCGTGACGCCGGCGAGCAGGCGCGCGACATGACGCACGGGCGCCACCGGCAAAATCGGGAACCAGCCGCTCCACGCCTGCTCCCGCCGTGCGGCGGCGAGGGAGGCTGGCGAGTCGACGTCGGTCGCCGCCTCGAAGACCATCGCGCCGGGAAGCAGCGCGCGGCAGCGGGCGAAGGTGAGGTCGCGGAGCAACTCCCGGTCGCAGGAGGTGATCCCGATGAAGTTGACGCCGCCGTCGCGCGCCGGACCGACGACGGGGGTCCCGGTCGCCAGCACCGCCAGCGCCTCGCCGAGACGCCGCGGCGGCGGGGCGTCGATCGCGGCGACGAAGACCTGCCCAAACCCGCGTGCGAAGGCCTCGGAGACGGCGGAGCAGACGCGCTCGCCGAATGCGGCGCGTGGCTGCTCGATCCAGTCGCGCTCCACCTCGGGGGCGATGGAGGCGAGCGCGTCGCGGTCGCGCCGGTCGCAGGCAATGACCGGCCGGGCACCGTTCGCCCGCGCCTCCCGCAGCCAGGCCGCGACGACCGCCCGGAACAGCGGCGCGGCGCCTGTCATCCGCTTGGCGGCGGCTTCCCGCTCCGGGCTCCGTGCAAAGAGGACGACGGCGTTCATCGGCGGGACAGAGTGTACCGCCGCGGCGGGCGAAGCGCCCGCCGCCCCAGGGGTAGGGAAACCGCTCTAGGTCGTGGTCGTGCCGCCGGTGCCGGTCGTGCCGCCGCCGGTGGTGCCGGTGCCGCCCGTGCCCGACGTATCGGTGCCGGTCGTGCCGGTGCCCATGCCCGTACCGGAGGTATCGGTGCCGGTGGTGCCGAAGCCGCCCGTCCCGGCGGTGTCGGTGCCGGTCATGCCGGTGTCGGTGCCGCCGACCACGCCGGTGTCGGTGGTGCCGGCGCCGGTGTCAGTGGCCATCCCGGTATCGGTGGCCGCGGTATCGCTCGCATGTTCGCCACCGCCGCCGCACGCGGCCGCCAGCAGCAGAACCATGATGCCCATCAGACTCCACACATTGCTCTTGCTCTTCATTCGTCTCTCCTCAACTGTTTTGCACAAGGCGCAAGTGAGCAACCAAGAATCGCGCCAGCAGCAACAAACCCCGTTTTGCGTCTGCCGCAACTCGGGTTGGCCTGCACGTTGCTCTCGGATGTGATCCAGCTCACAGAGAGAGCAGTGAAAATCCAAAACCGAGTGGACGAACATGGCAGAGGAAACCGGCTTCCGCATCGCAGTCCTCGAACGCCTCGCCCTCATGGGCCCCAACCTGTATGCACACCGGCCGTGCATCAAGTGGAAGATCGACATTGGCCCGTATGAAGAGCAGCCGACCAACAAGCTCGAGGGCTTCTACGAAGGGTTGAAAGAGCTCCTGCCGTCGCTCGTCGAGCATCGCTGCTCCGAGGGCGTGCGCGGCGGCTTCTTCAGCCGCGTCGAGGAAGGCACCTGGGTCGGCCACGTCATCGAGCACTGCGCGCTGGAGCTTCAGGGCCTGGCGGGCATCGAAGTCGGCTTCGGCCGCGTCCGCTCGGCCGGCCCTCCCGGCGTCTACAACGTCGTCTACGAATGTGAAGAGCGCGAGACCGGGATCACGGCCGGCGAGATGGCCATCGAGCTGGTCGAGGCGCTCATCCACAAAGAGCCCTTCGACGTGCAGGCCAACGTCGCCTCGCTGCGGCGCCTCTACGAGCGCAACTCGCTCGGGCCGTCCACCAAGGCCATCGTCGACGCGGCGGTGAGGCGGGGCATCCCCTTCATGCGCCTCGACGACCTGAACCTGGTGCAGCTCGGCTACGGCGCCAACGCGAAGAAGATCCAGGCCACCATCGCCTCCACCACCCGCTTCCTCGGCGTGGAGATGGCCGGCAACAAGGACAAGACCAAGACCATCCTCGGCTTCCACGGCATCCCGGTGCCGGGCGGCGACCTCACCTCCCGCGACGTCGAGGAAGGGCTGCGCATCGCCCGCCGCATCGGCTGGCCGGTGGTCGTCAAGCCGCTCGACGCGTCGCAGGGGCGCGGCATCGTCACGAACATCCGTACCGAGGAGGAGTTCCGCGTCGCCTTCGAGGATGCGAAACGCTACCGCGCCAGCATCGTCGTCGAGCGCTACCTCCCCGGCCGCGACTTCCGCCTGCTGGTGATCGACAAGAAGTTCGTCGCCGCCGCGGAGCGCGTCCCGGCGCACGTCATCGGCGACGGCACGCACACCATCGCCCAGCTCGTGGAGCAGGCGAACAAGGACCCGCGCCGCGGGGTCGGCCACGAGAAGGTGCTCACGCAGATCAAGATCGACGCCGGCACCATCCGCCTGCTGCACCTGCGCGGCCTGACGGTCGACAGCGTGCCGGACGAGGGGCAGTTCGTCGCCCTCAAGACCACCGCGAACCTCTCCACCGGCGGCACCTCCATCGACGTCACCGACCGTGTGCATCCGGCGAACATCGAGATGGCCGAGCGCATCGCCTGCCTCGTCGACCTCGACATCGCCGGCATCGACGTGGTCGCGCCCGACCTGGAGACGCCGGTCATCGAGAACGGCGGCGGGATCGTGGAAGTGAACGCCGCCCCCGGCTTCCGGATGCACACGCATCCGACCGAGGGGAAACCCCGCCCGGTCGGCGAGGCGGTGGTGGACATGCTCTTCCCGCCCGGCTGCGAGTCGCGCATCCCGATCATCACCATCACCGGCACGAACGGCAAGACCACCACGGCGCGCCTCTGCGCGCACATCGCCAAGATGGCCGGCAAGGCGGTCGGCCTCACCACCAGCGACGGCATCTACATCCGCAACCAGCTCGTGCAGAAGGGCGACACGACCGGTCCGAACAGCGCGCAGGTCGTGCTCCGCGACCCCTCGGTCAACTTCGCCGTGCTGGAGACCGCGCGCGGCGGCATCCTCCGCGCCGGCGTGGCCTACGACTGGTCGAATGCGGCGGTCGTCACCAACATCGCCGAGGACCATCTCGGCATCCGCGACATCCACACGGTGGAAGACCTGGCGCGGGTGAAGGCCGTCACGGTGGAGCGCGTCAAGCCGGAGGGCTACGCGATCCTCAACGCCGAGGACGAGATGATGCCGATCATCCGCGAGCAGGCCGACTGCCGTATCGCCTTTTTCTCCCTCGATCCGCACAACGAGATCTTCCGCAGGCACGTCGAGGACAACGGCCTCGGCGCGACCGTGGAGAACGGCTGGCTGATGCTCTACGAAAACGGCATGCGCATCCCGCTCTGTGAGGAGCGCAACGTGCCGATCTCGTTCGGCGGCAAGGCGCGCTTCAACGTCGCCAACGCGCTGGCCGCGGTGCTGGCCACGTTCGCGACGCAGATTCACGTCAGCGACATCGTCTCGGGCCTGCAGTCGTTCTTCCAGTCCGCCACCACGACGCCGGGACGCCTCAACATCGTCGACTTCGACGGGTACCGGGTGATGATCGACTACGCCCACAACCCGCACGGCCTCGCCGCGATGAGCCAGCTCGCCGACGCGATGCGCCGCAACCGCCTGATCTGCGTCCTCGGCCTGCCGGGCGACCGCCGCGACGAGGACATCCGTCAGGCGGCCCGCATCGTCGGGCAGCACTTCGACCGCGTCATCGTCCGCGACGACTTCGACCTGCGCGGGCGCCAGCCGGGCGAGGTCGCCGGGATCATCCGCGAGGGGCTCAACGCCGGCGGCGTGCGCGACTCGCAGATCGTGATGGTGCCGGTCGAGGAGGAGGCCATCGCGCACGCCGTGTCCGAGGCGCAGCCGGGAGACCTCATCGTCTACATCGCAGACAAACCGGAGATCGCGGCGCGGTACGTGGAGAGTCTGCGGCAGTCGGTGATGCAGGAAAAACAACTCGCCAGTGCTGCTTCTTGAGAATGGTGAAGTGTTCGCCCCCGCCCCACTGGGGCGGGTGACGATCGTCGTCGCCGGCGGGCGCATCGAGAAGATCGGCGACGTCGACGCGCGCGGCTTCGCGCCGGAGGTGCTCGACGCGAGCGGCTGCATCATCACGCCGGGACTGATCGACTGCCACATCCACCTCATCGGCGGCAGCGGCGAGCAGGGCTTCGCCTCGGCGACGGGGCCGATCTCCGCGCGCGAGCTCCTCGCCGCCGGCACGACCACGGTGGTCGGCCTCCTCGGCACCGACACGACGACCAAAACGCTGCCGTCGCTCATGGCGAAGGTGAAGGCGCTGCGCGAAGAGGGCCTCAACGCGCGCATGTGGACCGGCGGCTACGACGCCCGCTCGCTCCTCGGCTGCGTGCGCGACGACGTGGTGCTGTTCGAGGAGATCATCGGCGCCGGCGAGATCGCCATCGCCGACCGGAGAGGGACGCACTACGACGCGCGCACGCTCGCGCGGCTCGCGTCCGACTGCTACATCGCCGGCACGCTCACCGGGAAGGCGGGCGTGCTGCATCTGCACACCGGCGAGCTGCGCGAGCGGCTGGCGATCGTGCGGGAGCTGCTGGAGCTCGGCGTCCCGGCGGCCGCGCTCCATCCGACGCACGTGAACCGCAACGAGGAGCTGTTCGCCGAGGCGGCCGAGCTGACGCGGCGCGGCGTCGCATGCGATCTCGACGTGGTCGAGGAGAACCTCACGCACTGGCTGCGGCTGTACGACGGCGACCGCTCGATGCTCACCATCTCGACGGATGCGCCGATCGGCCGCGTGGCCTCGCTGCTCGAGCAGGTGCGGGCGGCGGTGCAGGAGAACGTCTGGACGCTGGAGGACGCGCTCGCGCTCGCGACGCGGAACCCGGCACGCGTACTGAAGCTGAACGACGCAGGCGAGATCGCCGAGGGCAAACGGGCAGACCTGCTCGTCCTCGATGCGAAGACGCTGGAGCTCCGGCACGTGGTCGCCGGAGGGAGGATTCATGGCCGAAGTGGAAATTGAGAAAAGAAAATCGAGCTACGAAGAGGGCCAGCGGAAGATCGGCCGTCTGCTGGTGATCGGCGGCAACGAGGACAAGAACGAAGACAGCATGGTCATCCTCCCCCACTTCGTGGAGATGTGCGGTGGGAAGGACGCGCGCATTCTCGTCTGCGGCACCCCGTCGAAGGAGGTGGAGAAGAAGGAGCGGACCTACCGCGAGCTCTTCGAGAAGATCGGCGTGGCCGAGGTAATGGAGCCCGACGTCACCACCCGCCCCGACGGCGACGACGACGAGCTGGTGGAGATGGTCCGCCGCGCGACCGGCGTCTTCTTCACCGGCGGCGACCAGTTGCGGCTCACGGCGATCGTCGCCGGGACGCCGTTCGGCAACGAGATCCGCCACCGCGTGTTCAACGAGGGGCTGATCGCGGCCGGCACCAGCGCCGGTGCGGCGGCGATGAGCTCGACCATGGTCATCAGCGGCAGCTCGTCCGGCACGGTGCGCCGGGCCGACGTCGGCCTCGCCCCCGGCCTCGGCTACTGGCGCGACACGGTGGTCGACACCCACTTCTCGCAGCGGGGCCGCGTCTCGCGCATGCTCGTGATCTTCTCGCACAACCCCCAGGTCCTCGGCATCGGCATCGACGAGGACACCGCCATCGAAGTGCACCCCGGCGAGAAGTTCACCGTGATCGGCAAAGCGGCCGTCTTCGTCTTCGACGGCACGGTCACGCACACGAACGCCCCGGAAGCGGGCGACGAAGACATCATCGCCATGACCGACTCGGCGATGCACGTCCTGCCCGCCGGCTACGGCTTCGACCTCAAGACGAAGCGCCCCATCCTGCCGAACGGGGAAGTGGTGCCGCCGAAGCAGACGCCGTGACGCGCGGTGTCAGGTATCAGGTGTCAGGTGTCTGCGGTGCCTCGCGTGAAGTGACGTCCAGGCGAACCGCCCCGGACACCTGACACCCGATACCCGACACCCGGACGTCAGTCCGCCACAAACTTCGCCCCCGGCCGCAGAATCTGCAGCCGGTACGACTTGGCGTGGGTGTCGATGCGCCCGTGGTCGGGGTTGACGATCGTCACTTCGCCAGCGCCCTCGACCGTGACCATGCCGTCGCGGTTCCAGACGATGGCGGTGTTCTCGTCGATGCCGATGCCGGTGAGATGGTGCGCGTTCGCGGCGCTGATGAGGCGCGACAGACGGCGGCGCTCGCCAAAGTGCTGGTCGATGATCGCGTCGGGGATCAGGCCCAGCCCCTCGTCGTACTCGACGAGATCCGAGCCCTTCTGGCGCTTCGAGCGGGCGATCATGCGGCGGCTGAGCGCGGACGCGCCGGCGCTGGTGCCGGCGTAGACGGCGCCGTCGCGGACGGTGTCGCGGATCAGCTCGACGGCGTCGGCCGCGCGGAGCAGCTCCATCAGCCTCTGCTGGTCGCCGCCCGTAACGAAGATGCCGGTGGCGTTACGGATGGCCTCGCGGTCCTCCGGCGTCACGGCGACCTCGGCGTGCACGCTGCGGATCTCCGCCGCACCGAGCTTCGTGAAGATGCGCGTATACCGCGCAGCCCGCTCCACCGGCTTCATCGAAGCTGACGGAATGATCACGATGCGGGCTTTCGTCCCGCCCGCGCGCCGTACGAAGGCAGCAAGGATCGACTCGCGCGCTGCGCGCTTGTCTTCATTGCCACCGATAGCCATGACACACCCGTTCCCGATCAATTGTTCGTCACTCACTTTCCTGATTATAAATAACCCGCGACGAACCGTGGTATTTCGTTTTCGTCCTCACGGGAGGTCAGGAGGGCGTGACGAGAGGGTTACTTGTCCCGATTTGCCTCCACCCGCGCCTCTTTCACCGAGGAGGGGGCGAACTTGTCCGCCACGGTCTGGGCCTTCTGCAGGACCTTGCCGACGCGGCCGCTCCACTTCTGGTCAAGGTCGTCGCGGCGCGCGACCATCTGGATGCCAAGCTCCGCCAGCCGCGCCTCCCCGAAGAGCTGCTTCGCCCGCGGGAACATGTGCTCCTCCTCCTCCCCGGCGTGGTGATCGAAGAGCTCGAACAGCACCTTCGCCTTGGCGCGGAAGGAGTCGGCGCTGGCGTCGAGCGTCATCAGCTCCGGCAGGAGCATGTCGGCCACGTGATGCTCCTCGATCGACTCGTAGTAGTAGTCGCGGTCGTCCGCCGCGTTCGTGGCGTCCTTCCAGGCGGGGTAGAAGATCTCCTCCTCGATGAGGGAGTGGATCTTGATCTCCTTCTCCACCGTCTCCCGCAGCCGGTTGCGCTCGTCAGCCGCGATGGTCTGGTCGTACAGCCGCGGCATCAGCTCGCGCAGCCGGGTGTGATCGGAGAGGAGCAGGTCGATGGCATTCATGCGCGGGACTAGTGCAGGAGGCGTGCGAGCGCGATGACGGGCATCCGCGCGTCGCGAGGAACGCTCCGCCAGCCGCAGGACCTCGGACGCCCCCGCGCGCGCTAAAAGCGCGCGCTTACAGCCACCTCACCGTAAAGTCGATCAGCCACTGCTTCACCCGCCCCTTGTACGGCGGATAGAGCAGCTCGATCGCGCTGAAGGGGAGCCGCTGGTCGAGGACCCCGCGCGCGTTGGAGAACGCCTCGAACCCATGAAACCCGTGCGACTTGCCGACGCCGCTGTGGCCGACGCCGCCGAACGGCAGCTCGAGCTGGTAAAAGTGCACCAGCGTGTGGTTGATCGCCGTGCCGCCGGCGCGGGTGCGGCGGAGGATCTCCCGCGCCACCTTCCTCGCCCGGCTGAAGATGTAGAGGACGAGCGGGTGCTCCTTCGACGCGATCAGCTCCAGCGCCTCGTCCAGCGTCCGGTACGTGAGCACCGGCAGGATCGGGCCGAAGATCTCCTCCTCCATCACCGCCGCGCCGGGGGCAACGTTCGCCAGCACCGTCGGCGCGATCTCCCGCCCCCGCACGGTCCCCCCCTCCAGCACCTCCGCGCCCCCCTCCACCGCCCCTTCGATGAGGCGCTTGACGCGCGCGGCGTGACGCTCGTTCACGATCCAGCCGCGCGCCGTCTCCCCGTGCGAGGCCATCGACTCCCGCAGCCTCGCCACGAACTCGTCGCGCACGCTCTCGTGCACCAGGGCGTAATCGGGGGCGATGCAGACCTGCCCCGAGTTGAAGAACTTCCCCCAGGCGATCTTCTTCGCCGCCTCCGCCACGTTCGCCGTCGCGTCGACGATGGCGGGGGACTTTCCTCCCAGTTCGAGCGTGACGGACGTCAGGTGCTCCGCCGCAGCCTTCATGACCACCTTGCCGATGGCGGGGCTGCCGGTGAAGAAGATGTGGTCGAACTTCTTCCGCAGCAGCGCCTCGGCGACGCGGGAGTCCCCCTCGATCACCGCCACCTCGTTCTCCTCGAAGAGGTCGCCGAGGATGCGCTTCATGCAGGCGGTCGACTCGGGCGTCATCTCCGACGGCTTGAGCATCGCGCAATTGCCGGCGGCGATCGCGGAGACGAGCGGCCCGAGGGTCAGGTTGAACGGGAAGTTCCAGGGGGCGACGATCAGCACGACGCCCTTCGGGTCGTAGACGATCGAGGAGGAGGAGCCGAGGAGCGCGAGACGGGTGGAGACCCGCTTCGGCTTCATCCAGCGGCGGAGGTGGCGGGCGGCGTGGCGCGCCTCGCTGACGACCGGGTAGATCTCCGAGAGGTCGACCTCGGCGGCCGGCTTCCGGTAGTCGGCCCACATCGCCGCCCGGATCTCGTCGCGCCGGTCGAGGAGGGCGCGCTCGAGGCGCTTCACCTTATCGATGCGCTGTGCCGCCGTCGTCGCTGCGACGGCGGCACGGTTGCGCTGCTGCGCTTCGTAGAGGCGCTCGATCTCCTCGAGCGCGGGGTGGACGAGACGCGGTGCAATGCTGCTCACCGCGTCATTCTATCGTTACGGAAAAACGACCTCGGCAATCTGGCTGAACGGCGTGTAGATCACTTTGCCTGTCACATGGTTCCGGCCGACCAGGTCGACGCTGCGGGTGTAGACGCAGCTGTCGGAGAAGTAGAGGTCGGTCGTGCCGCCGGCCTTGAGGGTGACGGTGACCTTCTGGACGGTGTTGCCGGGGCAGCAGGCTGCCGAGGGAACCAGGGTCGCCGGACCGACGATGCGGCTGATCTCCTCCCGCTTGACCACGATCTGCGTTCCGTCGGGACGGCAGAAGTCCTCGTCGGTCGAGGAGCGGTAGGTGAAGAGGTCGCTGAAGCCGAACTCGAGCGAGTTGTCGTCGAGCTGGAACGTGGTGCCGTCGACTTTCTTGACGGTGACGACCGAGCGGGAGACGACGCGCACGGTGATGGTCTGCTTGCCGCTGGTGGTGATCGCGACGTGCTTCTCGGTGTAGCCGGTGCGCGTCACGACGAGGTCGACCGAGCCGACGCCGGTCACGTTCTTGAGGGTGAACTTGCCCTGGTTGTCGGTGACGTCGCTCTCCTCGCCCGCGACGACCGTCGCGTTGACGACCGGGAGGCCGGTCGCGTCGTCGACGACGGTGCCGGTGATCTCGGCCGTGATGACGTTCGGCGCGCTGGGGTGCTTGACGGAGCGGCGCTTGGCCGCCTCGCTCTGGACTGCGGTAATGCACGTCGCGATGAGGGCGACGGACAACAGGCGGCGGAGGTTGGTCACGTGGTTGGTTCTCCTGAAAGTCATAGTTATGCGACGTTCGAAGCCGCAAAAGGTTTCGCCCCGGATGGTAACACCTGGATGTCCTTACGGAGCCCGGCGGGGGAGCGTTGGGTGTAACAGTTGCTTAGCGGCGGACGAGACCGCCGAAGAAGGAGTTTGCCGATGCGTATTGCCACTCTGCTCGCGGTGACGCTGGCGCTCGCCGCCTGTACGACCACCGCGACCAACCCCACCCCCACGCCCCTGCCCGACCCGCAGGTGAGCGCGCAAACGGAGTCGACCGACACGATGCAGACGACCACCACCACCGCCTCCCCGCAGGGGGCGCCGACCGTCGAGGAAGCGACGCAATTCGTCAACGAGGCCGAGGCGCGGCTCGCGGCGATGAACGTCGACGCGCAGCGGGCCTCCTGGCTCCAGTCGACCTACATCACCCACGACACCCAGCTCCTGGCGGCGCGCGAGAACGAGAAGCTCATCACCGCCGGCGTCGAGCTCGCCAAGCGCGCCGCCCGCTACGACAAGCTGGAGCTCCCCTACGACACCCGCCGCAAGCTCGAGACGATCAAGCTCGCCCTCACCTCCCCCGGCCCCGCCGATCCCGCCCTCACCGCGGAGATGGCGCGCATCGCCTCCGAGCTCGAGGCCGCCTACGGCGCCGGTAAGTACTGCCCCCCCGGCAAGAGCGGCGACGAGTGCCTCGACGTCAACGAGATCACCAACATCATGCGCACCAGCCGTGACCCCAACGCGCTCCTCGAGGCATGGCGCGGCTGGCACAGCATCTCCCCCGGCATGCGGGACAAGTACACCCGCTTCGTCGAGCTGATGAACCAGGGCGCCCGCGACCTCGGCTACTCCGACGTCGGCGCGATGTGGCGCTCGAAGTACGACATGCCGCCCGACGCCTTCGCCACCGAGATCGACCGCCTCTGGGGGCAGGTCAAGCCGCTCTACGACTCGGTGCACTGCTACGTGCGCTGGAACCTCACCAACAAGTACGGCGAGAAGGTGGTCCCCCCGGGCCAGCCGATCCCGGCCCACCTCCTCGGCAACATCTGGGCGCAGGAGTGGGGCAACATCTACGACCTGGTCGCGCCGCCGAAGGCCGACCGCGGCTACGACCTCACCAAGATCCTCGAGGCCCGCAAGGAGATCGACCCGGTCGGCATGGTGAAGATCGGCGAGCGCTTCTTCACCTCCCTCGGCTTCGACCCGCTCCCGCAGACCTTCTGGGAGCGCTCCATGTTCACCCAGCCGCGCGACCGCGACGTGGTCTGCCACGCCAGCGCCTGGGACATCGACGACGTCGACGACCTGCGCATCAAGATGTGCATCGAGAAGAACGCCGACGACTTCAACACCATCCACCACGAGCTGGGACACAACTTCTACCAGCGCGCCTACAAGAACCAGCCGTACCTCTACAAGAACAGCGCGAACGACGGCTTCCACGAGGCGGTCGGCGACACCATCGCCCTCTCGGTGACGCCGGCGTACCTGGTGCAGATCGGCCTCCTCGACAAGGAGCCGCCGGCCTCGGCCGACATCCCGCTGCTGCTCCGCGACGCGCTCGACAAGCTCGCCTTCTTCCCCTTCGGCATCCTCATGGACAAGTGGCGCTGGGGCGTCTTCTCCGGCCAGATCACGCCGGCGAACTACAACAAGGCCTGGTGGGACCTCCGCCGCCAGTACCAGGGCATCGCCCCGGTGGGCACGCGCGGCGAGGACCTCTTCGACCCGGGCGCCAAGTACCACATCCCGGCCAACGTGCCGTACGCCCGCTACTTCCTGGCGCGCATCCTCCAGTTCCAGTTCCACCGCGCCCTCTGCCAGGAATCCGGCTACAAGGGCCCGCTCAACCGCTGCTCGATCTACGGCAACAAGGAGGCCGGCGCGCGGCTGGCGAAGATGCTGGAGATGGGCATGAGCCGCCCCTGGCCGGACGCCCTGGAGGCGCTGACCGGCCAGAGGCAGATGGACGCGACCGCGGTGGTCGACTACTTCCGCCCGCTGCTGGATTGGCTGGAAGTGCAGAACCGCGGCAAACAGTGCGGCTGGCAGTAAGACTCGAATCCTGTGGAGCGGCGGGCTTCACTTAAGATGCGCCGATGAGAACCAGGGACGACGGAGTACGCGGCACTGAGGGAGTATGCATCTCGGTCCGGCAGCTCGACGGCGAGATCGAGTTGACCATCGACGACGTTCGTCTTCAGGACAACGACGGCCGCCGCCATCGGACGTGGCACCACAAGACGTTCGTCACGTTCGCCAGCATGACGCCCGATGAAGCGGCCGGCCGGATGTCGGCGCAACGACACGAGGACCTGGGCCGTTTCCTTCATGGGCTGCTGGTCCCGCTCATGACGCGATGATCTTCGGCGGGCTAAAGCGCCGCCGCTCCACCGGACCGATCACGAAGCGCGCGTCACCGCGCGCTTCGTCCCGCTGGCCGGGTCCCACAGCACCACGCTCCCGTCCGCGTCGAGGAAGATGAACGGCCCGTCCGCGGTGGCGGCGACGCGCCGCGGATCGGCTGTCCCGAGGCCGAAGTGCAGGTCCTGCGGCATCGGACGGAGATCGCGGCCGGTGGCGGTAATGGCCCCCGCGGCGATGTCGACGACGTGCACGCTCCAGCCGCGGCCGTCCGGCTCGTTCGCGGCGCCGCCGCGGTGGCCGCCGACGAACAGCTTCCCACCCTCGACCTCCCGCAGGAACGGGATGGTGCGCATCCCCGGCAGCGCGAGCTCCCGCTGTAGCGTGTAGTCGCTGCCGTAGAGCGACAGCTTCCCGCGCGCGGCGTCGACGATGGCGATCCGCCCGTCGCTGAGGATCGCGCCCCTCCCCTCACCCGGCAGCTTCGCCAGCACCGCGGCGGTGCGGCCGTCGAGGACCGACAGCTCGCCGCCGGCGCGCATGAGCAGACGCGAGCCGTCCGCGGTGGCGTTGAACCCGAGCACCTTCGACGTTGAAGTGAAGGTCCCGGTGCGCTGCAGGCGCCGCGAGCGGAGGTCGAGCCTGAATACGTCCAGCCGCCCGCCCGCCACCGAGAAGAGGCGCAGGCGGTGGTTGTCGTCGAAGAAGAGCCGCGCGTGCTGCGCCGCCCCGGGGATCCGCGCCAGCGCGAGCGTCCGCCCGTCCGGCAGCGACTGCACCCGCACGATCCCGTTCGCCACGGAGGCGACGCGCGTCGCATCGGTGGTCAGCACCGGCTGCGTGTAGCGCGAGAACATCACCTGCGTCGGCAGGATGTCGACGTCCCGCTCGCCGAAGCGCACCAGCTCGAGCTGCACCGGCCCCTTCCCGCCGCGCCCGACCGGGCGGAGCTGCCCCGCCACCAGGCCGTCGGGCGTGAAGAACATCTCCCACCAGATCGACCGCGCGTCGGCGCGCCGGTACTCGCCGTTGGCGACGTTGAGGTAGAACGCGCCGCGATAGTCGCCGCGGTGCTGCACCGGGCCGGCGATCATCATCCAGTTGCCCGCCGGCGGCGTCCCCGCCCACACCTGCGACCCGAGATCGGCCGGCGTGACGGAGACGATCCCGAACACCGCGATGCCGAGGAGCACCAGCGTCGCCGCGATCGCGCTCCAGAGGAACCGCGACAGCTCGCGATGGTTGCGCGCCGGGTCGATGCGCCCTCGCGAGAGCTGCCAGGCGCCGCCGGCGATGAGGAAGAGGAGCAGCAGCGCGACGAGCACCCCGCCGAGCTGGTAGCGCAGGAGCTGCGCGTGCCCCGCCGCGAGCGTGTTGAAGAGCGCCGACAGCACGCCCGCCGCAACGGCCGCGCAGGCGGCGTCGGCGAGGAGCAGCGGCGACCGCGAACGGAACATCGTCCCCACGGTGTGCGCGAGAAGGAACAGCGCCAGCGCCACCAGCGCGCCGTAGCCGATGCCGCGCCTCCAGACCGGCGTCCAGTGCTCCGCCGCGGCGATCATCGACGGGATGAGGATCGTCGCCGCCGCCAGGACGATGGTCGCCAGGCTGCCGGCCAGCTTCCCGAACCAGATCGAGGAGGCGGCGAGCGGCTTCGCGAAGTAGAAGGACAGCCGCTTGTCGGCCAGCTCGCGCCCGATGAACGTCGCGCCGAGGAGCAGCGTCAACGCGAGGATGTAGGAGAGCGCCACGAAGCCGCCCACCGCGGCAATGACCATCCCGCTCCCGAAGCGCTTCACGGACGGGATCAGCAGCACGGCAAAGGGGATGAGCGCCAGCACGCCGGCGGTGAGAAGGATGACGCGCCGGTCCGCGACTTCGCGGCGGGCAATGGCCAGGGTTCCGTTCATGACTCAGCTCCTGTCGCGTCACCCGCGACCGCTATGAAGATTTCTTCGAGCGACATCGTCGCGACCTCGGCCGCGCGGAACCGCTCCATCCGTTCGTCGTAGTCGCCGACCACCGCCTCGGCGCCGTTGCTGCCCCAGCTCCGCACGCCGAGCGCCCCCGAGCCGAGGGCCACCGTCCGCTGCGCGTAGCGCACGCGGCGGAAACGCGCCTTCAGCGCCTCCAGCTCCTCGTCCACCACCACCCGCCCCTCGCGCATGATCGCCACCCGGTCGGCGATCGTCTCCACGCCGGCGAGGTCGTGCGTCGTGAGCAGCACCGTGATGCCGCGCTCGGCCAGCTCCGTGATGACCTCCTCGAACAGCGACTTGCGCGCGACCGGGTCGAGGCCGAGCGTCGGGTCGTCGAGGATCAGCAGCTCCGGCGCGCTCGCGAGAGCCAGCGCCAGCATGACCTGCTTCTTCTGTCCCTTGGAGAGGTTGCCGAAGCGGGCGTCGGAGGCGATGGCGAAGCGGCGCAGCCGCGCGTCGACCGCCTGCTGGTCCCACCGCGCATAGACGCTCGCGGAGAATCGCGCCAGCTCCGCCACCGTCATCTGCGGCGGCGCGTCCGACTCCTCGCTGACGACGCCGATGCGCTCCATGAGCTCCGCCCGGTGCCGCCAGGCGTCGCGCCCGAGCAGCGCCACGCTCCCGGCGTCCGGCTTCTGCTGTCCGATCAGGCAGCGCACCAGCGACGACTTGCCGGCGCCGTTGCGGCCGAGCAGCGCGCAGACCGAGCCGCGCGGCACCTCCAGCGTCACGCCGTCGACGGCCGTCCGCCGTCCGTAGCGCACCACGACCGACTCGGCCCGTACCGCGCTTTCCTGGGTCTCGTTCATCCGTTCCTCCTGTGATCGGTGGTGGTGAGGCGCTCGAAGCTCGCCTCGAGCTCGCCGGCCGCCTCTTCGAGCGGGACGCCGAGCGCCAGCGCGGTGCTGGCGTAGCGCATCGCCGCATCCCGCAGTTTTCCGTTGCGCTCCGCCTTCCGCGCCTGCGCCGGCCGGTCGGCGACGTAGGTCCCCTCCCCCCGCTTCACGATCAGCACGCCCCCCTCGGTCAGGCGCTGGTAGGCGCGCGAGACGGTGTTGGGGTTGACGCGCAGGTCGCGGGCGAGGTCGCGGACCGAGGGGACCGCCGCTCCCGGCGCGAGCGCGCCGATGGCGATCAGGCGCCGTACGCCCTCTTCGATCTGTTGCCAGATCGGGGCGGCCTCCGTTGGGTTGATGGGAAACATGGACCTCCTCGACAGACTCAGTGTACTAGGTGACTAATGCACTAAGTCGGCAAGCAGGTTCTGTCAAGCGATGGAAATGGAGCCGAGGATCTTTTCGAAGTCGCGCTCGTCGTAGAACCGCTCGTCGATGCTGCTGGACATGCCCAGCGTGAAGCCGATGCCCGGCGTCATGATCAGATACGAGCGGCTGCGCACGGCGAACGTGCGCCACTCCCCTTCCCTCTCCGCGTACATCGTGAAGTCGCCCACGATGGCGTTCGCCCGGTAGCCCGCGACGATCGCGTCGGTGGTCGCACGGATCACCTCGAGGTCGCTCCAGGTCTGCCGGAGGTGCTCCACCTGCATGTCGAGGATCTGCCGCGCCAGCGCGTTGTCCGGAAGCTCGCCCAGGACGCGGCGGGCGGTGACCTGCACCGTCGGATAGGCGTGGTCGTCGCTCTCGTGCCGCTGCATGAAGGTCACGAACGGCATCGCGGCGTGCGCGAGCCACTCCGGGCTGTCGGGGTCGTTCTTCAGTTGCGCCACGGGCGACCAGGCCGGCGGCATGAACTTCCACGCCGCCGGCTTCACGATCCGGAACCGCAGGAACGGCTCGTAGAACTCGTCCCCTTCCGGCAGCTTCATTTCAGGTACTGCCGGAACCACTCCACCCACCGCCGCTCCACGTCGAGCTGGTGCGCCGGGTCCTCGGCGTTGTGGCCGCCGATCGGGTAGGCGATGAAGCGCACCGGCACGCCGTTGTCGCGCAGCGCGCGGAACATGGCGAAGGACTGCGTGAACGGCACGCGCGTGTCCCCCGTGTTCGACATGATCAGCATCGGCGTGCGGATGTTGCCGGCGTACGTGATCGGCGACTGCTCGAGATACCGCTTCATGTTGTCGCCGGTGTAGGGCGAGCCCCAGTAGCGCCGCCGCGCGACGTTGAAGTCGCCGAGGTTGTACATCTCGACGAAGTTGTTCACCGCCGCGCCGGAGACCGCCGCCTTGAAGACCCGGTAGTGCGCGACCAGCCAGGAGGTCATGTAGCCGCCGTACGACCAGCCGCCGACGGCCATGCGCTCCTCGTCGACGAAGCCGAGCTTCTTCACCGCCTCGATGCCCGCCATGACGTCGCGCCCAGGGCCCGCACCGGCGTCCATCAGGATCGCCGTCGTGACGCGGTTGCCGAGGTTGTCGCTGCCGCGGTAGTTCGGCATGAAGACGACCCAGCCCTGCGACGCGAGGAGCTGCGCCGTCCAGTTGAACGCCACCGTCGACGCCGAGCGCGGCCCGCCGTGGATGTGCAGCACGAGCGGATGCTTCTCCGTCCGGTCGAGGCCCGGCGGGACCAGCAGCACGCCGTCGAGGTCGTAGCCGTCGTTCGAGAAGGTGATCCGCTCCGCCCGCGCCAGCTCCACCGTGTCAAAGTAGTCGTTGAAGCTCGTCAGACGCCGCGGCTTCGCCGTCGCCGACTCCATGTAGTACAGCTCGCGCGGTCGCGTGGCGGTCTGCGCGACGAAGGCGATCGCGCCGTTGCGGCCGACGTTCGCGTCGATCCAGTACGGCGCCACCGGCTCCACGCCGCCCAGGTCGAGACGGCGGGCGGCGCCGCCGTCCACCGGCTGCAGCCAGAGCGCGGTGGAGGTCAGATCGTGCGCGCCCACCAGCAGGGACTTCCCGTCCGGCATCCAGAGCGCGCGGTAAAAATTGCGGTCCAGCGTCCCCAGCTCCCTACCGCTGCCGCCGGAGGCGCTCACGAGCCAGAAGCGGTTCTCGCTCCCCGGATCGCCGGCGTGCGGATGCATGTAGACGACGCTCTTCCCGTCGGGCGAGATCACCGGCTGCGTCTGCTCGACGTCCCCCTCCACCAGCGTGCGCACCGCGCCGCTCTCGACGTCCACCAGCGCCACCCGCGCCGACTGCCCGTTGCCGGAGTGCGGCGAGTCGAGACGGGTGAAGGCGATGCTCTTCCCGTCCGGCGACCAGTTGATCGGCGACGGCAGCGGCCCCGGCGGGCGCGCCACCGGGACGCTCCAGGTCCCGCTCGTCAGCCGCTTCGCCTCGCCGGACGTCGAGGGGATCAGCCAGAGGTGCGACGGCAGCACCTCGCTCGTGATCAGAAAGTCGTCGTCGAAGACTTCGAAGGAGCGGTTGTGCTTCTCCTCCTCGCTCTTCTTCGGCGCCTCGTCGGCGGTGACGTAGGCGAAGCGCGAGCCGTCGGGGCTCCAGGCGTACTGCTGGACGCCGTTCGGCGCGTCGGTGACCTTCCGCGCGTCGCCGCCCGACATGAGCATCACCCAGAGCTGCCGCTTCTCGCCGGCGTTCGCGAGGAACGCGAGGCGCGTCCCGTCCGGCGACCAGCGCGGCTGCGCCAGCCCCCGCCGCTCGCTCGTGAGCGGCCGCTGCGCGCCGGAGGCGACGTCGATCAGCACCAGCTCGCTGTCGCTCCGGTTGTCCTTCACGTTCGGCCGCGAGACGAGCGCGACCACGGAGCGGCCGTCGGGCGAGAGCTGCGGGTCGGCGACGTTCACCACCCGCGTCCGGTCGGTCGGCTGGAGCTTCGCCGCGTCCGCGGCGCTGGCGAGGAGGAGGAAAACGAGCAGGAATTGGCGCATCCGGAAAGCGTACAGACACATTCCGGCCACATTCAAGCCATCAACTCACCTCGGCACGATCCTCGCGATAGACGTAATCGGCATGCCTAATCGATTCGCGATGGAAACCCCTCTCACCGACTACAAGCTGGAGCGCTGGATCGCGCTCTTTCTCTTCCTCCTCTTCTTCGTCCCCTTCGTGACGGTCGCGCAGCCGGCGCCGCTCGCGCTCGTCTGCACCGACGACGCCGCCTTCCTGCAGCACGCGCGCGGCACCGCCGGCGGCTTCGTGCTGAACGACGCCCGCCTCGTGGCCGGCGTGGTGACGAAGGCGGTCTGCTCGGAGCTGCCGGAGCCGACGCCGCTGCAGGTCTCGTTCAACGGGATGCAGTCGACGCTCGACTACCGCTGCGGCGAGTCGGACGACGCGGGCCTGGTCGAATGCGTGCTGGAGCTCGACGGACAGCCGCTCGCGAAGCGGGTCGCCTTCGAGGACGAGACACTCAAAGTCCTGGTGAGCTTCGCCGGCGATCTCGATCGCGACGGACGCCTCGACCTCCTGGTCGACGTCGCCCGCAACCGCTTCGACTACCGCCCCGCGCTGTTCCTGTCCTCGCCGTCGCCGTCGGGCGTCCTCAAGGTGGCGGAGCTGAGCCACTCGTCGCGCAACAACCCGTAGTAGACGACGTCGAGGTACTCGCCCCACTTGTACATGTGCTGGCGCAGCGTCCCCTCGTACTGCATGCCGAGCTTCTGCAGCACCCGCCCCGAGGGAGCGTTGCGGCCGTAGTGGCCGGCGTAGATGCGGCGCAGGCCGCACTCCTCGAAGCCGTAGCGCACCAGCTCCCGCCCCGCCTCGGACGCGTAGCCGCGCCCCCAGAACGGCACGCCAACCCAGTAGCCGATCTCCGCGATGCCGTCCCCTTTCATCATCAGGCCGATCGAGCCGATGAGGTGCTCGCCGAAGACCATCGCGAAGTTGTGCAGCTCCCCCTTCTCGAACTGCTCCGGCAGCATCGCGATCCACCCCTCGGCCGCACCGTCGGGATAGGGATGGGGGATGCTGGCGGTGTTGAGCGCGACCTCGTACGCGCTGGCGAGCTGCTGCACCGCCGCGGCGTCGGACGGCTGGAAGGGGCGCAGGAGAAGGCGCTCGGTGCGGAGCGTCGGCTGCCGGTTCATCGCCTGATTCTAAACAGCTCGCGCAGCCGCCGCTCCAGCTCCTCCTCGGCGTCGACGGCGATGTCGCGGTCGCGCTCCGCCGCGTCGAGCAGCGAGCGCAGCGCGCGGTAGGCGTCCCCCCGGTCGGAGCGCTCGCGCAGGTCGATCTTGACCCGCTCCTCCACCCGCGCCCGGATCTCCGCCGGAGTCGCGCCGCTCACCAGCTCCCTCACCTCGCGCCGCAACGCGAGCTCCCGCCGCACGCGCGGCACGGCGAAGAGAACGACGCCGAGGAGCAGCGCCGCGGCGACGACGAATCCTGTGGAGCGGCGGGCTTTAGCCCGCCGGCTGAGCGGTGACTCGGCGGGCTGAAGCCCGCCGCTCCATTGCTCCGGCGCGCGCGCCATGATCGCGTTCACGAACGACTCCGAGCAGCGCAGCTCGCGCCGCTGTCCCGTGCCGGGGTCGAAGATCCGCATCGCCAGCGGCGGGATCGCCAGCGGCGCCGAGGCGGCGGGGAAGATCAGATACCGCCACTTGCGCGCCATCGCGAACTCCGCCTCGTCGCGCGAGACCGTCACCTCTCCCCCCTCCACCTGCACGCGCCCCGCGACTTCGCCGTCGAGCTTCGGCGGCGTCGCCGAGCGGACGTTCCCCGCGCCGAGGAGGGTCACGTTCACCACTACCGGACCGTTGTTGCGCTGCAGCGGCGGCGCGCAGGAGAGCTGGAGGTCGCCCACCGCGTCGACCGGCGGCCCGGGCGGCAGCGGCTGCACGGCGAGGTCGATCGGCGCGGAGGTGAACGTCGTCTCGACCAGCTCCCCCTCGTACATCGAGAAGGGGCCGCTGCGGACGCGGCGCATGATCGCCGCCTCGACCGTCAGCCCGCCGATGCGCAGCGTGCCGCTCCGGAGCGGAAAGAGCATCACCCGCCGCACCGGCAGCCGCTGCATCAGCGAGTCGCCGACGTAGACCCGCTCCGGCTGCTCGCTGCGCTGCCGCTCCTCCGACCAGAACTCCGCCAGCTTCGGCACCGAGACGATGTGCCACTGCTGCACCGTCGCCCCGTTGTAGAGCCACCAGGTGACGAGCACCGGCTCGCCCGCGTAGACGCGCCGCTTGTCGATCTCCGCGACGACGAACAGCGGCTCCCGCCCCACCGACAGCAGCTCGCGCAGCACGGTCGTAGGATCGTTCGAGCCGGACGCGCGGTCCGGCATCACCTGCACGTCGATGGCGGGGAGCGTGTCCCGCTGCCCATCCTCCGCGTTCAGGCGCAGCGGCCCCACCAGCGCCGGCCCCGGCTCGATCGGCCGAGCGCGGAACCGAAACACCTTCCGCCGCACCACCTCCCCATTGATCCAGGCGAACTCCGACGAGACCCACGGATCCCCCACCCGCCGCAGGTTCCGCAACGGCACGTCGACGTCGTCGACGGTGGCGAAGGAGCCCTCGAGCGAGACGGTGATGGTGAGGAGGTCGTTGGATTGGAGGGTGCGCGTGTCGACGAGGAGGTCGTTGGCCGATGAACGCAGAACGCAGAACGCAGAATGAAGAATGAAGAACAGCACCAGCCGCCCGAACGCCGGCCTCTTCTTCATTCTGCGTTCTGCGTTCTGCGTTCTCAATTCATTCGCCGCTCTCACCGCCGCACCACCTCCCATCGATCGAGGCGAACTCCGAGGAGACCCACAAGACCGAAGAACAGCACCAGCCGCCCGAACGCCGGCCTCTTCTTCATTCTGCGTTCTGCGTTCTGCGTTCTAAATTCATTCGCCTTCACCACCCCACCGGCCCTTCCGCCGCCCGCCCTTTCATCCGCCGCAGCTCTTCCTGCTCCTGCTGCTGCACCGAGCGCAGCAGCGCCTCCAGATCCACCTGCCCCGCCTGCGGCTGCTGCTGCCCCTGCGGCGAGGGCTTCTGTGCCTGCGGCTGCTGCGACTGCCCCTGCTGATCCTGCTTCCCGCCCGCCCCCTGCTGCTGTTGCTGCTGCTGCGCCTGGCGCCGCATCAGCGCGATCTCGAGGTTCCGCTTCGCCGCGGCGTGGCGCGGGTTCGCCTTCAGCGCGGCGATGTAGTCGTTCACCGCGTGCTCGAGCGCCTTCGCCGCCAGTGCGCTGTTGCCGCGGTTGAAGTAGGCATCGGCGCGCAGCGACGGATCCTCGAGCGCCGCCGCCAGCCGCGCGGAGCCCTGCTCCCGCTCTCCCGCCGCGATCTCCGCCGTCCCCTGGTTGAACGCGCCGCGCGCCGAGGGCGCGAGCTGCTGCGCCTCGGCGAATGCCTTCGCCGCCGCCGCGTACTGCTTCTCCCCATACGCCTTTGTGCCCCGCCGCGCCGACGCGTGCGAGTTCGTCTCGTGCCACCACGCCGGCAGCGACACCGCGAGCAGCAGCACGAGCGCCCCCTTCACTCCGCACCTCGATTCACCAGCGACCCGAGGAACACCAGCGCGAACGCGAAGGCGAGCGGCCACTGGTAGCGGTCCACTGGCACGCGCGTCTCCGTCTCCCGCTCCGTCGCCGTCCGCGGCGTCGCCAGCAGCGGATCGAGCGCGTGCTCCGCGAACGGGTTCTCCAGGAATCGCCCCCCGGTGCTGCGCGCGATCTCGGTCAGCACCTCGGTGCGCGCGTACGTCGTGACCACGTCGCCGGTGGAGTCGCGCATCGGCCCCTCCTCCGTCGGGATCGTGCTCCCCTCCGCGCTGCCGACCACGATCGTCGACACCTCCACCGCGCGCGCCTTCGCCATCCGGATCGCCTCGGCCGCGCGCGCCCCCTGGTCCTCGCCGTCGCTGATCACCACCACGTCCGCCTTCCGCGCGGTGTCGCTCTCGATGAGCCGCAGCGCCGCCACAATCGCGCTGCCGACGTCCGACCCCGACGCGCCCACTTCTCCCGGCGTCACGGTATCCAGCAGCGACACCACCGCGGCCGAGTCCTCGGTCAGCGGCGAGATCACTTCCGGCGAGGCCTCGAAGACCACCAGCGCCACCCTCCCCTGCTGCTCCTCCGCCAGCCGCATCGCGATCGCCTTCGCCGCCCCGAGCCGCGACGTCCCCACGTCCTCCGCCGCCATGCTGTGCGACACGTCGACCACCAGCACGCGGTTGGCCTCGCGCGCGATCACCGGCACGAGCGTGTAGCCGGCGTACGGACCGGCAAGCGCGAGCAGCGCCATCGCCACGCCCGCCGCGATCAGCCACGGCCGCAGCTTCCGCGCCGGCATCGAGGCGCCGCGCAACCGCTCCGCGGCGAACCGCCGGGCGATGCGCGTCCGCAGCCGCTCCCGCGTCAGCAGGAACGCCAGCGCGAACGGGATCGCCGCCAACAGCCAGAGCGCGGTCGTGGTGCGGAAGCTCATGCCGGCACCTTCATCCAGATGGTTTCCCCGCCGAGCAGCGCCAGCGCCAGCAGCGCCAGCCCCGCGGTCAGCGGGTAGACGTACAGCTCGTCGATCTGCTCCCGCTTCGGCGAAGTGAGGCGCGTCTTCTCCAGCGCGTCGATCCGCTGCAGCACGCGCGCGAGGGCGCGGGGGTCGGTGGCGCGGTAGTACTCGCCGCCGGTCGACTCCGCGATTGCCGTCAACGTCGGCTCATCGAGCTCGCCGCGGATGTGCGTGTAGATCGTCTCCACCTGCCCGGTGAAGGGATTCTGCCGTTTGATCGGCAGCGGCACCGGCCCCTCGGAGCCGACGCCGATCGCATACACCTTGATCCCGCTCTGCGCCGCGAGCTGCGCCGCCACGCGCGGCTCGATCGACCCGGAGTTGTTCACGCCGTCCGTCACCAGGATGATCACCCGGCTGCGCGTCTTCGACGTGCGCAGGCGGTTCACGGACGTCGCCAGCGCGTGGCCGATCGCGGTGCCGTTGCCATGCTCCGCCAGCTCCGCGCGGTCGAGGATGCCGAGGGTGATGCGGCGGTCGTAGGTGATCGGGACGCGCGTCGCGGCGCGGCTGCCGAACGTCACTAGGCCGATGCGGTCGTCGACGCGGCCGCGAATGAACTCGCCGATGAGCTCGCGCGCCACCTCGAAGCGGTTGCGCGGCCGGAAGTCCTCCGCGGCCATGCTCCCCGAGGCGTCGAGCGCGATGACGATGTCGATGCCGAAGCGGTCGCTCGCGGCGAGACGCACCACCCGCTGCGGCCGCGCCAGCGCCGCGATCAGGAGGAGCAGCGCGACGACTTCGAGGAGGAACGGAATGCCGGACGTGAGCGCGCGCAGGTTCCGCGTCTTCGCCACGAGGGAGAGCGACGAGAAGCCGAAGGCGCCGTTGCGCGCGCGGCGGTCGCGCACGAGCAGCACGATGCGCGCGACGACGAGCGCGCCGAGGGCGAACCAGAGCGGATCGGCGAAGCGGGTCATGACGCCAGCTCCAGCGCCCGCGCCGCCACCGTTTCGAAGTCGACCGGCTCCGCCCCCCAGGGAGAGAACTTCTCCCGATCCCCCTGCCGCAGGATGTCGGCCACCACCCGGTCCTGCTCCGCCAGGCGCGGCACGAGCTCGCTCGTGGTGAGATCCGTGCGCAGGTGCGGACGCGTCGCGGCCAGGTACGCGCGCGTCTCGTCGGCCAGCTTCGCCCAGCGCAGCGGCTGCGACGGATCCTCCCGCAGCGACAGCACCGCGCGCCGGTAGCGCTCCTCCGGCGGCAGCAGCAACTCCGGGAGCGCGACCTCCTGCTTCTTCCGCGCGCGCCACCACACCGCCGCCCACGCCAGGATCGCCGCGAGCGCGGCGGCGGCGATGGCGAGGAACGGCTCGCGCGGATACGGCACCTCGCGCGGCGGCACGAGCGGCGCGGGGGTGAGCTGATCGTTCTTCTGCAGCACCGTCCCCACCGGCACGATGAGGTTCGTGAAGCGGACGTCGCCCGTCACGCCGCTGAGCACGAACGGCTTCGGCAGGAACGTGCGCAGCACGACGCGGTTGCCGGCGTGCGACACGACCTCATAGTCCTTCGCCGCGTCGAGCGTCACCGGCGCCTCGAACTGCACCGCGATCAGGTCGCCGACCTTCGGCTGCGCCGGCTGCAGCGTCGCGCTGACGATGGCGAGCACCGCGAGGATCAATCGCGCCTCCCGGCGTGCCGCATCGCCCGCTCCTTGAAGAAGCGCAGCAGTTCCCGGTCGTACGGCACGGCGGTGGAGATCGTGAGCTGGTCGATGGCCGCGCCGCGGAAGCGCCGCTCGAGCATCTCCCGACGCTGCATCGCCCGCCGCGCCACGTCGGACTTGCGGAGATCGACCAGCCGCGCCTCCCCCGACTCCAGGTCGACCACGCGCGCGAGGCCGCGGTCGGGGAAGCGCTCCTCGCGCGGGTCGACGATCGGCAGCGCGATCACGTCGTGCCTGCGGTTCAGCCGGTTGAGCGGCTTCTCGAAGTGGAGGTCGAGAAAGTCGGAGAGAACGAGCACCACCGCCCGCCGCCCGGCGACGCGCTCGAGGAAGCGCGTCGCATGTTCGAGATCGGCGCGGCCGCCGGTACCGCGCATCGCCGCCTCCACCGCCGCCCGCACCAGCACCTGCGCGTGCGCCCGTCCGCGCCGCGGCGGGATGAAGGTGCGCACGCTGTCGGAGAAGAGCAGCAGCCCGGCGCGGTCGGAGTTCTCGACCGCGGAGAAGGCGAACACCGCCGCCAGCTCCGCCGCCAGGTCGCACTTGCGCCAGTCGACCGAGCCGAAGCGCATCGACCCGGAGACGTCGACCGCCACGATGATCGTCAGGTCCCGCTCCTCGACGAACTGCTTGACGTGCGGCACGCCGCTGCGCGCGGTGACGTTCCAGTCGATGGTGCGGATGTCGTCCCCCGGCAGGTACTCCCGCACCTGCGCGAACTCGATCCCATGCCCGTGGAAGGCGGAGTGATAGTCCCCCGCGAAGCCGGCGCGGATCAGCCGCGCGGAGAGGAGCTCGAGGTCGCGCACCCGCCGGACGAGCGGCGCGCGGAGGTCGGGGTGTTTCCGTTTGAAGAGTCTCAAAGTCTCAGAGTCTCAGAGTCTCAAAGGAATCAACGGCTGGCAACGTCCTCCTCTGAGACTTTGCGACTTTGAGACTCTGCGACTCCTACGGAACCGCCACACTTCCCAAGATCTGATCGATGATCCGGTCCGCCGTCATCTGCTCGGCCGCCGCCTCGTAGCTGAGCACCAGCCGGTGGCGCAGGACGTCGTGCGCGATCGCCTTCACGTCCTCGGGGACCACGTACTCCCGCCCGGCGATGAAGGCGTGCGCCTTGGCGACGTGCGCGAGGGCGAGCGTGGCGCGGGGGCTGGCGCCGAAGGCGATGTGGTGCGCGAGCGCCCCCAGCCGGAAGTCGGCCGGCTTGCGCGTCGCGGTCACGAGCTGGACGATGTAGCGGCCGATCCGCTCGTCGGTGTGCACGCGCGCGGCGAGGTTGGCGATGTCGCGGATCTCCGCCAGGCCGAGGATGCGCTCGATCTGCACCGTCTCGCGCATCGGGTTGAGGTAGAGCCCGAGCATGCGCAGCTCTTCGTCGGCCGCCGGGTAGTCGACCTTCAGCTTCATCACGAAGCGGTCGACCTGCGCTTCCGGGAGCGCGTACGTCCCCTCGTGCTCGATCGGGTTCTGCGTGGCGATCACGAGGAAGGGGTCGGGAAGCTTGTACGAGGTGTCGCCGATCGTCACCTGCCGCTCCTGCATCGCCTCGAGGAGCGCGCTCTGCACCTTCGCCGGCGCGCGGTTGATCTCGTCGGCGAGGATGAGGTTGGCGAAGATCGGGCCGAGGCGCGCGTTGAACGTGCGGCCGGCGGGGTCGAAGATCTGCGTGCCGGTGATGTCGGCCGGGAGGAGGTCGGGGGTGAACTGGATGCGCTTGAACGACGCCTCGATCGCGCCGGCGAGCGTCTTCACCAGCAGCGTCTTGGCGAGGCCCGGCAGCCCCTCGATCAGGACATGCCCTCGCACGAGGATGGCGATCACCAGCCGGTCGAGCACCGCCTGTTGCCCGACCACCGCCCGGCCCACCTCGGCACGCAGGCGCGCGATCGTCTGTTGTGCGTTTTCGATTCCCTGGGTCATCGGGTGGAGTTTAGTATCCCCGGCGTGCGACCCAAGAAAAAATGGGGCCAGAACTTCCTCCGCAACCGCGGCGCCGTCGAGAAGATCGTCGCCGCCGTCGAGCCGCGGCCGGACGAGGTGGTCCTGGAGATCGGCCCCGGCGAAGGGGTGCTGACCGAGAAGCTGGTGGAGCTCGGCAACCGCGTCATCGCCATCGAGATCGACCCCCAGCTCGCCGCCCGCCTCCGCGCCAAATTCGGCGAGCGCCTCGAGCTGCGACAGGAAGACGCCGTCGATGCAGCTCTGCCCGAGGGGCCGTACCGCGCCGTCGGCAACCTCCCCTACAACGTCGGGACGCCGATCCTCCGCCGCGTCATCGCCGACCCCAACTGCCGCCGCGCCGTCTTCATGCTGCAGAAAGAGGTGGCGGACCGCGTGTCGGCCAAGCCGGGCAGCGACCCCTACGGCTACCTGACCCTTTACGTGCAGGCCTACGCCACCGCGAAGACGGTGATGACCCTCGACCCCCGCTCCTTCTACCCGCCTCCGAAGGTGCGCAGCGCGGTGGTGGTGCTCGACGCGCGCGACCCGAGCCTTTCCTCCCCGCGCGAAGAAGTGCTGGAGGTCGTCAGCGCCTCCTTCCGCATGCGCCGGAAGAAGCTGGTCAACAACCTCACCGGCTGGCACGACCTCACCCGCGACCAGGTTCTCGAAGCCATGCGCGCCGCGGGCATCGACGAAGACGCGCGCGCTGAGACCCTCGGGCTCCCCGACTTTGACCGCCTCACCGGGCAGCTTCCCGCGCGCGGGCCAGAAGGTCGGTGACCTCGAAGGAGGCGGCAGCGCGGTCGAGGTAGGCGTCGTCGAGCGGCTCGCGCCGGACCCGCAGGATGCCGAGGACGTCGCGCCACTGCCGGTCGGAGACTTCACCGCCCAGGCGGAACCACATCAGCTTGCGAATCAGGATGTCCTCCGGCGCGTAGAACGACACCCTCGTCTCCCCGATCTTCTTGATGCGGCGCCGCTCGAGCTGAAGCCGCGCCTCGGGCGTCGCCTCGGCGATGAAAAAGTCCACCTTCACGATCGCGGTGAGGTGGATCGCACTGAACGTGCTGCGCCGGCGGACCGCCTCCACCGCATCGTCTTCATCCACGTAATACTCGGCGCGAATGCGTGCGACCAACTGCCGCACCTGTGCTTCAGTCGCATCGAGGACGATATCGAGATCGTCGGTCGTGCGAGCGTCTCCGTAGAGCGTCGACGCGACGGAGCCGCCGACCGCGTAGCGAATTCCGAGCGCGTCTAGGATTGGTGCAAACTCGGAGGCGAGCTTGAACGGGTCGGGCAGGTTCACGACGCTTTTGCTCGCCGCGCGTTGACCTTCCGCACGACGTCCGCGCCGAGCCGTTCGGCAGCGAGCTTCAGCCACGCTTCCTCTTCCGTCAGCTCCGGGTGCTGCGCGCGGAGGTTGTCGAACGCGAGCTGATGGACGAACTGCGTCAACTGCTGCGCCGTCCGGAAGCTCTCCTCCGGCGTCCTCCGGCGCAGCATCTCCTCGTGGATCGCACGCACCTTGTCGCTGGTGTCGGAGAGGAGCTTCATCGCAGGGCTCATGGTACTAGACCTACTCCTTCGCGCCGGCCGCGACGAGCATCCGCTCGATCTCGCGGTGGCCGCCGCGGCGGGCCTGGTTGAGCGGGGTGCGCCAGTGCGGGGGCTCGTCGGACTCGACGACGAAGACGCGGGCGTTGACGTCGGCGCGGCGGTCGATGAGGAGGCGCACCACTTCCGTGCGGCCGAGGCGGGCGGCGGTGATGAGCGCGTTCTCGTCGCGCGGAACGACCTCGTCGATGCGCGCGCCGCGGCGCAGGAGCAGGTCGACGACCTCCGTCTCCCCCGCCGCCGCCGCGGCGATGAGCGGGTTGCCGTCACCGGGCGAGGGCACGTTGGGATCGGCGCCGCGGTCGAGGTACTCGCCGACGCGGCGGACGTCCCCGCGCGCGGCGGCGTCGAGGAGCTCTTCCTGGAAGAGCGCCGGTGCCTCTTCCGCCACGAGGCGCAGCGTGCCGAAGAGGGCCAGCGAGACCATCATCACCAGCACCGCCGCCGCGGCCGCCGCACGGCTGTGCGGGCCGCGACGCTGTTGCGGATCTAGGATCGCGTGCACCCGCTCGGCGAGCCGCGTCGGCGAGGCCATCGGCAGGGCCGGCAGCGTGCGGCGCCGCGCGAGCGACTTCGCCAATAGGACGAGCTGCTCCGCGTAGGTCGCGGAGTCGGCGGAGCGGACCACCGCGTCGTCGCAGGCGCGCTCGGCCTCGACGCACAGGCGCTGCCACGCCACCCACACCAGCGGGTGCGGCCAGTAGAGCGCCGTGGCGATGCGCGCGGCGAGCTGCACCGCCCAGTCCTCCCGGCGCACGTGCTCCAGCTCGTGCCGGATCGCCCGCGTCAGCTCCCCCGCCGGCCACTCCCGCGCCGCGGGCGGCAGCACGATGGTGGAGCGGATGAACCCGAACGTGAGCGGCACGGAGACCCGCTCGGAGAGGACGACCAGGGTGGGGCGGCGGATGCCCGCCTGCAGCGCGATCTCGTTCATGCGCGCGGTGCCCTCGAGCCAGACGTCGGAGGAGCGCGCCAGGACGCGCAGCCGGAGCACGCCGAGAAGCAGGCGCGCGAGGAGGAGGAGGACGCCGCAGGCGTAGGCGACGAAGAGGATCTCTCTGGAGTCGCGGGCTCTCAGCCCGCGATCGGGTGCGGGCGGAGTGACGGCGGCGACGGGCTGAGAGCCCGTCGCTCCAGAGAGGACGATAGCGGGGGCGGCTTTCACGGCGATGCGCACCGCCGGCGCGAAGTGCTGCACGACGGGCAGAAGCAGCAGGAACGCGAACGCGGTCGCCAGCATCAGGTGGCGCAGCGAGGCGCGCGCGCGGCGGGCGGCGAGGACGAACGTCAGGGCGACGAGCAGCGCCACGGTCGACTTCAGCAGGACTGCGATCATCGTTCGCTCCGTTCCTTGCGCACGCGCTCGATCTTTCTCGCCAGCTCGTCGAGCTCCTCGTCGCTCCACTTCTCGTCGTTCAGCAGCGCCGTCACCGCCTGCTCTTTCGAGCCGCCGAAGAAGACGTCGACGAGGCGGCGCAGCGCCGACTTCCTCGCCCTGCCGCGCGGCATGGTCGGCGAGTAGACGTACCGCAGCCCCTGCTCCTTGTGTTTTACGGCCCCCTTGGCCTCGAGTTTCGCCAGCATGGCCCGCACCGCCGAATAGCTCGGCGGATCCGACAGCCGCTCCCGGATCTCCTCCGCCGAGGCCTCGTCGCCGATGGCGAAGATGACCTCCAGGATCTCCCGCTCGCGGCGGGACAACGGGGGTTGGGGCATGGTCGGGAGGATAGTGCTACGTACGTAGCACGTCAAGTCTCAGAGTCTCAGAGTCTCAGAGTCTCAAAGGGGGCTTCGCCGAGATCCACGCGCGTTCTCTCTCTGAGACTTTGAGACTTTGAGACTTTGAGACTCTGCGACTCCTACCGCGCGACCGCGTCCCCCGGCTCATACACCCACTCCGTCTCCAGCTTCGCCCCTTCCGCGAAGCGCGGCTCGATGTACTCCTCGAAGGCGATGTCGCGGTCGAGGACGCCCGTCTCGCGCATCAGGCGGACGATCAGCTCGAAGTCTTTGCGGAGCGGGGTGAGGGGCTGGTACTGCACGCGGTCTTCCGGCTTGGTGAGCGCCCATTTGAGGAGGCGCGGGTCCTGGCGGAAGTAGAAGCGGCCGACAAAGTCGGCGGCGTGCTCGCGGCGGGCGCGGCGCTTCGGGGGGTTCTCCAGCCAGAGGCCGGAGCGGGCGATGCCGTCGACGAGCACCTGCACCGCCTCCGGGCGCTTCTCGATCACGTCCTCGCGCACCACGAGCACGCAGGAGATGAAGTCGGGCCAGTACTCGCGGGCGTGGAAGAGGATGCGGCCGAAGCCGGCCATCTCCGCCTGCGACGGGTAAGGCTCCCCCATCGAGAAGGCGTCGATCGCGCCGGCGGCGAGCGCGCCGGCGACGTCGGGCGGCGACATCTCCACCATGCGGATGTCGGAGGCGCTCATCCGGTTCGCGGCGAGCGCGCGGAAGAGGATCAGCCGCTCATCCGAGAAGCGGGAGGGGATGGCCACGGTCCTCCCCTTCAGGTCGGCGAAGGTCTTCACCGGCCCGTTCTTGCGCACCGCCACGGCGCTGCCGTAGCGATGTCCGAGGTAGACGATCTTCACCGGGACGCCCTGGGCACGCAGGGCGATGGCCATCGGCGCGACCATGAATCCCGCCTGCATCTGGTTGGAGATCAGCGCTTCCTTGATCTCCGGAAATCCCTGGAACATGCGAGGGATGAACAGATGGCCCGACTTCGAGCGGGCGGAGATGTAGTCGGTCACCGGGCACGCCAGGTGTCACGTCACCGGGATGTATGCGACGTTGAGCTTGCGCTCGCTCTCCGGCAGCCGGTCGTTCAGCAGCACGTTCCAGTCGACGTTCGTGCCGAGATGCGCCGCCGTGATGATGGCCACCCAGGCCAGCACCGCGAGCGAGATCTTGCGCGTATGGGTCATCGGTTCACCTCCTCCCTTAGCGCGCGCTTGCGCGCGCGGATCATTTATCGAATGCCCATTGAACGAACCGCAGCCGTTCCGTGAGGCGAATGAGTGTGTCCAGCAAGAGTCCGATCACGCCGATCGTGAGCATGCCGCCGACGACGAGGTCGTAGCGCTTGCCCGCGTTGCGCGCGTCGATGATGAGGTATCCGAGGCCGGAGTCGACGGCGATCATCTCCGCCGCCACCAGCACGATCCAGGCGACGCCGAAGGCGATGCGCAGCCCCACCAGGATGCGCGGCAGTACCGCCGGAAAGACGACCCGCGTGATCAGCGCGCGCGTCGACAGCCCGAAGTTGCGCCCCGCCTGCACGTACACCGGCGGCACGTTCCGCACGCCGTTCATGGTCGACACGACGACGGGGAAGAACGAGGCCAGGAAGATGAGAAAGATCGGCGCGAGGTTGCTGACCCCGAACCAGATCACCGCCAGCGGCATCCACGCCAGCGGCGAGATCGGCCGCAGCATCTGAATGAGCGGATTCGCCGCCCGCGCGAGGGAAGACCACCAGCCGAGCGCGAGGCCGACGGGCACGCCGAGCGCCACGGCGGCGAGGTAGCCGCAGGCGACGCGGAAGAGCGAGTCGCGGATGTAGCTGCCGAGGTTGGGGAGCTGGGTGAGGCCTTTGGCGACGGCGAGGGGAGAGGGGAAGATTGTGGCGGCCGTCAGGGTCACCGCTAATTGCCAGAGGGCGATGAGGAGCAGCGCCGTCGCTAGGGGCCATATGAATGAAGAATTTCGAATGAAGAATTTCGAATGAAGAACGCCCGGCCGAGACGCTCGTTCGGCTCCTAATTCTTCATTCTTCATTCGAAATTCTTCATTCATCCGTCTATACCTGATGCGCCAGCCCAATCTCCCCAAAAATCTCATCCCGCAACCGTATGTACCTCGGATCCGACAGGTCCCGCGGATGCGGAATCTCAATCTCCACGATCCGCCGCACCCGACCCGGCCTGGCCGATAACACCACTACCCGGTCGGCGAGCTGCACCGACTCCTCGATGTCGTGGGTGACGAAGAGGATCGTTTTTTTCTCGGCCTGCCAGATGCGGAGCAGCTCGCGGCGCATCTGGAGGCGGGTGATGGAGTCGAGGGCGCCGAAGGGCTCGTCGAGGTAGAGGACGTCGGGGTTCACGGCCAGCGCGCGCGCCACTTCCAGCCGCTGCTTCATGCCGCCGGAGAGCTCGCGGGGGTACGACCGCTCGAAGCCGCGGAGGCCGACGAGCTGCACGTAGTGGGCGATCCGCTCCCGCTTCTCCGCCTCCGTCTGGCGGAAGAGGCCGAAGCCGATGTTCTCCTCGACCGTCAGCCAGGGGAAGACGCCCCGCTCCTGGAAGACGAAGATGCGGCGGGGGTCGGGGCCGGAGACCCGCTCGCCGTCGATCGTCACCTCCCCTTCCATCGGCGCGATGAAGCCGCCGACGATGTTGAGGAGCGTCGACTTGCCGCAGCCGGAGGGGCCGAGGAGGCAGACGAACTCCCCGTCGCGCACGGAGAGGTTGATGTCCTCCAGCACCCGCACGCTGCCGAAGGACATGTTGATGTCACGGAAGACGACCTTCGTCATTCGGCGACGTACCCCCAGCGGACGTTCGGCAGCCGCTCGAGGCGGCGCATCATCAGGTCGAGCACGACCCCGATGAGGCCGATGAGGATCATGCCGGCCACGACGAGGTCGTAGCGGTTCCCGGCGTTGCGCGCGTCGACGATGAGGAAACCGAGGCCGGAGTTGACGGCGATCATCTCCGCGGCGACGACCACCAGCCAGGCGATGCCGAGGGTGATGCGCATCCCGACGATGAGCTGCGGGAGGATGGCCGGGACGATGACGCTGCGCACCAGCTCCCGGTTGGTGAGCCCGAAGTTGCGGCCGGCGGAGAGGTGCACCGCCTCGATGTTGTGCACGGCGTGGACGGTGGTGAGCGTCAGCGGGAGCACCGAGGCGAGGAAGATGAGGAACATCGCCGAGAGGTCGCCGACGCCGAACCAGAGGATCGCGATCGGGATCCAGGCCAGAGGGGAGATCGGCCGGAAGAGCTGCAGGATCGGGTTGAGCGCCAGCTCCCCCCGCCGCCAGAGCCCGAGGAGCACCCCCAGCGGGACGGCGATGAGGAGCGCGGCGAGGTAGCCCCAGGTGACGCGGAAGAGGGAGGCCACGATGTAGCGCGCCAGCAGCCCCTTCTCCGCCAGCTCCACGATCGCCAGCGCCGCCTGCCCCGGCGCCGGCACGAGCGTTCCCGGCGACAGCACGACGCCGAGTTGCCACACCACGACGAAGAGGGCGAGACCGGAGAGAGGAAGGAGGGACCGCACTTTTGGGCGGAGGGTAGCATGCGGCGCGCGTTGCGCGCCGCATGTTGCCGGTTGCCCGTTGCCCGTTGCCCGGGAGGCGTTGCGCGTTGCGCGTGGCGCGTTGCTCGGGCTGTTACGCCTGAGCGATGGTTTCCGGAGTGCGGTCCAGGCGGCGAAGCCAGCTCAACGCGCGTTGCGCGCCGCATGTTGCCGGTTGCCCGTTGCCAGTTGCCCGGGAGGCGTTGCGCG